>JAWWOO010000108.1:0-41496 GCA_033851545.1 Frankiales bacterium | reverse complement strand
GGCGCTGCACGTGCTCGCGGCGCTGGGCGAGCAGCAGGGCACCCTGTCCGAGCTGCTCTCGCAGTACTCCCGCTACTCCGCCTCCGGCGAGATCAACAGCGAGGTCGCCGACCAGGCGGCCAAGGTGACGCAGATCCGCGAGGCGTACGGGTCCGGTGAGGGCGTCGAGATCGACACGCTGGACGGCCTGACCGTACGGTTGTCCCCGACGTCGTGGTTCAACGTCCGCGCGTCCAACACCGAGCCCCTGCTGCGCCTCAACGTCGAGGCGGCCGACAAGGTCGCCATGGCGGACCTGCGCGACGAGCTGCTCGCCCTGATCCGCAGCTGAGCCGTCCTTCCCCCGCTACCCCGGAGCGACCGATGAACCTCGACCCCGCGCTGCTCGCCATCCTCGCCTGCCCCGACTGCCGTTCGGTGCTGCGCGCCGACGATGCGGCCGACGAGCTGGTCTGCACCGGTTGCGGCCTGGCCTACCCCGTCCGCGACGACATCCCGGTCCTCCTCGTCGACGAGGCGCGCAAGCCGTCGGCGGACGCGCCCTCCGCGTGAGTCCGCAGCCGCTCAACGCAACGCTGCTGGACGACGTCGAGGCGCTCGAGGCCGCCGACACCGGGGGGATGCTGCTGGCGACGGCGACCTCGGCGGCTCAGGTCCGCGAGGCAGCGACGGCCTGCGCCGACGCCGGCCTGGCCCGGATTGCCCGCGAGGGCCGCCCGCGCGCCGTCGTCGTCCTCGGCTCAGGCACCGCCGCGCTGACCGGTGACCTGCTTGCGGCGCTGGCCGCCGCGGGCAGCCCCACGCCGGTGCTCGTTGTCCGCGGTCCAGACCTACCCGCGTGGGTCGGCGCCGCCGACCTGGCCATCGCTGTGTCGACCTCCGGCAAGGCCGCCGAGACGCTCGCGGCCGCCGACGAGGCCGTCCGCCGCGGTGCCCGGCTGGTGACGGTGTCCGCCGAAGGCTCACCGCTGGACCTGCGCGGCGAGCAGGCCAACGCGCCGCACGTCGTGGTCCCTGGCGGCCGCCCCGCCAGGGCCAGCCTGTGGTCGATGGCCGTCCCGGTCCTGCTGGCCGCCGACGCGCTGGGGCTGATCAGCGTCCCGCCGGCCGCGATCGAGGCGACCGCCGAGATCCTGGTCCGCTACGCCGAGCGCTGCCGGCCCTCGTACGAGAGCTTCCTCAACCCCGGCAAGACCTTCGCCATCGAGCTGGCAGACGCCCTCCCGCTGGTGTGGGGCACCCCGCCGGTCGGCGGTCTTGCTGCCAACCGGCTGGCCGCCCAGCTGACCCGCAATGCCAAGCTGCCGGCACTGCCAGGCGTGCTTCCCGAGGTGCTGCACACCGTGCTCGGCTGCTTCGACGGCGTGTTCGGCTCCGGGCTGCCGTCGTCCCGGCCGAGCGACCCGCTCGAGGACCTGTTCCGGGACCGGGCGCAGGACGCAGATGACGAGGTCGAGCCGAAGCTCAAGCTGGTGTTGCTGCGCGACAACCGCGAGGTCCCGGCGATCGCTGCGCGGGCCGAAGCCGCCGCGATCCTGGCCCAGGAGCGCGGCATCGCCGTGACGTCGCTGCTGGCCGAGGGGGAGAGCCCGCTCGAGCGGTTCGCCTCGCTGGTGGCGCTGGGTGACTACGCGTCGGTCTACCTCGCCCTCCTCGAGGGCGTCGACCCGTCCGACGACGGGGCGGCGTCCGAGCTCGCCGCGCGACTGCTGCCTTGAGCCGGCAGCGGTGAGCAGCGAGGGCAGCCCCAAGGCGATCGTCGCCGCCCTGGCGGCCAACCTCGGGATCGCCGTCAGCAAGTTCGTGGCGTTCGCGTTCACCGGCTCGTCGTCCATGCTCGCCGAGGGCGTCCACTCGGTCGTCGACTCCGGCAACCAGGTGCTGCTGCTCATCGGCGGCAAGCGGTCACGGCGCGAGGCCGACCCGGAGCACCCGTTCGGCCACGGCGCCGACCGATTCTTCTACGCGTTCGTCGTCGCGCTGGTGCTGTTCAGCCTCGGCTCGCTCTTTGCGCTGTACGAGGGCGTGGACAAGGTGCGCCACCCGCACCACCTCGACAGCCCGGTCGTCGCCATCGGCGTGCTCGGGGTCGCGATCGTCCTCGAGGCGCTGTCGTTCCGTACCGCAGTCCGTGAGTCCAACCCGCTGCGGGGCAACTCATCCTGGATCGGCTTCATCCGGCACACCAAGAACCCCGAGTTGCCGGTCGTCCTGCTCGAGGACAGCGGAGCGCTCGTAGGCCTGGTCTTCGCCCTCGCCGGTATCGTCCTGGCTGAGTCCACGGGCAATCCGCGCTGGGACGGCGTGGGGACCCTGGCGATCGGCGGCCTGCTCGCGGTGATCGCGTCGATCCTTGCGGTGAAGATGAAGAGCCTGCTCATCGGGGAGGGCGCAACCAGTGGCCAGGTCATGGCGATCAGCCACGCGTTGCTCGACGACCCGGTGTTGCGCCGGGTCATCCACATCCGCACGCTCTACCTGGGACCGGACGAGATGCTGGTCGCCGCCAAGATTGCGGTCGACCCGGCGGCGACGTTGGCCGACGTCGCCCGGCGCATCGACTTCGCGGAGGCCCGCGTACGGGCTCTGTTCCCGGTCGCCAAGGTGATCTACCTCGAGCCGGACGTCGACCGCGCTCCCTAACCTCCGCACCAAGTGTGGGCCGCAGGTATTTCCGGGCCTCGCACCGCCTCTTCATTGGGACGGCCAAATGGCGGTCACACATAGGGGAGACGACGATGGCTATCGGTGATGGGATTCGGCGGGACGTCGCACTGATCTCGCAGGCGGAGCGCGACCGACTTTTGCAGGCTTTCCTGGCACTGGACACGTCCAAGGTCTATCCCGACGGCGTCACCTTCTGGGACAAGCAGGAGGACATCCACAAGAACGCACACTTGGCGGGGGTCAACGTGCACGTGGGCCCCGGCTTCGTGCCGTGGCACCGTGAGATCGTCAACCGGCTGGAGCAGTTGCTCCGAGAGGTCGATCCGGAGCTGTCCCTGCACTACTGGGACTGGAGCGTTGATCCCCGGAGCACTGCCGGCGGCCGGGTGAACCTGTTCACCTCGACCTTCATGGGCAGCGACCAAGGGGACGCAGGGGCTCCCTTCGGTGCGTACGAGTCGACCGAGGGTGGCGGGCACACCCACATCTGGCGGCAGGTGAACGGTGGGAGCGCGAGCCTGTCCTCGTCGCCGGTCAGCCTGAGCGATGCCACGGTCACCGGATCCCCCACCTGGGAGGACTTCAACAACAACATCCAACAGACCCACTCGGACGCGCACGGATTTGTCGGCGGCACCATCACCCAGGCGCACTACTCGTTCCACGACCCGTTCGTGTTCCTGCTGCACTCCAACGTCGACCGGTTGTACGCGATGTGGCAGACGCAGGCCGGGCACTCCGAGCGGCTCGATCCCACGACCGTCTATCACAACGACAGCGCCGATCCCGGTCTGAACGGCCCGATCGAGCCGTGGGCGGGCAACTCGGCCAACCCCGCACTCCAGCTCAGGCCGTGGGCACCACCGGAGAACCAGCAGGTCTTCAAGACGTACAAGGATCCTTCTGTGGTGGCACCACCCTGCTACGACACCGTTCCTGAGGTGCCCTTCCTCGAGGTGGTCAACTCCGGCAACCACATCACGTTCAACGACGTGCCGACCGGCGAGACCACGGCGCGGGCCGCAGTGTTCCGCGTCTTCTCCTGCCACCCGGTTACCTTCACGGTCACGGTGGCCCCGGCCAGTCCCTACCTGGTGCTGACCCCAGCCGGCACCGTGACCGTCGCCCACGCCCTGGCGCCCTACACCGAGGCGCGGATCTGGTTCGGCATGACGGGGGGCGCGGCCGGCACCGTCGCGGCAGCGGGAACCGTCACCATCCACTGCAACGAGACCGGGCAAGACTTCGTCTTCGACCTGTCGGGCAATTCGATCCCTCGCCCGACCGTCGCCATCATGATGGCCTTGGACCAGTCGGGCAGCATGGACGACCCGGCAGGAACGGGAGGCGCCACCCGGGTCCAGGTGCTGCGACAGGCCGCCGGCCGATTCGCCCAGCTCATCCAGGCAGGGAACGGCCTCGGGCTGATCAGGTTCGACACCGATGCTTATCCCGTCAACGACCCGACGTTCCCGGGCCTGGACGTCACCCTCATCGGCCCAGGCGGTGATTTCGATCCTGCGCGCGTCCAGGCCCTGACGGCCATCGGCAACCATGCCACGAACCCAGCCGGAGCCACCTCGATCGGCGACGGCGTGGTGATGGCCCGCAACGTCCTGGACGCCGTGCCCGCTTCCGCTTTCCAGGACAAGGCGCTGATCGTCTTCACGGATGGCCTCGAAAACCGCTCCGCGTTCATCGACGACGTCGCCTCCAGCATCGATCAGCGGACATTCGCGATCGGTCTCGGCAACGAGTCACAGGTCTCCACGACGGCGCTGATCAAGCTGGCCAACAACACCGGCGGCTATTTGCTGCTGACCGGGACACTCACCCCCGGTACGGATGAGTACTTCCGCCTCAGCAAGTATTTCCTGCAGATCCTCGCCGGCGTGACCGACACGGCCATCGTGGTCGATCCCTCCGGATTTCTGCAACCAGGGGTCAAGCTGCGGATCCCCTTCGTCCTGACCGAGGCGGACATCGAGGCAACCGTCGTCCTGCTCGACGACCTTCCGGTCGTCGACCTGTCGCTGGAGACTCCGGACGGCCAGATCATCGACGCGGCCTCGGCTGCGGGCGTTGGCGTCGCTGTCGGCCAGGGCGACACCATGCGCTACTACCGGACCGGCGCGCTGCCTGTCCCTGTCGGTGCAGGCGCCCAGGCGGGGACCTGGCACGCCATCCTGGAAATCGACGGACCGGAGTGGAAGAAGGCACTGGCCGGCTTGCGCCGCCAGGACAAGGCATCGGGAAACGACGCATTCGCACGGGCCTCGGCCAACGGCGCCCGCTACAGCCTCAACGTCTACGCCTCGTCCAACCTGCGGCTGTCGGCGGGGCTCAGCCAGCCCAGCGTCGAGCCCGGGACCAGCGCAACCATCACGGCCACACTGACGGAGTACGGGCTGCCGGTAGAGCACCGCGCCCACGTTGTCGCCCATGCCAACGGACCGACGGGACCGCAGACGATCTCCCTCAGCGAGGGCAGTTCAGGGCTGTTCAGCGGCCAGCTGCCCACTCCGCTGCCCGGGGTCTACCAGGTCCGGGTGGTTGCCGAGGGACTCACTCTGCGATCTGTGCCCTTCACCAGGGAACAGCTGTTGGTGGCGGTGTGCATCCCAGGCGGGGATCGGCCCAGCCAACCACCCCGCGACGGTGGGTCCCACGACCTGTGCGACTTCATCGACTGCCTGTCGGAAGTCGGCGCAAAGTTCCTCGTGCGCAACGGGATCTCGCCCGACGAGCTGCGCCGCTGCGTCCACGAGCACTGCGACAAGCACGGGTCGAGCTAGCCAGGTGCGCGAGGGTGACGGAGGTCACGAGTCGTTGATGCCGCAAGGTTGACACGACTCTGCTAACCTCGGTCGAGATGAAAGCCATGACGGGCCTCACAATCCAGGAAGCAGCCGAGATCACCGGCTGGTCCGCCCGCATGCTCCGCTACATCGAGAGCGCCGGCCTGGTCGAGCCTCACAGGTCCGTGTCCGGGTATCGGCTGTACGGCCCCGGCCACCTCCAGCGGCTGCGCACCCTACGCGAGCTCCTCGAGGTGCACGAGATCTCGTTGTCCGACCTCGGCTTCGCCGCCCGGCTGCAGACCGAGCCAGAGCTGCGCAAGGCGGTCGAGGGCTGGCTCACCTCCGAGCCCGAGCGCCCGCAAGACGTACCCGCCGCGAGCTGGTTGCGGTGGGAGCAGGACAAGCATCAAAAGTTGCTGACCCAACCCAGTTCTCACAAGGAGATTGCATGACCGCCGACTTCAAGGTCGCCGACCTTTCGCTTGCGACCTTTGGCCGCAAGGAGATCCAGCTGGCCGAGCACGAGATGCCCGGCCTGATGGCGATGCGCCAGGAGTACGGCGCAAGCAAGCCGCTCACCGGTGCCCGCATCACCGGTTCGCTGCACATGACCATCCAGACCGCCGTCCTGATCGAGACGCTCACCGAGCTCGGCGCGCAGGTCCGCTGGGTCAGCTGCAACATCTTCTCCACCCAGGACCACGCCGCGGCGGCCGTCGCGGTCGGCCCGAACGGCACCATCGACAACCCCCAGGGTGTCCCGGTCTTCGCCTGGAAGGGCGAGACCCTCGAGGAGTACTGGTGGTGCACCGAGCAGGTCATCAACTGGCCCGGCGGTGGCGGCCCGAACATGATCCTCGACGACGGCGGTGACGTGACGCTGCTCGTGCACAAGGGCGTCGAGTACGAGCGCGCCGGAGCCGTACCCTCCGCCGCCGAGGACGACGCCGACGAGTGGAAGGTCATCCTCGACACGCTGCGGCGCTCGCTCGCCGAGGACCCGCAGCGGTTCACCAAGATCGCCGCCGAGATCAAGGGCGTCACCGAGGAGACCACGACCGGCGTCCACCGCCTGTACGAGTTCGCCAAGAACGGCGTGCTGCTCTTCCCGGCCATCAACGTCAACGACTCGGTCACCAAGAGCAAGTTCGACAACCTGTACGGCGTCCGGCACTCGCTGATCGACGGCATCAACCGTGGCACCGACGTCATGATCGGCGGCAAGGTCGCTGTCGTTCTCGGCTACGGTGACGTGGGCAAGGGTTGCGCGGAGTCGCTGCGCGGCCAGGGCGCCCGGGTCATCGTCACCGAGGTCGACCCGATCTGTGCCCTGCAGGCCTCGATGAACGGCTACCAGGTCGCCCGCCTCGAGGACGTCGTCGAGACCGCGGACATCTTCATCACCGCCACCGGCAACAAGGACATCATCATGGCCGCCGACATGGCCCGGATGAAGCACCAGGCGATCGTCGGCAACATCGGCCACTTCGACAACGAGATCGACATGGCCGGCCTGGCCAAGGTCGACGGCATCACCCGGGTCAACATCAAGCCGCAGGTCGACGAGTGGCGCTTCGCCGACGGTCACTCGGTGATCGTGCTGTCCGAGGGCCGCCTCCTCAACCTCGGCAACGCGACCGGTCACCCGTCGTTCGTGATGTCGAACAGCTTCACCAACCAGACCATCGCCCAGATCGAGCTGTTCACCAAGACCGACCAGTACCCTCTGGGCGTCTACGTGCTGCCCAAGCACCTGGACGAGAAGGTCGCGCGGCTGCACCTCGACGCACTCGGCGTCCGGCTGACCCAGCTCTCCAAGGAGCAGGCCGAGTACATCGGCGTCTCCGTCGAGGGCCCGTACAAGCCCGACGCCTACCGCTACTAGAGTCAAACCGCGGGGCGGTACGGGACCTCTCGCCAGGTCTCCGTACCGCCCCTGCACAATTTCCGCCCGAGGAGGCCGCCGTGCAGGAGCATGACGTCGCCGACCTCGCGCTCGCCCCCGATGGGGCGCAGCGGATCGACTTCGCCGACCGGACGATGCCGGTGCTGGCGGCGATCCGGCGCCGCTTCACCGACGAGAAGCCGCTCGCCGGCGTACGCATTGCAGCCTGCCTCCACGTGACGGCAGAGACCGCCAACCTGGTGCGCACCCTGGTGGCCGGTGGGGCGCAGGTGACCCTCGCCGCCTCCAACCCGCTGTCCACCCAGGACGACACCGCAGCAGCCCTCGTACACGATGGCGTGGCGGTCTTCGCGCGTTCGGGCGTCGACCTGGCCGGCTACTACGCCCACATCGAGTCGGCGCTCGCAATCGAGCCGGACCTCGTCCTCGACGACGGCTGCGACCTCCTCAACATGCTCCACACGACCCGGCCAGATCTCGGCCACCGCGTACGCGCCGGCTGCGAGGAGACCACCACCGGCGTGATCCGGCTCCGTGAGATGGCCCGCGCGGGCGTGCTCAAGTTTCCGGTCGTGGCGGTCAACGACACACCGGCAAAACGCCTGCTGGACAACAGATATGGCACCGGGCAGTCGACGTTCGACGCGATCCTGCGGGCCACCAACACGCTGATCGCCGGCCGGGTTGTCGTCGTCGCAGGGTACGGCTCCTGCGGCCAGGGCGTGGCGTCCAGGGCTCGCGGACTGGGCGCCCAGGTCGTGGTCACCGAAGTCGACCCGATTCGCGCACTCGACGCGACGATGGACGGCTTCCGGGTCCTGCCGATGGCAGATGCCGCACCGATCGGCAACGTCTTCATCACCGTGACCGGCAACCGTGACGTCATCCGGGCCGAGCACCTCGAGGTCATGCGAGATGGCGCCATCCTCGCCAACGCAGGGCATTTCGACGTCGAGGTCGACGTACGCGCGCTGCACGACCTCGCCGACGAGCGCCGACGGGTGCGCCCGCACACCGACGAGTTCACCATGGCCGACGGCCGACGGCTGCTGCTGCTCGCCGAAGGCCGGGTGGTCAATCTTGCTGCTGCCGAGGGACATCCGGCCGCCGTCATGGATGTCGCCTTCGCCGATCAGGCCCTGACGGCTGAGTGGCTGGTCGGCGCCGCCGGCGATCTCTCGCCCGGCGTCTACGACGTGCCGGCCGAGATCGACGCCAGGGTCGCCACGCTCACCCTGCTCTCGATCGGCGTCTCGCTCGACACGTTGAGCCCTGACCAGCAGGACTACCTGCGCTCCTGGCAGTACGGGTCCTGAGGTGCCGAGCGGGGTCTATCGCTTCGCCGACGGCCGTGCGGAGCGGTTCTCCACGGCCATGGCGCCCGCCGGCTGGTCCTACGTCGGCGACAACGACGACGGCTCCCGGGTCGAGCTGACCGTCGACTCGCGCTGGCGCCCCGTACGGTGCGAGGTGTCCACTCCGCGTTGGCGCGTGAGAGGTGGATCCCTCGGCCGGCAGCTGATGTGGGTGCGCTCAGGCGTCGACGGCGGCTCGGCCGCGGAGGACGCGGCTGAGGCCGCCGGGTTCCTCGCGGAGAGTCCTGCGTTCCTCGTCGTGCTGCCGCGGCTGCTTTCCCTGCCGCTCAAGGGTTCTGCGTGGGTTCGGATGGTCACGCTGTGGCAGCCGTTGCTGGCGCCGCTGGTGGTGGAGCGTGGCTGGACCCTCGAGGCTGTCGATGACCACGAGACGCCGTCCGGCCCGCTGGTGGTCGAGCGCTACCGGGTGGACGACCGGGCGACCGGCGAGCATGTCACGATCCATCTTGCGGGGGACGTCGTCCTTGACGGCCCGGACGTGGAGCTCGAGGACCTCGACGGTTCGCCGAGCCAGCCGGCGCAGAGGCCCGGATAGCCTGCTGGCCAAGAAGTCTTCGAGGCGGCCCGCGAGGGGCTGCTTTTTTGTCGGTGCCCTCGGATAGCGTTTGAGTCATGGCAGAGACCGCGTTGCTCGACCCGGCCGGGGACGGTCCGGGTTGGTCGGCGCGCGCCCTGAGCATCGATTTTCTCGATTCCGAGGTGCCCCATCCCGCCGGCCTGCCGCCGGTGTCGGAGGTGCTGCTGCAGGTGGCCGCGTTGCCGCCCGGTGCAGAGGCCATCACGCTGCTGGCCGGGCTGGCCCAGCGACCGTTGACCCGCGATGAGTGGTTGTCGGTGGTGCAGGCCTGGCAGCCGCAGCTGGCGTGGGCGGCCGGGCAGGAGTCGACGGCGGTCGCCGGAGCAGCCGGCCCCAAGCCGGTTCCGACCCCCGACGTACGGGCGTTCGACCCTGCGGCGTTGGAGCTGTCCCCGGCGATCAACGTGTCGCAGGACTTCGCCAGGGACAAGGTGGAGACCGCGCGGGTGCTCGCACCCACTGGACTGCTCGCGAGGACGGGGGCGGCGTTGCGGGCAGGCGAGCTCGACGCCCACCGGGCCCACATCCTGGTCGAACGTCTGGCCCAGCTGGACCCGGATCTTGCGCTTGCCGTGGAGGCCAAGGTGCTGCCGGGCGCGGGCAAGGGCCAGCCGGCGGACCTGAGACGGCGGATCCGCCGAGCGATCGTCAGGCTCGACGCCGCAGCGGAGACGCAGTCCTGGCTGGACGGGATCAAGGGTCGGCGGGTGGTCTTCGACGCCGAAGGTGCCGACGGGTTGATCGGGATGCACGCCTGGCTGCCGCCGGTGCAGGCGTTGGCGATCGAGCAGAACCTGAACGCCGCGGCCGGAAAGTTCGACCCGGCCGACGGTCGGAGCGCGGACGAGCGCCGGGCCGACGTGCTGACCGGGCGGTTGATCGGCACCAAGCCCGGGGACCCGTCCACCCCGTTGACGCCCAAGGTGACCGTCAACGTGATCGTCGACCTGCCCACCCTGCTGGGGCTCCGGGACAGCACGGCCGAGCTGATCGGCTACGGGCCGATCCCGGCCGACATCGCCGGACTGCTGGCAGCCGACGCGCAGTGGCAGCGTTGGGTCGTCGAGGCGGTCGACGGGCACCTGCTCGATCAGGGGACCCGGTGCTACGTGCCCAAGGCCGGGCTGGACCGTTACGTGCGGGCCAGGGACAAGCGGTGCCGGTTCCCGGGATCCACCCGCTCCGCCGGTCCGGCGCAGCTCGACCACTCCGTCCCCTTCGACCGGTCGGGCGAGGGCAAGGGCGGAGCCACCTCGGCGCGAAACCTGGCCGCGCTGGCCTGCCATGGCCACCGGGCCAAGACCCACGGAGGGTTCAGCTACACCCAGGACGCCAACGGCGTCCTCAACTGGACCACGCCCCTCGGCCGCAAGTACCGCAACCGCCCCCACGACTACCGAGGCGACGACGAGCCACCAGCACCCCGGAAATCCTGGCCAAGCTGACTTGACCTGGCTGGCTAATGCCAGTAGCTTTTGGGCTACGGGCAATAGTCAAGGGAGTCGGTCATGAACACTCAGTTCCTCAGCCGCACCGGCGGTCGCATCGCGTACGACGTCCAGGGGCCTGCCGATGGTCGGCTGCTGGTGCTGGCGCCAGGCATGGGCGACGTCCGCGCCGCGTTCCGGTTTCTCACGCCGAGGCTGGTCGAGGCCGGCTACCGGGTCGTGACGTGCGATGTGCGTGGCCAGGGCGAGTCGAGCGTGCCTTGGGACGAGTACGGCTGCCGGGTCACCGGTGAGGACCTGCTCGAGCTCGTGTGGCACCTCGGCGGCAAGGCCACCCTGATCGGCCACTCGTCGTCAGCCTCCTCGGTGATCTGGGCTGCGGCGGAGGCACCGGAAGCCGTCGAGGCGCTCGTGGTCATGTCGCCGTTCCTGCACCGACCCGATCTCAACCCGCTCATCCGCGCGGCACAGTTCCTGGTGACCCACAACCCGACGCTGTGGCTGGCCTACTACTCCTCGCTCTACAAGGCCGGCAAACCCGCCGACTTCGCGGCCTACCGCAAGGCCCTCAAGGCCAACCTGCGCGAGCCCGGCCGGATGGCCGCGACGGCAGGGCTGATCGAGACCCACGCTGACTGCAACGCACGCATCCCCGAGCTGCGCTGCCCGGTGCTGCTGCTGATGGGCTCGGCCGATCCCGACTTCAAGGACGCCACCGCCGAGGCGCGGGCGGACGAGCGGCTGATCGCCGCGCACACCGACGTGACGCTGCAGATGATCGACGGCGCCGGACACTACCCCCACGCCGAGCTGCCCGCCGCCACGGCAGCGTCGATCCTCGGTCACCTCAGCAAAGTCGCCCGTGCCTAGGGCCGGACTCTCGACCCCGGCGGTGGTCGACGTGGCGCTGGCGATCGTCGACGAGCACGGGCTCGCTGCGCTCACCCTCGCAGCCGTTGCCCAGCGCGTCGGCGTGGCCGCTCCCTCGCTCTACAAACACGTGCGGGGCCTGGATGCCCTGCTGCAGAAGGTTTCTGCCGCCGCCACCGCCCAGCTGGCCGATGTCCTGTCCCGTGCTGCGGCCGGCAAGGCCGGGCTCGACGCCGTACGGGCCGTGGCCGATGCCTATCGCCGGTTCGCGCTGGACCGGCCTGGTCGCTACCCCGCGACGCAACGCCTACCCGAGCCGGCGGATCCCGCGCATGTCGCCGCCTCCGAGCGCGCCGTCAACACGGTGTTCGCCGTGCTTCACGCCTACGGCATCACCGGCGACGACGCGGTGGACGCGACCCGATTCATCCGCAGCGCACTGCACGGCTTTGTCAGTCTCGAGGTCGGCGGCGGTTTCGGGCTGCCACAGGATGTCGACCGCTCCTTTGACCGGCTCGTCGGCGCGATCGACACGGCCCTGCGGACCTGGCCACGGACGTCCTGATGGCGGCGCTGCGGATCGTCAACCTCGCGCTCACCGTCGGTCGATAGGCTGGACCAGTGAGCGATCCCGTACGCGTCCTCGCCATCCTGCAGGCCGACCCCGGCAAGGGTCCGGACCAGCTGGCCGCGTTCGAGCGGCTCGCACCCCTCGTACGCGCGGAGGACGGCTGCTTGCAGTACGACCTGCATGCCGTGCTCGACGCCCCAGACCAGTTCGTCGTGGTCGAGCAGTGGGCGTCGCGGGAGGCGCTCGACGCACACCTGGCCTCGGACCACCTGGCTGCGTACGCGGCTGGCGTCTCGGCCTTCCGGGCGCAGCCGGCCGACGTCCTCATCCTCGGTCACGACCGGATCGCCTGACCACGCTCGCACCCGGGCCGCCGGCGTGGTCAGACCGGTGCCGCGAAACCGCCGGGTCCGGGGGCAGGCGGCGGGGGAGGGGCCGGCGAGGATATCGGTGGAGCGTAGGGCTGCTCCGCGGACCACGGAGCCGGCAGCGGTACGGCAGCTCCCACCGGCGGCGGTCCGGACAGCTCCTCGCGCCTGCGGCGCTCGGCGATGACCGCGGTCAGGACCGCCCAGCCGGGCGTCCCCGGCGGGGGAGGCGGCGAGGTCACGGCGGCCACGGCCATCAGCAGCTGACCGCCGACCCGTTCGCGGGCTGCGGGGTCGAGCTGGGCCGCGCGGCCGAGGAACTGCCGGATGGCCAGGCCGAGTGAGTCGGGGACCCGGGACAGGTCCAGGGTTGCGGCCCATCCGGCAAGCGGTGGCGGCATGGCGACCGCAGCCGACTCGCGGCCGGGGACGCGCTCGTTGATGACCACCGTGCCGGCCAGCATGTCGCCCAGTCGCTTGGCCCGCTCCGAGCTCAGCATCGTGATGATGCCGATCAAGCCGAAGAAGAACAGCTTGTCGATGATCAGGCCCTCCACCTCGCGGATCACGATCGAGGTGAACGGCGCCGGCCCGCCGTCGTCCCGTACGACCCGGAGCCCCATCGCCGCCTTGCCCAATGTCCGGCCGTGCCAGAGCGTCTCGAGGACGATGGGGTAGCCCAGGAAGCAGGCCAACACCAGGATCAAGCTGAACGTCGCGGCCAGTGCGGAGTCGAGGTGGAACCCGATCGCCCCGTAGGCCACGGTGAGCAGGAACAGCGCCACGAGCTGCACGATCAGGTCGAGGGCGAACGCCACCGTGCGGGAAGCCAGCCGGGCCGGCCGCAGCTCGAGCTCGACGGCCTCACCGGTGACCGTCCCGCCCGGCGGCGGGTAGCCGTAGCTCATCCGGGCCCCCTCGAGTCGCCGCCCGTACGAGCGGCTCGGACGCTAGTCTGCCTGCAGGTGCGCTTGTCGTCCGGGAAGGGGGCCACCGCGTGGACGTCGACGCGTTCGTGGCGTCCCGCTCGCCCCAGTGGGTCCGGCTCAGCCAGCTGTCCCGTCGTGCCCGGCGCCCGGGGCGGATGTCCGGCGACGAGATCGACGAGCTCGTCCTGCTCTACCAGCGCGCCGCCACCGACCTGTCCACCGTACGATCCGCGACGCCAGACCCGGCATTGATCGGCCGGCTCTCCCGGCTGGTCGGCGACGCGCGATCCGCGGTCACCGGCCCGCACGGCGGCGCCTGGGTCAATGCTCAGCACTTCGTCACCGTACGGTTCCCGGCGGAGCTCCACCGGCTGTGGCGCTGGTGGGCGTCGGTCGGCGTGGTGTTCGTCGCCGTGTCCCTGTCCATCGGGGTGTGGATCGCGACCAACCGGCATGTGCAGTCCCAGCTGGCACCGCCGGACGTCGTGAAGTCGCTGGTCAGCCACGACTTCAAGAACTACTACTCCGAGCATCCGGCGCAAGACTTCGCCTTCCACGTGTGGGTCAACAACGCGTGGGTTGCCGCGCTGTCCCTGGTCTCCGGGGTGTTTTTCGGCGTCCCGACCGTCTACCTGATGTACAGCAATGCGGTCAACGCCGGAGTGGACGGCGGCTACATGGCGGCTGCCGGGCACACGGGCGAGTTCTTCGGCCTGCTGCTGCCCCACGGCGCGCTCGAGCTCACGGCCCTGTTCATCGCCGCGGGCGTCGGCCTCAAGCTCGGCTGGACCGTCGTCGACCCGGGACCACGCCGCCGTACGGACGCGTTGGCCGAGGAGGGCCGCGCCGCCGGGGCGGTTTCCATCGGCCTGGTCGGCGTGCTCGCGGTCTCAGGCATCCTCGAGGGCTTCGTCACGCCGTCGCCGTTGCCGACGTGGGCGCGGCTCGCGATCGGGATCGGCGTGTGGTGCTGCTTCATCGGCTACGTGGTGGTCCTGGGCGGCCGGGCCGTACGGGCAGGCGAGACCGGTGACGTGTCGCTCGACCTGCGCGCGCAGATCGCCCCGGTCGCCGCTTAGGCCTTCCCGGGCCGAAGCATCCGCCGTCTGCGCGCGACGATAGCGCCGCTGTCGGCGCCCAGACCCGGCCGAACCGACGACAGCGCCGCTATCAGCAGTGCCCGGCCACTGCCCCCGCGGTGCCCGGCCACTGCCCCCGCGCGCCGATAGCGCCGCTGTCGGCGCCAGGACCCGGCGGAACCGACGACAGCGCCGCTATCGGCGGTGCCTGGCCGCTATCGGCGGCAGAAGCCGACTGTGGCGGCACTCTCCATGTTCTGCAGTTCGGCCTAGAGCCGGCCGGCGGCCTTGAGCTCCAGGTAGGCATCGGCGACCGCCGGGGCGAAGGTCGCCGGCGGTTCGTCGACCACCTCGACACCGCGCCGGCGCAGCAACGACGAGATCTGGTCACGGCCGGCCTGGGCCTGCTCGGCAGCCGCCGCCGCATAGACCCGTCCCGCCTCACCCCGACCGGCCCGCATCCTCGACAAGCCGGGGTCGGCCACTGCGCTGAGCAGCACAGTGTGCCTGCGCAGCAAGGGTTCCAGTGCGGGCAGGAGACCTTCGCGTACGGCGGCCGGCTCGAGCCCGGTCATCAGCACCACGAGACTGCGTTGCCTCGCCTCGGCCAGGATCGCCACCACCATCGCGCGGTAGTCCGCCTCGACCAGCGACGGCTCCAGCGGCGTCACGGCGGAGACGACGGCGGGCAGCGCGTCGCCCGCGGAGGACCGGCGGACCCGGGCACGTACACCGCGGTCGAAGGCCAGCAGCCCGATCCGGTCGCCGGCCCGTCCGGCGAGTGCGGTCAGCAGGAGGGTGGCGTCAATGGCCGCATCGAGGCGGGGGATGTCCCCGACCCGGCCCGCCGAGACGCGCGAGGTGTCGAGCACGATGAGGATCCGCCGGTCGCGCTCGGGCCGCCAGGTTCGTACGGCCACGCCGCCGCTGCGGGCCGTCGCCCGCCAGTCGATCGAGCGGACGTCGTCGCCGGGCACGTACTCACGCAGGGAGTCGAACTCGGTGCCCTGACCGCGTACGCGAGCCGCCACCAGACCGTCGAGCTGACGCAGCCGGGCCAGCCGTTCGGGCAGAAAAACCCTGCTGGTGAAGGGAGGCAGCACCCGGACCCGCCAGGGTACGGACTGCCAGCCCTGCCGCCCGGCCAGCCCCAGCGGGCCGATCGAGCGGGCGGTGACCCGGTCGGCGTACCGGTCACCACGGCGGGTCGGCACCAGCACACCGTCGAGCCGGCGCCGCTCGCCGGGCGGCACCACCACCCGGTAGCGGCGGGGCAGCGCGGCGGCGCTCGGCGGCCACGCGTCGCGGATGACGGCCCGCACCGTGCGCCGGCCGGTGTTCTCGACGATCAGCCCGACATCGAGCGGCTCGCCGAGTCGGCCGGTATGCTCGCCGGTCCTGGTGTAGCGCAGCGCCCCGGTTGCCCCAGCCAGCAGCACATCCACGGCGATCAGCAGCAGCAAGGCCAGCAGCAGCCAGCCGACGGTGGCCCCGTGCGCCGGCCAGCCGAAGGCCACCGCCACGAAGATCGTGGCGACCAGCGGAGTCCGGCCGGTGAGGGACATCAGCTAGCGCGGGACCGGCACGGTGGCCAGCACACCGTCGAGGACACCGTCCGGCGTGACCCCTTCGATCTGGGCCTCGGGTCGCAGAGCGATCCGGTGCCGCAGGGTCGGCCGTGCGAGTGCCTTCACGTCGTCGGGCGTCACGAAGTCGCGACCGGACAGCCAGGCCCAGGCCTTGGCGGTGTTGAGCATCGCCGTCGCCCCACGCGGTGAGGCGCCCAGGGACAACGACGGTGAGGTGCGGGTAGCCCGGCAGACGTCGACGATGTACCCCACCACCTCGGGCCGTACGGACACCCGGCGTACGGCAGCGCGGCCTGCTTCGAGCTCGGCCTTCCCGGCCACCGCTGAGAGACCGGCAGCGGCCAGGTCTCGCGGGTCGAAACCGCCGTGATGCCTTGTCAGCACGGCAATCTCGTCGTCACGGCCCGGCAGCGGCACCGTGAGCTTGACCAGGAACCGGTCCAGCTGGGCCTCGGGCAACGGGTAGGTGCCTTCGTACTCGATCGGGTTCTGCGTGGCGATGACGACGAACGGGTCGGGCAGCAGCCGCGGCCGCCCGTCGACGCTGACCTGGCGCTCCTCCATCGCCTCGAGCAGGGAGGCCTGCGTCTTCGGCGGCGTCCGGTTGATCTCGTCCGCCAGCAGCAGGTTGGTGAACACCGGCCCCTGCCGAAACTCGAACTCCGCAGTGCGTGCGTCGTAAACCAGCGAGCCGGTCACGTCGGCGGGCATCAGGTCCGGCGTGAACTGCACCCGGGCCATCTCGAGGGTGAGCGACTGCGCGAGGGCCCGTACGAGCAGGGTCTTGGCCACGCCGGGAACGCCTTCGAGCAGTACGTGCCCGCGGCAGAGCAGCGCGATCACCAGGCCGGTGACCGCGGCGTCCTGGCCGACGACCGCCTTGGCGACCTCGGTCCGCAGCCGGACCAGCGACTCCCGCGCCGCGTCACCGGCTTCGCGCTCGACAGGGGAGGGCGGGGGGCTCAGGGGCATCGACGTCACGTTCGGCGTACCTCCGCTTCGAGGGCATCGAGCTGGTCGGCCAGGGCGACGAGCGCCCGGTCGTCCTCCGGTTCGGCACCGTACAGGAGCGCGGCGACGTCGGTGGGACCGCGTCCGGTGCGGGCGGAGACCGCGGTGACCAGCGCGGCGCTGGCGTCGTCGCGGCGAACCCCGAGCCGGGGCGCCATCCGGGCGACGGCCGCTGCCCGCAGCGCCGTCGCGGCCCGACCTCGGGCCCGCCCCGCCCGGTAGAGGCGGCCCTGGCCCTCGACGGTCTCCGACGCCCGGATCACCACCGGCAGCGGCTCCGGGACGATCCGGCCGAGCCGGCGCGCCCGCCACAGCATCAGCAGGGCGACGGCGATGACGGCTTGCAGCACGGCCCAGCCCAGCCGGCCGGGCAGCAGCCTCGACAGCGGCGTGGTGCCGTCGGTCGCTGGCTGCAGGTGCACCGGTCCGGGTACGAGCCAGAGGACCTGCTTGCCGTGGCTGAGCAGCCCGATCCCCAGCGCCGCATTGCCTTCCTTGCCCAGGTTGGCGTTGCTCAACGTCGCGGCGGAGCCGATGTCGACGAAGCCCAAGCCGCCCGCGGCGGGCTGGATGTACAGCGTGCCGTCGTAGCAGAGCTGGCCCGGCGTCGTGTCGCCCGCCCGGCGGCCATAGCTGTCGCCACCGGCGTAGACGCTGCCCGCGAGGACGGCGTCCGGCTGGCTGCAGTCGAGGTTCTTGACTTTGGCGTCGAAATTGCCGACCGCGTCCAGACCCGGCTGTACGGCCGCGAGCGAGTCCTCGTCCGGCGCGATCAGCACGACGGTGACACCTGCGGGCAGCCGGCGCAGCGGGCTCAGATCCTGCTCCTGCAAGGGGTCGGCAACCACCACCGTTGTCCCTGGCCCGGCGGCCGCGGTCACCTGGGCCAGGTCGGTCAGCCGGGTCACCGGCACACCGCGCTGGGCGACCAGGGTCGCCAGGGCGTGGCCGCCGTCGGAGTCGTAGGACTGCGGGTCCATCGTGCCGTGCTTGATGCCGTGCCGGGTGATGACGACAGCGGCGAGCGCGACCACGATGACGGCGAGCAGGATGACGGCGGCTCCCCGATAGCGTTTGGCCTGTTCGCGACCAGACCAAGATCGGGTCGCCGGCTGGTCCGCGTCCACGGCGGATTCGGGCAGCAGGGGCGGTGCGACGGTCACGGCACCGCCACGGCACGCGCGGGCCGGGCCGCCTTGACCGCATCGTCGATCTCGCTGAGCCGGCGATAGTCAGCCGAGCCGGCCTGCTGGCGCCCGTACCAGATCCGGGCGAACCGGTCGGCAGCCTCGGTCAGGTCTGCGGCCAGGGCCGGCAGCGCGCGTCCACCCTCGGCGGCCAGCTCGTACGCCGTGCGGCCCGGGCGCCGGTCGACCAGCGCGCGCTCCTCGAGGTCGCGCGAGATGGCACGCAGCCGCTCCCGTACGGCCTCGGCCCACTGCTCCTGGCGGGCGAGCCGCTCGGCGAGGGCGCGGTGGTCGTCGGCCGTCGTCTCGGGGTCGAGGTGCAGTGCCTGGCTGCTGCGCGCGGTCCTCGCTCGCGGGCCGACCCACCAGGCGATGAGCACGACGACCACCGCGAGGGTGCCCAGGAGGACCGAGAGGCCCGCTGCGCCACCGGTGTGCGCGGCAGCCGAGTCCCACAGCCGGGCGATCTGGTGCAGCGCCCACCGCAGCGGTCGATACCACCAGGGCGGCTGGGCCTGCTGGTACGGCGGTTTGGCGAGCTCGTGCCGCGCGGCGACCTGGGCGCCCTGGCGGGTGAGCGGGCCGGCCGTCAGGAGGAGGACGCTCATGTCAGCCGTAGGCCGGAGGGGCCGGGACGGCAGCACCACCAGGCTGGTTGAGCGCCGCCTGCTGGAGCTGGACGTCGAGCGCCTCCGCGCGGATGCGCCGGTCGATGTAGAGCAGGGTCAGCATGCCGGCCACGAACGGCGCCGTAAGGGTGGTGACTATCACCCCGACGACGGCACCGACGATGATCGTGGTGGCGCTGAGGTGGACGGACGCTGTGGTGTTGCCGCTGGTGTCCAGCTGGCTGAACAGGTCGTTGGCTCCGGTGAACAGGGTGATCGCGGCGAACGGCGCCGCGACGGCAGCGGCGATGAAGGAGCTGAGCACCCGGATCCCGAACACCCGCCAGAAGTTCGGCGTGACCAGCCGGTAGCTGCGCCGGATGGCGGCGAGGATCCCGATCCGCTCGAGCACCAGGGCCGGCATCACCAACGCCCACGCGCCCCAGAGGAAGGCGCCAGGGAGGATGCAGAGGACCAGGCCGAGGATCTGGCAGAAGCCGACCAGCAGGCTGGCGCCGAGAACCCGCCAGGCCATCGGTTTGACCCGCTGCCACGCGGCCCCGGCGGTGCTCGGCCGGCCGAGCACGCTGTCGCTCACCACGAGGCAGAGCATCCCGGTCAGGATGGCGCTGAACACCAGGTTGACGAGCAGGATCGCGAAGGTGCCGGTCAGGGAGCGGGCCACGTCGCCGCCGGAGCTGTTGCTGGTGCTGTTGAAGCGCAACCCGGTGACGCCGCCGCCACTGCTCACGGTGCCGGTCAGCGCCTGCAGGGCGAGGGACGCCCCTTGCTGCAGGCAGGCCACGATTGCCGACAGCCCGAGGGTCGCCTTCGGGTGCCGGCGGATGGTCGTGAACGCACCGTCGAGGATCTCGCCGACCGCGAGCGGCCGCAGCGGGATGATGCCCGGTTTCGCGGCGACGGCCGCGTACGGCTGGTAGCCCTGGTAGCCGGGATAGCCGTAGCCGTAGTCGGGCGGCGGGGCTCCGTACTGGGGCGGTCCCCAGCCGGACGGCGGTCCGTACCCGGGCGGGGGCGCGCCATAGGGCGGCGGTGGCGGTGGCGGGGGTGTCCCGTAGCCAGATCGGTCGGGCTGGTCCCCGCTCGGTGCGGGCCAGCTCGGCGGCTCGGTCATGCATCCCCCTCCGGGTGCGGTTCGGACATCGTGTCATGCGAGGCCGCGGCTGACGCCGACCTGCGGCCGACCCGCCGGACCCGGCGCAGGGTGCGATGATGCCTTGTGGACTACCGGAGCCCTTCCCCGCGACTGTGGAGTGCACGCCAGCTGCTGTGGGCGGTGGTCGCGGTGCCGGTCACCATCGGCCTGACGCTGCTGCTGTGGCTCACCGCCAACGCCGTCGCCGGGGTGGTCACGCTGGTGGTCTGCCTGGTGCTCGCCGGCGCGGAGTGGGTGCTGCTGCGCGGGCGTTACCGGTCGTGGGGCTATGCGGAGCGCGAGGAGGACCTGCTGATCCGGCAGGGCTTCCTCTTCCGCCGGATGTCGGTCGTCCCGTACGGGCGGATGCAGTTCGTCGACGTGACCGCCGGTCCGGTCGAGCGGATCTTCGGCCTGGCAACGGTCAAGCTGCACACCGCAGCGGCCGCGACCGACGCCAAGCTGCCCGGGCTGGCCAACGCAGAGGCAGAGCGGCTCAGGGACCGGCTCGCGTCGCTTGGCGAAGCGCAGGCATCCGGGCTGTGAGCACGCCGACCAGCGCTCCCCCCGGCGAGCTGCCGCATGCCGTACGCGGCGAATGGTCCCGGCTGCACCCGCTCTCGCCGGTGCTCCGGTTCAGCCAGGCCGCCGCCGGGATCGTGGTCATCGTCGGCGCCCGGCAGTTCGGCAGCCACGACTCCCACATCGGCAACTGGATCTTCGACGTCGTGCTGCTCGCGCTCGCGGTCGTCGGTGGTGTCGTCGCCTGGGCCGTCACCCGGTGGCGGGTCGTCGGCACCGAGCTGCAGATCAACACCGGCCTCATCCGCCGCCAGTCCGTACGGGTGCCGCTCACCCGCGTCCAGTCCATCGACGTGGTCCGCCCGCTGCTGGCCCGCGCCCTCGGCGTCTCCGAGCTGCGGGTCGAGGTCGCGGGGCACGGCTCGGGCAAGTCCAAGCTGGCCTACCTCGGCGAGGACGAGGCTTTGCGCGTACGGGCCCAGCTGCTCGCCGTCGCGCACGGCCTGCACGAGGACACGCCGGAGCCGATGGAGCGGCCGCTGTGGCAGGTGAGCAACGGGCGGCTGCTCGCCTCGCTGCTGCTGGGCCCGGTCGCCGTGTCGTTGCTGATGCTGGCCGCGATCGCGGTTGCCGCCTTCCAGGTGCCGGCGGACGCCCGAGGCGGCCTGCTCGGCGTGCTCGTACCGTTCCTGCTGGCCGTCGCCGCCGGCGTCAAGAAGCGGCTCAACAACGAGTTCTCGTTCTCCGTCGCCGAGGCGCCGGACGGGCTGCGGCTGCACAGCGGGCTGACCCAGACCCGCGCCGAGACCATCCCGTACGGCCGGGTGCAGGCGATGCGCTACGTCCAGCCCTTGTTGTGGCGTCCGCTCGGCTGGGTGCGGCTCGAGATCGACGTGGCCCGGCAGCGCCAGCGGGACCGGGACGAGCGGGAGAGCAACCAGCTGGTCCGAGCTGTGATGCCGGTCGGCACTGTCGCCGACGCAGAGTTGTTGCTCAGCAGGGTGTTTCCGGGCGCCGACATCAAGCCGCCGGCTTCAGGGGCCCGTCCGCCGGGCCGGGCCCGCTGGCGCACGCCGCTGTCCTACTGGTCGCTGCTGGCATGGGACGATGGTGTCTATCTGCGCACCCGCACCGGGCGGATCCGTCCGGCGACGGTCATCGTCCCGCTCGAGAAGCTGCAGTCCCTGCGCTACCGGCAGGGTCCGGTCCAGCGGTGGCTGCGCCTGGCGACCGTGCACGGCGACACGGCCGGGCGTCATTGGCAGGGCGAGGCGGTGTCCCGCGACGCCGCCGAGGCCGAGCGGCTGCTCGAACACCTGACCGTCGCCGCCAGCCAGGCCCGCAAGGCCGGCCGGATGCGGTCCCGTACGGATGCCCGACCGCATGCGTGAGGTCCGCCTGGTTGCCGTTCTGGTAGCCATGGTTCTCGCCGCCCCGCTCGGGTCCGCGCAGGCGGACGCAGCGGCTCCCGGGGCGCCCCAGCCGGTCCCCGTCGTCCTGGACGGCGTCCATGCCGTTGTCCGCTGGCGCAACGACCCGGCCGCGACCCGGGTGGTGGTGCGCCGGGTCGCCGGTACGGTCGCGCCGGCCGGCCCGCTGGACGGGCAGCCGGTGTTCGACGGGCCGCCTGACCAGGCGAGCCTGCAGCTGGCCACCGACACGGTCGTGGTCGGGGCGACCTACACCTACGGTTACTGGTCCTATGGCGCCTCCGGCGACGTCTCGGCCGAGGCGATCCACAGCATCAAGGCAACCGCCCCGCCGCTGCTGAAGGTGCCGGCGGTCGTCTCAGACGCGGGCCCGTCCGCGCGGTTCGCGCTGAGCTGGGGCAACCCGGCCAACCCGGCGGGGACCCCGTACACCGTGAAGTACGCGACTGCGTCCGGCTGGGTGATCTGGCTGCTCGACACGCCCTCGACGCAGGCGGTCTTCGGCCGGGGCGCCAGCCCGTTCGTGCCTGGACCCGGGACGAGCTACGGCCTCGAGGTGCTCTCGCAGGATCCGTACGGCAACGACACCCGGCATGCGCTGGCGACGGTCGTCGAGCCGTACGACACCCGGTCGGCCGTGCTGTCCAAGGGCTGGCGGACGCTGCCCTCGGCACGCCGCTGGGCGGGCACCGTGGCCGTGTCGACGAAACCGGGCGCGACCATGACGTTCCACGTCGCCGGCAGCAGGGTCACCGTGATCGCCGACCGCTGCCCCGGGTGCGGCAAGGCTCTGGTGACTGTCGACGGCAGGACCCGCCTGGTGGTCGACACGCACGCGGCCGGGCTGTCCGTACGGCAGAGGGTCGGGACCGTGGCGCACCTGCCCGCTGGCCGGCACGTGGTCGTGATCAAGGTCGTCGGCAGCACCGGTCACCCGGCCCTCCAGCTGGACGGTCTGGCCGCGCTGGATTGACCGTCGGTAACGCCGGTGCAAAGACCAGCATCCGGAGTGGCCCCCGGAAACCGCCGCGAGGTGCGACGATGGGGGCGTGAGAGGTCGCGTACTTGTCGTCGATGACGACCAGGCATTGGCAGAGATGCTCGGCATCGTCCTGCGCGGAGAGGGCTTCGAGCCGTTCTTCGTCGAGGACGGGGACAAGGCGATGGCCGTGTTCCGCGAGTGCAAGCCCGACCTGGTGCTGCTCGACATCATGCTGCCCGGCACCGACGGCATCGAGGTCTGCCGGCAGATCAGGGCCGAGTCAGGCGTCCCGATCGTCATGCTGACCGCTCGCGCCGACACCCTCGACGTCGTGGTGGGGCTCGAGTCCGGCGCCGACGACTACGTGATGAAGCCGTTCAAGTCCAAGGAGCTGGTCGCCCGGGTCCGGGCCCGGCTGCGGCGCAAGGACGACTCGGCCCCCGAGCTGCTGACCATCGGCGAGGTGACCATCGATGTCGCCGGCCACACGATCTCCCGCGACGGCGAGATGCTCGCGCTGACCCCGCTGGAGTTCGACCTGCTGGTGGCGCTGGCCCGCAAGCCTGCGCGGGTGTTCACCCGCGAGATGCTGCTCGAGCAGGTCTGGGGCTATCGGCACGCGGCCGACACCCGGCTGGTCAACGTGCACGTGCAGCGGCTGCGGGCCAAGGTCGAGCGCGACCCGGAGAAGCCGCAGGTCGTCGTCACCGTCCGGGGGGTCGGCTACAAGGCCGGTCCGCCCTGACCCCGATCCAGCACCGGCTCCGCCGCTTCGTGCGGCGCCTGCCCATGATGCCCGGCCTGGCCTACCGCCGGGCGCTCGAACGGCGCCGCCGCTCGCTGCAGCTCCGCGTCGTCGCCACCACGTTGGTGGTCTCGGCGGGAGTCGTCGCGGTGGTCGGCCTGCTGGTCGCCTCGCAGGTCCGCGACTCGATCCTGACCGCCAAGGTGGACGACTCGTTGCGCGTCGCGGGCGAAGCGCTGAACAGCTTCGACACGGCGTTGTCGAAGTCGTCCCCCCACCCTGAGCCGCTGGTGCTCTCCTCGACCATCCGGACGGCCCTGCAGGCTGCCGCTGACAAGTCCGGCAGCCGCAACCCGGTCGCCCTGACCGGCAAGGGCGCCACCGTGGTCGCGCGCTCCGTGGACAAGTCGCTCAGCCCCAGCAACGTCGATGACAACCCCAAGCTCGCCGACGCCGTCAGCAGCAAAGCACCCGTCCGGGCGTGGCAGTACGTCCGAATAGCGCTGGCGAACGGGAAGACCGAGAGCGGTCTTGTCGTCGTCCAGTCAGCGGCGGTGCCCACCCTGGCGAGCGCGACCAGCAGTGGTGAGTACCGGCTCTACGTCTTCTTTCCGCTGAACGCGCAGGCCAAGGTGCTCACCCTCGTCCAGCGCACGCTGTTGCTCGGCGGGATCGGACTGATCCTGCTGTTCGGCGGCATCGCCTGGCTGGTCACCCGCCAGATCGTCCAGCCGGTCCGGCACACGGCCCGCATCGCCGAGATGCTGGCGGCAGGGCGGCTGCAGGAGCGGCTGGCGATCCGCGGCACCGACGAGCTGGCCAAGCTCGGCCTGTCGTTCAACAAGATGGCCGACAGCCTGCAGCGGCAGATCCGGGAGCTGGAGGACCTGTCGAGGGTGCAGCGCCGTTTCGTCTCCGACGTGTCGCACGAGCTGCGGACACCGTTGACCACCGTTCGGATGGCGGCCGATGTGCTGCACGCCGCGCGCGGCGACTTCCCTCCGGCGGTGTCGCGCTCGGCCGAGCTGCTCCAGCACGAGCTCGACCGGTTCGAGGCGCTGCTGGTCGACCTGCTGGAGATCAGCCGGCACGATGCCCGCGCCGCCGTCCTCGAGGCCGAGTCCGTCGACGTCTGCGACCTGGTGCGTTCCGTCGTCGACCTGTCGCGCTCGCACTCCGACCGCACCGAGTGCCCGCTCATGCTCGACCTGCCGGCGGGCCAGGTCTATGCCGAGGTCGACGCCCGCCGCGTACAGCGGATCATCCGGAACCTGATCAACAACGCCTTGGAGCACGGCGAACGGCAGCCGGTACGGGTCACGGCGGCGGCCTCCGAGGACGCCGTTGCGATCACCGTACGGGATGTCGGCGTCGGTCTCCGCCCCGGCGAGGCGACCCTGGTCTTCAACCGGTTCTGGCGGGCCGACGCTGCTCGGGCCCGTTCCTCCGGCGGTACCGGGCTGGGGCTGGCGATCGCTCTCGAGGACGCCCGCCTGCACGGCGGGTGGCTGCAGGCCTGGGGCGAGTCGGGTGTGGGAGCAAACTTCCGGCTCACCCTGCCGCGCCGGGCGGGGGAGCCGTTGCACTCGTCGCCGTTGCCCCTGGAGCCGGAGGACGTCCCGGTCGCCGAGCCGGACGATGCGACGCCCAACGCCACGAGTCACCAGCCCGAGCGGCCGCCACTGCTGCCGGTCACCGTACGGGGGATCGGCCAGCCCCGGAAGGTCGACCCGACGACGCCCTCCCCGGAGGCGCTCCGTGGCTGACCGCCGCCGGCTTGCCGCCGGGCTCGCCGCGGCTGCGCTGTCCGTGGCCGCTACCGGGTGCGCCGGCGTGCCGCAGGTGGGGGCGATCCACAGGGTGGCCCCGGCGCCCAACGCCCAGGTCGGTCCGGACAACCAGGCGCAGCAGGCGCAGGGTCCGTCCACGGGCGCCAGCCCGGCCGCCATCATCCAGGGGCTGATGGTGGCCATGTCCGACGGCGACGACGACGCCGCTTCGCTGTTCTTCACCAAGAAGTACAGCACGACGTGGCGGGCGAACGAGGCCCAGCGCAGGGTCGTGTTCTCCGACCCGCCGGTGCCGGTCCAGAACCAGAAGGACAAGTGGTCGGTCCAGCTGGTCGAGTCCGGGGTGATCGACTCGACCGGCAACTACTCCCGGGCGACCGGGATCTTCCCGGTGACCTTCACCTTCGCTGTCGAGAACGGGGAGTACCGGATCAAGGACGTCTCCCAGCTCGGCAGCTTCGTGCGTGACAACGACTTGGCGCAGGTGGCGGCTCCGGTGCGGCTGTACTTCCCGAGCGCCGGCACACCTCCCGGTGTGATCCCACGGCTGGTGCCGGACACCGTCTTCCTGAAGCCGGACAGCCAGGTCAGCCAGGTCGTCCAGGCGCTGCTCGCCGGCCCCACCAGCTGGCTGGCTCCCGCCGTCAGGACCACCGTCCCGCCCTCCACCACGGTGGAGCAGGTGCAAACCGACGCGCGTTCCGGCCTGACCACGATCAACCTGTCCAGCCTGCCGGACCGGTCCCAGGAGAACACGCTCAAGGCGCAGATTGCGTACACGTTGTCCGCGGCTCAGTTCGGTGTGTCCAACGTCCAGCTGCAGGTGGCGGGAGTTCCGCAGGGCGACCCGTTCAGCCTCGGCAACATCAGCCCCAGCTACAGCCCGGACGTCCTGGCTGCGGATTCGCCGCTCTACTACGTCTCGCAGCAGGACGCGCTGGTCAGCCAGCCCGGCGACGCTCCGCAGACCGCGACCAATGGGCTCCCCGCCGGAGCGGCCCAGTCGGCCCCGACGACCGTGTTGGGCCACGTCGACAAGGTGCAGCGGATCGCGGTCGCCACCACCGCCAACGCTGACGGGACGACCGAGCTGGCCGGTGTCCGTACCGAACCCGCGGGCGCCACGTTGGTGCTGACGTCGACGAAGAACCCGGCCGCCAACCCGTGGAGCACCGTTGCCCTGCCGGCCGCGAAGGCCCTGAGTACGCCGTCCTTCCAAACGGGGAGCAGTGCCGTCTGGACGGTTGTGCGCAATGCCTCCGACAGCACCCACGTCTACCGCGTGCCGCTGACCGACGGCAGTCCCGGCACGCCTGCCCCGGTGGTGGCGAGGCTCGACGACGTGAAGAAGGAACTGACCAAGATCACCGCGCTGCGGCTCTCGCGCGACGGGTCGCGGGTCGCTCTTGTCGCAAGCGACCAGGCCTACGTCGGCGTCGTCGTCCCGCCTCGCGGCGACGGGGACGTCTGGTCCATCAGCGGGCTCCGGCCGGTCATCACGGTGGCGGCCGATGACTCAGCCGTGGACGTCTACTGGGAGGACCAGACGACGGTCGGGGTGCTGACGCAGCAGGGCAACCCCCCCAAGGTGGCGACCTCGCTGTCCACGGTCTCCTCCGACGGTTACACGCTGTCCGCTGGAGGGACCGTCGATCACAACGAGGTGGGCGGCAGCTACTCCGGGGCGCTGCAGTTCGCCGGCGGGCCGGGGCAGCCGTGGGTCGCGTCCCACGACGGGACGCTGACCAGGCAGCCGTCACCGGACACCTCCGGCGAGGCCGTGCTCCCGGACAACCAAGCCTGGGAACCGATCGACCATGGGACCTGGCCGACGTACGGCGGCTGACCGACCGTTTACGTTTTCCTTCCACAGCAAGCGTTTTCGTCCACAGTCGTCGATCACCCGTGGCCGAACGGCCCGCGCCGGCCGAGGCTCGGAGCATGCGCCTGCTCCTCGACCTGCTGCTGCCGTGTCCGTGTGTTTCCTGTGCTGCGGATCGGGGGCCGGTCTGCCCTGACTGCCGTTCGCAGCGCTGGGAGCCGCGGCGCCGCGACCCGACCCCGCGACCGGTCGGGTTGCCGCCGGTGTGGGCGGCCGCAGCGTTCGCCGGGCCGATGCGCGACCTCGTGCTGGCCTACAAGCAGGACGGCTGCTGGCCGTCCTTGCGACCGCTCACGACAGCGTTGACCGACACGGTCCTCGCCGCGACGCGGGGCCGAGCCGGGCCACTCCTGCTCGTCCCGGTGCCGTCCTCGGCCGCTGCCCGCAGACGGCGCGGGCACCACCACGTCCTGGCCCTGTGCCGCCGCGCCGGACGTGACCGCGCCCTGCGTGCCGTCGGGGTCAGGGTGGTCCCGTTGCTGGTGCCCCAGCGGGCGGTGGCGGACCAGCGCGGGCTGACCTCGGCCGAGCGAAGCAGCAACCTGGCCGGGTCGATGCGGTGCCGTCCAGTGCCCCGAGGGCTGGCCGGTCTGCCCTGCGTGGTCGTCGACGACGTGGTCACGACAGGCTCGACCGCCCTCGAGGCCAGCCGGGCACTGCGTGCGTCCGGCTTCCCCGTAGTCGCCGTGGCGGCCCTGGCCGCAACTCGTCGTGACCGGTTTGCGCAGAACCTCGCAACCGTCGGCGATCGGGGCTAGCGTCAGGTCATGGCGCCCGCCCGGGTCCGTGGTTGCGTTGGATCGGAAAGTTCGGCCGGCTTCGGCAGGCTGGGACGACCGATCCGGCTAGCCGATGCCAGCCGCAGGCCAAACGGTCCACGTAAGGCGACTTCTTGTCGACCGATCACGGTGCGGCTTAGGAGTAAGTCCTGCCCCGCCGGCGGTCCAGATGTCCGCCGGGCCGGGAGAAGGGCAGTAGTGGCCACTCAGACATCCGTCGGCTGCGAACCCCTCCGCAGGCGAATGTGGGGACGAAGACCAGGTCGGCCGGGCGGGCGTCTGCCGTTCTCGCCGTCCGGCCCCTAGCCGGACCGGCCCACCGGCCGCCCCCTTGTGCAAGCCCGCCGCCGCCGCGGCTGCCCCTTTGCTCTCTCGTCCTGGAGGTAACGCGTGGAGATCGTTGTCAGTGGCCGTCATGTCGATGTCGCCGACCGGTTCCGTCAGCACGCTGAGGAAAAGCTGTCCAAGATGGAGAAGTTCGACCACAAGGTCATCCGGCTCGAGGTCGAGATCAGCAAGGAGCGCAACCCACGCCAGGCGGACCAGAGCGATCGGGTCGAGCTGACCTGCCGGTCCAAGGGCCCGGTCATCCGCGCCGAGGCCTGCTCGCACAACCCGTACGCCGCCCTCGAGCTGGCGTGCACCAAGCTCGAACACCGGCTGCGCCGGCTGGCGGACCGGCGCCGTGTGCACCACGGGCTGCGCACCCCGCGGTCGGTGCGGACCGAGGCCGCGCCGCAGGAGCAGGACCTCGCCGCGGCGGCGGCGTCCCTGACCGAGCAGGAGGTGACCCACGCCGGCGAAAGCGTGATCATCGCCAGGACGGACGTCGTTGCGGAGCTCGCCGTCGACCACGGCGATGCCGAGCCGCTGATCGTGCGCGAGAAGCAGCACAAGGCAGACCCGATGACCCTCGACCAGGCCCTGTTCGAGATGGAGCTGGTCGGGCACGACTTCTACCTGTTCTGCGACAAGGAGACCGAGCTGCCGAGCGTCGTCTACCGCCGTCATGCCTACGACTACGGGGTGATCAGGCTCGAGACCACGCGCTAGCCCGTCGCTTGCCGCTGATCGTGGCGATTCACCGGCTTTGACCACACAAGTCCACAGACATGACATCATCGTTGCAAGGGCTCCCGTTCGTACGGGAAGCGCCTGGTTCGTGCCTCGGGGGTGTGCCGGGTGCGCAGGGCCTCGCTGCCCTGAAGACCACGTACGGGAGGTGCAGTGACCGGGCAACCCACCGACCTCGTTCCGCCTGAGTCGACGTTCGCCGAGCCGATCCGGGTGCTCGTGGTCGACGACCACGCGCTGTTCCGCCGCGGCCTCGAGATGGTGCTCGAGCAGGAGCCGGACATCGAGGTCGTCGGCGAGGCCAGCGATGGTGCCGAGGCTCTCGAGCAGGCCATCGAGACCACGCCGGATGTGGTGCTGATGGACGTCCGGATGCCGCGGCGGGGTGGCATCGACGCCTGCACAGCGATCAAGGACGCAGTCCCGAGCACCAAGATCATCATGCTCACGATCAGCGACGAGGAGGCCGACCTCTACGACGCGATCAAGGCCGGCGCGATGGGCTACCTGCTCAAGGAGATCTCCATCGAGGAGGTCGCCAGTGCCATCCGTGCCGTCCACGGCGGCCAGTCGCTGATCTCGCCGTCGATGGCCTCCAAGCTGCTCAACGAGTTCGCCTCGATGATCAAGCGGACGGACGAGCGTCAGCAGGTGCCGACGCCCCGGCTGACCGATCGCGAGATGGAGGTGCTCCGCCTCGTCGCCAAGGGCCTCAACAACCGCGACATCGCCAAGCAGCTCTACATCAGCGAGAACACCGTCAAGAACCACATCCGCAACATCCTCGAGAAGCTGCAGCTGCACTCTCGCATGGAAGCCGTCGTCTACGCCGTACGGGAGAAGCTGCTCGAGATCACCTGACCGGGGCCGGCTAGCCGGCGGCGTCGGTCAGCCAGCTCCGCGTCGTGTCGTCGGCGGGCAGGAACGTCTCGATCGCAGCCACCGTCCAACGAGCTCCAGCGCCAGCGCGAAATTCGCGCCTGCCGGCCCCAGCGGCTCGTCAGGGTCGACCGGGTAGGCCGTCACCTCGGCCAGCAGGGGCCCGCCACTCGGCCAGGTTGGTGATGTGCCGGGACAGCCCGCGCGGGTGCAGGGTCACCCGGACCACGTTGACCGGCGGGTCGAGCAGATCGGCGTCGACCAGCGCCAGCATCCGGTCCAGCGCCTTGTTCGTCGCGGCCACGTCGACCGGGTGGCCTCCCGATCCCGGCGGCCAACGCTAAGCCGCGCCGCCCGCAGCGGCCATGACCTGCGGGGTCATCGACGTCCGGTACGGCAGACTGCTTCTCGCAGCGCGTTCCGCGCGCGGCCGGCCAGCGGGGGAGGCAGCGGTGCGGCGTGGGGGGCGGTGGTCGCCGTGGCTGCTGGCAGCGGCAGCCTTCGCGGTCTATGTCACCTACTCGTTGACCCGCTTCCGCACCGGGCACGCCGCGGCGTACGACCTCGGGATCTTCGTGCAGGTCGTCAGCCGGTACGCCCATCTGCAGGCCCCGGACATCGGCGTCAAGCTCGGCTGGAACGCCCTGGGCGACCACTTCAGCCCGGCGCTGGCCCTGCTCGCCCCGTTCTACCGGCTGGTTCCCCGGGCGGAGACGCTGCTCGTGGCGCAGGCCCTGCTCGCCGCGGTCTCGGTGGTGCCCGTCACACGGGTAGCCCAGGGCATCCTCGGCCGGCGCCCTGGGCAGCTCGTCGGGCTGGCCTACGCCGGGTCGTACGGGCTCCAGAGCCTGATCGGCTTCGACTTCCACGAGGTGTCGCTCGCCGTTCCGCTGCTGGCCTTCGGTCTCGAGGCCTACCTGGGCGGACACCTCCACCGAGCGGCGGTCCTGATCGGGCTGACCGTCTTCGTCAAGGAGGACCTCGGCCTGACCGTGCTGCTGTTCGCGGTGGTCCTCGCCCTACGCGGCGAGCGCCGGCTGGCCGCAGCGGTCGGCGCCTGGGCGGTTGCGTGGTTCCTGCTGGCGATCGAGGTCATCGTGCCGGCGCTCAGCCCGGACGGGACCTACCGCTACCTGCACCACTTCGAGCAGCGCAGCAGCCTGAGCCCGCACCGACTGGCGACCATGGTCATCGGTGACGGCCGGATCCACCTGCTCTGGCTGCTGCTGCTCATCGGCTCCGCGGTCGTCGTGCGCTCGCCCCTGGTCCTGCTGACCATCGGCACGCTGAGCTGGCGCCTGGCCTCGACCGGACCCGGCTACATGGGCACCCACGCACACTACGACGCGGTGCTCATGCCGATCGTCTTCCTGGCGTCGCTGGACGGACTGCGCCGGATCGGCCGCCCGGCGTTGGACGTGATCTATCCCTGGCTGTCGGTGGCGGTGATGGTCGCCGTGACCGTCGCGGCCTATCCCCTCCCACAGCTCCTGCACCCGGCCTTCTACCGCGCCCGCCCCGAGGTTGCGGAGGTCCAGCGGCTGGTCCGGCACGTCCCGCCGGGCGCAGGCCTGCGGACCGACAACAACCTGGCGCCGCTGGTCATCACCCGCAACGACGTCAGCATGCTGTACGCGACGCTGCCGAACGTCCCCGTCGAGCGGTGGCTGCTGGTCGAGCTGCACGGCTGCTCGCTCAACGCGCCGCTGCGCTGGACCATCGACTACGTGCGGGCGCTCCAGCCGTACGCCGTGGCGTCCTGGCGGGACGGCGCGGTGGAGCTGCTCGAGCTCGGGCCCGGCGCCCCGTCGGGAGTGCCGGACCCGTACCCGCCTTGCTGACTCACAGGAACGCTCCCGGAGTGTGGGCCGTTAGGCCCCCGTACGGCCTACGATGGGCGATGGTGCGGCTTACCGCCGCCTGACGTTCCACCTCCATCTTGCCCGGGTCGACCCGGGTGCCAAAGTTGCTGGGAGCCCGACGAGTGGTACTCGACAAGTTGCTGCGCATCGGCGAAGGCCGCATCCTGCGCAAGCTGCAGTCCATCGCGGACCAGGTCAACGCGCTCGAGGAGGACTTCGTCGGCCTGACCGACGCCGAGCTGCGCGCCCTCACCGACGTCTACCGGCAGCGCCTGGAGGACGGCGAGTCCCTCGAGGACCTCATGCCCGAGGCCTTCGCGACCACCCGCGAGGCGGCCAAGCGCACGCTCGGCCAGCGGCACTTCGACGTGCAGCTGATGGGTGGCGCAGCGCTGCACCTCGGCAACATCGCCGAGATGAAGACCGGTGAGGGCAAGACGCTCGTCGGCACCCTGCCCGCCTACCTCAACGGGCTGTCCGGCAAGGGCGTCCACATCGTCACGGTCAACGACTACCTCGCCCGGCGTGACTCCGAGTGGATGGGCCGGGTGCACCGTTTCCTCGGCCTGTCGGTCGGCGTCATCGTGGCCAACGAGCAGCCGGCCCAGCGCCGTGGCTCCTACGCCTGCGACATCACCTACGGGACCAACAACGAGTTCGGCTTCGACTACCTCCGCGACAACATGGCGTGGACCGCGGACGAGCTCGTGCAGCGCGGCCACAACTTCGCGATCGTCGACGAGGTCGACTCGATCCTCATCGACGAGGCCAGGACCCCGCTGATCATCAGCGGGCCGGCCGACCTCGCCACCAAGTGGTACGTCGAGTTCGCCCGGATCATGAAGCGGCTCGAGCGCGACGTCGACTACGAGGTGGACGAGAAGAAGCGGACCATCGCCGTGCTCGAGGTGGGTGTCTCCAAGATCGAGGACCAGCTCGGCATCGACAACCTCTACGAGTCGGTCAACACCCCGCTGGTCGGCTATGTCAACAACGCGATCAAGGCCAAGGAGCTCTACAAGCTCGACAAGGACTACGTCGTCATCGACGGCGAGGTGCTCATCGTCGACGACTTCACCGGCCGCCTGCTCGCCGGCCGCCGCTACTCCGAGGGCATGCACCAGGCGATCGAGGCCAAGGAGGGCGTCGAGATCAAGCAGGAGAACCAGACCCTCGCCACGATCACGCTGCAGAACTACTTCCGCCTCTACAAGAAGCTCGGCGGCATGACCGGTACGGCATCGACCGAGGCCGCCGAGTTCGACCAGATCTACAAGCTGGGCGTCGTGCCGATCCCGACCAACCGCGACCCCATGCGTGCCGACCAGAAGGACTCCGTCTACAAGACCGAGCAGGCCAAGTTCGAGGCCGTCGTCGACGACATCGTCGAGCGGCACGAGCACGGCCAGCCGATCCTGGTCGGCACCACCAGCGTCGAGAAGTCAGAGCTGCTCTCCGGCATGCTGCTGCGCAAAGGCGTGCCCCACGAGGTGCTGAACGCGAAGTACCACGAGAAGGAGGCCGCGATCATCGCCCAGGCCGGGCGCAAGGGCGCGGTCACCGTCGCGACGAACATGGCCGGCCGTGGCACCGACATCATGCTCGGCGGCAACCCCGAGTTCACCGCGGCGCAGGAGCTGCGGGACCGCGGGCTGTCACCGGTGGACGACCCCGAGGGCTACGAGGCTGCCTGGCCAGAGGCGCTCGAGAAGGCCGTCGCCGCCGTAGCGGCCGAGCACGAGGAGGTCCTCGAGGTCGGCGGGCTTTACGTCCTGGGCACCGAGCGGCACGAGTCGCGGCGGATCGACAACCAGCTGCGCGGCCGCTCCGGCCGGCAGGGCGACCCGGGCGAGAGCCGGTTCTACCTGTCACTGCAGGACGACCTGATGCGGCTGTTCAACGCCACTGCCGTCGAGCGGATCATGGACACGCTCAACCTGCCGGACGACGTCCCGATCGAGTCCAAGATGGTCAGCCGGGCGATCCGGTCGGCGCAGACCCAGATCGAGCAGCAGAACTTCGAGATCCGCAAGAACGTGCTCAAGTACGACGAGGTGCTCAACAAGCAGCGCACCGTCATCTACGAGGAGCGCCGGCAGATCCTGCACGGCGAAGACCTGCACGAGCAGATCTCGCACATGGTCGATGATGCCGTCACCGGCTACGTCGACGCAGCCACCGCCGACGGCTACCCCGAGGACTGGGACCTCGACCAGCTGTGGACAGCGCTCAAGACGCTCTATCCGATCTCGCTCTCGGTCGAGGACGTGGCTGCCGACCGGCACGACCTCGACCGCGACCTGCTGGTCGAGACGCTGACCGAGAACGCCCGGCTGGCCTACGCCGCCCGCGAGGAGGAGCTGGGCTCCGAGGTGATGCGTGAGCTCGAGCGCCGGGTGCTGCTCTCGGTCCTCGACCGCAAGTGGCGCGAGCACCTCTACGAGATGGACTACATGCAGGAGGGCATCGGGCTGCGCGCGATGGGTCAGCGTGACCCGCTCGTCGAGTACCAGCGCGAGGCGTTCACGATGTTCCAGGCGATGCTCGAGGCGATCAAGGAGGAGTCGGTCGGCTTCCTGTTCAACCTTGAGGTCGAGGTCAACGCGTTCGAGTCCGAGGCCGGCGCCGACGAGCTGGGTCCCGACGGCCAGGTGCAGATCACGGCTGGCGAGCTGCGCGGGCTGATGCCGGAGGAGGTCGACGCCGAGGGCGTCGAGCCGACGCCGGTGGCCTCCGCGGCGCCACTCACGGTCGACGCCGCGGACGAGGACGAGCCGGCGGCCAAGACGGCCGGCTCCCGACGGCCGATCCGGACGGTCGCCGACGTGCTGCCCAAGGAGCTCTCCTCCGCCCGTCGGCAGACCAACCTGTCCTACTCCGCTCCGACGATGGACGGCGACGGCGGCGTGGTCCGCTCCTCCGGTACGGGCCCCAAGTCGGCCCTCGCCGCGGGCGAGCCGAGTCACAACAATCCAGGCCAGGTGGTGGGCGCCGAACCGACCCGCAACGGGCCGTGTCCGTGCGGCTCGGGCAAGAAGTACAAGCGCTGCCACGGCGACCCGCGCAATAACAACTCTCGTGACTGAGCCGAAGTCAACGCAAAGAGGCCCGCCGTTTGAGGTCCGCTGGGCCTAACCTTCGTCTTCGTTCAACCCAAGGGCCTCACTAGCCGCAGCCATCACCGATGCACCGAATGCGAGCAGGTATTCGGGCGAAGCTGTAATGGTTGTTGGAACCACTATTTTGATCGATCGACTAGGATCGGCCAGCTTCAACCGCACCAGGACCGTACGGGCCGACGGGGCGTCTTCGCCGCTGAGGGCGACCACATCACAACTAGAACCCGCGAGGATCATTATTCCATGTGGCACGCCTTGACCTTTTCGCGGCGCAGTCACCGGCTCGTCCCTTCAGCAATGGACGCCTGATAGACTTTCTGGCCGGCCGAAGCCAATGCTGCCGCCAACTTCATCGCGCCCGCAGCATTCAGCGAGAGCAGCAACTTCTCGGGTACGCTGTCTTCCGGGTCGACCGGGTATTCCTTCACTATCCACCCGGTCACCAGCACGACTATCGGTGTCGCGGAACCGTCGTCGAATCTCACCCGATAGTCGGTAACTGTCCACCCTGGCTGAAGGCGCTTCGCCAGAATTCCCTCTTCAGGGCTCGGAGCCGCCAACTTCGTCATAATTCGGCCCAATTCGTTGTTTTTACGGCGAGATTCCGGCGGACTATTCAGACGTTCGCATTGCCGCCTGTCCCCGACTCTCATTCGACCCGGATGCCGGCCGAGTCGTCTCGGCCGGACCTACGATGCCATCTCAGACGCGCCCGGGCAATGGTTGTCCTCACATTCGCTGAGACTGGTAACCTGACCGAGTGAACCAGGCGGATGCAACAAGATGGCTGACTGTGGGTTCCTCCGTCAGCGGTCTCGGCGGGCTCGCGACCGTGTCGTGGGCTACGTACGCCGCTGAGCATCACCGGGACTTCTGGGGAGTTCTGGGGTGGTCGTGCCTCGCCCCCACACTGCTCGGAGTTATAGCCCTGGCAGTTGGGTCCTTCGCCCCAAGCCCGGATCGCGCCACTGCTGGAGCACCGCACGGAGATGTCTCGCAAACTGTAGTCGGAGACGGAAACGTGCAGACGGCCCACGTGCAGGGTGACGTAACGGTCACGGGACAGGAGCGTCGGGTACCTCGGGGTCGCCGGCCGGCCCCATGACCAGGCAAACCGCCACCGGAATACAGAACGTTCAGATAAGCCAGGTGGGCGCCGGTGCCAATGTGGTGGTTACGTACGCCGGTCGTTCGCGTCGAGTGCCGCTCGAGTGGGCGTACCTTCCGCTTGACAGCTCCGTGACTTCCCCCGCTCGCTTGTTGCGTGCAAGATCCGGCGTGGTGCCTTACGTGGACGCCAGTGGACTTCTGTCCCAGCTCCGCTTGTGGATGCAGTCTTCAGCTGCCTTTGCGCTCCACGTCGTCGGGGGAAGCGGTGGCTCCGGAAAGACACGGCTGGCAGTAGAGCTTTGCGGTGCTGCTACCAGTCTGGGCTGGGTGGCTGGTCTCCTGCTACCTGCTGCAGAGCAGGCGGCATTGGAGGAGCTCGCGGCCGTCCCTGCAGGACGGCTCGTCGTGGTTGACTATGCAGAATACCGAGTGGAACAGCTAGAGGCCCTGCTGCGTCCACTCATTGAGGGCGCTGCCGCCGACCGTCCCGTACGTGTCTTGCTTCTCATCAGATCGTCGCCATTGACGTCCGAGTCCTTAGCTGCTCCGTTACTCGGACACAGCGACTGGCTCGACACCGTCCTAGACCTCGCTGAACTGTCGAGCCTTTCTGACGCGCCGCTGGACGCTCTGTCTAGATCACATCTCTTCGAGGAGGCGGTAGACGCGTTCTCCTCGTGGTCGGGAAAGAGCGAGGCTTTGGTCAATCGACCGAAGCCGACGCTTGACAATGAGGACTTCCAGGCGCCGCTGCTGGTGATCATCGCGGCTTTCCTGTTTGTTGCAGGCGGGGTCGAAGTACCGGAAAGGTCGGCCGAACTACTAGAGGAGGTAATTCGGCACGAAGACCGATACTGGCAGCCGGGACAATACACGCTCCCTCTCGACCAAGTCGTGCGCCGGAGAGCTGTTGCTCTCGCCACTCTTGTTACAGCCTCAACCGAGGCGGGCGGTGCGGAGTTACTTCTGTCGCTAGATGACTTGGCCGACGCTAACATCGAGCGGCGGAGGGTCATTGCGCGGTGGCTGGCGTCGTTGTATCCGGGGCCGGGATGGTGGAATCCGCTGGAGCCGGATCTCCTTGCTGAGCATCTCGTTGCGACCACGTTGGCGGACATGCGCGAGGTCTTGGTAATGACTTTGCGACTGGAGAGAGATTCAGTCGTGCGGTCGCTTGAGTTGTTCGCTCGCGCCGCGGCGAACTACGAACAGCTTCGTGCCGCGCTTGCGGAGGTTCTGAGCGAGTCGCTGGCTGGGCTTGCCCAAAGGGCAGTTGACGAGGTGCAGGCGCAAGCAGTGCTTAAGTCGGCACTGCGGATGGAGAGCACCGCGTCCGCCCTCAACCGCCTTCTGGGGATAGTCAAGGCTGACGAGAGTGCGCTATCTGACGCGTTGGCCACCATGCCCCAAAGGCCAGACTTGCTCTTGAGTCCCCTAGCGCTCACACTCAGCACCGACTATTGCGATGTCCTTAGGGATGCTGCTCGGTCCGACGAGGCGCTTACGTCCAAGGTTGCATGGGCGTTGAATGACCTGTCGATCCGGTATAAGGATATGGGCCGGCTCGATCCTGCGCTGGATGCCATACGCGAGGCCGTCGAAATCCGCACGAGATTGGTGGCTTCGGGCGCAAGCGAGGAAAGATCGCTCCTGGCGACCGCGCTGACGAACCTGTCCAATCAGCAAGCAGCAAAAGGGCTTGAAGTCTCGAGCGCAGACCTCAAGGTTGCTTCCTTGCAGTCAGCGGAAGCGGCCATGGCTATCTGTCAGGAGTTGTACGTTGTCGATGACGGATACTCCGTTAATTATGCTGGGTCCCTCAGTAACTTATCGAACAGATATGCTGAGTTCGATCGGCCCGAGGACTCGTTATTCACCTTAGAAGCGGCGCTTGCGGTGTTCCTCGGAATGCCCGAGCGAGTGCAGTCAGAGCAACGGCACGGCTTGGTAGGAATGCTGAATAATCTGGCCATTCGATTATCTGGCGATCCCACCCGGGCCATCGAGGCGGCGGAGGCAGCGCGCGACGCCTTGCGACTATGTCACGCCCTAGTCCAAGAGACTGTGACAAGCCATCAGCCGCTTCTCGCTGTTGTGCTTATGACGCTGGCCAGGGTGTCCCCGGATGATGCGGAAGTGCTCGCGAGCCTCGAGGAGGCTTGTCGGGTCCGCCGCGCGTTGGCTTCTTTCGACCCCAGCACATATGAGGTTGCCCTCGCAGACTCATTGACCACCCTGGGCGAAAGGTTGGAACGGCTAGACTGCATTCCCGAGGCGAAAGCAGCTCTGTCCGAGGCAGCCGATTGCTTCGGCAGGCTCGCCGAAGCCGACCCCTCTCGCTTCATGCCGCGCATGACCGCCGCCCTGACACAATGGGCCAACGTTGGCGTGCAACGCCGGTTGCTCACGCGGCCTGGCACCAGCGCACCTCGGTTGCTCGATCTCGGTGCTGTCGTCACTGGAAGCCCTGGTGGCAACAACGCTGGCCAAGCATCGGCGGCGAGGCCAACTCGCAACGGGCGGTGTCCTTGCGGCTCCGGCCGCAAGTACAAGCGTTGCCACGGTGACCCCCGCAACAACAACAGCGCGGTCTGAGGTCAGGGCCGCAACAGTTCGTGGGCGAGCAGATCCATCATCAGTGCGTCGTGCCACCCCCCGCCGTCGGCATTCTGCTCCTGCTGGCGCAGGATGCCGACCGGCCGGAAGCCGACGGCGGTGTAGCAGCGGATCGCCGCCGCGTTATCCGCCGCCGGGTCGATGACCAGCCGGTGGTGCCCCCGGTCGTCGATCAGGTGCCGGGCCAGGGTGGCCACGGCGTCCCGCCCGATACCGCGGCCGTGCACTGCGGGATCGACCAGGATGTCGATGCCGGCGTGCCGGTAGTGCGGCTCGTTCTCCTCGTAGTACTGGATGAAGCCGACGACCCGGTCCTCGTACACGATCGCGAAGCCGGTGCTGTCCTCCTCGTCGAAGGGCCAGTCCGGCTCTGCTTCGACGTCGTACCAGCGGAAAGCGACCTCAGGGGTACGTCGGATGCGGCGGAGGTCGGCGACGTGCACCTCCGCGACGGGGACGAGGATGACCAGGGCGCCGGCGATCGTCATGACCGCAGACTAGGCCCGGGTCAGCCCATCTGGAGTGCCGTGCACTGCCAGCGGCCGTCGACTCCTTCGAGCCGCAGCGCGATCGCGGCCATCCGGCCACCACGCCTGACGACGGCGGCGAGCTCGGCCACGCCGTCGCTCGGCTCGCAGACCCGTACGGAGCGGACGTTGGCCCGGTTGTCCTGACCGACGCCGCCGGTCCCCCGCACGGTCATCGCGAAGTGCCGTTCGAGCCGGTGATAGACGGCGCGCGAGAGGTAGGGCGAGAGCTGAGCGAGCGGGCGTTCCCCGGCGGTCGCCTCGGCCAGCGCCTGGACCAGTCGACCGCCGAAGACCTTGGCCGACGGCAGTTCCTGGGTCGGAGTTCGCTGGGCGGCGAAGATCGCATCGTCCTCGACGTCCGCCTCTGGCTCCGCCGGCGCCACCTGCTTGACCTTCTTCGCAACACGCGGCTTGCGCCGTGGCTGGGCGGGTCCGCGCACACCGCCGGCAACCAGCCGCAACGCGGGCGGCTCGGTCTCGATCCGGCTCAGCGGCAGCGCCAGGGCGAGCGAGCCGTGGGTCAGCTCCTGGCTGGTCACACCTCCCGGCTCGTCGTCGTACGGCGGTTCGAAGGTCCTGCTGCCGTGCAGCGTCAGGTCACTGGCGGGACCGGGCATCGGTGCTCCTCGGGGCGAAGTGTCGGGTCGGGTCAGGACTGCGGCGGGGTGAGCTGCTGACCGGGTTGCAGCAGGTCGGGATCGGGGCCGATCACGCCGCGGTTGGCGGCGTACCAGCGGTGCCAGGCACGTTCGATGGCTTGCTGGCCGCAACCGCGCGGGAGGGCACGGGCGGCGATCCGCCAGAGGGAGTCGCCGGCGTGGACCGTGACGGTGGCCGGCTCCCGGCGCGGCTCCGCCTGGGGCGTAAGGGATCTCGTCGGCACCGTCGTGACCAGACCGATCCCGCGCGCCGGTTCGGCGGCCGGTCGGTCAAGGCCGAGAACGGGCGCTTGCACCACCGGCTCGGCGCTGGCCGGTCGGTCGAGGCCGGTCACGAGTGGGCTGGTGATCGTGCCCTGCTGCGCCACCGCCGGCCTGGGTGCCGGGCCGGCGGCCTGAGCGGCGCCGGTGGTCACGGCCAGCACCGTCGTGGCGCCGAGCATGACCTCCACGGCCCGCCGTACGACCGCCGGCGCCAGGTGCCGGAACGCACCGCGGGCGAGCCGGCCGCCGGCTCCGGGTAACCGCGCAGCCAGGCCGAGCGACAGCAAGAGCCCAGCCCAGCCGGTGACCAGCAGCATCGCGAGCGAGAGCAGCAGCCCTAGCGACCGGTCAGGCGGCTGGGTGGCGAGCGTGGCCAGCAGGCCGTCAGCGTGCCGTCCGGCCGGCCAGGCGATCCGGACGAGCCCGGCCGATGCGAGGACGCAGCCCGCCACCAGCGCCAGCGTGCGCCGCTCGCCAGCCACCATGGCGGTCTCCTTCGTAAGCGTGCGTTTACTTGTGTTTGCTTTTTACAACGCCCGTTCACGTGTGTCAACCACGATCTGACAGTCCCTGAGCCACGGTCATTGGGCTCGACCGGCCGGCGCCGCGTACTCTTGCGCGCTGTCAGGGCAGGCCGGACCGGGGAGGCGCCGTGAGGTGGCAGGCGCTGTTCGCCGATCTCGAGGCCCAGTACGACGCGGCCCAGGCTGCCGATCTCGCCTCGGAGGTCGCCGACCGGACCCGCCGGGAGGCCGCCCGGCTGCGACTCACCGACCGGCTCGCCGGTGCGATCGGCGGTGAGGTCGCGGTCGACGTCTGGGGCGCCGGCGCCGTACGCGGCAAGCTCACCGCGGCGGGGGTGGATTGGCTGCTGGTCGAGGAAGCGACTGGTGCTGAGGTGCTCGTCCCCGAGGAGGCCGTCGTCACCGTACGCGGCCTGACGGCGTGGTCGCAGTCGCCCGGCAGCGAAGGCGTCGTGACCGGGAGGCTCGACCTGCGCTACGCCTTGCGCGGAGTGGCCCGCAACCGGGCCGGTGTGTCGATCGTGCTGCGTGACGGGGGAGTGCTGACCGGCACCATTGACCGGGTCGGCCTGGACTTCCTCGAGAT
>JAWWOO010000068.1:0-2591 GCA_033851545.1 Frankiales bacterium | reverse complement strand
CGCGAACAGGCTGCTCTCGCGGGGCCTGCCTGTTCGCTCTGCGGCCCGCTCTGGTGCCGACGCCCTTTTCGACTGGGACGACCCCGGGACCTACGCTCCCGCGCTCCATGGCATCAAGCGGGTCTATCTTCTCGGACCGGTCATGCGGACAGACTTCGCTGACCAGGTGTCGGTGTTCCTCGACCAGGCCGAGGCCGGCGGCGCCAGGCACGTCACCTATCTCAGCGCCTACGGCACCGACTCGGCGCCACCCGAGACGGCCATGCGCAGCGTCGAACTCGACCTGCTCAGCCGGCCGGGCCTCACCCACGCAATCCTGCGACCGGCGTGGTTCATGCAGAACTTCAGCGAGACCTTCCTCAAGCCAATCGGCGGCGCCATCGTGGTTCCGGCTGGTGACGGCGCAGAGGCCTTCATCGACGCGGAGGACATCGCCGCAGTCGCGAGCGCGACACTGGCCGACCCGGAGGCTCATGCCGGCGCCCAGTACGCACTCACCGGTCCCGAGGCACTCACGATCGCGGAGGCAGCCAAGATCATCAGCGACGTCAGCGGCCAGGCTGTTGACTACACCGACATTGACCGCGACGAATGGGTCGCTGCCGCGGTAGCAGGAGGGGTACCAGCCGGCTACGGGGCGGTTCTAAGCGTGCTGACCGAAACCATCGCATCTGGTCACGGCTCGCGACCCAACAGTGACGTGGAGAAGGCGGCCGGCGCGGCGCCGGCAAGTTTCGCTGACTTCGCGCGGCGCACGGCCGCGGCCTGGGCCGTGGACGAGGCCCGATGACGGCGGTCGGAAAACTCGCCGACTTCCAGGCCCTGGACCCGTTCTTCCGGATCATCGAGGAAGGCGTGGCCGGGCTGGTGGACGGTGGGCACTTCTTCGACCTGCTGGCCGAGGACGTCGTCTTCGAGTACGTCATTACGGTCCCGGGCTACCCGCGCCGGGTCGAAGGGCGCCAAGCCGTAGCCGAGCTGTATCGCCCCTATGGCGCCACATTCTCCCTCGATCGTTGCTATGACCTGGCCGTCCACCACGACCAAGCCACGGGCGTTGTCGTTCTCGAATACGCCTCGCAGGGCCGCGCCATCCCGACTGGAACCGCCTACAGCAACCGCTACATCTCGGTGCTGTCGATCGCCGACCGCAAGATCGTGCACTGGCGGGACTACCTCGATCCGCTAGCAGTCTTTGACGCAATCGGATGGCCCGCCGCGGCAACAGGCAACTACTGACTACTCTCGGCGAGTGCCAGGCCCATCACGGCGTTCTGGCCGCCTCTATCGGAGATCCGGACAAGAAGGCGTCCGGGTACCAGCTCGCAGGATGGCCTCGGGCAGCAGCTCACGCAGCCGCGCGGTGGTCAGCTACCAAGTAGTTGCGGCTCAGCGGCCTGATCGCCGTAAGGCGGTCAGGTCTGTCTGGTCATCCGTTGGCGGCCAGGTGCCGGTCGAACCACGCTTGGGTTCGCTGGAGCGCGTCGAGCAAATGCGCGCGCTCGACCGGCACATGACCCTCCCGCGGGTAGACGACGAGCTCACATTCCGTGCCGGTGAGCGCAATCGCGCCGAAGAGTTCCTCTCCCTGCCCCACCGGGGTGCAACGGTCCATCTGGCCCTGGATCACCAGCGTCGGCGTCGAACACCGGTGGGCATGGAAGACCGGTGAGCGGTCGGGGAATTGGCCTGCCGGGGCAGACCAGTCGCCGTCGAGGATCATCTCCGCATAGCCGGCAACCTCCGACGTGAGGAAAAACGACTGGTGATTCGCGACGACCGAGAAAGCGACGGCTGCCTTGAATCGATCGGTCTGGGTGACGGCCCACCCGGACATGAAGCCGCCGTATGACAGACCGGAAATGCCAAGCCGATCGGGGTCAGCGACCCCATCGGCGATACACCGGTCGACGCCCGACATGATGTCCTCGAAGTCCTTTCCCCCGCAATCGCCGATGACGGCCTGGGCAAAGGCGTGGCCCCGGCCGGTGCTCCCTCGCGGGTTCGGCAGCAGAACGGCGTAACCGGCCGCAGCAAGCAGGACCGCGTTCGGTTCCGAGTCGGAGAACACGGCGTTCCAGCACCACGTCGGCCCCCCGTGCACGAGCACGAGCATCGGAAGGGGCCCGGTCGCACCGGTGGGGGTAAGCAGCCTCCCCGCGATCTCGAGGCCATCGGTGGAGGCCCAGTGGATGGTACGGACGTCGGGGAACTCGACCCCATCGACGATCTCGTCGTTGAACGAGGTGAGACGGACCCAGCTGCCGCTGCCAGGGTCGAACCGGGCGAGCTCCGGTGGCACGCCGTGCGCCTCGTGGGTCGTCATGACGACAGCGCCCCCGTCCGTGACGGCCACCTGCGGCTTGCAGACATCTGCGCCGATGTACTCCTCGCCTGCCCAGGCTTCGTCACGCCCTCCGTCGAGCCGGATCCGTCCCCAGGCCGTGCCAGTCCCGTCCATCCGGCCATAGGCGAGCGATTCCTCATCGCACCAGGTTGCGACGCCGACCGTCTCGAGGGCTGGCCAAGGGTCAGAGACAGTGCCGTCGGAGAGGTCGACGATGAGGACGCTGCCGTTGAGCAGAGCGGGG
>JAWWOO010000062.1:0-27677 GCA_033851545.1 Frankiales bacterium | reverse complement strand
GGTCTGTACGCGGAATACCGACTCACGGCAGGCTGACGCCCATGCGGAGACTGACCTTTGGCATGAACCTCAGCCTGGACGGCTACATCGCCGCGTCCGGCGACGACCTCGGCTGGAGCGTGCCGAGCGACGAGTTGTTCCAGTGGTGGTCCGACCGGGTGGAGGCGACGGGCCTGGCGCTGTACGGGCGCAAACTGTGGGAGACGATGAGCTCTCACTGGCCGACCGCCGACCAGCAGCCTGGCGCCACACCGGCGCAGATCGAGTTCGCCCGCCGCTGGCGGGACATGCCGAAGGTGGTGTTCTCCTCGACGACCAGCGCGGTCGACTGGAACGCCCGCCTGGTCACGGGCGACGCGGTCACCGAGATCACCCGGCTCAAGACTGAGGACGGCGGTCCCATGGACATCGCCGGCGCCACCCTCGCCGCGACGGCCATGCGGGCCGGGCTGATCGACGAGTACGCGATCGTCACCCACCCGGTCCTGGTGGGCGGCGGCACGCCGTTCTTCACGGCCCTGGACAGCTGGGTGAGCCTGGACCTGGTGGAGACCCGGACGTTTCCCGACGGCGTGCTGCTGACCAGGTACGAGACCAGGCGCTGAATACCCGACCTCGGATCGGCGCGGGCTCGGACCACCCAAGGATCTCGTGGCCGTTAGGGATCGCCATTTGCGCAGCGTACGGTCTGTCGCGACCGCTCTCCTGTCGTTGAGCTCAGCTCAGGGGCGACGCAGCGGCCTGGCCGGGGCGGGCGATCAGCCCTCGAGTAGGCCGAGGTCGCGCACGCAGAAGCCGTGGTGCTCCCGCTCCTCGTTCAGCACGACCCGCAGACACTGGAGCACCGACTTCCCTTTGGCGTAGGGCGGCCATCCGATTCCCGCGGGCACCGGCGCGTCCGCCGACAGTTCATCAGCCGTCACGGCCGCGAGCCACTGTCTCAGCTCGCCAGCTTGCTCGTCCCGCACCGCCAGGACCTCCTCCAGCGATGGGTCTGCAGCCTGGTCGAGCCCTTGCTCCGCCTGGTCAGGCACGAACGGGGAGGCCAAGCCGATCGCGGTGAACTGTCGAGCCGATCCCAGGCAGCAGCGACGGAACCACGAGTCGTGGACGAACACCAGGTGCCGCAACGTCTGCACCGCCGACCACTCACCTGCGACGTGCTGATGCTCGGAACCGTCGGGCATCTCGCCCAGCCGCTCGACCGCCGTCAACCACTCGACCTGCAGCTGCTGATGCGCGCGCCGCAGGTCAGTCGGGTCGGCGGAGCGGATCAGCAACCGCACCGGATGCCGCCGGTCCAACTCTGCTTCGACGTACGAGGACACCTCGACGCCGTTGACGACCAGATTGGTGACCAGCCCGTCGATCACGGCGTCCTGGAGCACCACCCCGATGAGACGGGCTCGGGTCAGGTCGCACTCGCGGAACTCCGCATCGGTGAAGTCTTGCTCCTCGAATCTCACCATGCCAGCAATCATCTACCCGCGCACCGACACCAACCGCCGCGATCAAGATCCAGATCCCGTCGACCCGCTTAGCGATCCCCTGCGGCGATCGACACCGGGAGGACCTTCGTCGAGGTCGCTCGGGAGATCGGGGTCGGTGAGCAGCTGCTGGGTCGGTGGGTGTGCGATCGAGCGGTCCCGGATGGAGTGGAACGCGGGAGACCCTGGCACGGCTGGTGAGCCGCCGGCCCCTCCTGGGGGGCTTAGGTCTCAGCGCCCGATTTGCCGCCACGGACCAACTCCTGGCGCCCTTAAGCACCTGTCGTGCCCCGGGGCACTGGGGATGGGGTGGTAACACAAGGCCACATATCTGACGCGACACTTCAAGCGGCTACTCGCTGTTATGCCGGGCCGCTATCAACGTGGCCTGAGCTAGCCGCCGCATCAACGACGTACAAGACGGCCCGGACCCGACGGTGGTGGGCTGTTCCGGTAGCCTCCGACCCGTTGGCTCCGCCGTTCGCGAACAAGATCGCAGTCATCGTTCGTCATGACCTTGAGGCCTGTCAGCGCGGCGCATCCCGAGCTGGTCGGAGCGGACTACGAGGATGCTGACGGGCAACGCTACCTGCGGATGCTGGGCGTTCCGGTTCTGGTCTTCGAGGGCACCGGTGAGACACCCCGACTACGTATGCGATGCAGGGCCCTTCCGGCGGCGTGGGGTTGCCGAGCGTGGTGGGCTCGCGCGCATGTGATCGCGCACTGGCGTGAGCAGCGCAGCGAGGGCATCGACGTCTGCCCGCGAGAGCGGCTTGAGGAACATCTCGCGCAGCACCTCGACGTGGCCGGGCAGCACATGAGCCAACCGTTCGCGACCGGCGTCGGTGATGGTCACCATGACGCTGCGCTCGTCGTCGGGCGAGGGAGCCCGCTCGACCAGGCCCGCCTGCTCGAGCAAGCCCGCCTGATAGGTCAGGCCGCTACGGCTGTAGACCACGCCGTCGGCGAGATCGGTCATGCGGCGGCTGCCGGTCGGCGAGTCGAGACCGAGCCGGGCCAGCAGCTGAAACTGCACGTAGCTGAGGTCGCCGACGTCTCGCAGCTGCTGTTCAACGCCGTGGCGCAACAACCCGGCGACCTCCATCAGCGCGAAGTAGGCGCCCAACTGTGCGGGCTCGAGCCTCGGTTGCGGGTCGGACATGCTGCCACTGTATCGCTAGTTGCTTCGAATCCGAAGCAGTGCTACGTTCAGCTAAGTGCTTCGAATTCGGAGCATCTACTACGTCAGAGATGAGGACCCGAGATGAAGGCAGTTCGTTTTCACGAGTACGGCAACCCCGAGGTCCTGCGCCTGGAGGACGTCGAGGTCCCCACTCCCGGCGCGGGTCAGGTGCGGGTGCGCGTTGCCGCCACATCGTTCAACGGCGTCGATGGCAACATCCGGGCCGGGCGCATGCAGGGCCCGATGCCCCTGGATCTGCCGCACATCCCGGGCCTGGACGTGGCGGGAACGATCGACGCGCTGGGCGAGGGGGTGGACGGGCTGCAGGTGGGCGACCCGGTCATCGGTTTCCTGCCGTTCGGCGACGACGGCGCCACCGCTGAGTACGTGCTGGCGGCCGCCGAAAGCCTGGCGCCGGCGCCGGCCAGTATCCCGCTTGCCGACGCGGCCGCGCTGCCCATTGTCGGGCTCACCGCCTGGCAGGCACTGTTCGAGCACGCGAAGCTGCAGACCGGGCAACGCATCCTGGTCAACGGCGCCAGCGGCGCCGTGGGCGGCTATGCCGTGCAGCTGGCCAAGGCCGCCGGTGCCCACGTCATCGCCACGGCGAGCGCCCGGACCCGGGCGCAGGTCGAAGCACAAGGGGCCGACGAGGTCATCGATCACACTGCCGGTGAAGTGAGCGCCGCGATCAGCGAGCCGATCGACGTGCTGCTCAACCTGGCCCCGATCAGCCCGGAACAGTTCAGCGCGCTCGCCGCCCGCGTCAGCGACGGCGGAGTCATCGTCAACACCACCGTGTGGATGCCCGCCCCGTCCGACGAGGCGCGCGGCGTGCGCGGCATCGACCTGTTCGTCCGCAGCGACGCCACCGAACTGGCCGAACTGTCCGCACGCGTCGACCGCGGCGAGCTCACCGTCGACATTGCCGAGCGCGTCCCGATGACCGCGCTCGCCTCCGTTCACACCCGCGCCGGCGGCGGCGGCCTCGCCGGCAAGGTCATCGTCCTGCCGACCAGCGCCTGACCGCCCATCTCGGCGCCATCGATTCGGAGCAGGACCAGAGGGTCCAGCGGGGACGCGAGCAGCGCAACAAGTCGCGGGATGTTCGGCGCCATCCATTTCGCCGTGCTTCTAGAAGCCGGCGACCGACGTGTATGCCTGGATGACGGTCAAGGGCGCGGCCTCGTCATCGACCGGCTCGTGGACCGAATAATGAAGGGATTCCGGGTCGGCGTGGATCGGGTCGGCGAACTCGCGCAGGGGGCCGATCAGAGCGTCACGCTTACCGTCCGCCGGCCGGTGCCGGTTGATGAATACCACCGTGGCCATGTTCACGCCCGGACAGAATCGTCAGAGGACCTCGCGCCGAAGGCGATGTCGAAGCCGGCGCCATTGCGTGCCAGGCCCACCAAGAGGATGCCGGCCCATTCAAGGGCGTGGGCCATCTCGAGCCCACCTGCGTCGAGGGGTCGCATGTCCAAGCTTTCCAGGAACGCCGCGACACGTGCTTTCGCTTCGGCGCTGTCGCCGGCGAAGAACGCGTCCAGCGGCTTCTCTTCAGCAAGGACGCCGCCGAAGATGGTATTGAATGCCTTCACGACCTGTGCACCCTCGGGGGCGACGGCTGCGATCTGCTGGGTCACCGAGTTGCCCGCGCTGGTCACGACTCCACTGGCGTCGGCGTTGAACGGGTTGGTGATGTCGACGAGGACCTTGCCGCCCAGCGCATCGCCGTAGTGCGCGACCACTTCGACCGCACCGGCGTACAGGACGGCCACGATGACGATGTCACCCGCCGGCCTTGCGCCGAACGTGCCGACGGTGGCTCCGTTGCCGATCTGGTCGGCGAGCGCCTGAGCCTTGGCGGTGTTGCGGCTCATGAGCTCGATGGTGTGGCCGTGCTTCGCCGCCCGGGTGCCGATGGCGGTGGCCATGTTGCCCGAGCCGATGATGCTGATGGTGGTCATGACGTGTTCCCTTGGCGTATATGGATCAGTTGGTTTGGGGGTCTTGCTGGCGTGCGGGGCCGGAGAGTCGAGGGTTTGCCGGCGCCCGGGTGTCAGATCGGCCCGCTGACGACCATCAGCGGCGGGCTCAGATCACTGTGGTGCCGCCGTCGACAACCAGCTCCATGCCATTGACGTAGCTCGAGTCGTCCGAGGCGAGGAACAACGCGACCGACGCGATCTCTTCAGGGCGGCCCATCTGGCGCCGCGGGATCACGGATTCGAACTGCGCCTTCATCTGCGCGTCCATCACCTTCTCCAGGACCGGCGTGGCGACCTGGCCTGGGGTCAGCACGTTTACCCGGATCTTCCGGTCCCTCAACTCGGACACCCACACCCGTGCGTAGGCGGGCAGCACCGCCTTGCTCGCCGCGTACACACCCCAGTTGGGGTAACCCCGGAGCGAGGCATTCGACCCGGTCATGAAGATCGAGCCACTATCGTTGAACAGCGGCAGCGCCTTCTGGACCGTGAACAGCGTGCCGCGCGCGTTCAGCGAGAAGGCGGCATCGAACTGCTCCTCGGTGATCTCGCCGAGCCCGCCCTGCTCGCCCATTCCAGCACTTGCCCACAACACGTCGAGCGTGCCCTTTTCCTGCTTGACCGTCTCGAACAAACGGTCCAGATCCTCGAGGTTGGCTGAATCGGCTTGCACGCCGGTCACGTTCCGGCCGATCAGCTGGACGGCTTCGTCCAGCGCGTCCTTGCGTCGGCCCGAGATGAAGACGTGAGCTCCTTCATCAGCGAACAATTTTGCACCGGCCAGCGCCATCCCACTCGTCGCGCCTGTGATCACGGCAACCTTGCCGTCGAGCTTTCCCACGACTGCTCCATCCACATGCCGTGCCGGCGTTGTGAGCACCGATCTGCGTAGTTAACGTGTTAACCAGACCGTAGGTCGCGATAGTTAATGTGTCAACCTGGTTGGTAAGGTCATCCCATGACCGAGGTGCGGTGGCTGGACGACGAGGAACAACGGGCGTGGCGTTCCCTGATCACCATGCAGGACGGACTGACGGAGTTCCTCGACCGCGAGCTGCGTCACCGCAGCGGCGTCTCCACGCCTGACTACGAGGTGCTGGCCCATCTCTTGGAGTCACCGGAGGGCCGACTGCGGCCGTTCGAGCTCGGTCGACTGCTGCGTTGGGAGAAGAGCCGCCTCTCCCAGCACGTGGGCCGCATGCAGAAGCGGGGCCTGGTCTCACGCGACCGGTGCGCCACCGATCAGCGCGGGGCTGTCGTCAGCATCACCCCGCGGGGCCGCGACCTCATCACGGCTGCGGCTCCGCAGCACGCGGCCAGCGTGCGTGACGTGTTCATCGACCAGCTCACCAAGGCGGAGTTGAAGAGCCTCATCGCCATCGGCGACAAGGTCCGGAAACGGTTGGCGGCCCTGGAGAACCAAGCCCGAACGGAATGAGGTCTCAGCTCGGCGTAGGCGACAGGTGCACACCAGCTCACTTTGCTTAGCGGGCCGTGACGAGCGCGGTCGCGATGGCTGCGAGACCATCGCCCCGGCCGGTGAGTCCGAGTCCGTCGGTCGTCGTCGCCGAGACACTGACGGGTGCGCCGACCGCGGCCGCGAGCAGGTCCTGAGCCTCGACCCGGCGCGGGCCGAGCCGGGGCAGGTTGCCGACCAGCTGGACCGCCACGTTGCCGACCCGCCAGCCCGCAGCCTCGAGCCGGCGAACCGTCTCGACCAGCAGGGTCACCCCGGACGCACCGGCCCAGGCGGGCTCGGCGGTCCCGAAGTTGGACCCGAGGTCACCCAGACCGGCCGCCGAGAAAAGCGCGTCGCAGATCGCGTGCGCCACCACGTCACCGTCGGAGTGCCCGGCCAGACCGGCCTCGGCGTCCGGCCAGTGCAGGCCGGCGACCCACAGCTCGTGACCGGCCTCGAGCGGGTGCACGTCGACCCCGATACCGACCCGCGGCAGGTCAGCGGACACCGGCCGCCCTCCTCCTGGCGAGCACGGCCTCGGCGAGGACCAGGTCAAGCGGACGGGTGACCTTGAACGCCTCGTCGTCGCCGGCAACCAGCAGCACAGGTATGCCGAGGGCCTCGACCAGACCGGCGTCGTCGGTGATGTCCGCGCCGGCGTCGCCCGCGTGGGCCCGTACGAGAATGTCGCGCTGGAAGCCCTGCGGGGTCTGGATCGCGCGCAGCTCGTCCCGGCGCAACGTCTCGACCACCCGGCCGGCGGCATCGGAACGCTTGACCGTGTCGCTCAGCGGCAGGCACGGCACGACCGCCGGTGCTCCCGCACAGACGGCCGCGGCGACCGCGTCGACGAGTTCGGACGGGACCAGCGGCCGGGCGGCGTCATGGACCAGCACCACGGAGACATCCGCGGGCAGGGCCTCGAGCGCCAGCCGTACGGAGTCCTGCCGGGTCTCACCGCCGGGGACGACGAGCAGCTCCGCCGGACCGGTGAGGTGGACGTCGAGCAGGGCCTGGACCTCGGCGACCCCGTCCGGCGGCGCCGCCACCACGACGAGAGACACCCGCCGGGCCTGCGAGAGCGCCCGCACGGCGTGGACGAGCATGGGCACCCCGGAGAGCTCGCGCAAGGCCTTGGGCACACCCGGACCCAGCCGCTCGCCCCGCCCCGCGGCGGGCACGACGGCCGCGACCCGCATCGGGCCGGTCACGACCGGGCGGTCCGCGGCCGGCGCTCGATCTGCGGGCCGCTGCCGAGCTGGGCGAAGACCATCCGGCCATTGGCGGTGGTCAGCACGCTGGTGACGTGAACGCTGACCTCGGCACCCATCTGCTCACGCCCGCGTTCGACCACCACCATCGTGCCGTCGTCGAGGTAGCCGACGGCCTGACCGGGCTCCTTGCCCTGCTTGATGAGCAGGACGTGGACGTCGTCGCCGGAGTTGACCGGCGGCCGCAGGGCGAGGGTCAGCGCGTGCAGGTTGAGCACCCGCACCCCGGCGAGAGCGGCGGCGCGGGCGAGGTTGGTGTCCAGGGTCAGCAAAGCGGCTTCGCGGTCGAGGCAGAGCCGGACCAGCTTGGCGTCGACCTCGGGAACGGCCGGCACCTGCTCGTCGACGATGACCAGCTCGACACCCGGCTCGCGGCGCAGAGCCTCCAACGTCTCGAGCCCCCGTCGGCCGCGGCCGCGCCGCAGGTCGTCGCCGGCATCGGCGAGGGCCTGCAGCTCACCGAGGACCGGAGCGGCGATGCACATCGTGCCGTGCAGGAACCCGGCCCGGACCACGTCGAGGATGCGGCCGTCGATCGCGACCGAGGTGTCGACGAACCGCGGGAGCACCGAGGTGGCCACGTCACGCGGCGGCAGCCCGGCCCTGGCGCCGAAGATGCCGAGCATGCCGTCGCGGCGGACGCTGCCAAGCCGGAAGCCGAGCATGCCGAAGATGACCAGCACAAAGATGAAGATCGGGGCGGAGATGTAGGGCTCAGGGATGAACACCAGCAGCGGCCAGGCGAGGGCCGCTGCAGCGATCAGCCCGCAGACCATGCCGATGCCACCGGCGATCAGGGACTCGGCGGAGACCGATCGCAGTGCTGCCTCGGTCCGGTCGACCACGGTGACGGTGGTACGGGCGACCACGCCGCCGAGGACGTAGCCCACACCGCAGCCGACGATCCCGCCGACTGCTGCTCCGTTGAACGGACCGAGCACACCGGCATCGCTGGTCGCGACGCTGCGCGAGATCTCGTAGCCGACCCCGGCGAAGAACACCACGACGAGCAGCCGCAACAGCTCCACCACCGCATAGGGCGCGGTGACTTTGCGCAGCTTGCTCACGGCTCTCCCCTGGCGGCCGAGGGCCGCGGACCGCAGGAAAGGGCCGGGGCAGACAACCGAGATGAATCAGGCCTCGTTCGAGGGCTCGATGATCGTACGTCCTTTATCGGACGAGTCTGATCAAAAGTAAGCCGGACGCGCGAGCCGCCTGGCTAGGAGGCCAGAACCTCGTCGAGGATCGCCTCAGCCTTGTCGTGGTTGGTCCCCTCGGCGAGCGCGAGCTCGCTGACCAGGATCTGCCGGGCCTTGGCGAGCATGCGCTTCTCACCGGCGGACAGGCCGCGGTCCTTGTCACGACGCCACAGGTCGCGGACGACCTCGGCCACCTTGTTGACGTCACCGGAAGCGAGCTTCTCGAGGTTGGCCTTGTAGCGGCGGGACCAGTTGGTCGGCTCCTCGGTGTGCGGCGCGCGCAGCACGTCGAACACCTTCTCCAGACCGTCCTGGCCGACCACGTCGCGCACGCCCACCAGCTCGACGTTGTCCGCAGGCACCCGTACGGTCAGGTCGCCCTGCTCGACACGGAGGACCAGATAGAGGCGGTCCTCGCCTTTGATGGTGCGGGTCTCGATGGCTTCGATAAGAGCAGCCCCGTGATGGGGGTAAACGACCGTCTCGCCGACCTGGAACGACATGTGGCTGGTACCCCTTCCGACTTACTCCAGGGTAACACGTCAGACCTTCGCGGAAGGGGCGAAGCCGGGCATCGCTGTTTCCCCAGGTCAGCGCATCACCGCAGGTCAGAAGGCTAGTGCAGCCCAGGCAGGGGCTTGACACCGAGGCCAGGTCCGTGCATCCGCAGACCCTGGGTACGAACAGCCGCCGTCCCCTCGAGGTGTGCTCTCGGAGCCGGTGTGGAAGCCTGAGCCCATGGGTGGCGCGACGATCAGCGGGTTCGGGACTGCGGTCCCGGCCGCGATCCGGCAGGCCGAGCTGTGGGACGGCTTCTTCGCCTCGCACTACGCCCGCAACCCCGTGGCGGAACGGATGTTCAGGGCGGTCGGGGTCGACACCCGCCACGGGGTGGTCAACCCGGTCGAGGAGGACGTGTCGCGGTGGCCCACGTCCGCGCGGATGCGCCGCTACGTCGAGGAAGCCGTTCCCCTGGGCAAGGAGGCGCTGAGTGACGCGCTCTCCGGCGCCGGCCTGCGCCCGGAGGACCTTGGGATGCTGGTCGTCACCTCCTGCACCGGTTACGTCAGTCCCGGCCTCAACGTCCTGCTCGCGCGCGACCTCGGGATGAGTCCCGACCTGCGGAGCCTGCTGCTCGGGCACATGGGCTGCTACGCGGCACTGCCCGGGCTGGCCGCCGTCGCGGACTACGTCGAGCTGCACCAGCGGCCGGCGATGCTGCTCAGCCTCGAGCTGACCAGCCTGCACCTGCAGCCCTCGCAGCTGCCGTCGTACGCGCTGACGGCCGATTCGGTCCAGCAGATGGTGGTCCACGCCCTGTTCGGGGACGCCGCCGCTGCGGTCGTGGTGACCCCCGGCGGCGACGGGCTCGAGGTCGTCGACACGGTCGCGGTGACCGACACCACGACGGCCGACATGATGACCTGGGACATCGGCGAGCAGGGCTTCGTCATGGGTCTGGACGCCGAGGTGCCGGCGGTCCTCGGCCGGCACGCCCGCCCGGTGACCGAGCGGCTGCTGTCCAGGTACGGCCTGACCGTGCCCGACGTCGCCGCCTGGGTGCTCCACCCCGGCGGCCCGGCGATCCTCGAGGCGGTGCGCGACGCCTTGGCGCTGCCCGACCAGGCGCTGCAGCCATCGCGTGAGGTGCTCCGGGAGTACGGCAACTGCTCCTCGCCCACGGTGCTGCTGATCCTGGAGCGGGTGGCCGCATCGCTGGGCCAGGGTGACCACGCCGTCGTGATGGCGTTCGGGCCTGGTCTGACCCTCTACGCCACCCTGCTTCGCAAGCGCTGAGGGCAGTCACCAGCGGGGCAGGTCGGCCTGGGACTCCGGGTCGAGGCCGAGGACCGCGGTGCCCAGCCAGTCCGAGCAGACGTCGCTGGTCGCCGGCTGCAGCGCCCCGCAGCGGGCGTCCCGGTAGAGCCGCTCGAGGTCGCTGCCCCGCCGGGTGGCGCCCGTACCGCAGGCCTCGAGCAACGACGAGGCGACCTGGAACGCGGTGTCGCCGGCTACGAGCTTGGCCCGCCAGACCCAGCGGTTGGTCTCCAGCTCGCCAGGGGCCTCGTCGACCCGGCGGGCGGCGACCCTGACCACCTCGCGGGCGGCGGCGACCGCGGCGTCGGCCCGGCCGAACCGCGCCCGTACGAGAGGCAGCCGGCGCAGGTTGCGCTGCTCGGCGTAGGCGGCACCGGCGTCCAGTGCCGCCTGGGCGACGCCGACGTAAACGGCCGCGTAGGACGCGACCAGCCACTGCGGCATCGCCTGCGCGAGCATGACGCCGAGCCCTTCCATGCCACCGACGAGGGCGTCATCGTCGACCACGACGTCGAGGTGCAGGTCGTGCGACGCGGTGGCCCGCATCCCCAGCGAGTCCCAGGTCGGCTCGACGGTGATGCCGGGATCCCTCGCTGGTACGAGGAACTGCGAGACGCGGCGTTCGCCGTCCTCGGTCCGGACGGCTGCGACGAGGTAGCCGTCCGCGTGGCCGGCGCCGGAGCAGAAGGCCTTGCTCCCCCTGATGTGCCAACCGGCGTCGACCTTCTCGTACGAGGTGGTCAGCTGCGACAGCCGCGACCCTGCGCCGCGCTCGGACATCGCGACGCAGAACAGCGAGCCCTTGGCCGCGGCCTCCAGGGTGCGGTCGCGCATCGCGAAGAAGCTTGCCGGCACACCGAGCACGCGGGCCAGGTCCTCGGACGTCAGGGCGAGGGCGCCGGTGATGGACGCGTGCATGTTGAAGATCAGCGCGGTGGCTCCGGCACCGGCGCCGAGCTCCATCGCGACTTCGGCGTAGTCGGCGAACCCGGCACCCGAGCCGCCGAGCCGCTTGGGCACCATCAGCCCGAGCAGACCGGCCCCACGCAGCAGGTCGAAGTCGTCGGCCGGAAAGCTCCCGTCGACGTCGTGCGCTGCGGCGTGCGCCGCCAGCCGTGGCCGCAACTCGCGGGCAGCCTCGAGCGGCGTCATCGGCTCACCTTGGTGCCGACCCCGGTGAACAGCACAGCGGTCGAGCGCGTCGCGACCATCCGACCTGCCTTCCGGCGCTTGAGCAGCCAGCCGACCCAGGCCAGGATCGACGGCCGGAGTCCGCGCAGCCGCAGCCTCACCCCATGCTGTGCGCACAAGGCGATCAGCGCACCCCGGCTGACGTAGAGCGCCGGGTCGTGCAGCCCGACCGGCGGTCCACCGGGGATCCGCTCGGCCACGGTCACGGTGACCAGCTTCGACAGCGCCGTGTCGGCAAGGGCATCGACGACCAGGGTGCCGCCGGGGGCGAGTACGCGGCACAGCTCGGCCACCACGGCCGGCAGGTCACGTACGTGCTCAAGCATCTCGCCGGCGACCACCACGTCGGCCGCGCCGTCCACGAACGGCAACCTCGCGGCATCCGCCTGCACAGGCTCGACCCCGTGCTGCCTGGCGACAGTCAGCGCCGCGAAGCCGATGTCGGCGCCCACGTGCCGATAGCCGAGCTTGCCGACGTACGGCGCCATCACCCCGCCGCCGCAGGCGATGTCGAGCAGGACCGCACCGGGGCGGCCCGCCTCGGGGATCAGCGTCGCCCGGGACTCGGCGATCCAGTGCAGCATCGCGAAGACACCGCGCGGGCGCCACCACTCCTCGACCAGGTCGTCGTACTGCGCTGGGTCGTTCCTGGCACGCGTCGGGGGCATGCCGCCGGCCTTCCTCACAGGTGCTGACACACTCCCCGCATGCCCTCCGCCCGTATCGACCGCATCGTACGGGTCACGGTAGCCCTGGCGAAGGCCACCCATGCGGCGCCCACCGCCACGGTCACCGCGGTGATCACCGCGCTCGCCGTGTCCATCGGCCGCGGTCCCTGGGGCTCACTGCTGGTCGCAGCGACCGTGCTGTCCGGGCAGCTGTCGGTCGGCTGGAGCAACGACTACCTGGACCGCTTCCGCGACGACGTGGTCGGGCGGACGGACAAGCCCATCCCGTCGGGCGACATCGGCGCGGAGACGGTGTGGGTCGGCGCGGTCACGGCACTGCTGTGCTGTGTACCGCTGTCGCTGGCCAACGGCTGGCGCGCCGGTCTGGTGCACCTCGCCGGGGTGGCGGCCGCCTGGTGCTACAACCTCGGACTGAAGGCGACGGTGCTCTCCCCGCTGCCGTACGCGATCGGCTTCGGCGCCCTGCCGGCGTTCGTGGTGCTGGGCCTGCCGGGGCGTCCGAACCCGCCGGCGTGGCTGGTGGTCGGCGGCGCACTGCTCGGAGTTGGTGCCCACTTCGCCAACGTGCTGCCCGACCTGGCCGACGACGCGACGACCGGCGTGGTCGGCCTGCCGCACCGCCTCGGCCGTACGGGGTCGGCGTTCGCCTCGGCCGGCCTGCTGCTCGCCGCTACGGTCGTCCTCGCGCTGGGACCGGCCAAGGCGTCGGCTGCGGTCACCATCGGCGGGCTGATCCTGGCCATCCTGATGGTGGTCGCCGGTTCGGTGACGGTGCTGCGCGGCGGGGCCCAGGCAACCGCGACGATGTTCCGGGTGGCCATGGGCCTGGCCCTGCTCGACGTGACCCTGCTGTTGGTACGGGGCGGCGGCCTGCGCTGACCGGGAGGTCGCTACGCTGACCGTGTTCGCGCACCCGTACCGCAAGGAGAGACCGTGAGCCGGACCGCCCGCAGCCGCTCGGCGATGCCCGCCGTACTGGCCTCGGTGCTCGTGGGCACCGTCCCGCTGGTCAGCGCCTGCGGTGCCGGCCAGAATGCGCCGACCCGGCTCGAGCTCTCCGTGGCCGACGGTGTCCAGGCGCACGCCGGCAACGTCGTCCTGCGCAACCTGCAGCTCGTCGCCGACGTCGGCGACACGCCGGGCGGGGCGACCCAGCTCGACCTGCGTGGCGTGGTGGCCAACAACTCCGGCACCGACGACACGCTGAAGAGCGTGACCGCCGCGAACGGCACTGCCTCGACGCAGCCGTTCACCACCGTCGTCCCCTCTGCCGTCCCGTCGGCGTCGGCTGCCCCTTCGGCGTCAGCCGCTCCCACATCGTCCGCTTCCGCGAGCACCGGGCCGGCGAACACTCTCTCCCCGGGCAGCTCGCTGATGCTCGGCTCTGGCGGCCTGAGCCTGCAGGTCAGCGGTCTCAAGACCTCGGTGCTGCCGGGCAGCCTGGTCAGCCTCACCTTCTCCTTCAAGAACTCCGGGAACGTCACAGTGGCCGTCCCGGTCTACTCGCTGAAGTCGCGGACCAACCCCGAGCCCACCCAGTCCGTGATCTTCCCGGCGCCGGACGTGCCGGAGATCTTCAACCCGCAGCCCTACGACAACCAGGCCGCGCCGTCTTCCTGACGCGTTCTGTCCGGGTCGGCGACTAGCCTGCGGGCTATGGCAAAGACGGCAACCAAGGACCGCTTGGCCTTCTCCTGCGCCGAGTGCGGCCTCGGCGTGCCCAAGTGGGTCGGGCGATGCCCCGAATGCCAGGCGTGGGGCACCATCGACGAGGCAGGCGCCGCCAGGCTCCGTACGGTGTCCGCCGGCCCGGTCTCCGCGCCGGCCCGGCCGATCGCCGAGGTCGACATCGAGGCGGCGCGGGCCAGGCCCAGCGGGGTCGGCGAGCTCGACCGGGTGCTCGGCGGGGGGCTGGTCCCCGGCGCGGTGATCCTGGTCGCGGGTGAGCCGGGCGTCGGCAAGTCCACGCTGCTGCTCGAGGTCGCGGCCTCGTGCGCCTCCCCCGGCTCGCGGTCGCTGGTCATCACCGGCGAGGAGTCCGCGGCACAGGTGCGGCTGCGCGCCGGCCGAACCGGAGCCTTGGACGACAACCTCTACCTCGCAGCCGAGACCGACCTCTCCGCCGTGCTCACCCACATCGACGCTGTCGCGCCGTCCTTGCTGATCGTCGACTCGGTGCAGACCATCAGCTGCTCCGACATCGACGGCGTAGCAGGCGGAGTCACCCAGGTACGGCAGGTCGCGGCCGCGCTGATCGCCGTCGCCAAGGAGCGCGGCATCGCCGTCGTCCTGGTCGGCCACGTGACCAAGGACGGGTCGATCGCCGGACCGCGCGTCCTCGAGCACCTGGTCGACGTCGTGCTGTCCTTCGAGGGCGAGCGGCACACGTCGCTGCGGCTGGTCCGCGCCGTCAAGAACCGCTTCGGCGCGACGGACGAGGTCGGCTGCTTCGAGCTCACCGACAGCGGCATCCGCGAGCTGCCCGACCCGTCGGGGCTGTTCCTCTCCCGGCACGCCGAACCGGTGCCCGGCACCTGCATCACCGTCGCGCTCGAGGGCCGGCGGCCACTGGTGGCCGAGGTGCAGTCGCTCGTAGCCGCAACCAAGCTGCCCTCCCCGCGCAGGGCGACGTCCGGGCTGGACGGCGCCCGGCTGGCCATGGTGCTCGCCGTGCTCGACCGCCGTGCCGCCGTCAAGGTCTCCGAGGCCGACGTCTATGCGGCGACAGTGGGGGGCGTACGGCTGTCGGAGCCCGCCGCGGACCTGGCCATCGCGCTGGCGGTGGCGAGCGCGTCGCGGGACAAACCGTTGCCACCAGGGCTGGTCGCGGTCGGCGAGGTCGGTCTGGCCGGCGAGGTCCGCCCGGTCTCGGCCGTGTCGCGCCGGCTGGCCGAGGCTGCCCGGCTCGGGTTCAGCCGCGCGCTCGTACCAGTCGGCTCCGGATCCGGCCCCGCCGGCATGACCGTGACCGAGGTGCCCGACCTGGGCTCGGCACTGCGGTCAGGCGGGCTGGCCTGACAACCCCGCAATGCAGCAGCCGAGGCTAGACTGCGCGTGACAACTTTGGAATTCCGGGGAACGAGGGTTGCGTGGCGACGACGGACGACCAACTGCGGTCGACCCTCGCCGCGGTCGCCCCCGGCACCCCGCTGCGGGACGGGCTCGAGCGCATCCTCCGCGGCAACACCGGCGGGCTGATCGTCCTGGGCTACGACCGTGGCGTCGAGGCGCTGTGCACCGGCGGCTTCCGGCTCGACGTCGAGTTCTCCCCGACCCGGTTGCGTGAGCTGGCCAAGATGGACGGCGCCATCGTCGTCGGCGACGACCTGCTGCGCATCGTCCGGGCCGCGGTCCACCTGGTCCCCGACCCGACCATCCCGACCGAGGAGTCCGGCACCCGGCACCGTACGGCCGAGCGGGTGGCCCGGCAGACCGGCTACCCGGTCATCTCGGTCAGCCAGTCGATGCGGATCATCGTGCTCTACGTCGACAGCCGGCGTTACGTCGTCGACGACTCGGCGGCGATCCTGTCCAGGGCCAACCAGGCGCTGGCGACGCTCGAGCGTTACAAGCTGCGCCTCGACGAGGTCGCCGGCACCTTGTCGGCGCTGGAGATCGAGGACCTGGTCACCGTACGGGATGCGATGGCAGTGACCCAGCGTCTCGAGATGGTCCGCCGGATCGCCGGTGAGATCGAGGGCTACGTCGTCGAGCTCGGGACCGACGGCCGGCTGCTCGCGCTGCAGCTCGACGAGCTGATGGCCGGCGTCGAAGCCGAGCGCGAGCTGGTCATCCGCGACTACGTCCCGTTCGGCGGCCGCCGGACCCGCACCACCGAGGACGTCCTCCCCGACCTCGACGGTCTCTCCGCCACCGAGCTGCTCGAGCTGCCCGCGATCGCCAAGGTGGTCGGCTTCCCGCCCAGCCCAGACTCGCTGGACGCGCCGGTCAGCCCGCGCGGCTACCGGCTGCTGGCCAAGGTGCCGCGGCTGCCGCGCACCGTCGTCGACCGGCTGGTCGAGCACTTCGGTTCGCTGCAAAAGCTGTTGGCTGCCGGCATCGACGACCTGCAGGCGGTCGAAGGCGTGGGCGAGACCCGCGCCCGCGGCGTACGGGAAGGCCTGTCCCGGCTGGCGGAGTCGTCGATCCTCGAGCGCTACGTCTGACCCCGCCGGGCCTGCAGGCGAGCCTCACCTGGGCTTCCAGACGTCGGACAAGCACCGACCCCGGGCCGTGCGGGGGACCCGGGGTCGGCGTGCTCATCAGTGTTCGTCAGTCGTCGTGGTTGTGTCCCACCGGGTGCTTGTCGGCACCGTTGAAGACGAACGCCAGGCTCGGGGTGAAGACGCCAGCGGTGGTGGTGCCGAGGATGACGGCCTTGGCCCCTGCGGCGACGCTGGTCAGCGCACCGCCCGTGTTGCCGTTGATGACCAACGGCGTGCTGGCGAGGTCCACCGTGACGGCGTCTTCCTCGTCGCCGATGGTGACCTGGCTGCCGGTGACCGCGGAGATCTTGCCGGCCAGCAGCGTCGGGGCGACCGTGAACGCGTAGACCGAAGCGGCGACGACGGCGTCGTGGTCACCCTCGCCGAGGATGGCGACCGTCTGGCCGACGGCCAGCGTCCCGGCAGCTCCGTCGACCGTGATGGTCGCCTTCGAGACATCGACGGCGAAGCCGTGCAGGCCGTTGTCGTTCTCGTCCTGGTCGTCGCTGGCTTCTGCGCCCTTGGAGACCTTGATCGTGGTGCCGTTGACCGCGATCACCTTGCCGAGGAAGACGTGGGCGGCCTGGGCGTGCTGGACAGCGTGCGTGACGGTGAGCACCTCGGTGTCGCCGGAGCCGGTCGCCGTACCCGACACCTCCACCTTGTTGCCGACGACCAGGCCGGCGGTGGTCGGCACCTTGCGGCCGTGACCGGTGTGCTTGAGCGCGCCGGGCGCGACGGTCACCGTGATCGCCACGTTGTGGCGCACTCCCTTGTGCTGGACCAGGACGGTGCGGGCCATCACGACGGCCGTGCTGCCGGATGCCGAGACGACCGTGCCGTGAGCGTTGAAGTGGACGACCTTGACGTGCTTGGGCTTGGCGACCACGTGCTTGGGCTTGGCGACCACATGCTTGGGCTTGGCGACATGGCCGGCAGCCAGGGCGCTGGCCGGGGCCGACGCGAGCAGCAGAAGCGAACCGGCGGCGGCGAGAGCCACCAGGCCGGGGCGGGATGTGACGGACATGGGTCCTCCGGTGGGCGTTCGGCCACGGATCGGGGCCGCTCACGGCTGCTATCGACACAGCCCTCCGGAGGGTTACGCGCCGGACCTCTCGGCCGGCGGGAGAATATCCTCCGGGATGTTCGGACACGGCCCCTGCCTGCCGATGTACGTCCAGGCGGGAAAGGACCGCCGCGGCTCGACCCGACTGGTGGCGGAGGTGACGAGTGCCGGAGTCCCCGCTCGACTCCGTCCTGGAGTCCGCCGCCGCGGGCGAGCCCTGGGCACTGCGCCGGTTGTACGACGAGCTTGCGCCGGCCGTACTCGGCTACCTGCGGGCCCGGGGCGCCCACGAGCCCGAGGACCTGACCAGCGAGGTCTTCCTCGCCGTCTTCACCCGGCTGGCGACCGTCTCGGGCGGAGCCGCCGGCTTGCGTACGTTGCTCTTCTCGGTGGCCCATGCCCGGCTCGTGGACGACCTGCGGCGCCGGGCCCGGCGCGAGGACCCGGTCGAGTTCGACGCGCAGACCGACCGACGGACCGCGGCCTCGGCAGAGGACGAGGCCCTCAAGGCGCACAGCGTCGCCGCGGTCCGCGAGGTCATCGGCCAGCTGCCGGACGACCAGCGCGACGTGCTGCTGATGCGCCTCGTGGCCGACCTGACCGTGGAGCAGGTGGCCGAGGTCATGGGCAAGACCAGTGGCGCCGTCAAACAGCTGCAGAGGCGCGGGCTGCTGACGCTCAAGGCGCGGCTGTCATCGGGCGTACCCCTATGACCTACTTCGACGATGACCCGGACGACATGACGCCGCCATCCGCCGCCGACGACCTCGACGACCGCCGGGTCGAGGCGCTCCTGCGCGGAACCACCGGGAGCGACGAGCCGCGGCTGACCGCCCTCCTCGCGTTGGCTCGGTCGCTGGGCGAGGGCCCGGCTCCACAGCCATCGCCCGCACTCGCCGCCCTGCTCTCCAGCGGAAGCCTGACCCAGGAGCCTTCGACTGCGGACCCTCGCTGGCGGCGCCGCCTGGCGACCGTCGCCCTGGTGTCGTTCGGCTCGAGCGCCGCGCTGGTCGGCGCTGCCGCGGCCAACGTCCTGCCCTCGGCGGCCCAGACCGCCGTCGCCGAGGTGGTCAACCACGTGACACCGCTGACACTGCCCGGTGCACACCCGGTCCGGCCGCCTGCCCCCGACGTCGAACGGCCGGCAGCCCCGGCGGCGACCGTCGAGAGCACCCGACCGACCCAGGTCCGGCCGACTGAGGTCTCCGGACCCACGGGCCAGCCCACGCCGACCCCGATGCGTACGCCGCAGCCGGGTGTCACGTCGGTGCCGCAACCGCGCCACACGCCCGGCCTGGTCGGGAGACCGACCGGTCTGCCCAGCCAGGCAAACAGCCACGCCGACGATCATCGCAAGCCGTCCCACACGCCCGCAGCCAAGACCAGTGACGGTCACCAGCAGAGCAAGTCGCCGGGGGGCTCCCACGACGGTTCGAAGACGCCGAAGTCCAACCGGCCGACGCCGAAGCCCTCCCACACAACCGATGGCGGCAGCGGAACGAGCAGCGGCGGCAAGAGCAACGGCGGCAAGAACAACGACGGTGGCAAGGGCAGCGGCGGAAGCCACGGCTAACCACGGCGGGCGGGGCACGACCGGCGCTGAGCATGGTGCTCGCCCTGCGTGTGTTCAGGCGGGGACGAGGGCGTAGATCTGCCGGAGGTCGACCATGAAGACCTGGCCGTCGGCGCCGTGGAGCACGTCCACCACGTACGACGGCAGTGAACCGAGCGGGGCGGCGACAGAGTTCTTGCGCAGCTCGCCCTCGTCGAGGACGGACACGACCCGGTCGACGACAACGCCTACGGCGTCGAAGGAAGCCGTCGCCTCGAGCACGAGCACGTCGCCCACCCGCGGCGACCCGTCCGCGGGCAGCGGCCGGCCGTCGAGCACCGGCAGCGGGAAGCCGCGCAGCTCGAGCACCCCGACCAGCGGCGCCGTCATGCCGGGCAGCTCCTCGAGTCCTTCGAGCCGGACGATCTCCCGTACGCAGGGCAGTGCAGCGGCATAGACCCGCTCGCCCAGCCGGAACGTCACGTATCCGCCGTCCATCATCGGCCTCCCATCACTGCTCGCTTGTCCGCCGTACCGGCCAACGACCGGCACAACACGATCAGCTCGGCGATAGACCGGCCCCCGAGCTCGGCGGCGACAGCATCACCGGCTCGGCGCCCCAGGGTCTCGGCGGCGGCACGGTACGAGGCCGCAGCCGCTGCGCTCTCGCCGAGCCGGGCGAGCGCCCCGGCCAGCAGGAAGTGGGCAAAGCCCGCGTTCGAGTCGAGGTAGATCGCCTTGCGCAGACTGTCCAACGCGTCGCGGTCGCGCCCCTGGTTGCACAGCGCCATCCCGCGCAGGTAGTGCGCCTCCGCCAGCAACGGCTCCCGCGAAGCCAACGACTCCGCCATCTCCGCCGCGAGCAGGTAGCGGCCGGCCGCGAGCTCCTGGTGCACCAGCTGGAGGCTGGGCAGGTAGTCGACGACGGGAGCGACGGCCGCCGGCGCCGGTTCCCGTACGGGGATTTGCAGTCGGGACAGCAGGCTGGGCGAGGAAACCGGGGCCGGTGGTTCCACCGGCGCTGCCTGGACGGGCACCTCGACCCGCTCCGGGCCGGCGCCGTTGCGCCAGCCGAAGGCCTTCAAGGAGCCGAGGCCGATCTTGCGCTCCACCTTGGGCGGGTCGACCCGGCGGTAGACGAACGCGTCCCCGAGGGTCACCAGCCGGAACGCGTCGGTGATCTGCCAGAGCGTCTCGGCATGACCGAGGAACAGGTAGCCGCCGTCGGCCAGCGAGTGGTGGAAGCGTTCCATCAGCCCACGCGTGGTCTCGCGGTTGAAGTAGATGGTCACGTTGCGGCACAGCACGAGGTCGATCTCGCGGCTGAGGAACGGCGAGGGGTCGGTCACCAGGTTGTGGTGCCGGAACGTGACGAGTGCCCGCACCTCCGGCTTGACCACGTAGTCGCCGTTCTCGTAGTCGAAGAACCGGCCGACCCGCTCGGCGTCCGCGAGCTGCACCGACCGCTGCCCGTACTTCGCCCGGCGGGCAGCGGTGAGGGCGCGCTGGGAGACGTCGGTCGCGATGATGCGGATGTCCCAGTCGCGGTGGTCGGGGATCAGCTCGAGCAACAGCATGGCGACCGTGTACGGCTCCTCGCCGGTCGAGCAGCCGGCGCTCCAGATGACCAGTCGCTTGCTCTCGGCGTTGGCGCGTACCAGCTCGGGCAGGACCTGCCGGCCGAGGGCCCGGATCTGCGGCGGGTTGCGGAAGAAGTACGTCTCCGGGATGGTCACCTCGTCGAGCAGCTGCTGGCGCTCCTCGGCGCCCTCGGGGCTCATCACGTGGTCGAGGTAGGGCGTGACCTCGCTGAACGCGGTACGGGGCAGCCGCTCGCCGAGGGCGTACCCCAGCGAGTCCCTGCGGGTCTCGTCGAAGACCAGGCCGGCGACGTCGTGCAGGAAGCGGGTCAGCCGGGCGAAGTCGGAGTCGGAGAGGCTGAGCTTCATCGGGCCACCCGCGACGCCGGGGTGTCGACGAGCGTCAGCAGCAACGACGCGATCTCCGCCAGCGGCCGCTCGTGCTCGATGGCGCCCAGGGCCTTGGCGGCGCCCGGCATCCCGTACACCGCACTGCTCGCCTCGTCCTGCCCGACCGTGATCGAGCCGCAGTCGCGCATCTCCTTGAGCCCCGCAGCGCCGTCCCTGCCCATGCCGGTCAGGATGACGCCGATCGCGGCGGCGCCGACGTGGTGCGCGACCGACCGGAAGGTCGGGTCGATGCCGGGGATGTGGAACTGCGAGGGCGGCGGCACCTCGCAGGTCACCCGCAGCCGCTCGTGGATGATCAGGTTGAGGCCGCCGGGGGCGAGCGTGACCGTTCCGGGCTGCAGTCTCTTGCCGCCTTCCCCGACGCCGACCGGCAGTGCGCACTGGCTGTCCAGCCACTGGGCGAGGCCTTCGAGGAAGCCGTCCGCCATGTGCTGGACGATCAGGACCGCCTGCGTCATCGTCTCCGGCAGCGCGCTCAGCAGGGTCGCCAGCGCCTGGGGACCGCCGGTGGACACGCCGATCGCGATCAGGTCGATCGGCTGGCTGCCCGGCTCGACCGGGGCTGGGCGGAGGGTTCGAGGAGCAGCAGGCTCGACCGTACGCGCGGCGGGGACCCGCTTGACCGTCGCCGGTTCCTCGGCGGTCGCTCTCCCCGGCAGGACGCCGGAGAGCGGGGTGGACTTCAGCCGGCCGCGGACGTGGGTGATCACCCGTACGCGGCTGGCGACGCGGAGCCGACGGCGCAGGGCCTCGGCGTAGGCGTCGAGATCCTCGGACTCGCGCGGCGACGGCTTGGCGACGATGTCGACGGCGCCGGCGGCCAGGGCAGCGAGCCCGTTGGCGTTGTCCGGGCCGGCGACGAAGGCGGAGTAGACGACGATCGGGGTCGGCTGGGTGGCCATGATCCGCTCGATCGCCTCGATGCCGTTCACGACCGGCAGGTCGAGGTCCATCAGCACCACGACCGGGCGCAGCCGCTCGACGAGGGCGACCGCCTCCTTGCCCGTACGGGCCTCGCCGATCACCGTGAGCTCGGGATCGGCGTCGATCATCGCGCGCAGGAACCGGCGCTGCACCGGCGAGTCGTCGACGACGACGACCCCCAGGCCCACCGCCGACGGCAGGGAGGGCACCGTGCTTCCGATCACCCTGCTCCTCTGGACGGCCTCAGCCGCAGGCGCAGGCCGGCGGCGAGCGCGCGTCCGAGGACGCGCACTTCTCCCGGGTGGTGTCGACCGGGTCGGGCCTGTGCTTGAGTGCCGGTCAGGCCAGCCGGAAGACCATCGTGGCGCTGATCAGGTCACCGAGGTGGGCGACCACCTTGTACGTGCCCGGGCGGGCCGCCGTCCCCGCCGCCGCGCAACCGGCGGCTGAGGAGCGCTGCCGGGTCCAGGTGTGCGAGTAGCCGACCGTGTCCTTGGGCTTGAAGGTCGCGACGTTCGGCGAGGTCTTGGAGCAGTCGGAGGAGGACCAGATCCGGTCGTTGCCGGACGTCACCAGGAAGCCGCGGTTGGCAGTGCCGACGTCGATCCGGCAGGCGCTGGCACTGACGTTGGCGACAGTCAGGACGAAGCGCGGGCTGACCCCGGACGGGTAGAGGGTGTGGTCGGCGGTCAACGTGATCTTGATTGCGGAGGAGGCGCACTTGGGCGTCGCAGGCGCCGTGGTCGTGGTCGCTGCCGGCGAGGTCACCGTGGCGGTCGCCTTCGTGGTCACGACCGGCGCGGCCGTGGTCACGACAGCAGTCGGGGTCGGCGACGGAGTGGTGTGCGGCGAGGTCGTCGACTTGACCGGGTTCTTCGGCTGCGCGGCGTTGGCTCCGCCGCTCTTGCCGGGGAACCAGCTCCACGCCAGCCAGATCACCAGGACCGCCAGCAGGCCGGCCATCGCCCGCCGCCGCCAGTAGACCTCCGGCGGCAGCGATCCGACCGGGTTGAGCAGCGGGTTGCTGTCCATGGCGCAGATGCTAGGCCGGACCTGGCCCGCGGCCAGGAAGCCGCGCCGTGCGACGATCGGCGAGATGAAGGCACTTGTCGACCCGCTCGAGCTGGTGGTCCGCCGCTGGTACGCATCGCAGGCGCGCGACCTGCCCTGGCGGCGGCCGGGGACCACAGCCTGGGCGGTGCTGGTCAGCGAGTTCATGCTGCAGCAGACCCCCGTGGCGCGGGTTCAGCCGGTGTACGAGGTGTGGCTGCGCCGCTGGCCGACAGCTGCCGCGCTGGCGGACGAGGCGCCCGGCGAGGCCGTACGGGAGTGGGGGCGGCTGGGCTATCCCCGGCGGGCGCTGCGGCTGCACGCCGCGGCCGTTGCGATCGACACGCTGCACGGGGGTGAGGTGCCGTCGACGTTGCCGGACCTGCTGGCGCTGCCGGGCGTCGGCGCGTACACCGCCCGCGCCGTCGCCGCGTTCGCCCACCGGCAGCGGCACGCTGTGCTCGACACCAACGTGCGGCGGGTCCTCGCCCGCTGCATCTCCGGCGCCGCCGATGCCGGACCCTCGGTCACCTCCGCCGAGTGGGCGCTCGCCGAGTCGGTGCTGCCCCACGACGCCGACACCGCGGCGACCTACTCGGTCGCCGTCATGGAGCTCGGCGCACTGGTCTGCACGGCGCGTACCCCGGTCTGCGCTGCCTGCCCGCTGGCGGCCCGCTGCGAGTGGCGGGCCGCAGGCTATCCCGCTCTGGACGGGCCGCCGCGGAAGGTCCAGGGCTACGCGGGCACGGATCGGCAGGTGCGGGGGAGGCTGCTCGCCGTACTCCGGGATGCCGAGGGTCCCGTACGGCGGGAGGCGCTGGCCGCCGTGTGGGCGGACGACGTCCAACGGGACCGGTCGCTGGCCGGCCTGCTCGAGGACGGTCTCGTCGAGCGGCGCGGCGAGTCGTTCAGCCTGCCGGGACTCTGAAACCCTGGGTCAGGCGGGCACTGTCAACCGGCGCCGCGCGGCTTCGGTCAGCGGCAGGATGGCGAAGGCGCGGTCGGCCGCACCCTCCATGTCGGCGATCTCGGCGCCGGCCTGGGTGAGCACGTCGATGCCCCGCGCGACGGTCATGAAGAGACTGGCGATGTCTCGCGCCGGGGCAGCCAGGTCGAGGTCACCGTTGCGTTGCGCGGCGACGATGCAGGCGACCAGCGCGTCCTGGATCAGGGACAGGTTGCGCTTGATCCGGAGGGCCACAGCGTCGTCCTGGCCGGCCAACTCCACGGCGAACTTGCCGGCCATGCAACCGAGCCCGTCGCTGTCGGAGAAGACGATGTGCGCCGCAGAGGTGAGAAAGCTGCGGAGCCGATCGAGCGCCTCGTCATCGGGGCCGTCGAGAGCGGCCAGGAGGATCGCTTCGCTGCGTCGGCAGTAACCGTCGAGGGCCTGCAGGAAGAGGTTGTGCTTGTCACCGAAGGCCGCGTACAGGCTGCCTCGACCCAGGCGGGTGACGGCACAGAGGTCGTCGAGGCTCGTCCCGGAATAGCCGGACTTGCGGAACTGACGTTCGACTTGCTCCAGCACTCGCGTCTTGTCGAAGCCAGGCGGACGGGACATGGGCTCGATTCTACCGCTCGGGAAACATTCTTGACAGATCAGTCCAGAATCTCTTACGTTCTTGACAGAGTAGTCCAGAACCCCCGTCCGGCCGATCCCTGGTCCCGTTCGCGAAGGCGAGTTCCGTATGACCCTGCAAGAGACCACCACCTTCGCAACCGCCAGGACGAGCGCCCCGCCGGCGAGACCAGGGCTCATCCTGGCCGTGCTGTCGATGTCCAGCTTCCTGGCCCAGCTCGATGTCTGGATCACCAACGTCGGCCTACCGTCGATCGGCAGCGGTGTCGGCGCCAAGTCACTCTCGGACCTGAGCTGGGTGCTCAACGGCTACGCCATCGTGTACGCGGCGCTGCTCGTACCGGCAGGTCGCCTCGCCGACAGGTTCGGTCGCAAGGGCGGCTTCCTCATCGGGCTCGCCATCTTCGGCGTCGCGAGCCTCGGGGCCGCGTTCAGCGGCGACATTTGGGTCCTGGTCGGCTTCCGCGCGCTGCAGGCGGCCGGCGCAGCCGTGATGACACCGGCCAGCCTCGGCCTCGTCCTGACCACAGCGCCCGCGGACAAGGTTGGCCAGTACGTCAAGATCTGGTTCACCTCTGGGGCGCTGTCCGCCACCGCGGGCCCGGTCATCGGTGGCCTGCTGGTCGAGGCCTCGTGGCGCTGGCTGTTCCTGGTCAACATCCCGTTCGTCATTGCAGCTGTCGTGCTGGCGGTGAAGCTGGTGCCGAACACCAAGCACGAGCAGGACGTCCGGTTCCCCGACATCCTCGGCGGCCTGGTCCTCATCATCGCCGTCGGTGCACTCGCCCTCGGCCTCGTGGAGGCACCGGGCTGGGGCTGGGGCAGCGCTCGCTTCGTGCTGTCCGCCGCGGTCGCCGTACTCGGCTCGTTGCTGTTCCTTTGGCGGTCAGCGCGGCACGACGTCCCCGTCATCCAGCTCTCGCTGTTCCGCGACCGGATCTTCAGTGCCGCCAACCTCACGGCGCTGCTGGCCTTTGCGTCGTTCTCGATCCTGCTGCTCTCCGCGATCTTGTGGATGCAAGGGCATTGGCACTACAGCGCGATCCGCACTGGCTTCGGATCCGCTCCGGGCCCGGTCACGTTCGCCGTCTTCGCGGGGGTGGCGGAGACCCTGCAGCTGCGCTACAAGGTGCCGGCCAGCGTTGTCGCGTCCGTCGGCTTCGTGCTCGCGGCCGTCGGAGCCCTGCTCTTCACCGTGCTCGTGCACAACGACCCCAACTACGTGTCGGGCGTCCTGCCCTGCTGGCTGGTGCTCGGGATGGGCTTCGGCCTCGCGGTGCCGACGACGATCACCTCTGCCACCATCGACCTGCGTCCGGAGCAAGCGGCCACCGGCAGTGCGATCGTGTCGATGTCGCTGCAGCTCGGCGCCGTCGTCGGCATCAGCGTCCTGGTCGCCGTCCTTGGTAAGGCCTCCGGTGCGGCGCACCTGCACATCTTCCGCGAGGCCTGGGCGGTCTCGGCCGGGCTTGCGGCGGTGTCCGTGTTCACCGTCCTCGGGCTCGCGCCGAAGCGGTCGGTCGCCAGCTGAGCTTCCCGACAGGGCCGAGAGACAGCACCCCTACAGAAATGTGGTTCCCTGATGCAACCGCGGGTGCCGGTGGGGGGTCTCACCGGCGTGGTACCTGCGCAGAGGTTTGATGAGCGACCAGCCGGCCGCTGCTCTCCCGGACGGTGACGCGAGCGACTTTGACGCCTTCTACCGAGAGAGCCGCGGCCGGCTGCTCGCCCAGCTCTACGCGTTCACCTCCGACCGCGGCGATGCCCAGGAGTGCCTCGCCGAGGCGTACATGCGGGCCTGGCAACGCTGGTCGCAGATCTCGAGGTACGACGCGCCCGAGGCCTGGTGCGGACGGTCGCGTTCCGGCTCTCGGTCAACCGATGGAGGAAGGCGACGAACGCCACCACGGCCTGGCGGCGGCACGGCGAAGCTTCGCCGATGCCGGCACCCGCAGGCGTGGTACCTGCCGCGTACCAGGGTGTTGTTCTTCTCCTACGTCTCGGATCCAACCGCCCAGGCGATCCTGGCAACCGCCGTCGTCAGCTGACCAGCGCGCGGTAGGTCCGCGACTCGCCGCCGGACGCGCAATGGTCCCCGTACTCGCCAGGAGCACGGGGACCATTGCGAGGTGCAGGACTACTCCGGCGGCTCGACCGTCGGCGGGGCGGTGGACGGGGCGGGCCCCGCCGACTCGACCCAGCCGTCGACGGCGACGGCTGCCTCGACACTGATCGGGGGCGCGTCCGGCAGGGCCGTCGGCTGAGCCTCGCCGCGGAACGTGAAGACCTTGCGGCCCTCGTCGCCGTCCGCGGTGTCGACGACCACGATCTGGCCGGGACGGAGCTCGCCGAACAGGATCTTCTCGGACAGCGCGTCCTCGATCTCGCGCTGGATGGTGCGGCGGAGCGGCCGGGCACCCAGGGACGAGTCGTAGCCGCGCTCGGCCAAGAGCTCCTTGGCGTTGCGGGTCAGCTCGAGACCCATGTCCTTGTTCTTCATCTGGGTGTCGACCCGGTTGAGCATCAGGTCGACGATCTGGATGATGTCGTCGGTCGACAGCTGGTGGAACACGATCGTGTCGTCGACGCGGTTGAGGAACTCGGGCCGGAAGTGCTGCTTGAGCTCGTCCTGGACCTTGGCCTTCATCCGGTCGTAGTCCACCGTGCCGCCACCGGTCGAGAACCCGATGCCGGGTCCCTTGGCGATGTCACGGGTGCCGAGGTTGGTGGTCATGATGATCACCGTGTTCTTGAAGTCGACCGCCCGACCCTGGGAGTCGGTCAGCCGGCCGTCCTCGAGCACCTGCAGCAGCGTGTTGAAAACGTCCGGGTGGGCCTTCTCGACCTCGTCGAAGAGCACCACGGAGAACGGCTTGCGGCGCACCCGCTCGGTGAGCTGCCCGCCCTCCTCGTAGCCGACGTAGCCGGGCGGCGAACCGACCAGCCGCGAGACGGTGTGCTTCTCCATGAACTCGCTCATGTCGAGCTGGATCAGCGCCTCTTCGTCGCCGAACAGGAAGTC
>JAWWOO010000032.1:0-6607 GCA_033851545.1 Frankiales bacterium | reverse complement strand
GTCCGTCGACTGGGTGGTAGATCATCCGTTGGAACTCGCTGTCGGTGGCCAGCTGGCGGGCCATCCCGGCTGGGATCTTGCCGTAGCCGGCCAGTTCCCCGGTGTCTTGGCGCAGCCCGAGCAGGGTGGGCAGCGAGATCAGCAGCCGGGTGATCACCTGCGGGGCCAGTGGGGTGGTCACATCGCCGGGGGTGGAGCCGAGCACGCAGCCGATCAACGCATCAGCCATCCGCTCATCCACACTGCGCTCGTCGCCCGGGTGCGGGCTGGGCACCGCGGCGGCCCGGTGCAGGTGTTCCTGGATGGCGACTGCTTCGACTGGCGGGAGGTAGGCGTACAGCAGCACCAGCCCGTCGGTGCCGCGGTGGTCGAAGCCGACCCGGCGGGTTTTGCGGGTTTTGGCGAACATCCGGACCCCCCAGTCCGGGTCGACCTTGCGGGCGGCGTCCCGCACCGCGGTGCGCAGCTCCGCCCCGGTCAACCCGGCGGCGCGGGGCAGGATGTCCGCCTCGACCTGCCGGGCCAGCTCCGGGGGCAGGGTGGTCAGGGTCTGCAGCATCAGCCACACCCGGTAGCCGTCGATCCGGCCTTCGGCGAGCAGCTGCTGGGTGGCGGTGAAGTGGAACCCATCAGCCGGGCCTGCCGGATCCGCCCGGCCGCGTGCGGCACCGTGCTGTGCAGGGCGGCGGCCAGCTCCAGCGGGGCGAACTCGTCGGACAGCACCGCTTGCCTGCTTGTCGTGCGGGTCGGGTTCCGGGCCGACCAGGTCGAGCAGCGCGGCTTGTTCCGCGGCGGTCGTCCAGGCCAGCTGCGGCTGCCACAGCCCCACCACGGTGAGTTTCTGCTCGTCGGTCAGCGGCTGCCCGCGCAACGACACCAGCAGCCGGGCCGCCTCCGGCCCGGGGCCGGCCGCAGCGATCGCCAGCAGGGTTTCCTCCACTGACAGCGGGCCCAGCTCAGCCAGCTCGGCCCACTGCTCCGGGCACCCCACGGTGTCCGTCTCGGCGACGGCGTCCAGCCACCACGGGGCCTCAGCCCAATCGGTAGCGGTCACATCGTCCATGAAGAGAACACTAGAGCAGGGGTACGACAGTTTCCGGCCCCGAACGACGTCTCGAAGGCGGATCGCCTGAAAACATTGAAGAATTTTCTTGCTAGGGCGGAGGTGGGGACAGTGTGTGGTATCCGCGCGGCTGTGGCGCGCAAGTCGCGACGAACCACCCAGTCGCCAACGTCGATGAGGAGCAGGTCGGCCCGCGTCCGCATGGCAACGCGCCAAACCGGGAGCTGGATTGCCGCGGCGCCAGCAACAGTAGCCGCTCGGGGTGCATCGGAGCTGACCCGGTCTCGTGGACACCAGGTTGTTGCGGGCCTCAGGCCGCGGTGGTGAGGTAGGACCGCTCGAAGGCTTCAGGTGCAAGGTAACCCAGCGCGGAGTGCCGGCGCCGGCGGTTGTAGAACGTCTCGATCCAGTCGAAGACCGCCAGGCGGGCTTGGTGGTGGTTGTCGAAGCGGCCGCCGTGTTCGTGGAGGAACAACTCGGTCTCCAACGTGGCGAAGAAGCTCTCGGCCATGCCGTTGTCAAAGCAGTCACCGACGCTGCCCATCGACGCGGTGATCCCGGCCGCGCGCAGCGCCCGCTCCAGGTCGTGCGAGCTGTACTCGCCGCACCTTCTGGACGTCAAGGGTGCGACGTCGACGATGATGACCCGCGGACCGCGGAGAAGACCAGCAGGATTCCGGGTTCTTGCATCGGTAGCAGGGATTGCGTCGAGCGTCCCCTCGTCGACGGCACCGGGCGCCTGTCCTCGACCGTCGGCTGCCGGCGCGCGGGGAGTCCAGCGCCATCACCAAGCTGCAGGCTGCGCGGTTCCTGGCGACGCCCGCGACCTCTAGGCGAACCGGACGATGCAGACCACTCCGGCGACCAGGCTGTAGATGGCGAACGGCGTGAGCGTCCGGGTCTCGAAGTACTTGGTGAGCCACTTGACCGAGACGTACGACGCGACCCCGGCGATGACGGCGCCGACGAGGACCTGGCCGTGGATGTGCTTGCCGGCCGGACCGAAGAGCGAAGGCACCTTGAGCAGCCCGGCGGCGAAGATGACCGGCGTGGCCAGCAGGAAGGAGAACCGGGCGGCGTCGCGGTGGGACAGCCCGCGGGCCAGACCGCCGACCATCGAGATGCCGGACCGGCTGATCCCGGCGAGCAGCGCGAAGGTCTGGAAGAAGCCGATGATCCCGGCCTCGCGGTAGTTCAGCGTCGCCAGCCGGCGGGCCGGGCCGGGCTCGGTGCTCGTCGGGTCCTGGTCGGCCTCGTCGGCCGGGGCGTTGCGGCGGAGCCGCTCCCCAGCGAGCAGGATCAGGCCGTTGATCGTCAGGAAGAACGCCGCGGCGAGCGGCTTGGCGAACAGCGTCCGGAAGGTGTGCTCGAGGGCCAGCCCGGTGATGCCGACCGGGATGGTGGCGATGACGATCAGCCAGGCGAGTCGCTCGTCGGCGTCCTTGGTGACGATCCGACGGGCGGCGATGGAGGGCCGGAGGCTGCGCAGCAAGCCGCTGATGATCCGTACCCAGTCGGCCCGGAAAAAGATCAGCAACGCGATGGCGGTGGCGCAGTGCAGCGCCACGATGAACGCGAGGTAGGGGCTGTGCCCGGAGTCCGAGGTCGCCGACTCGGTGACCAGGTGCTCCCAGCTGCCGCCGATGAACGCGGGCACCAGCACGGAGTGACCGAGGCTGGACACCGGGAAGAGCTCGGTAACGCCTTGGAGCAGTCCGATCAGGGCGGCCTGGAGGTACGTGATCACAGGTTCTCCGGGTGGTCGGGGCTGACTCCTACAGGTCTGTAGTCGTCATCTCCTACAGTACAGTAGGAGATGTTGTGTTGGCGGTTGATGAGGAGGGCTCGTGGGCAGGCGGCGTGCGCCAGGTGGCCTGGAGTCCGAGGTGCTGGCTGCCCTGTGGGCGGCTGACCGGCCGCTGACGGCCGGCGAGGTGGCCGAGGGGCTCGGGTCCGGGCTGGCCTACAACACCGTCGCCACGATCCTGAGCCGGCTGCACGCCAAGGGCGCCGTGCACCGCGAGCTGATCGGCCGGGCCCACGCGTACACGCCGGTGCTCGACCAGCCGGCGATCGCTGCCAACCGGATGCGCGCGATGCTGGACAGCGGCGACGACCAGGCCGCCGTGCTCACCCGGTTCGTCGACAGTCTGACCCCCGAGCAGGAGGCCACGCTGGCCGACCTGCTCGGCCGGCACGCCGGCTCCGGCGGCGGCTGATGCAGCTGTCCGTCTACCTGCCGCTCGTGTTCAGCGGGGTGTTCGGGCTCGCCGCCCCCGCCCTGTCTCGCCGGCTGCCCCCGGCCTCGGCGACCTGGTTGCTCAGCGCCGGAGGTCTGCTCGCCGCGGCTGCCACCGCCGGGGCGCTGTCCCTCCTCGGGTTCACCCTCGTCGCGCAGAACCGCGTCCTGGCCGCCCAAGGCCACTGGGCGGACAGCACGCTGCAGGCCCGGGACCCGGTGGCTGCTCCCGTGGCGGCTGCTGCCCTCGCGATTCTCGCCGTCCTCGCCGTACGCTCCGCGTCCTCACTGCTGCGCCGGTTCTCCGCCGTCCGCGCAGCCCACCGCCTCGCCGCTGCGCTGTCCTGCACTGACGCCGAGCTCGTCGTACTCGACTCCCCCGACACTGCGGCTTACGCCGTCCCAGGCCGGCCAGGCCGCATCGTCGTGAGCAGTGGGCTGTTGCGCCGGCTGGACGCCGGCGAGCGGCGTGCCGTGCTCGCCCACGAAAGGGCTCACCTCGCCCGTCACCATCACCTGCATCAGAGCGCAGCGCACCTGGCCGCTGCCGCCAACCCGCTGCTGTGGCGCCTGCCGGCCCAGGTGGCCGCCACCTGCGAGCGGTGGGCCGACGAGGAGGCCGCCCTGGGTGACGGGCGTCAGGTGGTCGCTGCCGCGCTGACCCGGGCGGGCACCGGCTACCGGCTCTCACCGGGACCGTCGGTCGTGCTGGCCGGCGTGGTCGATGTCGCCGACCGGGTCGTCGCGTTGTGGGAACCACCGCAGCGACTGAGCATGTGGCGCGCGGCACTGCTGCTCGGCCTGGTTGGAGCAGCCACCGCCGCCGTCGCAGTCGCAGCCCACGACACCGAACGACTCTTCGAGCTTGCTCGGGCCGCCTACCGCGCCGGGCTGCGCTGAGCCGGTCCGGAGGGAGCCGACCCGTCACGAGGTGATGGACGGCCTATTCGGGGTACCCAGCCGGCAGTTCCGGCTTGCGGAGGTCCAGGTGCGCCGTTGGTGGCAGAGCTTCAACCGTCGCCGATTGCCGGAGGTGGTGCTCGCGGTGCTGGCCATCGTGGGCGCTGCGCTGGTGCCGCTGACCCTCACCGCCGGTGCGGCTGGGTCGCCGTACACCTACGCACCCATCGCGAGCATGCCGATCGGGACCACCGAGGCGCAGTCCGTGGTGCTGCACGACAAGGTCTACGTGTTCGGCGGGTTCGACGTGCGGAAGGCCTGCTGCACGCCCACCGACCGGGCGTGGACCTACGACGCTGCCACCAATGTCTGGAGCGCGCTGCCGCCCATGCCGAACCACGGGATCAGCCACGCCGGTATCGACAGCGACGGTAGCCACTACATCTATTACGCCGGCGGCTACGCGCCAGATGCAGCGGCGACCAACCAGGTGTACGGGACGACGGACGTCTGGCGCTTCGACACCACGTCGGGCGGCTACGCCCGGATGCCTTCGCTGCCGCAGGCCCGGGCCGCCGGCGGCCTCGCCTACGTCGCCGGCAGGCTCTACTACTTCGGGGGGGCCAACCTTCCGCGTACCCAGGACAGCCCGGACGTCTGGAAGCTCGACGTCGCCGCCGGTTCGACGACCTGGGTCGGGGCTGCCGCCATGCCGGACCCGCGGAACCACCTCGGCTGGGCGGTCATCGATGGCCGGATCTACGCGGTCGGTGGGCAGCGCCTGAACGACAGCCGCACCGCCCAGGCCGAGCTGGACCGCTACGACCCGACGACCGACAGCTGGACCCGGCTCACCGCCATGCCGGTGGCTCGCTCGCACGTCATGGACGCCACGTTCGTGCTCGACGGTCGGCTGGTCGTGGCGAGCGGCTGGACCGCGACCAGCGTCTCGGCGGCGGTCACGGCGTACGACCCCAGGACCGACACGTGGCAGTCGTGGCCGGACCTGCCGCAGGCTCGCACGTCCGCGACCGCCAAGTCGATCAGCGCCGGCCGCTTCGTCTTCTGCTGCGGGAGTGCCGGCTCCTCCGCCTCGACCGGGTGGCTGGCCGTTCCGCCGAAGGCACCGGTTACGCCTCAACCCACCCGCTCGCCGGTCATCACGCCTACTCCCGGCCTGCCCACGACCCCACCGGTGACTCCCCAGCCGACCCAACGCCCGGCCACGGCCGCCTTGACCCGCGGGGCCGTGCATCCCTCCACCGTGCAGGCGGTACGGGTAGGCCGGGTCAGCGTCTCGTTCCGGCTCAACCGGGCCGGCCGGGTCAGCACCGTGTTGCGCCGTTGCCTCCCCGCCCGGTGCACGGTCGTCGCCCGCGCCACCTTCGCCGCCCCATCGGGTCCGTCGCACGTGTCGCTGCGCGCCATAGCCCACCGGCGGACCCTGCCTCCGGCGCACTACCGGCTGACCCTCACACCGGCCGGTGGGCGCGCGACGACCCTGCGCATCGTGATCCGCCCCTGAGCGAGCCGGCTACCGGCTGCCGGCGCTTGTTTCCTCCCCCTGGACGCCGAGGGGCGCCAGCCCGGCGTACGCCATCAGGGCGTCGGCGAACCTGGCCGCCGGGGGTGTGGGCTCCGCCTGGATGATCCCGCGTGCGCGCAGGTCGGCCGCCCAGAGGATGACCGCGCGGTGGTAGTGCGCCCAGTTCTCGAAACCGGGCCAGTCAACAGCGTGCACCGTGACGTTCGCGGTCTCGGCCCCGCGCCGGCAGATCTCGGCCACGATGGCAAGCAGCCGGTCGGTGATGTCTTGCGGGCCATTGATGTCGCCCAGCCTGCCTGCTTCCTTGGCCAGGGCGATCTCGAGTCGGAGCTGCCGCATCCAGTCCGCCCACGCCCCGGCGTCGGCGGCCGGCGCCGAGAGGGGCATGGTCGCACTCCTGTGATCGTGGCGCCGGCACCCGTCCGGCGCGAGGTCCGCTCGCTGGGCTCACATGATGCCCATCCTGGCCCGGCGAACTCCTCATCATTCGCCCAGGACCGGCCGGGCCTGATACCGACCTGTGCCTACATTTGACCGGATTCCCGCCGACAGAACGGGGTCGTGAAGGTCCGGCGGACGAGGGAGCAACGGTGGTGTCCAGGCGCAGGGTGCTCCTACTCGTGGTCGCGTTGGCGGTGGAGCTGGGGTTCGCCGTGATGGGGCGGTGGGAGGCGCTGACCCGGCTGCTGCACGGTGATCGGGGACCGGGGAGCATCGTCGCGGTGGTCAGGTTGTTCTGGCTGGTGTTCGTCCTGGTCATCGTCGCCGACGTGGCCCGGGCGTGGCTGCGGGCCCGCAGTGCGGTGCACCGCCGGGACCAGACGATCGCGGCCGCCGGCTCGACGACGCATGACTGGTT
>JAWWOO010000095.1:0-67989 GCA_033851545.1 Frankiales bacterium | reverse complement strand
GCTCGCCGCGCATCCGGTGCCGGCAGGTCGCCAGCTCGAAGACCACCTCGGTCCCACGGATCAGCTCCGGGTCCTCCTCGTCAAGGTCCGCTTCCAGGGCGATCGCAGCGGCCAGCGCCTCGCTGAGCCAGTCCACCGCCAGCTCGACCCGGCCGACCGACTCCAACGCCTCGGCAACGAGGCTGCCGGCCAGCGGGTCCGTGCTCATCAGTGGCCGGAGGCGGCTGAGGATCGCCATTCCCTCGTCGTGCCGGCCGGACCGGATCAGCAGCTCGGCCAGGAGGGCGTGGGAGTAGTCGGCGGTGCCGTCGCCGTGCAGCTCGTGCGCCGCGACGGCCCGCTCCGCGAGGGATATGGCCCGTTCGAGATCGCCGGTGCGTACGGTGATCTCCGCGGCCAGGCTCAGGGCGTAGCTCTGGTCCGCGACATCGGCGATCCGCCCCTCGTCCACAGCGCCGACCAGGTCCGCGACGATGGTCAGTGGGTCAGCACCGTCGCGGGCCGCATGACCCAGCGCGTCGAGGTCGTCCCCGGTCAGCGGTTCGGATTCGCGCATGCGGCCGAGCCTATGCGGTTTCAGCCGGCGGGATATCAGCACGTAGGACGTGGGGTCCTCCGCTAGCGTGATCCCGTACCCGTCACCAGGAGGACCCGTGGGTCGTACGGCGCAGGTCAAGCGCGAGACCAAGGAGTCGAGCGTCCTTGTCGAGATCGACCTCGACGGCCAGGGCGTCACCGACATCGAGACCGGCGTGCCGTTCTTCGACCACATGCTCGGCCAGATCGGCAAGCACGGCGGGTTCGACCTCACCGTCCGGACCAAGGGCGACCTGGAGGTCGACGCGCACCACACCGTGGAGGACACGGCGCTCGCCCTCGGCCAGGCGCTGCGTGAGGCGCTCGGCGACAAGGCCGGCATCCGGCGGTTCGGCGACGCGCTGATCCCGCTCGACGAGACCCTGGCCCAGGCTGCCGTCGACCTGTCCGGCCGGCCCTACCTCGTGCACGAGGAGCCGACGATCGTCGAGCTCATCGGCACCTACGACACCACGCTGACCAAGCACATCTGGGAGTCCTTCGTCGCCGAGGCCCGGATCGGCCTGCACGTTCGCGTGCTCTCGGGCCGCAACGGCCACCACGTGGTCGAGGCCCAGTTCAAGGCCGTCGCCCGGGCGCTGCGGGACGCTGTCGCTCTCGACCCCCGGGTGTCGGGAGTGCCCTCCACCAAGGGCAGCCTGTGAGCCAGTCCGGTACGCACACCGCCGGCATCGCCCTGATGGTGCTCGCCGGCATCCTGGTCGGGGGCGCCTGGTCGCTGTTCACCCGGCAGCCGCGGACGACCGGGTTCCTGGTCGCTGCCCTGGTCGTCGGGCTCGCCGCCGTCGCAGTGTTCTTCTCCGGCGTCACCCGGGTCGGCTGATGGCGGCGCGCGTGGTCGTCCTCGACTACGGTTCAGGCAACATCCGGTCGGCTCAGCGCGCCCTCGAACGGGTCGGTGCCGAGGTCACGGTGAGCAGCGATGCGGTCGTGGCAGCCGACGCGGACGCACTCGTCGTGCCCGGTGTCGGTGCCTTCGCGGCCTGCATGTCCGGCCTGCTCGGCGTCGGCGGCGACGTGGTCATCCGCGAGCGGCTGGCGGCCGACCGGCCCGTGCTCGGCATCTGCGTCGGCATGCAGATCCTCTACGGCAACGGGGTCGAGCACGGTTTGGACACCCCCGGCGTCGGCGTCCTCGAGGGCACCGTCGACCGGCTGGAGGCCCACGTACTCCCGCACATGGGCTGGAACACCCTCGAGCCGCCCGAGGGCAGCGCGCTCTTCCGCGGCGTGGAGGGCGAGCGGTTCTACTTCGTGCACTCGTACGCGGCGCAGCAGGCGTCGATGGCCGACGAGGCGACCTGGGCCGAGCACGGCTCCCGCTTCGTCGCGGCGGTCGAGCGGGGCCGGCTGTCGGCCACGCAGTTCCACCCCGAGAAGTCCGGCGACGCCGGAGCCCACCTGCTCGAGAACTGGCTGAGGTCCCTTTCATGAGCAAGCTCGAGCTTTTGCCAGCCGTCGACGTGGTCGAGGGACAGGCGGTTCGGCTGGTGCAGGGCGAGGCCGGCTCCGAGACCTCGTACGGGGATCCGCTGACCGCGGCTCTCGCCTGGCAGGAGGCGGGGGCTGAGTGGATCCACCTGGTCGACCTCGACGCCGCGTTCGGTCGCGGGTCCAACCGGCCACTGCTCGCGGAGCTGGTCGGCAAGCTCGACGTCAGGGTCGAGATGTCCGGCGGCATCCGGGACGACCTCTCGCTCGAAGCAGCCCTCGCGACCGGCTGCGCACGGGTCAACATCGGCACCGCGGCGCTCGAGAACCCTGACTGGGTGAGGGAAGCCATCGCCCGGCACGGCGACAAGATCGCCGTCGGCCTCGACGTCCGTGGCACCACGCTCTCAGCCCGCGGCTGGACCCAGGACGGCGGCGAGCTGTTCGACGTACTGGCCCGGCTCGATGCCGATGGCTGCTCCCGCTACGTGCTGACCGACGTACGCCGCGACGGCACGTTGACCGGTCCCAACGTCGAGCTGCTCCGCCAGGTGTGTGCGGCGACCACCAAGCCGGTCGTCGCCTCCGGTGGGGTGTCGTCCCTGGAGGACATCCGGGTCCTGCGCGAGCTGGTGGACCTCGGCGTCGAGGGTGCGATCGTCGGAAAGGCCTTGTACGCAGGCGCTTTCACCCTCCCACAGGCGCTCGCGGTGGCAGGCAGATGACCGAGAGTCGCTGGTCGAGGTTCAAGGAGTCGATGTCCGGCTCGAAGCCCGAGCGGCATGGCTCGGGCGGCCCGTACGAGGCGTCCATCGGCTACTCGCGGGTGGTCACCATGAACGGCATGGCGTGGACCGCCGGCACCACAGCGGTCGTCGACGGTGAGCTCAAGGCGATCGACGCACCCGAGACGCAGGCCGGCATCGCGCTGGAGCAGGCGGTCGACGCACTGTGGCGGGCGGGATTCCCCCGCCGGTACATCGTGCAGTCGCGGATGTACGTGGTCGACATCAGGCACAACGCCGAGGCTGTCGGCAGGGCCCACGCGCACGTGCTCGGTGATATCCGTCCAGTCGCGACGATGGTCGGGGTTGCGGCCCTGATCGACCCGCGCATGCTGGTCGAGGTCGAGCTGGTCGCCGCCAAGCCGTGCGGCGGAGGTGCCGGATGACCGTCGCCGTACGGGTGATCCCGTGCCTCGACGTCGACGCGGGCCGGGTGGTCAAGGGGGTCAACTTCCGCGAGCTGCGCGACGCCGGTGATCCCGTCGAGATGGCGAGGCTCTACGACGCCGAGGGTGCTGACGAGCTGACCTTCCTCGACATCACCGCGTCCAGCGGCAACCGCGAGACGACGTACGACGTGGTCCGGCGCACCGCTGAGCAGGTCTTCATCCCGCTCACCGTCGGCGGCGGGGTCCGCACCGTCGACGACGTGGACCAGCTGCTTCGCGCGGGTGCGGACAAGGTCGGGGTCAACACCGCAGCCATCGCCCGGCCGGACTTCCTCCGCGAGGCGGCCGAGCGGTTCGGTGCCCAGTGCATCGTGCTGTCGGTTGACGCCCGTCGGGTGGTTGACGGGCCGAGGACCCCCTCCGGGTTCGAGGTCACGACCCACGGCGGCCGCACGGGGACCGGCATCGACGCGGTCGAGTGGGCCCACCGCGGGGCCGACCTCGGCGCCGGCGAGATCCTGCTCAACTCGATGGACGCCGACGGCACTCGCGACGGCTTCGACCTCGAGCTGATCCGCAAGGTGCGGGCCGTCGTCGACGTCCCGGTCATTGCGAGCGGGGGAGCCGGCCGCGTCGAGCATTTCGCCCCCGCGGTGTCCGCCGGTGCCGACGCGGTGCTGGCGGCGAGCGTGTTCCACTTCGGCACGCTGCGGATCCGCGAGGCCAAGGACGCGCTGCGCAAGGCCGGCTTCCCCGTACGGTAAATCCGGGCAGCTGCTCTCAGGTCCTTGTTAGGATCGTACGAATCCCGAGACCACACGTCCAAGGGAGAACCGTGCCCGTACAAGGGTCAAAGGCGACCCACTCCGCTGTGATCCGGCGGGGTCTGAGGTTGCTGGCAAGGTCGGTGCGCGAGGAGCCCCGGATGTATTCCGTGGCCCTCGCGGGCTCGACGATCTATGCCCTGATGACGGTCGCGAGCGCCTACGCGCTCGGCTGGGTGACCCAGCACACGATCCTGCCGGCGTTCGCCAACCATCACACGTCCGCCGGCTCGCTGCTCATCGCCGCCGCCCTGATCATCGGCGTATCGATCGTCAAGTGCGTCGGCGTGGTGATGCGCCGGATCGGCGCCGGCATCATGCAGTACCGCCTGATGGGCACCTACCGGCGGCGGATCACCCGGCAGTACCTCAAGCTGCCATTGTCCTGGCACCAGGACTGGACCACCGGCACCCTGCTCTCCAACGCCAACAGCGACGTCGAGGCGATGTGGGCCAACATCGCGCCGTTCCCGCTCGCCTGTGGCGTGATCATCATGCTGGTCACCACTGCCGGGCTGCTGGTCGCGACCGACTGGGTGCTGGCGATCGTCGGCTTCGTCGTGTTCCCGCTGGTCGGGGTGCTCACCTACGTGTACGGCCGCGCCGTCGCGCCCCGGGCGATGCGCGCCCAGGAGCTGCGCGGCGCGGTGAGCAGCGTCGCCCACGACAGCTTCGACGGCGCGCTGGTCGTCAAGACGCTTGGCCGCGAGGCGGACGAGACCGAACGGTTCCGGGCCCGTTCAGTCGAGCTGCGGGACGGCCTGGTCCGGCTCGGACGCGTACGCGGCCTGTTCGACCCCACCATCGAGGCACTGCCCAACCTCGGCGTGCTCGCCGCGCTGCTCGCCGGCTCCTACCGGCTCCAGCACGGTGCCATCGACACCGGCGAGCTGGTCCGGGTCGCCTACCTGTTCACCCTGCTGGCCCTGCCGATCCGCGCCATCGGCTACGTCTTCGCCGAGATGCCGCGGTCGGTCGTCGGCGCCGAGCGGGTCTACGGCGTGCTCGAGGCGCAGGGCTCGATGCCGTACGGGGAGGCGTCGCTCGGCGGCTCGGTCGACTCAGCGGTGGGGGTGTCGCTGCGCGATGTCGGCTACGCGTACGGGGCCGCGTCGCCGGTGCTCGAGCAGGTGACCCTCGACGTTCCGATCGGCCGCACCATCGCGGTCGTCGGACCGACCGGGTCGGGGAAGTCAACGCTGGCAGGCATTCTGGTCCGCCTCGTCGACCCGACCGACGGCACGGTGCTCTACGACGACCTCGACCTGCGGACGCTGCGCCAGGGCGAGGTGAGCTCCGCTGCTGCCCTGGTGCCGCAGCAGACGTTCCTCTTCGACGACACCGTGCGCGGCAACATCGCCCTCGGCGGCGACTTCACGGACGACGACGTCTGGGCTGCACTGTGTACGGCCCAGGGCGACCGCTTCGTCCGTGCCCTGCCGCGCGGCCTCGAGACGCTCGTCGGCGAGCGCGGCACTACGCTGTCCGGCGGCCAGCGGCAGCGCCTCGCACTGGCCCGCGCGGTGATCCGACGGCCCCGGCTGCTGCTGCTCGACGACGCCACCAGCAGCGTGGATCCCTCGGTGGAGCAGGCGATCCTGGCCGGGCTGGCCCGCACCACCGGTTCGGCGACGGCGACCTCCGTGCTGGTCGTCGCCTACCGGCGCGCGACGATCGCCCTTGCCGACGAGGTGGTCTTCGTCGACGAGGGCCGGGTCGTCGCCCGCGGTCCGCACGAGGTGCTCCTGGCCGAGGTCGAGGGTTACCGGGCGCTGGTCACCGCCTACGAGCAGGCCGAGATCGAGCTGGACGACGTCCTCGACATCGGCGCCGATGACGACCGCGAGCCGGCCGCATGACGGCGGTTGAGCTCGGGGGCACTCCCGTACGCGGGTCGTGGGCGACGCTGCGTCGAGGCATCGCGATGACCCCGGAGTTCCGCAAGGGCTTGGGGTTCACGGTGTTCCTGACCCTGATGGCCACCGCCGGGCGGGTGGTGGTGCCGGTCGCCGTCCAGCAGATCATCGACCGTGGCCTGCGGGGGTCGCAGGGCCCCGACTTGCCACTGATCCGCAACGCCGTCCTGGTGGCGACCGGCGCGGTGATCCTGACGGCGGTGTCGGCGTCGTGGATGAACGTCCGTCTCTACCGCAGCACCGAGTCAGGGCTGGCCAGCCTGCGGGTGCGGGCGTTCCGGCACATCCACGACCTGTCGATGCTGCACCAGGCCTCCGAACGCCGCGGATCGCTGGTGTCGCGGGTGACCAGCGACGTCGACCAGATCTCGACGTTCATGCAGTGGGGTGGCCTGCTGCTGGTGGTCAGCGCTGCCCAGCTGGTCGTCGCCACCGTCATCATGGTCGTCTACTCCTGGCAGTTGACCCTGCTCGTCTACATCTGCTTCGTGCCGCTGACCGTGGTCCTCTACCGGATGCAGCCGCGCATCCGGTTCGCCTACGCCGGTGTCCGCGAGAAGGTCGGCGAGATGCTCGGAGCGGTGGCCGAGTCTGTCGTGGGTGCCTCGGTCATCAAGGCCTACGGCTCGCAGGCCCGTACGGCCGAGCGGGTGGACGCCGCGATCGACCGGCAGGTGGCCGCGGCGATCAAGGCGCAGATGCTGACCGCGACGACGTTCTCGACGGGCGAGCTGGTGTCGGCGATCGCCAATGCCGGGATCGTCGCGCTGGGCATCGAGCTCGGGCTGCACGGCCAGCTGACCGCCGGCCGACTGGTGGCGTTCCTGTTCCTGGTGACCCTGTTCGTCAGCCCCGTCCAAGCAGCGACCGAGGTGCTCAACGAGGCCCAGAACGCGGTCGCCGGCTGGAGCCGCGTCATCGAGATCCTCGATACCCCAACGGATGTCGCCGACCCCGGCGATGCCGGCCAGGACCTGCCGCCCGGTCCGCTGAATGTTGCGTTCGAGCACGTGCACTTTGCCTATCCGGGCGGTCCGGAGGTGCTCAGCGACATCGACCTGCACATCACCGCCCGGACCCGGGTCGCCATCGTCGGGGAGACCGGCTCGGGCAAGACCACGTTCGCCAAGCTGCTGACCCGGCTGATGGACCCGGTCTCCGGCAGCATCGTCCTGGCCGGCGTGCCGCTTCCGCAGGTGCGGTTCTCCTCCCTCCGCTCGCGGGTGGTGATGGTGCCGCAGGACGGCTTCCTGTTCGACACGACGGTCGGGGCCAACGTGCTCTACGGCCGGCCGGGCGCGTCGGAGTCAGAGGTGCTGCAGGCCTTCGAGGACCTCAAGCTGACCGACTGGCTCGAAGGGCTCGACCAGGGGCTGGCGACGCCCGTGGGCGAACGCGGTGGGTCGTTGTCGGCGGGGGAGCGGCAGCTGGTCGCGCTTGCCAGGGCCTACCTGGCCGACCCCGACCTGCTGGTGCTCGACGAGGCCACGTCCGCGGTGGACCCCGCGACGGAGGTACGGCTGTCGCGGGCGCTGGACGGGCTGACCACCGGCCGGACCACCATCACGATCGCGCACCGGCTCTCCACCGCCGAGGTGGCGGACGAGATCATCGTGGTCGACGCCGGCCGGATCGTGCAGCGGGGCAGCCACGCCGACCTGGTGGACCTGCCCGGGCGCTACGCGGACCTGCACCGCTCGTGGTCGGCCCACCGAGGCTCCGCCGCCTGACCGTCCGTCCGCCGGGCAACCCCGCCGAAGGAGGGACCGCAGGTGGTGTCGGAGTCCCAGTTCGGGTCCATGCTTCGCCGGGGTTCGCAGGGCCGGGAGGCAGCCGCCGCGTCCGGATCGCGGTATTCCGCGTCGCCGGAGCGCAGCCCGTACGGGCAGAATCACCAGCATGCCTGAGACGTTGACCGGCCCCGTCCGCCCGACCGAGCTCGACCCGGCCATCGTGGCCAGGCTCAAGCGGGACGATCACGGACTGTTCGCTGCGGTCGCCCAGCAGTTCGACACCGGCGAGGTGCTCATGGTCGGCTGGATGGACGACCAGGCGCTGCATCTCACGCTGACCACCGGCCGGTGCACCTACTGGAGCCGCAGCCGCCAGGAGTACTGGGTCAAGGGCGCGACCTCCGGCCACGAGCAGTGGGTCAAGTCGGTCGCGCTGGACTGCGACGCGGATGCCGTGCTGGTCCAGGTCGACCAGATCGGCGGCGCCTGCCACACCGGCGACCGCACCTGCTTCGACGTCGACCGGCTCGAGGCCGTCGTCGGGGTCGCCCCGGCCGAAGGCGAGTGACCACGCAGGCCGCCGACCAACCCGGTGACGACCGGGCCAGGGCGCGCAGGGAGCTCACCGTCACGGTGCTGCTCTGCGCAGCCGGCGCCCTGGTCGAGCTGCTCGCGGCCGGCCGGCCCTGGGCCAAGGTCGCGGCCCGCACCTACACCGGGTCGAACGTCGCCGGCGCTGTACGTCCGCTGGCGCTGGTCGCCCTCGCCGGCACCGCGGCGTTGCTGGCCACCAGGCGCTGGGGCCGCATCGCCGTCGGGGTGCTGCTGGTCGTGGCCGGCGTGGGCACAGCTGTCGCTGCGATCCGGGCCGGCTACCCGAACAGCGCCCACCACCTCGAGGCCTGGCGGATCGTCACCATCGTCGCCGCCGTCCCGGTGACCGTCGCGGGCCTGGCCGCTGCGACGAGGGGCTACCGGTGGTCGGTGATGTCTGCACGGTACGACGCACCGGGCGCCCGTCAGCGCGTACAGGATCCCGATGTCGCCCTCTGGGACGCCCTCGACCGGGGCGACGATCCCACCGGCTGATGCTTACGGCTTTGTGACGGGACGACGGCAGAGGCGGCAGCATCGGCCCGGGTGAGACACCATCAAGGAGTGGCAACCCCTGCGCAGCCCGTCGAGAAGGGCAAACCCGTCGGCCGTCGGCTCGTTCTGGGCATGCTCGGGCTGGGTACGGTCGGCGTGGTCGCCGGCAGCCGGCTGCAGGACTTCGAGGAAAACATCGTCGCGCCGCTGCAGAACCGCGACCCCACCGGCCTGAGTCAGCTGCTGCCTGCCGGCGGCGGCTTCCGCTACTACTCGATCACCGGTTCCGAGCCCAGCCGCAACGCCACCACCTACCGGCTCGACGTCTCCGGCCTGGTCGACCGCCCACTGACGCTGACCCTGGCCGACCTGCAGTCGATGAAGCAGACCGCCCTCGTACGGGACTTCCAGTGCGTGACCGGCTGGCGGGTGCCCGCGGTCCACTGGTCGGGGGTGCTGCTCGCCGATCTGCTGCAGGAGGTCGGGGTCCAGCCAACCGCCAAGGCGCTGACCTTCACCTCGTTCGACGGCGAGTACACCGACAGCCTCACCCTCGACCAGGCCAGGCGCCCCGACGTGCTCGTCGCCACGAACATGCTCGGCAAGCCGGTCACCCGCGACCACGGCGGGCCGGTGCGGCTCTACGTCGCGCCGATGTACGGCTACAAGTCGGTCAAGTGGCTCGGCGGGATCAAGCTGGTCGACGCCGTCGAGCCGGGTTTCTGGGAGCAGAACGGCTACGACATCGACGGCTGGGTCGGCAGATCGAACGGACGCGATGACAAAGCGACGTCCTGAGCACCTGCTGCTGCGCTTCGTCCCGGCGCAGCGGTGGGTCCATCGCAGCACCGGGATCCTCATGGGCGTCGTCATGGTGACCGCCGCGCTCCTGTACTTCGGGCCGCTCTCAATCGCCGTGGGGCACAGGGCGCTCGTCGCGAACATCCACATCTACTGCGGCATCGCGCTGCCCGTGCCGTTCCTGCTCGGCTACCTGGACAAGGCGTTCCGTGCGGACGTCAAGCTGCTCAGCCGGTGGCTGCCAGTCGATCGGCAGTGGCTGCGCAGCCCGGACCGGCGCAACGGACGGCTCAAGGTGGGCAAGTTCAACGCCGGTCAGAAGCTCAACGCCAGCTTCATCTGGGGCGCGATCCTGGTGATGCTGGGCACCGGCCTGGTGATGCGCTTTGCCAACCACTGGCCGGTGAAGTGGCGCACCGGCGCGACCTTCGTGCATGACTGGCTCGCCTACGCGGTGGTGGCCGTTGTCATCGGCCACATCTGGATGGCGATGCGCGATCCTCAGGCGCGCAAGGCGATGCGTACGGGATTCGCGCCGTTGCTCTGGGCGATCCGGGAGCACCGCGGCTGGGCGCAGCCGGAGTACGACGCCTTCCTCGCCCGCGAACGGGCGAACGCCGGGGCGGAGAAGGCGGCCGCCGCACTGCTCGCGCAGGACGACTCCGATGCCGGGGCGCACAGTGACCCGGCGTAACCTCGAGCCGTGCGCGTCGTCAAGCTCCTGCTCTCCCGTCGCTGGCTGACCTGGCACGCGCTGGCCCTGCTGGCGGTCGCCCTGTTCGTCTTCCTGGGCAGGTGGCAGTGGAACCGTGCGATGGCCAGTGACGGCACCTTGCAAAACCTCTTCTACGCGTTCAACTGGTGGATCTTCGCTGCGCTGGTGGTCTACGGCTGGGGCAAGACGCTGCATGAGGACCTGCAGGGGCTTGATGCCGACCACTCCGACGAGCCGGCGCCGCGCCCGGTGGCCTTGCCCGCTCTCTACGCCAAGCCCCGGCCGGCCGAGCTCGACCAACCGATCGAGGCCGACCCCGAGCTGGCCGCCTACAACGCCTACCTCGCCCAGCTCAACGAGCGCTCAACCCGCTGACCATGACGACAGCGAACCGAAGGAACTCATGCGCGCCCTGAAGGACCCGCTCCTCCGCTACCGGATCCTGGCCTGGACGGTCGGCGTCGGCCTGGTGATCCTCTTCTTCGTCGGGGTGCCGCTGAAGTACCTCGCCCACGAGAAGCTGGTGGTCCAGATCGTGGGACCGCTGCACGGCTTTCTCTACATCGTCTACCTCATGGTGGCCTTCGACCTTGCGCTACGGCGCCGATGGCCGATAGCCAAGTCGATCCTGGTGCTCGGCGCGGGGACGGTGCCGTTGCTCTCGTTCATCGTCGAGCGCTGGGTCACCCGCAACGATCTTGAGTACCAGGCGGCCAAGGCCGTGCCCGCATCCTCCTGAGGGGGACCTGACGTCGAGGGCCTCGGACCCCTCTCGTTACCATCGCTGCACCGCAATGCGACCGAGGGGACTCCCTGCGTGAACGTTCTTGACGACATTGTGGACGGCGTACGGGCCGACCTCGCCGTTCGTCAGGCGGCGGTCAGCCTCGACGAGCTCAAGGCCCGGGCAGCCAAGCAGCCGGCCGCCCGCGACGCGGCGGCAGTTCTCCGCCGACCGGGGGTTTCGGTCATCGCCGAGGTCAAGCGGAGCAGCCCGTCCAAGGGGGCGCTGGCCGCGGTCGCCGACCCGGCGGCGCTGGCCCGCGACTACGAGGCCGGCGGTGCCTCCATCATCAGCGTGCTCACCGAGCAGCGCCGGTTCAACGGGTCGCTCGCCGACCTCGATGCCGTACGGGCCGCGGTCGAGGTCGCGGTGCTCCGCAAGGACTTCATCGTCACCTCCTACCAGCTGTGGGAGGCCCGCGCGCACGGCGCCGACCTGGCGCTGCTGATCGTCGCCGCGCTCGAGCAGAACGCGCTGGAGTCGCTGATCGAGCGGACGATCTCCCTCGGCATGACCCCGCTGGTCGAGGTGCACGACGAGCACGAGGTCGCCCGTGCCCTGGACGCCGGCGCCCGGCTGATCGGGGTCAACGCCCGCAACCTCAAGACCCTCGAGGTCGACCGCGGCCTGTTCGCCCGGATCGCGCCGATGATCCCGTCCGACGTGGTCAAGATCGCCGAGTCCGGCGTACGGGGGCCGCACGACCTGCTGGCGTACGCGGCCTGCGGCGCGGACGCCGTACTCGTCGGCGAGAGCCTGGTCACCGGCCGCGACCCGCGGCAGGCGGTGGCTGAGCTGGTCACGGCCGGTTCGCACCCGGCGCACGGCGGCCATCACCACTGACCGCCCGAAACCGGGGAGCCGGTCGGCGGCCCTGCCGACTACGCTGGCCCAGTGACCCTCCACGTCCCCCAGGCTCCCCTCGCCACTCTGCCCGACCTCGCCGGCCACTTCGGCCAGTTCGGCGGACGGTTCGTCCCCGAGGCGCTGGTTGCCTCGCTGGACGAGGTCGCCGAGGCGTTCGCGTCGGCGATGGCCGACTCCGCGTTCACCGACGAGCTGACCCGGCTGCTGACCACGTACGCCGGCCGGCCCTCACCGCTGACGGACGCGACGGCGCTGAGCAAGCACGCCGGGGGCGCCCGGATCCTGCTCAAGCGCGAGGACCTCAACCACACCGGCTCGCACAAGATCAACAACGTGCTGGGCCAGGCGCTGCTCACCAAGCGGATGGGCAAGACCCGGGTCATCGCGGAGACCGGAGCCGGCCAGCACGGCGTCGCGACCGCTACCGCCGCCGCGCTGCTCGGCCTCGAGTGCGTGATCTACATGGGGGAGGACGACACCAAGCGCCAGGCGCTCAACGTCGCCCGGATGCGCCTGCTCGGCGCCGAGGTCGTTCCCGTGTCGATCGGCAGCCGCACCCTCAAGGACGCCATCAACGAGGCCTTCCGCGACTGGGTGGCCAACCTCGAGACCACGCACTACCTGTTCGGTACGGTCGCCGGGCCGCACCCGTTCCCGGCGATGGTCCGCGACTTCCAGCGGATCATCGGCGTCGAGGCCCGGCAGCAGTGCCTCGACCTGACCGGCTCGCTGCCCACCGCGGTTGTCGCCTGCGTCGGTGGCGGCTCCAACGCGATCGGCATCTTCCACCGCTTCTTGGACGACACTTCCGTTGCCCTGTACGGCTTCGAGGCCGGCGGCGACGGCGTCGACACCGGCCGCCACGCAGCGACGATCACCGCCGGCTCGCCGGGCGTACTCCACGGAGCCCGGTCGTTCCTGCTCCAGGACGAGGACGGCCAGACCATCGAGTCGCACTCGATCTCGGCCGGGCTGGACTACCCGGGCGTCGGGCCCGAGCACGCGTGGCTCGCCGACCTCGGCCGGGCGCACTACCGGCCGATCACCGACACCGAGGCGATGGACGCGTTCTCCTTGCTCTGCAGGACCGAGGGCATCATCCCGGCGATCGAGTCGGCGCACGCCATTGCCGGGGCGCTGCAGCTCGGCCGTGAGCTCGGCCCCGACGCGACCATCCTGGTCAACCTGTCCGGGCGCGGCGACAAGGACGTCGACACGGCTGCGCGGTGGTTCGGCCTGGTGACCGCCGAGGAAGTCGCCGTCGCCGAGCTCGCGCTACCTGACGACAACGCAGGGGAGGGCTGGTGAGCCGCCTCTCAGAGGCATTCGCCTCAGCTCGCGCCGAGGGCCGCGCGCTCCTCGTCGGCTACCTTCCGGCCGGGTTCCCCTCGTACGACGGGGGAGTAGCCGCGATCACCGCGATGGTCGAGGGCGGTGTCGACATCGTCGAGGTCGGCCTGCCCTACTCCGACCCGATGATGGACGGGCCGGTGATCCAGGCCGCCGTCGACCAGGCATTGCGGGGCGGCGTACGGATCGCCGACGTGATGCGCACGGTCTCAGCCGTCGCAGCCCTGGGCGTGCCGACGTTGGTGATGTCGTACTGGAACCCGATCGAGCGCTACGGCATCGAGCGGTTCGCCACCGATCTGGCAGCTGCCGGAGGAGTGGGTGTCATCACCCCGGACCTGATCCCCGACGAGGCAGCCGACTGGCTGGCCGTGGTCGAAAAGGCCGGTCTGGACCCCATCTTCCTGACGGCGCCCTCCTCGACCGACGAGCGGCTCAAGGTGGTCGCCGAGGTCGGCCGCGGCTTCCTCTACGCCGCGTCCACCATGGGCATCACCGGCACCCGCGACCAGGTCGGCGCCCGCGCGGCCGAGCTCGTCGCGAGGATGCGGGCGATCACGGACACGCCGATCGCCGTCGGCCTCGGCGTCGGCACCAGGGCGCAGGCGGCCCAGGTCGCCGGCTATGCCGACGGTGTCATCGTCGGTTCGGCCTTCGTCCGCCGGATCCTCGACGCCACCACCGAGCGGGCGGGTCTGGCCGAGGTACGGGCCCTTGCCGCCGAGCTGGCCGACGGCGTCCGTCAGGGCGTTCATGCGGCCCCGAACTGATCCGAACCGTTGCCATGACATCGGCGTCCTAGTGCGTGATCCGGCGGAGGAGACGCCGGCACTGGATCATGCGCGTGCGGAAGGAGGCCCGGTGTCGCTCGACGGCAGCGCGTCCCTGGACGCCTCCGTTGCCCCGGTCGCACCACCGATCGTGATCCGCACCTATCTCTCATCGGTGCCCGATCTCGCGCCCGAGCCGCTTGCCGGCGAGCGCGAGGACCCCGAGCTCGAGATCACGTTGGGGCGTGGCGGCGGCGACCCGATGGGCGAGCTGTTCGCGTCCCACTACGGCCGCCTTGCGGGATGGTGCTCCCGGCTGGTCGGTGACGAGCAGCTGGCCCACGAGATCGCCTCCGAGGCGTTCACCCGCCTGCTGACCAAGTGGCGCGGAGTCGAGGACATCCGCGGCTACCTCTACGTCACCGCAAGCAACCTGGTGAAAGACCACTGGCGGCGGCTCGAACGCGAGCGACGCGCTCTCACCAAGGTCGAGATCCAGCTCTCCGCCCCCGGGGCCGACGCCGCCCCACCACTTCGTGACGTCGTCGAGCGGCTGCCCAACCGGCACCGCGACGTCGTTCTTCTCCACTACTACGCCGACATCTCCGTACGGGACACGGCTCGACTGCTCAAGGTTTCCGAGGGAGCGGTGAAGCGCAGGCTGTTCGAGGCGCGCGCGCTCCTGCACGAAGCCCTGGAGGGGCACCGATGAACGACAGGATCGACGACTTCTTCGAACGCGAACGTGAGGCCGTGCCGCTGCTGGCACCGCCTCCGGGTCGCTTCGAGGAGCTGCAGACCGTCGCCCGGCGGCGACGCAACCGCAACACGACCGTGGTCTCCGCGGCCGCTGCGGTGGTGCTCGCCGTGGCCGGTACCGGTGCGGTGCTGGGCGCCCAGAGCCTCGGCCACAGCAACAACCTCTCCGGGCCCGCTGGTCTGAGCTCCACGGCGACTCTCGGGGGCTACTCCGCAACCGCCAGTCCCTCCGCCGACCTCGGTGTGCCCAAGGGCTTCAAGGCGTGGTCGATGTCGTTCATCCACGACACCGCATGGGCGCTTGGCACCTACTCCTGCGGGTCCAACCAGTGCGCCGCCGTGGTGCGCACCAGAAGCTATCCGCACCCCTTCCAGACGATCATGCAGCCGGATGCGTCGCAGACCCGTGCGCTCGGGCTGTCCTCGGGCACACCGACCATCCGGTTCGCCAACACCAGCGACGGCTGGATCGTCGACGCGCAGCAGGTGTTGTCGACCCACGACGGCGGCTACACCTGGAGCCAGGTCAAGGACCTCGCCGGCGCGCACGTCACGGCGCTCGAGCACTGGGGCAGCACCACGTACGCAATGGGCCCCGACGGTTCGTCGCTGTGGATCAGCAGGGACAACGCCTCCGACCGCTGGGTTGCGCAGGCCGGCCTCGGGCTGCCGAACTTCGACGCCACCTCGACCGACACGCTGATCCCGGACAGCCTTGCTGTTGCAGCAGTCCGCAGCACCGGGTTCGGGACTGCCGTCAGTCTCAGTCGCGACCTCGGGGTCACCTGGTCGCCGGTCACCTTGCCCTGCAAAGAGACGTCCAGTGGCCCTGCCCCCTTGTTCTCGTTGCTCGACGCCGACTACGCCCGGGTGGTCTGTGGCAACGGTGACGTCTACAAGATCGTGACGGCCGACAACAGTTGGAAGCAGCAGGGCCACGTCGGGCTGCCCGCCGACGCCACGGGTGTGGTGGGGCGGTCGATCGCAAGCAACGGGGTGACCACCGTCGCGGCCTACACCGGCGCCGGACTCTGGGCGACAAGCGACAAGGGCGTGACGTGGAACAGGGCGGCCGTCGGGGACTTCAGCTACGTCGGCCTGACTGACGAGCGGCAGGGAGTCGCCCTTCCGGCGGCGCCGAGCGACACGTTCTTGATCACCTACGACGGCGGCAAGACCTGGCAGCAGAACGGGTTCCAGTAGCCGGCCGATCCGTTCGTGACCCGGGCACGGTAGCGTCGCCGCCGTGAACTCACCCGGCCTCGTCCTGGCCTCGATCCCCAGCCCGTCGCAGGGCGTCTGGCACCTGGGCCCGCTGCCGCTCCGGGCGTACGCGCTCTGCATCATCGCCGGGATCCTGGTCTGCCTGGCGATCTCCGAGCGACGCTGGGTCGCGCGTGGTGGACGGCCGGGCACGATCGGCGACGTGGCCGTCTGGGCCGTACCCTTCGGGCTCGTCGGCGGCCGGGTCTACCACGTGATCACCGACCCCGAGCTGTACTTCAGCCACGACCACTGGCACCCGGTCGGCGCGCTCGAGGTCTGGAACGGCGGCCTTGGCATCTGGGGCGCCGTCATCCTGGGCGGCGTCGGCGCGTGGATCGGCTGCCGCCGGCGCGGCCTCAAGCTGCCGCCGCTGGCCGACGCGATCGCCCCTGGCATCGTCATCGCGCAGGCGATCGGCCGCTGGGGCAACTACTTCAACCAGGAGCTCTACGGCCGGCACACGGACCTGCCCTGGGCGCTGCACATCACCCGCGGCGACGCCCCGGGTGCACAGCAAGGCAACTTCCAGCCGACCTTCCTCTACGAGTCGCTCTGGGACATCGGAGTCGCCGCCCTCGTCATCTGGGCCGACAAACGCTGGAAGCTCGGCCACGGCAGGGTTTTCGCGCTGTACGTCGCCGCGTACACGGTCGGCCGCGGCTGGATCGAGGCGCTGCGCGTCGACGACGTCAACCACTTCCTCGGTCTGCGCCTCAACGACTGGACCAGCCTCATCGTGTTCCTGGGCGCGGTCGGCTACCTGTGGATCACCCGGAAGCTGCCCCGCGAGGAGGTCGTCGACCCGCGGATGGCGACGGATTCCGAGGCGTCCGACGACGCGGAGCCCGTACCGGATCTTGATGCCGGACCCGATCCCGTCGACAGTCCGCCGCCCCGTTAGCGAGCCGGGAAGGGCAAACGGGACATCCTGCAGGCCCGCCGGTAGCCTGGACGGGTGAGTACTTCAGCCCCGGCAATGCGCGCCGAGATCCACCACTCGCACCGTGACGTCACGGGCGGCTGGCTGCGACCTGCCGTCTTCGGCGTGATGGACGGGCTGGTCTCCAACATCGCGCTGCTCTCCGGCGTCGCCGGCGGCCACGTCAGCACCCACACCATGCTGCTCACCGGGTTCGCCGGCCTGGCGGCCGGCAGCGTGTCGATGGCGACGGGGGAGTACGTCTCCGTCGCCTCGCAGGCCGAGCTGATCCAGGCCGAGATCGAGATCGAGAAGGCCGAGCTGGTCGACTCGCCGGAGGCCGAGCAGGCCGAGCTGGCCGCCCTCTACCGCGCTCGCGGCCTCACCCCCGCACTGGCCACGGAGGTCGCCCGCCAGCTCTCGGCCGACCCCGAGCAGGTCTGGCGCGTGCACGCCCGCGAGGAGCTGGGTGTCGACCCGGACGACCTGCCGAGCCCCTACCTCGCCGCAGGGTCATCCTTCGTTGCGTTCGCCATCGGCGCCCTGGTCCCGCTGCTGCCCTACTTCTTCGGTGCCACGACGCTGCTGTGGTCGCTGGTCCTGACCGCCGTCGCCCTGTTCGCAGCGGGCACGGCCGTAGCCGCGCTCACGGTGCGATCCTGGGTCTTCGCCGGCAGCCGGCAGCTCGCGCTGGGCGTGGTGGCCGCTGCTGTGTCGTACGGTGTCGGGCTCGCTGTCGGCTCCGCCAGCTGAGCGTTATCTGCGGCGCGCGATGTATGTCCATCGTGTAACCTGATCGCACATCTTGGGCCAACGTCGTCCCGCAGTCTGCGCACCTCCACAACGCGCAACCTCCGCAGCGAGACGACAGGAACCAGGTCCGCATGTCTTTCGGCAGCCCGGCCCCGCAGGGCCTCTATGACGGTCTCCACGAGCACGACGCCTGTGGTGTCGCGTTCGTCGCCGACATCACCGGCAAGCAGAGCCACGACGTCGTGGCCATGGGCATCACCGCGCTCAACAACCTCGAGCACCGCGGCGCGACCGGCAGCGAGGAGAACACCGGCGACGGTGCCGGCATCCTCGTCCAGATCCCCGACGGCTTCCTCCGTACGGTGGTCGGCGAGCTCGGCTTCGAGCTGCCCCCGGTCGGCAGCTACGCGGTCGGCATTGCCTTCCTGGCCACCGACGACGTCGCAGCGGTCGACAAGGCCGTAGCCCAGATCGGCCAGATCGCCGGCGAGGAGGGTCTCGAGGTCATCGGCTGGCGGGACGTGCCGGTCGACGACTCGATCCTGGGCCCGACCTCCCAGGCGGCGATGCCGCTGATGCGCCAGCTGTTCGTACGGGCGGAGAGCGCCACCGACGTCATGACCCTGGAGCGGCTGGCGTTCTGCCTGCGCAAGCGGGTCCAGCACGAGGTCGGCGTCTACTTCGCCAGCCTGTCCGCGCGCACACTGACCTACAAGGGCATGCTCACCGCGCCGCAGCTCGGCCAGTTCTATGCCGACCTGCACGACCCGAGCTTCGCCAGCGCCCTCGCCCTCGTGCACAGCCGGTTCTCCACGAACACGTTCCCGAGCTGGCCGCTGGCCCACCCCTACCGCTACATCGCGCACAACGGCGAGATCAACACGGTCAAGGGCAACCGCAACTGGATGCGGGCCCGCGAGGCGCTGCTGGACTCACCGCTGATCCCGGGCGACCTCGACCGGCTCTACCCGATCGTCGACCCCAAGGGCAGCGACTCGGCCAGCTTCGACGAGGTGCTCGAGCTGCTCCACCTCGGTGGCCGCAGCCTGCCGCACGCGGTACTGATGATGATCCCGGAGGCCTGGGAGAACCACACCGAGATGGCGCCGGAGCGCAAGGCGTTCTACCAGTTCCACGCCTCGCTCATGGAGCCCTGGGACGGCCCGGCTTGCGTCACGTTCACCGACGGCTCCGTCATCGGCGCCGTCCTCGACCGCAACGGCCTGCGCCCGGCCCGCTACTGGCTGACCGACGACAACCTCGTCGTGCTCGCCAGCGAGGTCGGCGTGCTCGACATCGAGCCGAGCAAGGTCGTCCGCCGCGGCCGGCTGCAGCCCGGACGGATGTTCCTCGTCGACCTCGAGCAGCACCGCGTCGTCGACGACGAGGAGGTCAAGGCCGAGCTCGCCGCCGCCAAGCCGTACCAGGAGTGGCTGCACGCCGGCCTGGTGCACCTCGACGCGCTGCCCGACCGCGAGCACGTCATCTACAGCCACGACTCGGTGCTCCGCCGCCAGCAGACCTTCGGCTACACCGAGGAGGAGGTGCGGATCATCCTGTCCCCGATGGCCCGCGCCGGTGCGGAGCCGGTCGGCTCGATGGGCTCCGACACCCCGGTCGCCGTGCTCTCCGACCGGGCCCGGCTGCTCTACGACTACTTCACGCAGCTGTTCGCCCAGGTCACCAACCCGCCGCTGGACGCGATCCGCGAGGAGCTGGTGACCTCACTCGGCACGGCCACGGGTGGCGAGGGCAACCTGCTCGACCCCACCCCCGCCAGCTGCCGCCAGGTCGTACTCAGCTTCCCGGTCCTCGACAACGACGAGCTGGCCAAGATCGTCCACGTCAACGACGACGGCGACCTGCCCGGCTTCAGCGCCGTGGTGGTCCGTGGCCTCTACCCGGTCGCCGGCGGAGGCGCCGCGCTGGCCGACGCCATCGAGCGGATCCGCCGCGAGGTCAGCGACGCCATCGCTGCCGGCGCCCACATCGTCGTGCTCTCCGACCGCGAGTCCTCCGCCGAGCTGGCGCCGATCCCGTCGCTGCTGCTGACCAGCGCGGTGCACCACCACCTCGTACGGGAGAAGACCCGCACCCAGGTCGGCCTGATCGTCGAGACCGGCGACGCCCGCGAGGTCCACCACGTCGCGCTGCTCATCGGCTACGGCGCCGCCGCGGTCAACCCCTATCTCGCGATGGAGACGGTCGAGGACCGGGCCCGGGAGGGTTCCCTTGGCGACCTCGAGCCGGCCAAGGCCGCCCGCAACTACGTCAAGGCGCTGGGCAAGGGCGTGCTCAAGGTGATGTCCAAGATGGGCATCTCGACGATCGCGTCCTACACCGGCGCCCAGGTCTTCGAGGCGATCGGCCTGGCGCAGAGCCTGGTCGACGAGTACTTCCCCGGCACGACCAGCCAGCTCGGCGGGATCGACCTCGACGTCGTCGCGGCCGAGGTCGCCATGCGGCAGCGGGTCGCCTACCCGCTCGAGGCCGCCAAGCACCGCCGGCTCGAGATCGGCGGCGAGTACCAGTGGCGGCGCGAGGGTGAGCAGCACCTGTTCAACCCCGAGACGGTGTTCAAGCTCCAGCACGCCACCCGGACCCGGCAGTACGAGATCTTCAAGGACTACACCCGCGCGGTGGACGAGCAGGCCGAGCGCTTGGCGACGCTGCGCGGCCTGTTCCAGTTCGCCGCCACCGACCGCGAGCCGATCGACGTCAACGAGGTCGAGCCGGTCTCCGAGATCGTCAAGCGGTTCTCGACCGGCGCCATGTCCTACGGGTCGATCTCGCAGGAGGCGCACGAGACCCTCGCCGTCGCGATGAACCAGCTCGGCGGCAAGTCCAACACCGGTGAGGGCGGCGAGGACGTCGACCGGCTCTACGACCCCGTACGGCGCAGCGCTGTCAAGCAGGTCGCCAGCGGCCGGTTCGGCGTGACGAGCGAATACCTGGTCAACGCCACGGACCTCCAGATCAAGATGGCGCAGGGCGCCAAGCCGGGCGAGGGCGGCCAGCTGCCCGGCAACAAGGTCTACCCGTGGGTGGCCAAGACCCGACACTCCACGCCCGGCGTCGGCCTGATCTCGCCGCCACCGCACCACGACATCTACTCGATCGAGGACCTCAAGCAGCTCATCCACGACCTCAAGAACGCCAACCCGCAGGCGCGGGTGCACGTCAAGCTGGTCGCAGAGGTCGGCGTCGGCACCGTCGCCGCAGGCGTTGCCAAGGCCAAGAGCGACGTGGTGCTCATCTCCGGCTACGACGGTGGCACGGGTGCCGCTCCGCTGACCTCGCTCAAGCACGCCGGCGCACCCTGGGAGCTCGGCCTCGCCGAGACCCAGCAGACCCTGCTGCTCAACGGGTTGCGGGACCGGATCGTGGTGCAGGCCGACGGCCAGCTCAAGACCGGCCGCGACGTCCTGATCGCCGCCCTGCTCGGTGCCGAGGAGTTCGGCTTCGCCACCGCCCCGCTCGTGGTGTCCGGCTGCATCCTGATGCGGGTCTGCCACCTGGACACCTGCCCGGTGGGCGTGGCGACGCAGAACCCCGAGCTGCGTAAGAAGTTCTCCGGCAAGCCGGAGTTCGTGGTCACCTTCTTCGAGTTCATCGCCCAGGAGATCCGCGAGCACCTGGCGTCGATGGGCTACCGCAGCATCGAGGAGATCATCGGCCACGCGGAGCTGCTCGACACCCGCAAGGCCGTCGACCACTGGAAGGCCGCCGGGCTCGACCTGACGCCGATCCTGCACGTGCCCGAGCTGCCCGAGGGCGCCTCACGGCACGCGACCACCAAGCAGGACCACGGCCTGGACAAGGCGCTCGACAACACCCTCATCCAGCTGGCCGAGGGTGCGCTCGAGGACGGCCACCCGGTCACCCTCGAGCTGCCGATCCGCAACGTCAACCGTACGGTCGGCACGCTGCTCGGCTATGAGGTGACCAGGCGCTACTTCAGCGAGGGCCTGCCGGACAACACGATCGACGTGACGTTCACCGGGTCTGCCGGCCAGTCGTTCGGTGCCTTCCTGCCCAAGGGCATCACCCTGCGGCTCCTCGGCGACGCCAACGACTACGTCGGCAAGGGCCTGTCCGGCGGCCGGATCACCGTGCGACCGGCGCTGGACGCACCCCTCGTCGCCGAGGACAACCTGGTCGCCGGCAACGTGCTGCTCTACGGTGCGACGGCGGGGGAGGCCTACTTCCGCGGGATCGTCGGTGAGCGGTTCTGCGTCCGCAACTCGGGCGCCACCGCCGTCGTCGAGGGGGTCGGCGACCACGGCTGCGAGTACATGACCGGCGGCCGGGTCGTCGTGCTCGGCCGCACCGGACGCAACTTCGCGGCCGGCATGTCCGGCGGCGTGGCCTACCTGCTCGACATCGACGAGCAGCGGCTCAACACCGAGATGGTCGACCTCGACCCGCTCGATGACGATGACCGCGAGTTCCTGCGCGAGACGGTCGGCAAGCACTTCGCCGAGACGCAGTCGGCGGTGGCCGAGCGGCTGCTCGCCGACTGGGACAGCTCGGTCGAGCGGTTCAGCAAGATCATGCCCAGGGACTACAAGCGGGTGCTCGTCGCGGTGGCGGCAGCCCGAGAGGCGGGAACTCCGGTGGAGCTGGCAGTGATGGAGGCCGCTCGTGGCTGACCCGACCGGATTCATGACCACGCCGCGGGAGACTCCCGTACGGCGGCCGGTCGACGTCCGTATCCGCGACTGGAAAGAGGTCTACGAAGACTTTCCAGAGGGCCACCTCACCAAGCAGGCCGGCCGCTGCATGGACTGCGGCATCCCGTTCTGCCACCAGGGCTGCCCGCTGGGCAACCTGATCCCGGAGTGGAACGACCTGGTCTGGCGCCAGGACTGGCGTGAGGCGATCGAACGGTTGCACGCGACCAACAACTTCCCCGAGTTCACCGGGCGGCTGTGTCCTGCCCCGTGCGAGTCCTCCTGCGTGCTCGGCATCAACGAGGACCCGGTCACCATCAAGCAGGTCGAGGTCGAGATCGTCGACCGGGCCTGGGACGAGGGCTGGATCACGCCGCAGATCGCCGGTCGGCAGTCCGGCCGTACGGTGGCGGTCGTCGGCTCCGGCCCGGCCGGGCTTGCGGTCGCCCAGCAGCTCACCCGAGCCGGGCACACGGTCGTGGTGTACGAGCGGGCCGACCGCATCGGCGGCCTGCTCCGCTACGGCATCCCCGAGTTCAAGATGGAGAAGCGGCACCTCGACCGGCGGCTGGCGCAGATGGCCGCCGAGGGTACCCAGTTCCGCAGCGGGGTTTCCGTGGGTGACGACATCTCGGCTGACGTGCTCCGCAAGAAGTACGACGTCGTGGTTCTCGCCGGTGGTGCCACCATCCCGCGCGACCTCCCGGTGCCCGGCCGGCACTACGACGGCATCCATTTCGCGATGGAGTTCCTGCCGCTGTCCAACAAGCTGCAGGAAGGCGATGTCTTTGAGGACTCGCCGGCACCCGACCTGCCGCCGCTCAACGCGCGGGACAAGCACGTCGTCATCATCGGCGGCGGCGACACCGGAGCCGACTGCCTCGGCACCTCGATCCGGCAGGGCGCAGCGTCGGTCACCCAGCTCGAGATCCTGCCCCGCCCGCCGGCCGGGCGGTCCGAGACCATGCCCTGGCCGACCTATCCGATGATCTACCGCGTCTCCAGCGCCCACGAGGAGGCCGGGGAGCGGATGTTCGCCGTCTCCACCAAGCACTTCAGCGGCGACGAGCTGGGCAACGTGACCGGGCTGACGCTGAGCGAGATCCACAGCGTCGACGGCCGGTTCGAGGAGGTGCCGGGCACCGAGCGGACCATCCCGTGCGACCTGGCGCTGCTGGCGATGGGCTTCACCGGCCCGCAGCGCGGTGGCCTTCTCGAGCAGCTCGGGGTCGACTACGACACGCGGGGCAACGTCGCCCGTACGAGCGGGTGGGCCACCAACGTCCCTGGCGTGTTCGTCGCCGGCGACATGGGCCGCGGCCAGTCGCTCATCGTCTGGGCGATCGCCGAGGGCCGCGCGTGCGCCGCGGCCGTCGACCACTATCTCTCCGGCGAGACGGCCCTCCCGGCACCGATCCGCCCGAGCGACCGTCCGCTGGTCTGACCGGCTGATCACCGTTGCGCAGCGCACCGCATTCCCGTACGAGACGGTGCGCAGCGCGACAGTGATCGCCCGCCGTCCCTGAGCAACGCCGATCTTGGAGTTTCCGGTCTCAAACCGGCCCGATGGGACGCAAAAGTCCAAGATCGACGCGGCGGTGATTGCCGGCGCCCCGGCGCGCCGGGGGTTGCGGTGAGGTAAGCACTCACTGGCGTTTCTCACCCCTTGCCCGCCGGGCATTTCTCTCGTCGTAAGCACGAACACGACACGAGGAGGTACCCGCCATGTCGGGCGAGCTGCAGGGCAAGACCGTCGCGTTCCTGGTCGCGGCCGAGGGCATCGAACAGGTGGAGCTGACGGAGCCGTGGAAGGCGGTCCAGCGGGCCGGCGGGACACCCCAGCTGGTCTCCGCCAAGCCCGGTACGGTGCAGGCGATGAACCACCTGGACAAGGCCGACACCTTCCCGGTCGACGTCAGCCTGGACCAGGCGGCGGTGTCGAACTACGACGCGCTGGTGCTGCCCGGCGGTGTGGCCAACCCCGACCAGCTGCGCACCCAGCCGAAGGCGGTGGCCTTCGCCCGGTCGTTCTTCGATGCCGGCAAGCCGGTTGCCGTGATCTGCCACGGGCCGTGGACGCTGGTTGAGGCCGATGTGGTCCGCGGCCGCATGATCACCAGCTGGCCGAGCCTGAAGACCGACATCCGCAACGCCGGTGGCCAATGGGTCGACGAGGAGGTCGCCGTCGACACGACCGGTCCCAACACGCTGGTCTCGAGCCGCAAGCCCGATGACCTGAAGGCGTTCTGCCAGCAGCTCGTCGACACCGTGAGCGCAGGCTGACCGGCTCGCAGCCGCATTGATGGTCCCGACAGGCCCCGTCTGAACCGACGGGGCCTGTCGGCGTCCCCTGGTGGTTCGGATAGGGTCTGGAAGGTGGCGTGAAGCCCGCCGCACGGTTGGCCATGCCCGTCGGGGCCCAGGTCACCACTACCCCAGAGCAGCGCAGTGAAGGGACGGCGAAGGTCGTGTTTGAGGGCCGTCGGGTAAAGATCGTCTGCACCATGGGTCCCGCGGTTTCCTCGCCGGAGAGGATGCGGGCGATCATCGATGCCGGCATGGACGTCGCCCGTCTCAACCTGTCGCACGGCGACTACTCGGAGCACGAGGAGCGCTACAACCTCGTCCGGGAGCACGCCGCCGCAGCAGGTCGTACGGTCGCTGTTCTGGTCGACCTGCAGGGCCCCAAGATCCGGCTCGGCCGGTTCGCCGAGGGCGCCGTCGTCCTCGAGGTCGGCCAACCGTTCACGATCACGACCGACGACATCCCGGGCGACGTCCACCGCGCCTCGACCACGCACAAGGGCCTGCCCAACGACGCGAAGCCCGGCGACCGGATCCTGGTCGACGACGGGCGGCTGACCCTCGAGGTCACCTCGGTCACCGCGACCGACGTCAACACCGTCGTGATCCTCGGCGGCCGGGTCAGCAACAACAAGGGTCTCAACCTGCCCAGCGCAACCCTCAGTGTGCCGGCCATGTCGGACAAGGACCTCGAGGACCTGCGCTGGGGGCTGCGCATCGGCGCCGACATGATCGCCGTCTCCTTCGTGCAGCGCGCCGAGGACGTCGATGCGGTGCACCAGGTGATGGACGAGCTGGGCATCCACCTCCCGGTGATTGCCAAGATCGAGAAGCCTCAGGCCGTCGACCGGCTGGCCGCGATCATCGACGCGTTCGACGGCATCATGGTTGCCCGCGGCGACCTCGGCGTCGAGCTGCCGCTCGAGGACGTCCCGATCGTGCAGAAGCGCGCCGTCATGATGGCGCGCGAGGCCGGCAAGCCGGTGATCGTCGCGACCCAGATGCTCGAGTCGATGATCTCCGCCCCCCGGCCCACCCGGGCTGAGGCTTCCGACGTGGCCAACGCCGTCCTCGACGGTACGGACGCGGTCATGCTCTCGGGCGAGACCAGCGTCGGCGACTACCCCGTCGAGACCGTCGAAACGATGGCCCGGATCGTGGTCGCCACTGAGGCCGCCTCGATCACCGAGATCCCGCGCCTGGTCGGCCGGCCGACGACCATCGGCAACGCCATCGGCCGCGCCGCGACCTTGACCGGGCAGACCCTGGGCGCCAAGTTCCTGGTCGCGTTCTCCTCCTCAGGCGACACCGTCCGTGGGCTGGCCCGGCACCGCTGCGTGATCCCGTTGCTGGCCTTCACCCCGTACGAGACCGTCCAGCGCCAGCTGGCGTTGTCCTGGGGCACCGAGAGCTTCACGGTGCCGATGGTCGAGCACACCGACGACATGGTCCGTCAGGTCGACAAGGCGCTGTTGTCGATCGGGCGCTGCGAGCCCGGCGACCTCGTTGCGATCGTCTTCGGCAGCCCGGTCGGCCGTTCCGGCATGACCAACACGCTGCGCATGCATCGCATCGGCGAAGAGGTCACGTCAGTAGGCTGATCATCCAGGGCCTGTACCCCAACCGGCAGAGGGACGCGGCTCAAACCCGCGACAGTGTGGGTTCGAATCCCACCAGGCCCACCGAATTTCCTCGTTGGCCGAACTTCGCGCCCGAGGACTCTGCGCCGGTCACCGGGACGCGGACGCGCTGGTGGACGGAAGCGGGGCGGTCACTCCCGAGGGGTCCGCCGCGCCGAGTGCCACGACGACGACGACGCCGATCCCGCCGGCAACCGCCAGCAGACGCCCTCGTGCTCGTAGCGGACGCGGCCTTGCCAGTGCTTGGCCCCTCCTGGCGAGCAGCTTCTTGTCCAGCCACCGGTAACCGCTGACCAGTAGAAAGGCGATCGTCCCCCCGAGGATGAAGACGTCAGCGACGTTGAGGTAGTACCGGCCGATGTGGATGAAATCGACAGCCCCGCGGACGCTCCCGGGAGCGGTGACATAGTGCATTCCCAGACGGTCCAGCAGGTCGCTCGTCCAGCCGGCCAGCACCAGGGCCCCGCACGTACGCTGAGCGGTCCCCTGTCGGCTGCGGATGAGCATCACCGCCGCCCGGCTCAACAACCCTGCGTCCAGCAGGTCGAGCAGCGCACCCATCACCGGGTTGGTATACAGCCGGCCGACGGTGGGACCGACAAGGAGATCTCCGCCAACATTGATGCGTACCGTTGAGACGTGCCGCCACGCCCACCACTTGGTCACCTGGTCCAGCACCACGACCAACGTCAGGAGCGTGAGCACGGTGAGCTCCGGCCTTCGCTTGACCTCGCGAGGTGCCACGCTGGGCGTGGCCACGGCCTCCGCTGTCGTGTCACAACTCATGGTGTCCCCTTCGCCTCGATCCTGTGGTCATTGGCTGAACCGGATGAGCACGGTCGACGGCATCGGACCCGGCCAGACCAGCCTTGCGCGCTGGCGGTCGCCGGTCATCGTGACCAGCGGGCAACCCGTCTGGGGGCTGACCGGAATCCCGCACTGGGCGCTAGCCCGAAGACACGGACGCGTGCCGGCGACGGGCTCAGGAGGCGGGTTCGAGCGGGAGCTCGGCGATCAGCGTGGTGCCTTCGCCGGGCGGGCTGTTGATCGACAGCGTGCCACCCAAGGCTTCGACCCGGTCGGTGAGCCCGACCAGGCCAGAGCCCGATCCGAGGGCGGCACCGCCCACACCGTCGTCGCGGACCGACAGCCGTAGGCAGCCGTCGCTCAGGTGCGCGTCGATGTGGACAGCTGAGGCCTCGGCGTGCTTGGCGGCGTTGGCCAGCGCCTCGGAGACGACGTAGTAGGCCGCGACCTCGATCGGTGCGGGCAGCCGGGTGGGTACGTCGGCGTCCAGCTCGGCGGGGATGCTCGAGCGGCGGGTGAGTGCTTTGAGGGCGGGCGCGAGCCCGCCCTCGGACAGGATCGCCGGGTGGATGCCACGGGACAGCTCGCGCAACTCGTCCAGCGTCGCGGCCAGTCCGTCGGCCGTGCGCCCCAGTTGGGCCCGTACGTCGGCCGAGCCGGCCGGCAGTCCGGCCTCGACGGCCCGGACGTCCAGGACCAAAGCGACCAGCCTCTGCTGGATGCCGTCGTGCAGGTCTCGTTCGATGCGGCGGCGTTCCCGGTCGGCCGCGGCCACGATCCGGGCCCTGGAGGCGGCCAGCTCCGCACGGCTGTGCCGGAGGGCCCGGACCATCGTGTTGAAGCTCTGCTGCAACGCGCCGACCTCGCCGGGACCGTCCTCGGGGAGCTGGGCGGCCAGGTCCCCGGCGGCGATCCGGCCGGCCATGGCGGCGGCCCGCCGGACGGGCCGCGCGATGGCCATGGTCAGGTAGCCGGCGAAGATCACGATGAGCAGCAGCGAGGCGGCCATACCCACGCCGGCGGCCAGGCTGGCCCGGTTGTCGGCCGCGTCGGCCCGGTCCTGGCGCATGGACTCCAGTGCCGTCCCAGTTGACACGAACCGATCGAAGTCGGCGCGGATGGCGTCGACCCGGCGCTTGCCCTCCTCGGTGACCGCTATGGTGCGGGCGGCGGCGGGGTTGTGCCGGGTCGTGTCGATCAGGGGGATGGAGTAGTCGTCGATGTAGGACGCGATGGCCTGATTGATCCGCTGGGCGGTGGCGAGCTGGTCGCCGCCCGTTGCCAACTGCTCCAGCTTGCTGACCTGCGCCGGGATGGCGGCGCGCGCGGTTTGCCAGGGCTGCAGCAGCTTCTCCTGTCCGGTGATGATGAACCCGCGCAGGCCAGTCTCGATGTCGATCACCAGCCGCTCCAGCAGGTTGGCCTCCACCAGCACTTGCTCGGCCTGGTGGGCGCGCTGCTGCAGGCCGCGCAGCTCGGCCGCAGACGAGAGCAGCAGCCCGAACGCCGCACCCACCATCACTGCCAGCAAGGTGCTTGCGGCCGCCAGGCGAAGGGTGAGTCCGCGCCTCACGTGAGCCTCCGGTACCTGTCAAGGCGCACGGTAGCCGATAATGCCGGGATGAGGGTGGTGCGAAGTCGGGATTGCCTCTTGGCCGGAGCGGCGGCGTGGCCATGACGGCGACCCGGGTGATCGTGGCCGATGACGACGTGCTGCTCCGGGCGGGCCTGGTCAGCCTGCTCGACCGGTCCGGCTTCGACGTCGTGGGGGAGGCCGGCGACGGCACGAGTCTGCTCGAGCTGGTTCGGGACCAGCGACCCGACCTCGTCGTGGTGGACATCCGCATGCCGCCGACCCATACCGTTGAGGGTCTGGACTCGGCCCGGGTGATCCGGGAGGAGTACCCCGAAACCGGAATCCTGCTGCTGTCCGCCCATACCGAAGTCGAGCACGCCATGGAGTTGCTGGCCAGCGGTCAGGGGATCGGATATCTCCTCAAGAGCCGGGTGGCCGACGTGGAGGAGTTCCTCGACACGCTGGAGCGGATCGCCAAGGGCGGCTCGGTGGTGGACCCGGCGCTGGTCCAGGAGCTGATGTCGGCCCGGCGCCGGGAGGATCCACTCGGGGGGCTGAGCGCGCGGGAGCGAGAGGTGCTGGCGCTTATGGCAGAGGGCAGGTCGAACGGCGGGATCGCCCGGCGGCTCTGGGTCACTGAGGGGACCGTCGAGAAGCACGTGCGCAGCGTCCTGGCCAAGATGAGCTTGCCGGAGACCGAGGACGACCACCGCCGGGTGCTCGCGGTGGTCACCTTTCTCGAGACCCATTAGCCGCGTTGGCGAGCAGCTCGCGGATGGCGTGGGCGGACAGCTCGGTCTTGGGCAGGAATCCGATGGCCGGACTCGCGGCGATCAGGTCCCTGTAGTCCTGCTCATCATGGGTTGAGACGAGGATCGTCTTCAGCTGCGCCAGACCGGTCTGCCCGTCCAGCCGCCTGGCCAGTTCCAGGCCGCTCTCGCCGCCCAGATCGAGATCGATGAGCATCACGTCCGGCCGCAGCTCCTCGGCCAGCAGCAACGCCTCCGCACTCGTGGATGCCACGCCGGCGATCGTGATCCCCTCGAACTCCAGCAGTCGGCGGGCCGCGGCCTGGAAGCCGGGGCTGTCGTCGACGATCAAGCAACGCATGCACCCAGCATCGCAGTCCCGGCGAGCCGCTTGCATTACCGCTAACCGGAACCCCGACGATCCTGGGGCGATGTTCCAGCTAGCCCCCAGGCCAAGCGACGTGCCGGCCTTTACGCTCGACCGCGGCGTTGGGCGCTGCTTTCTGACACGCTGGGCCGGAACTCTTGCACTCGGCGGAGGAGCAATGTGGTGACCGTCTTCGCCCTGATGGATGCTTGGGTCGCCGCAGCCGGGCGGACCGATCCCTGGCTCTCCCTCGGCCTGGACCTGATGGACGGCTGGCAAGCGGACCCGGTTGCCGGCCAGAAGCACCTGGCCGCCGTGCTGTCCAGCCTCGGCTCCCTGCGCCCGCCCGGAGCCGTCGCCCCCGACCCGGTTGCCCTGGCCGTGTGGTTCCACCATTCCCGTCGCGACGGGATGGGACGGACTGACCTGGACGCGAGCGCGTCTGCCGCGTACGAGGCCCTGAGCGGCCTGACCGAACCGGCGCTCGCCCATGAGGTGGCCCGGCTGGTCCGCGTCCTCGGCGCCGGTCATCCTGAGCCGGGCGACCTGGCGGGGAAACTGCTGCACGCCGCACACCGTGCGGCAATGGGCCCGTCCCACCTGGCATGAGTGCCGCCTGAGCGGGCGCCCAGTAGGCTGCTCGGCGTGAGCATGAATGAGCCCGACCTGCCAGCCGCGCAGCGCAGCACCGAGTCCGCACGCCGCCGGGTGGTCCTTGCCGAGGACGAGGCGCTGATCCGCCTCGACCTCAAGGAGATGCTGCAGGAGGAGGGCTACGACGTCGTCGGCGAGGCAGGCGATGGCCAGACCGCCGTCGACCTGGTCGAGCAGCTGCGTCCCGACCTGTGCATCTTCGACGTCAAGATGCCCGTACTGGACGGCATTTCCGCGGCCGAGAAGGTCGCCAAGGCGCGCTGGGCTCCGGTGCTGATGCTCACCGCCTTCAGCCAGCGAGACCTGGTCGAGCGGGCCAGGGACGCGGGCGCCATGGCCTATCTGGTCAAGCCGTTCGCCAAGCACGACCTGCTGCCGGCGATCGAAATGGCGGTCAGCCGCTACGCCGAGATCGTCGCGCTCGAGGGCGAGGTCGGTGACCTGCAGGGCCGGCTCGAGGCCCGCAAGCTGGTCGACCGGGCCAAGGCCGTGCTCCAGAACGAGTACGGCCTCACGGAGGCCGCGGCCTTCCGGTTCGTCCAGAAGACGTCGATGGACCGTCGGCTCACCATGCGCGGCGTGGCCGAGGCGATCCTCAGCGGCGACGTGCTGCCGGACACCTCGGCACCTGCCGGCAGCTGACCCGGCCCACGGGTTAGCCTGCTACGTCTGCTGATCCGGGCTCGGCACAGGCGCTCCGGTGACGAAATCCGCGACCCTCGCGGAGGTCTGTTGCTCGATGTCCGTTGTGTCCGCAATCTTTGGGCCGTTCCGCCGCCGAATTGGTCTGGGCCACTTCCCCTCCGCCCCCCGACGGGCATACGCTCCGTCTCGGCTCACGGGGGAGCCCCGCGGTGCACACCAGTGTTGTTGTCGCCGCCTCCGGTTCATTCGTCGAGGGTGCAGGTCACCGTGCGCGGTGGTCTTTTCCGGTGGAAGGATGTCGTATGAGCCGCCCCTCCGTGTCCGTGCGCCCGGCGACCGAAGCCGACCTGCCGGCCTTGATCGCCCTGTGGTTCTCGCTGCGCGCCGTGCGCCGTGACGGTGTCGCCAGCCGCAACTGCAAGGACCCGAGCCCAGCCGTAGTGAACGGCGCCGAGGAGCGGATGCTCGAGGTGCTCCACTCGTCCAAGTGCCGCATCGTGGTGGCCGAGAACGAGGTCGGCGTCGTCGGTATGGCGATCCTCTCCGACACCTTCATCGGCCAGCTGATGGAGATGCCGGCGGTGCAGCTCACCCATCTCGTGGTGGCGGAGGGTCAGCGCCGTCGCGGCGTCGGCCGAGCCCTCCTCGGCGGTGCGGTCACCTGGGCCGAGGAGGTCGGCGCGGACGAGATCGTGGCCAGCGTGCTGCCGTCGCTTCGCGAGGCCAACCGGTTCTACGCCCGGCTGGGCTTCGCTCCGCTCGTCATGCGCAGGGTTGTCCCTGTCGCCGCCCTGCGCCGCAACCTGGCCCTGACCGATCCACGCGGCGCCGTTCGCCAGCGCCGGCGCAGCCCGCTGAGCGTCGGCAGCGGCCTCGGCCTGCGCTCCCGGCTCGGCTACACCGAGGAGCCGGTCGTCGTCCTGCCGGACTGACCGACCATCGATCGCTCAGCGGGCGTCGCGGATCACGCAGGTGAGCCGCGCGGTGCAGACCCGGCGGCCATCGTCGTCGCTGATGAGGATCTCGTACGAGGCCAGCGTGCCGCCCCGGGTGATCGCGGTGGCGACCCCGGTGATGTGACCGGTGGCGACGGCGCGGTGATGGCTGGCGTTGAGCTCGACGCCCAGGGCGACCCGGCCGGGGCCGGCATGGAGCGCTGCGGCGATCGAGCCGAGCTGCTCGGCCAACACGCAGGACGCGCCGCCGTGGAGGACCCCGTACGGCTGGGTGTTGCCCTCGACCGGCAGGCTGCCGACGGCCCGGTCGGGGGAGGCTTCGAGCACGCGCAGGCCCATCCGTTCGCCGAGGGCGCCGAGGGTCAGCGGCGGGTCCGACGGGGTCTGCTTGGCGTCGCTCATGAAGCACAGCGTAGGTCCTCGGCCACCGCCGGTGCTCGCGCGCGATTGTGTCGGCAGCGACCCCTACGATGGCGGGGTGCCGAACCTCCAGATCGACGAGCTGACCGTGTCCGAGCCGAGCCTGGCCCCCCAGGGCAAGCCGGGCCGGCTGCTGTTGCTGGACGGTCACTCGCTGGCCTACCGCGCGTTCTTCGCCCTGCCGGTGGAGAACTTCTCGACCACCACGGGCCAGCCGACCAACGCTGTCTACGGGTTCACCGCGATGCTCATCAACGTCCTGCGCGACGAGACCCCGACTCACATCGCCGTCGCCTTCGACCTGTCGGCACCGACGTTCCGGCACGCTGCCTACCCGGCCTACAAGGCCACCCGGAACGAGACGCCGTCGGACTTCAAGGGTCAGGTGAGCCTGATCCACGAAGTTCTCGAGGCGCTGGCGATTCCTTCCGTGTCGGTGGCCGGCTACGAGGCCGATGACGTCATCGCGACGCTGGCCACCCTGGGCGCTGCGGAGGGCATGGACGTGCTCATCGTCACTGGCGACCGCGACGCCTTCCAGCTGGTCGACGACCGGGTCACCGTGCTCTACACCGTCCGGGGCATCTCCGACATGGTGCGTTACACCCCCGAGCAGGTGCAGAAGAAGTACGACCTGACGCCGGCTCAATATCCCGACTACGCCGCCCTGCGCGGCGACCCCAGCGACAACCTGCCCGGCATCCCCGGCGTCGGGGAGAAGACCGCTGCCAAGTGGGTGCGCGAGTTCGGCTCCCTGGACGCGCTGGTCGACCGGGTCGGCGAGGTCAAGGGCAAGACCGGCGACGCACTGCGCGAGCACCTCGCCGACGTCGTCCGCAACCGGACCCTCACCGAGCTCCAGCGCGACGTGCCGCTCGACGTCGGGCCGCACGACCTGCACCTCGGCCAATGGGACCGCGACCAGGTGCACCAGCTCTTCGACACGTTGCAGTTCCGGGTCCTGCGCGAGCGGTTGTACGCGACGCTGCAGTCGGTCGAGCCCGAAGCCGACCAGGGCTTCGACGTCGACGGTGTCCGCATCGGCCCTGACGAGCTGGCGTCCTGGCTGGACGAGCACGCCCGCACCGAGGGCCGGGTCGGCATCGCCGTGACCGGCCAGTGGGGCCGGGGCACCGGCATCCTGACCGGCATCGCGCTGGCCGCGACCGACGGCGCAGCAGCCCACGTCGACCCGACCCAGCTGACCGAGTCCGACGAGCAGGCGTTGGCCGGGTGGTTGGCCGACCCCGATCGGCCCAAGGTCCTCCACGACGCCAAGGGGCCGCTGCTCGCCTTCGCCGCCCACGGCTGGCCGGTCAACGGCCTGGCCCAGGACACCGCGCTGGCCGCCTACCTCGCGCTGCCGGGACAGCGCAGCTTCGACCTCGGCGACCTGGCCCTGCGCTACCTGCGCCGCGAGCTGCGTGCCGAGGCCACGGCCGACGGCCAGCTCTCCTTCGACGGCGACGAGGACGACGACGTCGCCGAGTCGGCCATGGTCCGAGCGCATGCGGTGCTCGACCTGGCCGAGGCGCTCGAGGCCGACCTCGAACGGCGCGGCGGCACCCGGCTGCTGCGCGAGGTCGAGCTGCCACTGGTCGACGTGCTCGCCCGCATGGAGCGCACCGGCATCGCCGCCGACCTCGAGCATCTCGCCGACCTCGAGGCCCGGTTGGGTGCCGGCGTCAAGGACGCCGCCGCGTCCGCCTACGCGGTGGTCGGCCGGGAGTTCAACCTCGGCTCGCCCAAGCAGCTGCAGGCGATCCTGTTCGACGAGCTCGGCCTGCCCAAGACCAAGAAGATCAAGACCGGCTACACCACCGACTCCGACGCCCTGCAGTGGCTGCAGGTCCAGAGCGACCACCCGCTGCTCGAGCACCTCCTGCGGCACCGCGACGTCGCCCGGCTCAAGAGCATCGTCGACTCGCTGATGCCGATGGTCGATCCGCAGGGCCGCGTCCACACCACCTTCAACCAGATGGTCGCCGCGACCGGGCGGCTGTCGAGCACCGACCCCAACCTGCAGAACATCCCGATCCGCACCGCCGAGGGCCGCGAGATCCGCAAGGCCTTCGTGGTCGGCGAGGGCTTCGAGTCGCTGCTCACCGCCGACTACAGCCAGATCGAGATGCGGATCATGGCCCACCTCTCGCACGACGAGGGGCTGCTCGAGGCGTTCAACTCCGGCGAGGACCTGCACACCTTCGTCGCGTCGACCGCGTTCGGCATCCCGGTCGAGCGGGTCGACCCCGAGCTGCGCCGGCGGATCAAGGCCATGAGCTACGGGCTCGCGTACGGGCTGTCGGCGTTCGGCCTCGCCCAGCAGCTCAACATCAGCGCCGACGAGGCCAAGGCGCAGATGGAGACCTACTTCAACCGGTTCGGCGGCGTGCGCGACTACCTCCGCGACGTGGTCGACGTGGCCCGCAAGGACGGCTACACCGAGACGATTCTGGGTCGGCGGCGCTACCTGCCGGACCTGGTCAGCGACAACGGCCAGCGCCGTCAGATGGCAGAGCGGATGGCGCTCAACGCCCCGATCCAGGGCTCCGCCGCCGACATCATCAAGGTGGCCATGCTGGGCGTCGACAAGGCGCTGAGGGAGGGCGGTCTGCAGTCCAGGCTGTTGCTACAGGTCCACGACGAGCTCGTGCTCGAGGTCGCGAACGGAGAGCGGCCGGCCGTCGAGGCCCTGGTGCGCGAGCAGATGGGCAACGCCTACGAGCTGGCCGTGCCGCTCGACGTCTCGGTCGGCTCGGGCCGCACCTGGGACGACGCCGGCCACTGAGCGGTCAGCGGCGCGGCTGTCCCGCAGCCATCGCCTGGTCGGCCCGCTCCAGCAGCTCGTCCGGGACGCACACCTCACCCGGCCCGACCAGGGCGGCCCCGACGCTGCCGGAGACCTTGAACTTTCGCCCGTCGACCAGGATCGGACCGTCGGAGATCGCCTTCGCCATCCGCTGCCGGATCGCCACCACGTCTGCGCTGTTCGCCACGACGGGGCAGAGCACCACGAAGCCACGGTCGCCGAAGCGAGCCACGGTGTCCTCCGTCCGCAGCGTCGACCGCAGCCGGTTCGCGGTCGAGGTCAGCACTCCGTCCAACGCGCGGCGGCCATGCTTGTCCAGGATCCGGGCGGCCCCGTCGACGTCGACGAAGAACATCACCAGGAAGTGCGTCTGCCGCTCCGTCCGGTTCACGGCAAGGTTCAGCCGGTCCAGCAGCAGCGGACGGCTGGTCAGGCCGGTCACCCCCTCCGTGGTCGCCCGGGGATCCGTACGCGGCTGACCCGGGCGAGCCGGCGCCGGTCCACTCTGCTCCGGTACGCGGGCGAGGGGGCCGACCTGCGCCACGGCGGCGTCCCGTACGGCGAGGACGTGCAGGATCACGTGCTGGCGACCGGTGGTGGACTGCCCGATCGACCGGCGGGTCGTGACGGTGACCGGGGCGCCGTCCGCCCGCAGGAACGACTGCGTACCGGTCACCTGGTCGATCCGCCCGCAGGCCAGCTCGGCGAGGGCGAACCGGTCGGCGGGGGAGTCGCCGCCGTCGGAGAAACCGGCGACGGTACGGCCCACCAGCTGGTCGCCGGAGGTGTCGAGCAGTGCGCAGAACGCCGGGTTGACCCGCTCGACCCGGCCATCCAGGCCGATGATCGCCATGCCCGTCGGCGCGTGGTCGAAGATCTGCCGCACGGTCTGCTCGGCCCATGCCGCGGACTGCCGCGCGGCGACCAGCTCGGCGGCCCCACGGATGGAGACGATCGTCGAGCGGTCAAGAGCGCCGGGCGCCGGGCGTACGGTGATCTCGGTCCAGGCCCAGTAGCCGTCCCCATGCCGTAACCGGCAGGTTGCGGTCACAGCGCCCAGCCGTGGCTCGCCGGGCACGCCGCCGAAGGCAGTCTCCAGCGCGCGGGCGTCCTCGGGGTGCACCAGGTCGGACAGCCGCCTGCCGACCAGGTCCTCAGCCGGGGCGCCGAGCACGTCGCGGCTCACCGCCGAGGCCGTCAGGAAACGGCCGTCCTCGTCGTGCAGGGAGATCAGCTCGGTGGCGTAGTCCGTCAGCGTGATCGGATCGTAGGTAGCGGTCACGTCTCTCCCTAGCCGTCGGCCGTCACCTGATCATCGGCGACGGCCGGGGGAGACTGTGTGCTCCGTCCGGGTGGCGTAGCGCGGCTGGGCCGATCGGCGCAGGCCTACATCGTCGGCAGGTCCGCCGCAACGTAGTTGGCGCCGGCGTTCCAGAGCAGGAAACCGTCCAGGCCGTCGTCGTGCGCGGCCTTCTCCTGGGCCAGTACCTGTGTCGGCCCATAGGTGACACCGCCGAGGGAGAACGCCTGCAGCCAGGGCACGACGGTGGCGCTGGTGCCCTTGACCTTCTTCTGGAAGTCCACCAGGGAGCGCTGCACGATCTTGTACGGCTCGGCGACCGGGTTGTGCAGCCCGTACTCGTCGTTGCCCCAGTGTGACGGGTAGACCATCGGCGCGACGTAGTCGAGGTAGGGCGCCATCAGGGCGATGTCCTGGGCGATCTCCTTGGGCCGGGTCGCGGCGATCCCGAACACCGAGGCGCCGATGAACGTCGAGACGCCGGCCTGGGTGAAGGCCTTGCGGGTGTTCGCGACGAACGACGCGACGCCCTGCTCGGGAGTGCCTGTCAGGCCGGGGATGTACATGGCCGAGAGCTTGCCGTCGGGCCGGCGGACGTAGTCGTAGAGCACGTCGTCGAAGCCCAGCTTGGCCGCCTCGACGGCAAGGTCGATGTTGTAGTTCTGGACGTCGGTGTTTGCGAAGTTGGTGAACGCGTAGGCACCGTACGAGCCCTGCCAGGGCTGGTGGGCCGTGGTCTGCAGCACCTCGTCCCTGTGGCCGTTGAGCCAGGCCCACTTGGCGAGCTTGGGGTCGTTGAAGGCGACCTCGCGGCCGATCACCCGGCCGCCGGCGGCGTGGATCTCGGCGAGCATCTTCTTGACGTCGTACTGCTTGTCGACCGCTCCGACCGTCGTGGCCAAGGGCACGCTGCTGGCGTAGTTGACCAGTCCGCTCTCGTCCTTGATGTCGACCTCGATCGCGTTGATCCGGTGTGCCTTGAGCAGCGCCATCACCGCATCATGCTTGGGCTTGTACGCCCAGGCGGCGCCGGTGATGTGCACGGCGCGGGTCACCGGCACCGGCTTGCGCGGGCCGCCCGTGCCGCCACCGGGCCGGCCGGTGGACGTTGCCGGTCCAACCGATGGCGGGCCGGAGGTCGCACTGGGCGCCGATGAGGTCGCACTGGGCGCTGACGAGGTCGTGGCGGCCGCGCTGGTGGCCGGCTGGCCGGTCGACGGTTGGCTGGTTGATGTGGCGGCCGGGTTGGCCGTGGTCGTCGGGCTGATCGCGTGTGCGCCACCGCCGGACCCGCAGCCGGCCAGGGTGAGGGCCGCTGTGACGGCAACCGCGACCGGGGCCACGGTGATGCGGCGGAGCGGGGACTTGCCTGCTGTGGGGAAGGGCACGGATCTCCTCAAACGGTCGTACGGGTCAAGCAGCCGGGCCAGCGTAGAAGCATTTCAGCAAGCTGTGTGTCCGTTGTCCGGCGCGGCGGTGGACTCATCGAAACCTCACGGCGCGTGACACCGGCAGCCGACGTCGACCGGTAGCGTGAGCACTTCGCCTGATCCGTAGGCGGAAATCCGACATCAGCCGCGCAGACTGGGAACCGCATGCCGAGTCGTACCTCCGCCCTGCACCACGTCCGCGTTGCCACAGCCCTGGCGGGTGCGGTTGCGCTCGCGTGCAGTGCCTGCACGTCGTCGGGCAAGGGAGCGGCGGCGTCCGGCACGACCACGTCCGCCACGTCGACACCCGCTGCGGCGAGCAGCACCAAGACGGTCACTCCGACGACGGCCAAGCCGGTGATCTCGCAGACGCCGACGACCCCGCCGCCGGCCCCGGCCAGCGTGCACGCGAACGAGCTCGGCAAGGTGCCGGTGCTGATGTACCACAAGCTGACCGCTCACCCGACCAGCGACTACGACCGCAGGCCGAGCGACTTCACCGCCGACCTGACCTATCTCCAGAAGCACGGGTTCGTGCCGATCACGGCTGCCGACTTCGTCGCCGGCAAGATCGACATCCCGGCCGGCAAGCATCCGGTGGTGTTCACCTTCGACGACGGGACGGTGAGCCAGTTCGCGCTCGGTGCAGACGGCAAGCCCAAGCCCGGCACCGCGCTGGCGCTGATGCAGGCCTTCGCCGCGACCCACCCGGACTTCCCGGCAGTTGCGACGTTCTACGTCAATGCGGCGCCGTTCGGGACCACGGCGGGCGAGCAGGTGCTGGCCTACCTCACGGCGCACGGTGACGAGGTCGGCGACCACACGGTCGACCACACCAACCTGCGCACGGCGACCGACGCCAGGGTGCAGTCGGAGATCGCCGGCAACGTCGCCATGATCGTGAAGGCCGATCCCGAGGCCAAGGTCACCACGTTCGCGCTGCCGTTCGGCGCGATCCCGAAGACCCGGGTGCTCGCCCACGTGGGGAGCTCGGGCGGCAGGTCGTACACCTTCGCCGGTGTCTTCGCCGTGGGCGCCAACCCCGCGCACTCGCCGTACAACGCGGCGTTCGACCCGCTGTACGTCCCGCGGATCCGGGCCCAGAACCAGGCCGACGCCAAGGCGGCCGACCGGCCGTACATCTCGAGCTACTGGTTGCCCCAGCTGGTCGCCAACCCGTCGTCGCTCTACGTCTCCGACGGCGACCCGTCGCACGTCTCGTACCCGAAGTCCTCCACGATCACGGTAGGCGCCAAGTGGAAGGCGATGGCGCAGCCGTACTGACCCCCGACGAGGGAAACTGTCGGTGCCCCGGGGCACGATGGACGCGTTGGTCAGCGGGTCGACGTTGGGAGCACTCGGATGCGCAAGTGGTGGCCGCTCGTCACGATCTGCCTGGGCACGTTCATGCTGCTGGTCGACGTCACGATCGTGAATGTGGCCCTGCCCAAGATGGCGGAGGACCTGGGCACGTCGTTCTCCGCGCTGCAGTGGGTCGTCGACGCCTACGCCCTGACCCTTGCCGCCCTGCTGATGGGCGTCGGCTCGTTCAGCGACATCGTCGGGCACCGCCGGGCCTACATCGCCGGTCTGAGCTTGTTCGCGGTGTCCTCCCTGGTGTGCGGCATCTCCCCGAACGTCGGCACGCTGATCGCGGCTCGCGCCGTCCAGGGCCTCGGCGCCGCTGCGATGTTCGCCACCACGTTCGCCCTGCTGAACAGCTCCTACAGCGGCAGGGACCGGGGCATCGCGTACGGGATGTGGGGCGCCGTCTCCGGCGCGTCCGCCGCGCTGGGCCCGATCGTCGGCGGAGTGCTGACGCAGGGCCTGTCCTGGCGCTGGATCTTCTTCGTCAACCTGCCGTTCAGCGTCGCGGCAGTCCTGCTCTCGCTGGCGGTGCTCTCCGGTGATCGCCCGACCAGCCGGCAACGGGTCGACCTCCCCGGCATGGTCACGTTCACCGCGGCGGCCGGGGCGTTGACCTTCGCCGCGATTCGGGCCAGCGACGACGGCTGGATCTCCGGGCCGGTCATCGCCCTGCTGCTCCTGTCCGTGATAGCGGTGATCTCCTTCGTCCTCGCCGAGCTGCGCAGCGATCACGCCCTGCTCGACCTCGGCCTGTTCCGCAGCCGCTCGTTCGTCGGCATCATGATCGCCGCCCTGCTGATCAACTTCGCAGCGTTCGCCGTCTTCACCTACACCTCCATCTGGCTGCAGTCGCTGCTCGGACTCTCGCCGATCGAGGCCGGACTGACCGGTCTGCCGTTGTCCGCCGCGGCCTTCCTGGTCTCGGCCGGGATCGGCCGGTTCCTGCACGGCACGTCGCCCGGACCGATCATCGGTGGTGGGCTGATCCTCATCGGTGTCGGCGGCGTGCTGTCCGGGCTGCTGGTCCACTCCGGCTCGAGCTGGCCGGCGCTGGTGGCCGGCTTCACCATCTGCGGCGTCGGCGTGGGGCTGGCGACGCCGACGCTCAGCTCCTCGGCGATGGCCGCGGTGACCCCGCAGCGAGGCGGGATGGCCGCCGGTGCCGTCAACACCGCCCGGCAGCTCGGCTTCGCGCTCGGCATTGCCATCCTCGGCAGCGTCTTCACCGCCAGGGCTGCGCACAGCCTGTCCGCAAAGGGCGTGGACGGTGCCTCCGCGCTCGCCAGCACCCTCGCCGGTGGACAGGCCCACGTCCTGATCAGCAGGGCGCCGGCGGCCTCGCGGGCCCAGCTGCTCAGCGATTTCCGGGGAGCGTTCGCCTCTGGGCTCGACGCCGCGTTCCTGGTCGCGGGAGCGATCGGCATCCTGGCCGGGGTGGCCGTGCTGGTGCTGGTACGCCCCGGTGCCGGCTCCGCTCCGGCCACTGAGCCGGCGCCGTGGGACACCGCGAAGGCGGTCACCCCCTGAGGTTCCGGCCGTGCCTGGCCTGCTGCGGCCCGTCAGGCCTTGCGGGTCACGAAGATCGCAGTGCCGGGCACCATCCGGCCGCGCAGCGGTGACCACTGGCCCCAGACCCGGTCGTGGCCCGGCGGCCACTCCGGCTCTACCACGTCGAGGAGGACGAGCCCGGCGGCGACGATCTCCCGCACCCGGTCGCCCATCGTCCGGTGGTGCTCGACGTAGATCTCCGCGCCGGTGTCGTCCACCTCGACGTAGGGCCGGTGGTCGAAGTAGCTCCAGGTCACCCGCAGCCCGCCCGGCCCCGGATCGTCGGGCAGGCACCAGCGCAGCGGGTGGGTCACCGAGAAGACCCAGCGACCGCCAGGGCGCAGTACCCGCGCCGCCTCGGCCATCACCGCGCCCGAGTCGGCGACGAAGGGGACCGCCCCGAAGGCCGAGCAGACGATGTCGAAGCTGGCGTCGGCGAAGGGCAGTGCCTCGGCGTCGCCCTGAACCAGCGGCACCCGTACGGGCCTGCCGTCGTCGAGCCGGCGGGCGAACGCCAGCTGCTCGCCGGAGAGGTCCAGTGCGACCGGCCGGGCACCTTGCGCCAGCAGCCAGCGGGAGCACTGCGCGGCGCCCGCCCCGACCTCGAGCACGTCCGCGCCCGGGAGGGTCGCAGGATCGCCGAGCAGGTGCGCATCGGCCTCGTCCAGGCCCTCCGGGCACCAGACGAATCCGGCGTCGCGGAGGAAGTCGCCGTGCTCGGCCTGGTAGTCGGCAGCGGCGCCGTCCCACCAGCGGCGGTTGGCCCGTACGGTGGCCTCGGCGCCCACTGGACGACGCTCGACGCCGGCGGCCGTGGGGGTGTCTGTCGGTGTGTCTGTAGGGGTGTCTGGATCGGTCACCTGACCAGCATCCTCGAGCGTGTGAACCGGCCGGCAGCGGCGATTCCGGGCGGATTGACCGTCCTGATCGATTCCGCGTAGTCTGGACGTTGCGCTGTGGGCCCGCGTTGCCTCATACGGAGCAGGCCTGCGCTCGTGAAGTCGTCATACGGTCGTCAGTTCCCGTCGGTCCTTCGGCGGACCGTCCATCGTCCCGGCTAGCGAAACAGGACCCGTCGGCGCTCCCTGCTCACCACCGACCCCTGTCCGGAGACACCAACTACATGACCACCACCACCGACGTACGACCCGAGACCGACGCGCCTGCCTACACCACTCCCGTGGTGGCGATCAACGACATCGGGTCGGCCGAGGACTTCCTCGCTGCCGTCGACCTCACGATCAAGTACTTCAACGATGGCGACATCGTCGAGGGCACGATCGTCAAGGTCGACCGGGACGAGGTCCTGCTGGACATCGGCTACAAGACCGAGGGTGTCATCCCCTCTCGCGAGCTCTCCATCAAGCACGACGTCGACCCCAACGAGGTCGTCAAGGTCGGCGACCAGATCGAGGCCCTCGTCCTCCAGAAGGAGGACAAGGAGGGCCGGCTCATCCTGTCCAAGAAGCGGGCGCAGTACGAGCGCGCGTGGGGCACGATCGAGAAGATCAAGGAAGAGGACGGCATCGTCGAGGGCACCGTGATCGAGGTGGTCAAGGGTGGTCTCATCCTGGACATCGGTCTCCGCGGCTTCCTGCCGGCCTCGCTGGTCGAGATGCGCCGGGTCCGCGACCTGCAGCCCTACGTCGGCCAGACCCTCGAGGCCAAGATCATCGAGCTGGACAAGAACCGCAACAACGTGGTCCTGTCCAGGCGCGCCTGGCTCGAGCAGACCCAGTCGGCGGTTCGCCAGAACTTCCTGACCACCCTGCAGAAGGGCCAGGTCCGGTCCGGCTTCGTCTCCTCCATCGTCAACTTCGGCGCGTTCGTGGACCTCGGCGGCGTCGACGGCCTGGTGCACGTCTCCGAGCTGTCCTGGAAGCACATCGACCACCCGAGCGAGGTCGTCGAGGTGGGCCAGGAGGTCACCGTCGAGGTCCTCGACGTCGACATGGACCGTGAGCGGGTCTCCCTCTCGCTCAAGGCAACGCAGGAAGACCCGTGGCAGCACTTCGCCCGGACGCACGCGGTCGGCCAGGTCGTCCCCGGCAAGGTCACCAAGCTGGTCCCCTTCGGCGCGTTCGTTCGCGTCGACGAGGGCATCGAGGGCCTGGTCCACATCTCCGAGCTGGCCGAGCGCCACGTCGAGATCCCGGAGCAGGTCGTCCAGGTCAACGACGCGATCATGGTCAAGGTCATCGACATCGACCTCGAGCGCCGGCGGATCTCGCTCTCGCTCAAGCAGGCCAACGAGAGCGCCGGCGGCGGCGGCGAGACCGCCGGTGCCACCTTCGACCCGAGCCTCTACGGCATGGCGGCCCAGTACGACGAGAACGGCGCCTACATCTACCCGGAGGGCTTCGACCCCGAGACCGGCGACTGGCTGCCGGGTCACGAGGCCGCCCAGGCCGAGTGGGAGCGGCAGTACGCCGAGGCGCAGGCCCGCTACGAGGCGCACCAGAAGCAGATCGTCGAGGCGCAGGCCGCCGAGGCCGAGGCTGCGGCGACCACCTCGTACACCTCCGATGCTCCCGTCGAGGGCACCCTGGCCAGCGACGAGCAGCTGGCCGAGCTGCGCGAGCGGCTGTCCGGCGGCCAAGCCTGACTCAGCACCGCAGCAACTGCTTCACCCGAAGGCCCCGATGCACCACATCGGGGCCTTCGGGCGTCCCGGCCTGCCACAATGACCCGATGTACTGGGTGGGCCTGACCGGGGGCATCGGCGCCGGCAAGAGCACGGTTGCCCGGCTGCTCGCCGACCGGGGGGCAGCCGTCATCGATGCCGACCTGCTGGCCCGCGAGGTCGTCGAGCCGGGCACCGACGGGCTGGCCGAGGTGGTCGCCGCCTTTGGACCGGAGGTGCTGGCCGAGGACGGCACCCTGGACCGAAAAGCCCTGGCAGCACGGGTGTTCGCCGATCCGGAGCAACTCGCCCGGCTCAACGCCATCGTCCATCCGCGAGTCGAGGCGCTCACCCAGGAACGGGCGAGTCGCCTCCCGCCGCACTCGGTCGTCGTGAATGACATCCCGCTGCTCGTCGAGGTGGGAGCAGCCGGCCGCTACGACCTGGTGGTCGTCGTCGAGGCCCCGGAGGCCGTACGGATCGAGCGGCTCAGGTCGTCGAGGGGGATGGCCGAGGCCGACGCCAAGGCCAGGATCGCGTCGCAGGCCGGCCCCGGCACCCGCACGGCGGTAGCCGACGTGGTGATCGACAACGCCGGGTCGTACGACGAGCTGGCAGCGACCGTCGATGACCTCTGGGCCCGGATCCGGGCCGGCCGCTGAGGGTTCCTCCACGAGGTGGAGGAGGGTCCGTACGATGGGTGAATGCTGCCTCCCCGTGACACCACCAGCCGGGACTGCCGCCGCCTCGACGGCCTGTGGGACTTCACCTTCGACCTCGGTGACCAGGGTCGGGAGGGGCAGTGGTGGCGGGCACCTCTGCCCGGCCGTCGGCCGATGCCGGTGCCGTCGAGCTACAACGACCTGGTCACCGAGGCGTTCGAGCGGGACCACGTCGGCGAGGTCTGGTACCAACGGTCGGTGCTCGTTCCGGCAGGGTGGGCCGGCGCGCGGGTGGTGCTGCGCTGCGACGCGGTGGCGCACTCCGGCACCGTCTGGGTCGACGACGTCGAGGTGGCATCGCACGTCGGCGGCTATACCCCGTTCGAGGTCGACGTCACCGACCACGTGACCCCCGGCGAGGACGCCCGCATCACCATCTGCGTCGACAACCGGCTCGCGCTGGACACCATCCCACCTGGGCTGGTCCAGCCGGTGCCGAGGGCCGACGGCGCCACGGGGGAGCGGCAGGCCTACTTCCACGACTTCTTCAACTACTCCGGCCTGCACCGCTCGGTCTGGCTCTACACCCGTCCCGAGGCGCACGTCGAGGCGGTCACGGTGACGACCACGTACGAACCTGCTGCCGGCTCGGGGGCGGTGGACTATGCCGTACGGGTCAGCGGTGCCGGGGAGACGTCGGTCCGGCTGCTCGACGGCGACGGGGTGCCGGTGGCCGCCGCGGCCGGTGCTCGCGGACAGCTGGTGCTGGAGCGGGCGAGGCCGTGGCAGCCGGGGTCCCGCGACACGGCGCACCTCTACCGGCTCGAGGTGACGCACGGCGGCGATGTCTACCCGCTGGACATCGGTGTGCGCAGCGTCTCCGTGGTGGGCAATCAGTTCCTGATCAACGGGAAGCCCTTTGTCTTCAAGGGTTTCGGCATGCACGAGGACCTCGCGCTGCGAGGCAAGGCACATGACGACGTACGGATGGTCCGCGACTTCGCGTTGCTGGCCTGGATCGGCGCCAACTCGTTCCGGACGTCGCACTATCCCTACGCAGACGAGGTTCTGGACCACGCCGACCGCGAGGGCATCGTAGTCATCTCCGAGACCGCGGCGACCGGGCTGCACCTGTCGCTGAACGCCATGACCGGCGTCCCGATGCAGGACACGTTCAAGCCCGGCGGCATCGACGAGCGCACCCAGGCTGCGCACCTGCAAGCCGTACGGGAACTGATCGCCCGTGACGCCCATCACCCCAGCGTCGTCATGTGGTCGCTGGCCAACGAGCCGAACACCGCGGAGCCGGCGGCCCGCACCTACTTCGAGCCGATCGTGGCGCTGGCCCGCGAGCTCGACCCGAGCCGGCCGCTGACCATCGTCAACGTCGGCGGCACGGAGCCGGAGACCGACACGGTCGCTGAGCTGGTCGACGTGATCTGCCTCAACCGCTACTTCGGCTGGTACTTCCGCTCCGGCGACCTCACCGCGGCGGAGGTCACGCTGGAGGACGAGCTGCGGCGATGGCTCGGACAGTACGGCAAGCCCGTACTGATCACGGAGTTCGGGGCCGACGCTGTCGCCGGCCTGCACAGCCTGCCTCCGCGGATGTGGTCCGAGGAGTTCCAGACCGACCTCATCGCCATGTCCGTACGGGTGTTCCGGCGCAACGAGGGGGTGATCGGCGAGCACGTGTGGAACTTCGCGGACTTCATGACAGCCGAGCAGTACCACCGCGTCGTCGGCAACCGGAAGGGCGTGTTCACCCGCGAGCGCGAGCCTAAGGCGGTGGCGTTCACCCTCCGCGACCTCTGGGCTCCTGAGTAGAGCCTGGCGCGGCAGCCCTCCTGAAGCGTCGTTCGACCAGCCACCACGAGGCTGCGGCGGCGGCGATTGAGGCCAGGAAGGACAGCGTGGCGCGGTGGGCGACATCGACGTTCTTGAACCAGGCGATGACCAGGTAGTGGAAGACGTAGAAGCCGTAGGACCACTGGGCGCCCAGCCACGCCAGCGGCTGCCAGCCGACGAGCCGGCTCATCGCGGTCTGCGGTCCGGTGACGAACGACGCGATGATGACCACGGTTGCGGCGGCGGTGACGGTCATTCCCACGGTGAGGTAGCCGCTGGCACGCGGTTGGGGTGGATGCGCCGGCCACATGACCACCGTGGCCAGCAGCACCGCTGCCGCCGGCCATGCCAGGAGCCGGGACCCGTCGGTCAGCCACGCGGGGACCGGGCGCTCGCCGATGTGGCTGAGGAACAGCGCCAGTAGGCAGCCGGCGAGCAGCTGGTCGAGCCGGGTCTCCGGGGAGTAGTAGTCCCGGTTCGGCAGCCCGGCGTGCCACAGGAGCGTCCGCTCCACCAGCGGCAGTAGACACACGGTGAGCACGACGACCACGGGCAGCAGGGAGCGGTTCCGCCGAGCTCTCAAGGCCAGCAGCCCGGTCAGGGCCAGCGGCCACAGCAGGTAGAACTGTTCCTCGACGGCGAGGGACCAGAAATGCCCGAGCAGCAGGGAGAAATGCCCGGAGGCGTCGGCGAAGTCCATCGTGTAGCTGACGCCGAGCAGGGCGTACTTCCACTCCCCGCCGTGCCGTCCGCGCACCGTGACGGACACGACAACCACGATCAGGCAGGCGACCGCGGCTGCGGGCATCAGCCGCCGCCACCGGGCCAGGTAGAACCGGCGCAGGTCGACGGCACCGGTCGCGTCGTGCTCGCGCACCAGCAGTCCCGTGATCACGAACCCGCTGATCACGAAGAAGGCATCGACCCCGACGCCGCCGTTGTCCACGTGGCTCAGCCCGGCGTGGCGGGCGAACACGCACAGCACGGCCACGACGCGCAGCCCGTCGATGCCCGGGATCCGACCGGCCATGGCGTCGCGCCCTGTGCTCGGCGGAGATCGGATCCGTGCGGCATCCGACAGCTCGTGGACGACTCCCGCGTTCGCCATGTCAGGAAGTGTAAAAGGGCCCACCACCCATTGCACCCCAGCTAATTCTGGAATTCGGACAACGAATGACGAACCTTGGCGTCTACTGAGGCCTCGGGACTAGTCGCCAATACCTCGGCGAGCACTTCGTCGGCAGGCCGACCATGCGCCGCTCAGCCCTTGACCGCCCCCTCGTTGGCGCCTCGGATGAAGTAGCGCTGCAGCAGCGCGAAGACCAGGGCCACGGGGATCGTCGCGAGCAGCGCTCCCGAGAGCTTGAGCGGGTACTGCGTGCCGGCTCCCAGTGAACCGGTGACCAGGTTTCCCAGCCATAGCGGCAGCGTGTAGTACTGCGGGCTCTGCACCGAGACCAGGACCTGGGCGAACTCGTTCCAGGAGCCCTGGAACGACAGGATGGTCAAGGTGATCAGGGCTGGTCTGGCCATCGGCAGCACCACCGACCAGAACAGCCGGAAGGTGCCGGCACCGTCGATGCGGGCCGCTTCCTCGATGTTCTCCGACACTGACTCGAAGAACTGCTTCATGATGAAGATGCCCGCGGCGTCGGCCAGCAGTGGCAGCACGAGCGCGGGATAGCTGTCGTAGATGCCGAGCCTGTTCAGTACGAGGAACTTCGGGATCAGCAGCACGACACCAGGGACCGCCAGCACCGCCAGGATTGCGCCGAACACGATGCGCCGGCCGGGAAATCGGAGCCGGGCGAGGGCGTACCCCGCCATGGAGTCCAGGAAGACCCGGCCCGCCGTGACCAGCACCGTCACCAGCACCGAGTTGGCCAGGGCGCGCGGGAAACCGGGGGATCCGTTGGCGAGCCGGCCGATCGAGTCACGGGTCGAGACCGGGTGGGGGATCAGCCCCAGTGGATGGTTGGCGGCGTCGGTCTGGGTCTTGAACGACGTCACGATCTGCAGCAGGAACGGCACCAGGTAGACCAGCGCGAGGAACACCAGAACTGCGTATGCCAGGAACGTGGCGGTGAAGGACCTGCCCCCGTGGGCCGTCCGATGCCTCTTGGCCGGCTTGCGGGGACGACTTCCGTGCACCGTGGCGACCATGTCAGCCCACCTTCGCCCGACGCGCCGCCCGGCGACGGGACCTGGCCTTCGCCTCGGTCCGGTCGCGCATGATGAACCGCTGCAGCAGCGTGAAGATGATGATGATGGCGAAGAGCACGAACGCCATGGCCGACCCGACGCCCCAGGAGTGGTCCTTGAAACCACTGGTGTACGACAGGTAGGCGGGGCTCAGCGTCGTCTTGTCCGGTCCTCCCTGGGTCGCGAGGTAGACCTGGTCGAACACCTGCCAGCTGCCGATGAGACCCAGGGTCAGGACCAGGAACGTCGTCGGCTTGAGCATCGGCAGCACCACGTAACGCAGTCGCTGCCAGGGGTTGGCGCCGTCGAGCAGGCTCGCCTCCTCGATGTCCGCCGAGATGTCCTGCAGCGCCGCCAGGTAGATCACCATGAAGGTGCCGGCCGTCGTCCAGACCACCAGCGCGATGATGGCGCACATGGCGACGCTCGGCCCCGCGATCCAGTCCCACCACGTGAGGCTCAGGAATCCGTGGTTGACCAGTGCTGAGGGCGGGTTGGCCGGGTCCGCGATGCCCAACGCCCCCAGCAGGTTCTGCACCACTCCATTCGAGTCGTTCAGCCAGTTCGGGCCCGAGATGCCGACCTTGGCGAGGATCGAGTTGAGCGCTCCGCCGTTGAAGACGAACAGGAACACGGTCGTGATGGCGACCGAGCTCGTGACCGACGGGAAGTAGAACGCCGAGCGGAAGAAACCCTTGGCCTTGAGCATCTTTCCGTTGACCAGCAGCGCCAAGGACAACGCGAGCGACGTCTGGAGGGGGACGACCAGCAGGGTGTAGTAGAAGATGTTGCGGATGCTGGTCATGAAGTCCTGGCGGGTCAGCCCGTCCTTCGTGAACAGATCGGTGTAGTTGCGCAACCCGGCCTTGGGAACGTTGAGCCGGAACGGCGTCCCGATGCCGTTCCAGTCGGTGAAGCTGACCCACAGTGCCATGAGCACCGGCACGGCGAGGAACAGCACGAGCAGGGCGACGGCCGGGGAGACGAAGAGCCAGCCGGTCGTACGTTCCGGCCCGCGGGTGCCCCCACCGTGCTTGCGTCGCAGCGGCCGGGAGGCAGGGGCGATCGGCTCGGCGGTGGTGGCTGCGGCCATCTGCGCTCTCCTGTGGGGTGCGGCCAGGCGGACCCGCGGGGAACGCAGGGCTCCCCGCGGGCTGATCGTCGGCAACGGGTCAGTACCTGCCCGCGGTCAGCTGCTGGACGGCAGGTCCTTCTGCAGCCGGCTGAGGATGTTCTTCGGGCCCAGCGTCTCCAGCTTGGTCAGCTGGTTGTCGTAGTCGGCCAGGATGGCGGACAGCTTGGGAGCCTTGACCGGGCCGACCCCGTAGGACGCGCCGTCCAGGAAGACCTTGAACGCCGGGAACTGCTGGGCGTAGTCAGCAGCGGCCGACTGGATCGACGGCATCACACCGAAGGCCTTGGCGAAGGCCAGCTGCTGGTCCTTGGCGGTCATGGCGTTGACGAAGTCGACCGCCTGCTGCTTGTGCGCCGAGGACGCAGGGATGCCCCAGCAGTTGGTGAACGCCAGCGTCCCCTTTCCCGCAGGGCCAGCCGGCAGCGGGACCACCTGGTACTTCACCGTCTTGTAGTCGGCTGACATGGCGCCGGCGATCCAGTTGCCCTCGATCGTCATCGCGGACTTGCCCTTGCCGAACGCCTCGCCGCCCCAGCCGGCACCGACCTGCGTGTTGAACTGCAGCAGGCCCTTCTGCAGCAGGGACTTCGCGTAGGTCAGCCCCGTGACGTTCTGTGCGCTGTTCGCTGTCGGCTTGCCGTTCTTGTCCAGCAGGTTGCCTCCCGCCTGGACGAGGAACGCGTCGACCCGGTCGTGCCCGGTGCTGAGGACGAGCGGGGTGACACCTGGCAGCGCGGACTTGAGCTTCGTCGCCACCGAGGTCAGCTGGTCCCAGGTCGTCGGGATGTCAGCGGCGGTCAGGCCTGCCTTGGTCCACATGGCGCTGTTGATCTCGAGGGCGAGGGTGGAGAAGTCCTTCGGCGCGCAGTAGAACGTGCCCTTATACGTGAAGGCGTCCTTCAACGTGGGGTAGAAGTCGCTCGCGCCGGCCGCCTTGTCGCCGTACGCGTACAACGCACCGGTGCTGGCGTAGTCGGCGAGCTTCGAGGCGTCGAGGTAGAACACGTCCGGAGCCTTGTTGGCAGCGAAGGCCTGGCCGAGCTGCTGGTCCATGTTCTGGGCAGCGGTGACAGTGGCGGTGTTGCCGGTCTTGGTGTTCCAGGCCTTGGCAGCCGCCTGTACGGCGGACGTTTCCGCTGTGCCGGACGATGCGATGAGCACGCTGATCGACGCCTTGGGGCCGGTCGCTGCCGCGGTGGAGCCACCAGCAGCCGACGACCCACCGGCAGCCGACGACCCACCGGCAGCCGACGACCCGCCCGCCGCCGACGAGCTGCCCGCCGCGGAGGTTGGCGCACCGGCTGCCGAGGAGGTGCCGGGGGCTGCGGCGCCACTGGACCCTCCTCCACAGCCGGCCGCTAGGGCCAGGGTCGCGATGGCCAGCAAGGTGGCCGCGACCGTGCGCGGGGATCTCGTCATTGAGCTGCTCCCTTTGTCATTGAGGTGCTCCTTTTTGGGTGGCAGGGTCTGCGGGGGAGGTGACGGGTCCGGCGCCGGTGGCGCGGACGACCAGGTGGGGAGCGAGCAGGACGTGGGCCGGCTGCGCGGCGGTGTCGGGCTTCGGCTCGAGCAGGTCGAGCAGCAGGCGCATGCACTCCGAGGCGGCCTCGGCCAGCGGCTGGGCGAGGCTGGTGAGCCCCAGTGCGTCGGCGACCGGGGTGTCGTCGAAGCCCACCACCGGCACTGGGTTGCCCCCCGGCCGGCGGCTGGGGCCCAGCAGGTCGAAGACGCCCAGCGCCAGGGAGTCGCTCGCACACACCACGGCCGTGGCCGGCTCCCCGGCCCGCAGCAGCTCCTCGGCGGCGCTGCGGCCGTTGGCCGCGCCGTCCTCACGCTGCAGGCGGAGCCCGCCGATCGGGAGTCCTGCCGCGGTCATGGCCGACTGCCAGCCGTCCCTGCGGTCGTCGCCCACGCCGGAGCCGTCCGGCCAGCCGACGAACGCGATCCGGCGGTGACCGGCGGCCAGCAGGTTGGTGGTGACCTCCCGGGTGCCGGCGGCTCCGTCCACATCCACCCAGGAGTGTCCCGCCGCCGTCCCCCACGGCCGGCCGAACGTGACGAAGGGCAGGTCCCGTTCGGCCAGCCAGGCGGTACGCCGATCGCCGTAGTGGGTGCTGGTCAGCACGAAGGCATCCAGGTTCTGGGTGGCGAGGATGTCGTCGTACGCCTGGATCTCCTTGCTGTCGCCGGCGGCGTTGAACAGCAGGACGTGGTAGCCGGCGTCTCCGGCTGCCTCCGTGAGCCCGTGCAGGAACCGGTCGAGGACGTAGCCGTTGACGCCATCTCCCGCGGGCTGCAGGCCGACCCCCACCAGCTGCGAGCGGCTGGTGCGCAGCGAGCGGGCGGCCCGCAGCGGACGGTAGTTGGTCCGCTCGATGGCCAGCTGGACCCGGGACAGGGTGTCCGGGTGCAGCAGGTGGGGAGCGTTGAGAGCGTTGGAGACGGTCTGCCGGGACACCTTGGCATAGGCCGCCACCGAGTCGAGGGTCGGTCGCACGTTCACGTCCGCCTCCTCCGCACTCGGCCCGAAAATCTCGGCATAAAGCGATGATTCAGGCTATTTTATCGATCCAATCGTTGTGAGAGAGTCGCTCTTGGTCCGGACGTTGTCAAGCCCTGGAGGTTGCCGTGCTCCTGCAACCGCTGCTGCACGACCTGGTGACGTGTGTCTGCGCTCCCACGACGGTGCTGTCCGGGCGCGACGGTCAGCTGCGCGGCGTGGGTGCCCAGGGCGCGTTCCATGCCGACGTCCGGGTGCTGTCCCGTGCCGAGGTGCACATCGACGGTCGGGAGCCGGAGGCGGTCCTCGCCGCACTGGACGGTTCCTCGGCGGCCGGCTTCACCCTGCTCGCGCGGTGGCTGGGTGATCGCGGGGCCGACCCGTCGGTGCGCCTGGACCGGCGCCGGAGGGCGACCGCGACCGGACTGGTCGAGAGTCTCTCGGTCGTGTCCACGGCCGGCGCCTCCGTGCGGTGCTCGGTCCAGCTGGAGCTCGAGGCGGACTTCGCCACCATCGACGCGGTCAAGAGCGGCGAGACCGCACCCCGCCCGAGCCCGCCAGCGGTCCTTGCGGACGAGGCGGTGTGGCGGCGCGGCGACGGCTTGGTCGTACGGGTCCGGGCCGCCGGCACGGAGCTCAGTCTCACCCCGCGCGGGGTGAGACTGTCCTGGCCGGTCGAGCTGGCGCCGGGCGGCACCCGGGAGCTGTCCTGGGAGCTCGACGTGACCGATCCCGGGGCCGTGGTGGCCAGACCGCTGGGCGGGGCCGTCTGGGCCCGGCCATCGGTCCACGCCGACGACCGCCGGCTGCCCCAGCTGCTCGAGCAGTCACTGGACGACCTCGAAGGACTCCGGCTGGTCCTGCCCGACCGCCCGGCGGACCAGTTCCTTGCGGCCGGCTCGCCGTGGTTCTTGACCCTCTTCGGCCGGGACAGCCTGTGGGCAGCCCGGATGATGCTGCCGTTGGGCACCGAGCTGGCCGCCGGCACCCTCGCCGCACTGGCGTCGTTCCAGGGCAAGACCGACGATCCGTCGACCGAGGAGGCGGCGGGCAAGATCATGCACGAGCTGCGCAGGGGCAGCTTCGGCGTCGACGTGGGGCAGCCCGGCGGCGCGGTCGTCCTGCCACCGGTCTACTACGGGACCGTGGACGCCACTGCCCTGTGGATCATCCTGCTGCACGACGCCTGGCGGTGGGGGATGGGGCCGGCTTCGGTCGAGCCCCTGCTGCCGCACCTGGAAGCGGCCGCCGGCTGGCTCACCGGCCCCGCAGATGCCGACGGCGACGGGTTTCTGGAGTACATCGACACGTCAGGCCGGGGTCTGGCCAACCAGGGCTGGAAGGACAGTGGCGACTCGGTCCGCTTCCGGGACGGCACCCGGGCGGCGGGGCCCATTGCGCTGGCGGAGGTCCAGGGTTACGCCTACGAGGCGGCCGGCTGCGCCGCATCCCTGCTCAGCGCGTTCGGGCGCCCCGGCGGCGATCGGCTCCTGCAGTGGCGCGAGGCGCTCGCCGAACGGTTCCGCCGGGCGTTCTGGGTCGACGACCCTGCCGGTCCCTACCCGGCGATGGCTCTCGACGGGCGCAAGCGGCGGGTGGACGCCCTCACCAGCAACATCGGCCACCTCCTCGGCACCGGGCTGCTGACGGCGGCCGAGGCGAAGCAGGTCGCGGCACGTCTGTCCGCGCAGCCGATGGACAGCGGGTACGGCCTGCGGACCATGTCCACCCAGGACCGCGGCTACTCGCCGCTGAGCTACCACTGCGGATCGGTGTGGCCGCACGACACGGCGATCGTGATCTCCGGGCTCGTCCGGGAGGGTCTCACCGATGAGGCGGCGTCCCTCGTCTCCGGTCTGCTGGCCGCCGGCTCCGGGTTCGACGGCCGGCTGCCGGAGCTCTGGGCCGGTGACGCGGCTGACCGGTTCACCGGCCCGCTGCCCTATCCCGCCGCCTGCCGGCCGCAGGCCTGGTCCGCTGCCGCGGCGGTCTCCGTACTGCGTGACCTGATCGGGCTGTCCGTCGACGTCCCCGCCGGGGAGCTGCGCCTCACGCCACTCGCCCCCGCGCCTGCCGGAGCCCTGCAGGTGCGGGGGCTCACCGTGGCAGGAGGCAGGCTGGAGGTGGATACCGACCGGAAGGGGCTGGTCCTGCGCCTCAGCGCCCCAGCAGGCCTCAGCCTCCGTACGGAACGGTCCGGGACGAGCTAGCCGGCGGGATGCCGCGTTGACGGTCGGGCGTCAGGTGGTGCGCCACCTCACGGGCAAGATCGTGCTCACCGTCTGACCTCGCGGACCTGCGCAGGGAAGAAACTGTCGGAGCGTCCACTTAGAGTGGACTCGTGAGCCCAGTCACCGATCTCGAGCGCCGGTTGGCGCCCTTCACTGTCGTGAGCGACTACGACCCGTCCGGCGACCAGCCGGCCGCGATCGACGAGCTGGAGAAACGGATCCGCAACGGCGAGCAGAACGTCGTGCTGCTGGGCGCGACGGGCACCGGCAAGTCGGCGACGACCGCCTGGCTGGTCGAGCGGCTGCAGCGGCCGACGCTGATCATGGCGCCGAACAAGACGCTCGCCGCCCAGCTGGCCAACGAGTTCCGCGAGCTGCTGCCCAACAACGCGGTGGAATACTTCGTCAGCTACTACGACTACTACCAGCCCGAGGCCTACGTCCCGCAGACCGACACCTACATCGAGAAGGACTCCTCGGTCAACGAGGAGGTCGAACGGCTGCGCCACTCCGCGACGATGTCCCTGCTGACCCGCCGTGACGTGGTCGTCGTGGCCTCGGTGAGCTGCATCTACGGCCTTGGCACGCCTCAGGAGTACGTCGACCGCAGCGTGCGGCTCAAGGTCGGCCAGGAGATCGAGCGCGAGAAGATCCTCCGGATGCTGGTCGACGTGCAGTACACCCGCAACGACCTGTCCTTCACCCGCGGCACCTTCCGGGTGCGCGGTGACACGATCGAGATCTTCCCGGTCTACGAGGAGCGGGCGATCCGGGTCGAGATGTTCGGTGACGAGATCGAGCACATCTCGACGTTGCACCCGGTGACCGGCGAGGTGATCAGCGACGACCCGGGCGTACGGGTGTTCCCGGCGACCCACTACGTCGCCGGCCCCGAGCGGATGGAACGCGCGATCGCCGGCATCGAGGCCGAGCTGGTCGAGCGGCTGGCCGAGCTCGAGACGCAGGGCAAGCTGCTCGAGGCGCAACGGCTGCGCATGCGGACCACCTACGACATCGAGATGATGCGCCAGGTCGGCTTCTGCTCCGGCATCGAGAACTACTCGCGGCACATCGACGGCCGGTCCAAGGGCACCCCGCCCTACACGCTGCTCGACTATTTCCCCGACGACTTCCTGATGGTCATCGACGAGAGCCACGTGACGGTGCCGCAGATCGGCGGCATGTACGAAGGTGACATGAGCCGCAAGCGGACGCTCGTCGACCACGGCTTCCGGCTGCCGAGCGCGATGGACAACCGGCCGCTGCGCTGGGAGGAGTTCCTCGAGCGGATCGGGCAGACCGTCTACCTGTCCGCGACGCCCGGCCCGTACGAGCTCAACGAGGGCGATGGGGTCGTCGAGCAGATCATCCGGCCGACCGGTCTGGTGGACCCCGAGATCGTGGTCAAGCCGACCAAGGGCCAGATCGACGACCTGGTGCATGAGATCCGGGTCCGCACCGAGCAGGACGAGCGGGTCTTGGTCACGACCTTGACCAAGAAGATGTCCGAAGACCTGACCGACTACCTGCTCGAGCTCGGCATCCGGGTCCGCTACCTGCACAGCGAGGTCGACACGCTGCGCCGGATCGAGCTGCTCCGCGAGCTGCGGCAGGGCGAGTTCGACGTCCTGGTCGGCATCAACCTGCTGCGCGAGGGACTCGACCTGCCCGAGGTGTCGCTGGTCGCGATCCTCGACGCCGACAAGGAGGGCTTCCTGCGTTCGGGCACCTCGCTGATCCAGACCATCGGCCGAGCGGCCCGCAACGTGTCGGGCCAGGTGCACATGTACGCCGACACGATCACCCCGTCGATGCGCAAGGCGATCGACGAGACCAACCGCCGGCGGGAGAAGCAGGTCGCCTACAACCTCGAGCGCGGTGTCGACCCGCAGCCGCTGCGCAAGAAGATCGCGGACATCCTCGACCAGGTCTACAGCGAGGCCGCCGAGGACGGTGAGCTGATCGGCGGTTCGGGGCGGCAGCAGAGCCGCGGCAAGACGCCGGTGCCGGGGATGGCGTCGACCCGGGTCAACAGCAAGGACCGGCAGGCCAGCCACGCCAAGGCGCTGTCCGGCATGCCACGTGCCGACCTGGCCAACCTGATCCAGCAGCTGACCGACCAGATGCACGACGCGGCCAAGGAGCTGCAGTTCGAGCTGGCCGGCCGGCTCCGGGACGAGGTCAACGACCTGAAGAAAGAGCTGCGCGGCATGACCGCCGGCGGCCTCTAGCTCGGGGACAGCGGCAACACCGTCCAGGCGGCCAGGGTCTCGTGCCTCGCCCCTCCGCCGCCGAGGCGGCTGCGCACCAGCCGCACCTCTCCCCACCGTGCCGTCGGTCCCTCGTACGCCTCGAACGCCGCCGGCACCCTGCCGCGCCCGATCGTCAGGTGTGGCCGCCACTGGTGTCGGTCGACCTCGACGCCGCACTGCCCGGCGACGTCCTGCGCCGTACGGGCGAGCCGGCGCAACGAGAGCAGGTCGCCGTGCACGCCGAGCCACACGGCACTGCCGAAGCTGCCGGAGCCGGCGAGCCGCAGCTCCGGCGCGGCCAGCCCGGTGACCGCCTCGAGTCCCAGCAGGAGCCCGTCAGCACTGGGCACCTCGCCGAGGAAGGCCAGGGTGAGGTGCAGCTGTGCGGCGGGCGTGGCCCGGAGGCCGGCCGGAGCAGGCGGCAGGGCCGCCAGCACGACCGGCGGGGGGACGAGGGCAACGAAAAGCCGCATCTCCCGATTATCGGCGCCGCACCGGCCAGTGCGGCGGTGCGGCGCCGATCGCTCAGACCGTCAGAAGGGCGAAGAAGCCGCCGACCACAGGGCGAGCCTGGAACCCGTTCTGCCGGTCGGTCACGGTGTCGTACCAGTCGGTCATCGGGGCACGAGAGCCGGTCCGGTTCGCGAAGGAGTACAGACCGCTGATGAGGAGGTCCCGCGCCTCGGTGTGGTCCTTGAGCCAGGCCGCCGTCCACATCTCCCAGTCCGCTTTCGTGAACTGGTGCCGGATGTCCAGCGGCACTCCGAACGTCGAGGTCCGCTTGAGGTACCACGCGGCTTCGGTGGCCGCGACCGACGGCGGTACGAGGCCCAGGTTCAGCACCCGGTCCGCGTACCCGTTGTACTTGAGGCTCCAGGTCCCGTCCTGGTCGTAGGCGAGCTTGAGGTGGTCGCCGGCGGTGTCCATCGCCTTCTGCTGCCACTGGCCGATGTAGTTGCGAGCGGTGGCCAGGTAGCTCGCCGAGTCGCTCGCATTGCCTGCAGCAGTGGCGATCTGACTCATCGCGCCGATGCCGACAATGCCCTTGAGCGCCAGGTTGACACTGTGGGCGATGAAGCCGGTGAAGTCGTCGGTCTGGTTCTGCAGGTTGGGGTCCAGGGCGTTGCTGACCAGATAGTCTGCCCATTGCTTGAGGATCGGGTAGTGGGCGGTGGCGAAGGTCGAGCGCTGGGTCGAGGGAATGCGGGCCAGGTAGGCCGCCGCCATGATGAGCATGTTCGCCGACTCCTCGACGGGCATGTCCTCCTCGCCCGTCCCGTTCAGGTGCCCGCTCGCGTTCGGGTAGCTCGAGCCCAGGTCGTGAGGGGCGAACTGCTTGGGATAGCCGTGGTTCTCGACGTAGTCGAGCGTCGGAGCGAGGATCAGGCCGAGGTAGGCCGGGTCGGCGTAAAGGAAGACCGGCATGCACGGGTAGGTCACGTCGACCGTGGAGACGTTGCCGTCGCTGGAGATCTCCTTGAGAAATGCCCATGGCGTGCCGTTGCGGCTGACCAGCTCCGTTCCGGCGTAGGCCTGTCGCAGGGCGATCGCGCACAGGGCGGCGTAGTCCGCACCGCCGGCGGCTGTGGCGTCCCGCTGGATCCTTGCGTCGAGCGCACCGGTACGGGCGAGTGCCGCCGTGTAGTCGGTGTGGAAAGCGCCCACCATCGCCTGCCAGGTGGGGAAGTAGCTCTTCCACAGGGGCGGCAGCTGTTCGCCGAGGTAGGAGACAGCCGGCTCCCGTACGTGACCGATGCTGAGCACGAAGGGTTTCGTCGCCGTGGATCCGACGGTACCCAGGTCGAGGTTGAAGGCAAAGACCGGCCAGGCGTCGTTGATGCGGCGTGGCTTGCGCTGGTCGACCGAGTCGAGCAGCGTTCCGTGGTCCACCACCTGGCTGCGGACGTCGCTGTCGGCGCCGATCTGCCAGGACAGGCCTGACCGGTCGGGCGTCGACAGGACGATCGTTCCCCACTCCGCCGTGTCACCGTTCTCGGCCAGGACGCGCGGCGCTGACTGGGTGTACGTCAGGCTCACCATGCTCGAGCCGGACGACGTGTACGCCTGCTGGTCCCAGGTGATCGAGCTGTTCGCGTCACCCGATGCCCATTCGCCGGAGATGTCGAAGTAGACGCTGACCTTGTGCGCCTTTCCGTCCAGGCCGCGTGCCGTGGCGATGATGTAGCTCAATGGCTGCGACTGGCGCCGCAGGTCCCCCGGCTCCACGGGCGACAGGAAGGTCACCGTGAGCTCCACCCCGGCTGCCTGCAGGACGAAGACGGATCTGGTTGCCGTCGTCGTGACCGAGATCTGCCGCATCGTCGGGAATGGGTTGCGGTTCGGCAGGGCCGGGGCCCCGAGGAAGAGGTAGGCCGTGCCATCGATCGTGGCGAGACCGCCCATCGCGGTGATCCGGCCGGTCCAGAACGTCGGCCAGGTGCCCGGCAGGTTGTCCGCGGCGAGCCAGGTGCTCAGGTAGGGGGAGCGGACGGCGAGCGGGATCGCCGGCGGCCGCAGCGGGTCGAAGGTGGGCGAGACCGGCGGGACGGTCGAGGTCGTGGCGGCCGGGCCCGAGTCGGCGGAGGCCGTGCCCGCGGACAGGCTGCTGATGGCGACACCGGCGCCCGCTGCACCGCCGAGCTGGAAGAACCCACGCCGCCCAAGGCTCGGGAGCCGGCCGGCTTGGGGATCGGGAGACGTCGCCTTGAGTGGGTCCGAGCGGTTTTCGCGCGCCATTGGGCAACCTTCCGGTTTCGGGGATATTGCGGACCTTTGTCCGGAGAGTGAACCTAGACCCGAGCCTGCCCGTTTGACTAGTCCCATTTGTCCATTTGTTATCCGTTGGGGGGTGGACATGCGCTACTTGATCAACTCCGGTCAGATCAGTGCGCAGATGACCGCATGCCCGCGCCAGCTGAGCGCGCGAGCTGGTCAGGCGGGCAGGATCCGGTACGCGGCGTCGGTCGGCTGCTGGTCCTCGCCGTTCACGGGCACCAGGTCCTGCGGGCACGCGGACATCACCACGATCAGCTCCCGCTCGGCGCGCAGCCGGACCCGGTCACCCGGCCGCGAGCGCGGCGCGGCGAAGGACACCGAGCCATCCGCCGTCCAGGGCACGTTCATGAACAGGTTGAGCGGGTTGGGCACCGGCACCGGCTCGAGCCCGGCCGCCAATAGCGCCGCGGCGAAGTTGTCCGCGCAGTTTGCGTGGCCGGGTGCGCCGAGCTGCCGGTAGCGGGCCGGATCACAGGCCGGGATCAACGTGTCGTGCACACCGGGGCTGGTGTCCTCGACCAGGGTGAGCAGCGGCTCGCGCAGGTTGCTCACGAGAGTGTCACCGACCCGGGGGACCAGCCGGCCGAGCGCCGCCCTGCTGTGCGCCACGGACAGGTAGTCGTCGCCGGAGAGCGCCCAGAAGTCGACGACCTGCGTACCGCTGGGGTTGCCGACCTCGATCGTCGCTCCCGGTGTCAGCCGGACCGCGACGCCCGTACGGGCCGGCAGGACGTTCAGGTGGGACATGCGGCAAGCCTAGTCGGCGGCCCGGGGACGGCTGCTAGGCAGCCACGCGCCAGGCGTCGGCGAGGGCGACCAGGCTGGCCGTACGGCGGGCCCGGTCGAGGCTGGGGGTCACCGCGATGATCTCGTCGACCTGGGCCTGGTCCTTCAGCTCCAGCAGGCGTTCCGCCACGACCTTCGGCTCGCCGACCACCATCCGGCCGCCGTCGCGAGGCATGTCGCGGAACGACGAGGACTGGGCATAGAGCGTCACCTGCTCGGGGCGGATCGGCTCGCGGATGCCGCGCCGAAGGTTCTGCATCGTCAGCGTCCACGCCGCCTCGAACTCCAGCAGCGCCTCGTCGTCCTCGCTGGCGAAGTTGAGGACCGACATCGCGGAGTAGGGCTGGTCGCCGTCGTGGCGCGGCGTGAACTCCCGCCGGTAGTCACGCAGCGCGTCGACCGCGATCTCGGGGCTCATGTGATGCGCGAAGACGGCACTCATCCCGTTCACCGCTGCGAATTTCGGTCCGTAGTCGCTGGACCCGAGGATGAACAGCTGCGGCACCTCCGCGACGACCGGAGCTGCGACCAGCGACTCGTACGGGTGCCCCTCCGGGAACCCCTCACCGAGAAAGGCGACGAGCTCGGCGACCTGGGTCGGGAACTCGGCGGCCGGGTCGACCCGCAGCCCGCGGCGCAGGACGTGCGCGGTGAGCGGGTCCGTGCCAGGGGCTCGGCCGAGGGCGAGGTCGACCCGGTCGGGGTACATGGCGACCAGGGTGCGGAAGGTCTCGGCGACCTTGAACGCGGCGTGGTTCGGCAGCATGATGCCGGCCGCCCCCACCCGGATGCTCGAGGTCTGCGCGGCCACGTGCGCCGTCAGGATCTCCGGCGCACTGCAGGCCAGGCTGCGCATGTTGTGGTGCTCGGAGACCCAGTAGCGGCGGAATCCCGCGGCCTCGACGGCTTGGGCAATCCCGACGGCGCCTCTGATCGACGACGTCGCCGTCTCGCCGTACTCGATGCCGACGAAGTCCAGCACGGACAAGGGAATTGTGGTCACACCGTCGCCAAGACAAGCGGAGGGTGCGGCATTCCCTCAGCACTGCCTCAGCGCGACGGGTCGACGTGGAACTTCGGCCCTGGTCCCGCACCCTTGGGTCGTTGGCCGGCGAGCACGGAGCCCACCCCGTCCAGGCCGACGGTCGCCGCCACGATCACCGTCGGGTCGATCCGTCCGGACGCATAGCTCTCGATCGTCCCCGCGAGCCCGGGCGACCCGCTGAGGATGCCGATCGCGGTGACGTCCTTGAGCACCAGCGTCCGGGTGTCGATGAGGCTCGGCTCGCCGGACAGCCCGATGTACGCGACGCGGCCGCCAGGCTGGACGAGATCCAGTGCCAGGGCGGGGATCTCGGCCGCGTTCGTCGCGTCGATGACCGAGTCGAACGGGATCGGCGGGAGCGTTTCGCGGGTCCAGGTGCCCTCGACGCCGGGGACCTTCTCGTCGGTGTGGCCGAGCAGGTGCACGCGTACCCCGCGGGACGCGGCGATCATCGCTGCCAGGATCCCGATCGTGCCCCGACCGCAGATCAGCAGCGGCTCCCCGGCCGCAGGACAGACCGCCTCGACCGCCCGGAGCGCGTTGCCGCCGGGCTCCACCAGCGCGCCCGCGACGAAGTCGACCGCGTCGGGCAGGACGTGCAGAGCCGACACCGGAACCAGGAGCTGTTCTGCCAGTGCGCCCGGCCAACCGCCCCGGATCCCGATCTCGAAGCGATCCTCGCAGACGTGCGTCCGGCCGTCCCGGCAGAGTCGGCACTCACCGCACCCCAGCATCGTGTCGCCGGTCACCCGGCGCCCCAGCCAGGAGGCGTCGACGCCGGCGCCGAGAGCCGATACCGTCCCGGACCACTCGTGCCCGAGCCGCATCGGGTAGGCCGCATGACCGTGGTGCAGATAGGACATCTCGCCGGTGAAGAACTCCACGTCGGTGCCGCAGATGCCGACCCGGGCAACGTCGACGACGACCTGGCCGGGACCGGCCAGCGGGGCCTCGACCTCGATCACGGACGCCGTACGGGGAGCCGTGAGCACGAAAGCCCTCATCGGGTCAGGATAGGTTGCCCCCGGGGGTGACGGGAGCGGAGCAGTGACGGACCTGCGCAGTGCCGGGTGGTACGAGGGTGACGACCGCAACGCGTACATCCATCGGGCCTGGATGCGCCGTGGCCTGCCCGGGGACGCCTTCTCCGGCAAGCCGCACATCGCCATCGCCAACACGGCCTCCGACCTCACGCCCTGCAACACCCACCTGGACCAGGTCGCCGCCTCGGTCAAGGAAGGCATCTGGGCGGCCGGTGGCATCCCGCTCAACCTCCCCGTGATGTCGCTGGGGGAGACGCTGGTCAGACCGACCGCGATGCTGTGGCGCAACCTGGCGGCGATGGCGACCGAGGAGATGCTGCGGGCCAACCCGATCGACGGCGTGGTGCTGCTCGGTGGCTGCGACAAGACCATCCCGTCGCTGCTGATGGCGGCGGCATCGGTGGACCTGCCCGCGATCGTGGTGCCGGGCGGTCCGATGCTGACCGGCCACTTCCGCGGCCAGCCGCTGGGCTGCGGTACGGGCGTGTGGCGGCTCAGCGAGGAGGTGCGGGCTGGTCAGCTGTCGGCCGCCGAGTTCCTCAAGTCCGAGTCGTCGATGATCCGCAGCCGTGGGCACTGCAACACGATGGGCACGGCGTCGACGATGGCGGTGATGGCCGAGGTGCTCGGGATGACGCTGCCCGGCATCGCCGGCACGCCGGCCCCGGACAGCCGGCTCCTCGAGCAGGCGCACGCCTCGGGGAGGCTGGCCGTCGACCTCGTGCTGCAGGACCGGCGGCCGAGCGCCGTGATGACTCGCCCCTCCTTCCTCAACGCGATCGTTGCGCTGGCTGCCGTCGGGGGCTCGACCAACGCGGTGCTGCACCTGCTGGCGGTCGCCGGACGGCTCGGCGTCGAGCTGACCCTGGCCGACTTCGACCGTACGGGTGCCGGAGTGCCGTTGCTGCTCGACCTGCAGCCGGCCGGCCGGTTCCTGATGGACGACCTGCTCCGCGCCGGTGGCCTGCCCGCCGCGATGGCCGAGGTTGCGGATCTCCTCGACCCCACGGCGATCTGCGTCACCGGGCGGCCGTACGTCGAGCACCTGGCGGGGGCGACGATCTGGGACGACGAGGTCATCCACCGTCGTGCCGACCCCGTGCTGGCTGACGCCGGGATTGCCGTGCTGACCGGCAATCTCGCCCCACAGGGCGCGGTCATCAAGCCGGCGGCCGCCAGCCCCGACCTGTTGCAGCACCGAGGCAACGCCGTGGTCTTCGAGAGCATCGAGGACATGCGGGCGCGCCTCGACGACCCCGACCTCGTGGTCGATGCGACCTCGGTGCTGGTCCTGCGGGGTTGTGGTCCCCGCGGCTACCCCGGGATGCCGGAGGTGGGCAACATGCCGATCCCGGAGAAGCTGCTCGCCGAAGGCGTGCGGGACATGGTGCGCATCAGCGACGCCCGGATGAGCGGGACGGCGTACGGGACCGTGGTCCTGCACGTCGCCCCGGAGTCGGCCGCCGGTGGGCCACTCTCCCTGGTGCGCAACGGAGATCCGATCGTCCTCGACGTCGCGGGCCGCACGTTGAGCCTCGCGGTGCCGGACGAGGAGCTGGCCCGACGGACGGCATCAGCGGCCAGCAGCCAGGCCGAGGCCGCGCCGAGCCGTGGCTGGGAGTGGCTGTATGTCCGACACGTCATGCAGGCCGACACCGGTGCCGACCTGGACTTCCTGGTCGGCGCGAGCGGTGACCGGGTCAGTCGCGAGTCACACTGAGATCAAAGGACAGTAGCCGCGTGGACTACCTGCTGGAGCTCATCATCGTGCCGGTGGCCGACGTCGACCGGGCCAAGGCGTTCTATGCCGAGCAAGCCGGCTTCCACGTCGACGTCGACCACTCGGCGGGGGAGGACTTCCGCATCGTCCAGCTGACCCCGCCGGGCTCGGCCTGCTCGATCACCATCATGAAGAACCCTGGCAGCGCGGGCAGCCTCGGCGGTCTTCATCTCGTCGTCGCGGACATCGACCAGGCCAGGGCCGAGTTGGTCTCACGCGGGGTCGAGGCCAGCGAGATCTACCACTTCGACGAGGGTGGACAGCAACCGGGGCCCGACCCGGAGCGAGGCAGCTACAACTCGTTCCTGTCCTTCGCCGACCCGGACGGCAACGGCTGGCTGGTGCAGGAGGTGCACCGCTAGGTCTGACCGGTCACCAGCCGCGCTCGCGCCACTCGGCGAGGTGCGGTCGCTCGGCCCCCAGAGTGGTGTCGCCGCCGTGGCCGGGATAGACCCACGTCGCGCCGGGTAGCCGGTCGAACAGCTTGGTCTCGACGTCGCCGAGCAGCTGGGCGAACCGGTCGGCGTCCTTCCAGGTGTTGCCCACGCCGCCGGGGAACAGCGAGTCGCCGGTGAACACGTGGGGTGACTCGGCAAGCGCGCCCTCGGCGTCGTACAGGATCGCGATCCCGCCGGGGGTGTGCCCGGCCAGGTGGATCACCTCGACGGAGGTGGCGCCGACCGGGATCCGGTCGCCGTCGGTGACCAGCTCGTCCACGGGTAGCGGCAGCCCACCGGCATCGTCGGGGTGCGCGACGGCCGCGGCCTGGGTCAGCCCGATCACCGCCTCGAGGGCGCCCCAGTGATCGCCGTGCTGGTGCGTAGTGATCACCCGGGCCACGTCGCCGCCGCTGCGGTCGATCTCCCGGAGCAGCGCCGGGGCGTCGGCTGCGGCGTCGACGAGCACGGCCTCGCCCGTACGGGAGCAGCGCAGCAGGTAGGCGTTGTTGCCGAACCCTCCCACCAGGATCTTGGTCACGGTCAGACCCGGCAGCTGGCGGTGCTGGATCGGCTCGGCTGAGGTCACGTCGCCGGTGTAGGTCATCCCTGCTCCTCGCGCACTGGCTGGCCGGAAAGAAACTGTCGGACCCCCTCGTTATGCTCGGGAGGCCTGGTTCAGGGTGCTCGCGCAAGCGTATCGAGGGGTGTTTCCCAGCTGATGGCTGACCGATTGATCGTCCGCGGGGCGAGGGAGCACAACCTCAAGGACGTCTCGCTCGACCTGCCCCGCGACGCCCTGATCGTCTTCACCGGACTGTCCGGCTCCGGCAAGTCGAGCCTGGCCTTCGACACGATCTTCGCCGAGGGGCAGCGCCGCTACGTCGAGAGCCTCTCGGCCTATGCCCGGCAGTTCCTCGGCCAGATGGACAAGCCGGACGTCGACTTCATCGAGGGCCTGTCCCCGGCGGTCTCGATCGACCAGAAGTCCACCAACCGCAACCCGCGCTCGACCGTCGGCACGATCACCGAGGTCTACGACTACCTGCGGCTGCTCTACGCCCGGATCGGTCACCCGCACTGCCCCAAGTGCGGCCGGGACATCGCCCGGCAGACGCCACAGCAGATCGTCGACCGGGTGCTCGAGCTGCCCGAGGGCGACCGGTTCCAGATCCTCGCGCCGGTGATCCGTGGCCGCAAGGGGGAGTACGGCGAGCTGTTCCGCGAGCTGCAGACCAAGGGCTTCGCCCGGGCGCGGGTCGACGGCCAGGTCATCGCGCTGACCGACCCGCCCAAGCTGAAGAAGTACGAGAAGCACGACATCGAGGTCGTGGTCGACCGGCTCAGCGTCAAGGCGTCGGCCAAGCGCCGGCTCACCGACTCGATCGAGACCGCGCTGGTCCTCGGCGGCGGGCTGGTGACCCTCGACTTCGTCGACCTCGACGAGGGTGACCCCGACCGCGAGCGGACCTTCTCCGAGCACCTGGCCTGCCTCTACGACGACCTGTCCTTCGACGAGCTCGAGCCGCGGTCGTTCTCGTTCAACTCACCGTTCGGCGCCTGCCCAGCCTGTACGGGGCTCGGCACCAAGCTCGAGGTCGACGAGGAGCTGTTGATCCCCGACCCGACGCTGTCCCTCGCCGGCGGCGCCATCTCGCCCTGGCGCGGCACCCAGTCGATGGAATACTTCGCCCGGCTGCTGGTCGCCCTCGGCGACGCGCTCGGCTTCGACGTCAACACGCCGTGGGAGGACCTGCCGGCCAAGGTGCGCAAGGCGGTGATGAACGGTCACGACACCCAGGTCCACGTCCGCTACCGCAACCGCTACGGGCGCGAGCGCTCCTACTACACCGCGTACGAGGGCGTCGTCCCGTTCATCGAGCGCCGCCACGCCCAGGCCGAGAGTGACACCAGCCGCGAGCGGTTCGAGGGCTACATGCGCGAGGTGCCCTGCCCGACCTGCCAGGGCAGCCGGCTCAAGCCCGAGTCGTTGTCGGTGACCCTGGGCGGGCGCAGCATCGCCGAGGTCTGCGAGCTGCCGATCGACGAGTGCTCCACCTTCCTGAGCGGGCTGGTCCTCAACGACCGCGAGGAGCAGATCGCCGCGCGGGTGCTCAAGGAGGTCAACGCCCGGCTCCGGTTCCTGCTCGACGTCGGGCTCGACTACCTCTCGCTCAACCGCGCCGCCGGCACCTTGGCCGGCGGTGAGGCGCAGCGCATCCGGCTGGCGACCCAGATCGGCTCCGGCCTGGTCGGCGTCCTCTACGTCCTGGACGAGCCGTCGATCGGGCTGCACCAGCGGGACAACCACCGGCTGATCGAGACCCTGATCCGGCTGCGCGACCTGGGCAACACGTTGATCGTGGTCGAGCACGACGAGGACACCATCAACCACGCCGACTGGGTGGTCGACATCGGACCACGCGCGGGTGAGCACGGTGGCCAGGTCGTCCACTCCGGCAGCGTCGCGGGCCTGCTGGCCAACGAGGACTCGATCACCGGCGGCTACCTCTCCGGCCGCCGCTCCATCGCCGTGCCGGCGGTCCGCCGGCCTCGCGGGCCGGGGCGGGCGATCACCGTGCACGGCGCCCGCGAGCACAACCTGCACGACGTGACGGTGTCGTTCCCGCTGGGCCAGTTCGTCGCGATCACCGGGGTCTCCGGCTCTGGCAAGTCGACCCTGGTCAACGACATCCTGCACGCCGTGCTGGCCAAGGAGCTCAACGGCGCCCGCACTGTGCCCGGCCGGCACCGCAAGGTCACCGGCCTCGAGCTGGTCGACAAGGTGGTCGGCGTCGACCAGTCGCCCATCGGCCGCACACCGCGGTCCAACCCGGCGACCTACACCGGCGTGTTCGACCACGTGCGCAAGCTGTTCGCCGAGACGACGGAGGCCAAGGTCCGCGGCTACCTGCCCGGCCGGTTCTCCTTCAACGTCAAGGGCGGGCGCTGCGAGGCGTGCCGCGGCGACGGCACGATCAAGATCGAGATGAACTTCCTGCCGGACGTCTACGTGCCGTGCGAGGTCTGCCACGGCGCCCGCTACAACCGCGAGACGCTCGAGGTGCACTTCAAGGGCAAGAGCATCGCCGAGGTGCTCGACATGCCGATCGAGGAGGCTGCCGACTTCTTCCAGGCGGTGCCGGCGATCGCCCGGCACCTGCGCACGCTCAACGACGTCGGCCTGGGCTACGTCCGGCTCGGCCAGCCGGCGCCGACCCTGTCAGGTGGCGAGGCCCAGCGGGTCAAGCTCGCCGCCGAGCTGCAGAAGCGCTCGACCGGGCGGACGATCTACATCCTCGACGAGCCGACCACCGGCCTGCACTTCGAGGACGTACGCAAGTTGCTCGGTGTCCTCGGCCGTCTGGTCGACGCCGGCAACTCGGTCCTCGTCATCGAGCACAACCTCGACGTGATCAAGACGGCGGACTGGGTCATCGACATGGGCCCCGAGGGCGGTTCCGGCGGCGGCCTGGTCGTCGCCGAGGGCACGCCGGAGGAGATCGCGGCCGTCGAGGCCTCGCACACCGGCGAGTTCCTCAAGGCATTGCTCGGCATCCCGGCCACGCGGCCCAAGCGGACACCGCGCAAGACAGCCGCCGCGGCCACCCGCGCGACGGCGAAGCGGGCCGCGGCCAAGTCCGCCTAGCCCGACCTCGTCCGGATTTTGTGTCGG
>JAWWOO010000060.1:0-74718 GCA_033851545.1 Frankiales bacterium | reverse complement strand
CTCGGCGCCGATCTCCACGCCGTAGCGCTCGCGGGTCGGCTCGGCGAGCAGAGCACGCAGCACCCGCTGGGTGGGGATCGTCATCCGTGGACTCGGCACACGAACATGGTCGTACTCTACCTAGGGGGCGTCAACCCCCCACCTGCATCAAATCTGCCGTCGTTGGCCCGTGGACCGGTCGGTTGACGCGAAGCACGCATGACACGTCCGGTTGACCAACCCCAACCGGCAAACCCTACGGTCGGTCCGTCGGGGCACCCGCAAGTCCTCGAGCCCGTGGCAGTTGCCGATCCTCGTGCGCAACGGAGTCCATAGATCTCGGGGAGTCGGTCTGGTCCAAGGACGCGGCGATCTACGATGCGGCTGTGACCATTCATGGGGAGTGGCCTCGTGGCGCCTCGCCAAATCGTCGTCGCGCTGAGTCGACGGCTGCCGGTGGAGTTCGCGGCCCTGCCCCTACTTCATCGAGTGTCGCGCTCGTCGCTGCGGCTGGCTGCCTGCTCATGCTCGCAACGGCCTGCGGGGCAAACTCGAACGCAACGCCGTCAACGTGCGCCAGGGACGGCGTGATCGCCACCGCGAATCACACAGCGACCTATCTCATGGCCTGCTCGGGAACGATCCTCGTGCCCGAGGCCACCCTCTCCGTTTCCGTTGGACAGACAGTCCTGCTGACCGGACCAGACCTTGGTCGAGCAAGGCTCACCCTGGGTACCACGTCCAAGGGCGTCACACTCCGAGACGAGAAGATTGCCGCGGTGGCCCCAGGTGATGCCGTGGTGAACGTCGCAGGCTTGGCATGCGGACCGGTCAACGGCTCTCAACCGCCGGTCTGTCCGCTGCTTCGGGTGCATGTGGCCTGACGTGGAACCGGCGCAGCTCTGAGAGGCTCTGTTCCGGACGTCGAACCACGAACGGCACACCGCGGAGAGGGAGCCTGACCCGGTTTCCCTGTGGGGTCCCGTTCCCGGGACGGGCAGGACCACTGAGACAAGGGCAGAGGCTCGGCCGCGGGGTCACGGCGGCAGGCTGTGCAGTCGCTCAGGCGTGGACTGTGACGGCGGCAGGGTGTTGTTGTTCTGCTTCGCGGGCGACGGCGCGGTAGACGGTGGAGCGGGTGACGCCGAACAGCTCGGCGAGCTCCTTCGCGGAGTGCATCCCGCTACCGAACAGCTCGGCGAGGTGGGCTTCCTGTCGGGCGGTGAGCTTCGGCGGCCTTCCGCGCAGGTGTCCCTTGGCCCGGGCGACCGCCATCCCTTCCCGGGTGCGTAGCCGGATCAGGTCGGACTCGAACTCGGCGACCATCGCGAGGACGTTGAACAGCAGCCGCCCGACCGGGTCGGTCGGGTCGTGCCGCTGTCCGCCGAGACTCAACGTGACCCCGGCTTTGGTGAGCTCGTCGATGATCTGTCGGGCGTCCGGCAGCGACCGTGCCAGCCGGTCGAGCTTGGTGACGACGAACGTGTCACCGGTGCGGACCGCGGCCAGTGCGGCGGCCAGGCCGGGGCGGTCCCGGTTGGTGCCGGTCAGACCGTGGTCGACGTAGACCCGGTCAGCGGCGACCCCCAGCGCGAGCAGCGCGGTGCGCTGCGCGGTGAGGTCCTGGGCGTCGGTGGACACCCTCGCGTAGCCGATCATCAGTGCGGACATGCGGACGCTCCCTCCACGACAGGCCCACGTCGGCACGGGCGCGAGGCTAGCTCCGTACGGGAAGCGGCCGCTGCCCGCAGGTGGGCGATGACCGCCACCCTGTGCGGGTTCGCCACCGTTCGGAAGGCCGCCGGGCTTTGCCTCACCCAGGACACCCGGTCTGAAAGCGAGCAGGCGGACGAACGCGCGAGACTGGGGAATGCGCAACGGAAGGAAGCTGCGGTGGTGCGGGCCTGGACGTGGCTGGCGGTGGGCCGCGGGCGGTCGAGGCCACGCCTACTACGGCTGGGCATCGACCCGCCGCGAGGCCCGCGCAGCGCTTCAGCAAGCCCTGACTCAGCTACCCCGGTAGCCGATCGCCGACCGCGACACCCGAGGCCGGCGGCTAGCGATCCGCGAGGAGGGTTCCAGGGCGCCGAGTCACGCAGCGCTGGGCGGCCATGTCATCGCAGTCTGCGGCAGAGTCAGGGGAAGTAGGGCAGGGACAGACATGTTCCTGTGGCAACAGGAGGACCCGAACAGATGAGCGTGGTGCGTGTAGTCCCGGCGACTGCCGAGAGGTGGCCACGACTTGGGCGGGTCTTCGGACCTCGCGAGAATGACCCAAACTCATGCTGGTGCCAGCGGTTCCTTCGGCACGAGGACCCTGACAACCGGAGCGCGCTGCAACGCGAAGTCCAGGAAGCAAAGGTGCCCGTCGGTCTTGTGGCCTGCCTCGATGACGACGCGGTCGGCTGGACGCGGGTCGTACCACGCTCGACCCTGCCTGCCATCACGCAGAACCGGGCACTGTCCCGGATCCTTGATGACGACCCCGATGCGTGGTGGGTGTCCTGTTTCGTGGTGCGCCGCGAACTCCGCGGAAGCGGCGTCGGGGACGCGTTGCTCGAGGCCGCCGTGGACTGGGCGGCGCAGCACGGCGCCTCTGTGCTCGACGGCCACCCCGTCGACACCCACGGGCTTGTCGGCACGCCCTCACCATCTGCCATGTTCACCGGAACTGTCGGCATGTTCCAGCGGGCCGGGTTCACCGAGATCGGCCGCACCTACCGGAGCCGTCCCGTGATGAGACGCATGCTTCTGAACCGCTAGCCGATCGACAACTGCGGCGAGCTGGAGGCCCGAAGCCGCAGTGGCGCCAGCTACGGCAACGGGCCGAAGGTCCAGTGGTCGCCCCCGTCGCGGGTAACCCACACGCCGGGAGTGTCGCCGTCGTCGTGGAACGACGCGGCCCATGCGGAGTCCTGTTGGGCGGCGAACCCCTTGAGCGGGTAGCCGCCGTCGCCGATGTGCGTGGCGAGCAGCGCCGTCCAGCTGTGGCCGCCGTCGGTGCTGCGGTAGAGAGCGAACCGGTCGCCGTAGCGCCACAGCAGGCCCGGGCTGGGCACACTGAGGTCCGTGGCGTACCCCTGCGCGGACGGGTCTGGCAGCCGCTGCCAGGAGCGCCCGCCGTCCTCGGACCGGTAGAACATCTTGTCCTGGCTACCCGCCGCGGGGTCCCAGGCTGCCAGCAGGTCCAGGTGTGCGCCGTCGGCTGCCAGTGTCCGACTTGCTGCTGGCAGCGGACGGATGGCCACAGGGGACAAGTACGGGTCATTGTTGCGCAGCAGGGCCAGCGTGGCCTTGTTGCCCGTCTTGGCCCACGACCACAGCGTTGCGTAGGTCTGGTTCCCCACGCGCAGCAGCTGGGTCACGGCGCTGGTCGAGGACAGCCAGCCCAGGGCTGAGGTCGTGGTGAGCCGGCCCGCACGGTCGAACGTGAAGGCCGTATTGCTGCACGTGACCGGGGTACCCGTGCAGCTGACGTGAAGGGCCCACACCCCGGTGGGGGCCGCGGTCACCGAAGACACCTGGCCACCAGTACGGATGTGGTGCCAGGAGGCGCCCGCGTCGGCTGAAACCCAGAGACCTCGCTGCCCCCAGGCGTACCAGTGCTCGGAGTCAGTGGCCAGTAGGCCGGACAGGCTGGAGTAGCCGCCGCTGTCACCGGCGGGCGGCTTGTCTCGGGTGACCAGGCCGCCCAGGTGCCAGGTCGCGCCGGCGTCGGCGCTCCGGGCCATCCGGTACTCGCAACCCGTTCCCGGGCAGGTCTGCATCAGCACACCGACATCCCGCGTGTTCGCCGCCCCGACAGCGACCGGTGACTTCCGCCCGGCAGGCGCTGGGGCCGTGGGCGTCGCGGTGGATCTCGTTGCTACCGCGGCGGTCGAGGTGTCAGTGGTCGGACCGGGGCGGCTGGCTGACGCGATCGCAACGGACGTCGGAGCGGATACCAACGAGGAGACGCCGACGGGGCTGGGGTGCGGCTGCACGGTCGTCGAGACTGTCGACGGCCGAGACGCCTGGCAAGCCGTCAGGGACAGCGCCAACCCCGCAGCAGCCCATCCACGCAGCTTCCCGTTCACGGCTGTGCCACCACGGTGTCGCTCACACCCGCCAGGACGCCGCACGTGCCCAACGGGTTCGCGACCCAGGTGGCCGCCGAGGTTGAACGCCGCGACTCGGTAACAGGTCAGCGCTCCGAGCCCAGGGCCCACTGACACGGGCGACGAGCTAGCCCGCTTCACGAACCCCCGTCGCTGTGCAGGAGGCCAGCCCCGGATGACGATCGGCGGCCGGGAACAGGGCCCTTCATGGGCGCAACCGGCGGCTGCCAAGGGTTTGACGGCCGAGATGCGGCTGTCGCGATTCCTGCTGGTCGGGGAGGTGGTCTCGGTTTCCGACGTGGCCGTCAGTGCGGGCTGTTGACGCTGCTAGTCCAATTGATCTCGGAGGAAGGCATCCCGGAAGCCATCGACGTCAGGGAATAGAACTCGCCGTCTGCGATTGTAGGTTCGCTTAAGGGGGTCCCGCAGCTTGTCCTTGACCGCTGCTGGAATCACGATCGCGCAGAACGGCAGGTTTACAGGGCGACCGGGTCCGGTCTCGCTCCGCAACAACTTCTTCAACTTGTCTTCCCCAGGAGCGGGACCGAGGGGGTTCAGCCCCAAGATCCCGGGTGCCTTGTGTCTCCTCGGTACAGCTGCCCCCAGGAAGAAACCCTCCTGCGCCTTCATCCGTTCGTCGGGGAGGGCGGGAAAGGCCCGGAACATGGACCTTTCCGTGGACGACTTGTCAAGTGCGTGCTTGTACGACGCCGCAAGGGGCTCCTCGAGGTGACCCCACGTTGTATGCCCGGAATGCTGGAACGTCTCGTACCAGTCTGTGTTCGTAACGTCCACTGCGAACATGACGCCAGGCGTCCGCCTAACGGCGCCGGTCTCGGCGAATCGGTGCTCCTCGGTGGCGAACCAGAGCGCGGTCATGGGGTTGGAGGTCACGTCGATCAAGCGGGTTGGCACTCCATGGTGCTGGAGTACGGCCAGTAGGTGCAGATCCGTTGCGGACGGACCAAGGTCACGACCCAGCCCCCATGTGCGAGCCTCGACGAGGATCTCCAGCTCCGCAGCCCGCATCAGCTCTTCAGTGACCTCGATGCCGCGCTTGCCAAGCCGACGGTACAGAGACGAGCTGAAGTCGTGCGTGGCATCGCTTTGCCCCCGCCAGGCGTAGGTCCTGTCCTGGGCGAGCAGGGCGATATGGCTAATCAGGCGAAGCAGTTGGTTGGGCGTCTCCACCTGGATGCCCCACCCGTGGGCGAGCCAGTCATCAAACCTCGGCGGCTTCACGGACTCACTGTAGAGAACCGCAATCATTGGGGGCGCATGCTGCGGTGTCGACACAGGATCGGCGCGCCGTCCGCCCGGCCCCGGTGAGGGATCGGCTGCTGCGACGCGTCGGCCTGTGTGGTGAGTGCGGCGGTGCGCCTGGGACACTCTGCGGATGGGCGTCAGGGCGGAACTGTTCGACGCAGAGGACACTTTCGTGCAGCTCGACGACAGTGACGGGCTCTCCTTCAATGCCGCGGGTGACTTCGATGACCTCCTCGACCGCAGCGGCACGGGCTCAGCCTCCGTTCTGGGCCGCGTCGACCCGTTCGGAACACTGGCACTTACGGCCGTCGACATGCCCCGACTCATCGCCGACATCGACAATCTGGGTCCTCACGCACGACCAGGACCGGAGGGCAACGGTCTGCGTCGACTGAGGCTCCTCGCCTCCCACTGCGCCCAGTTGCCAGGTGCCCGGCTGGCCTTCCAGGGCGACTGAGCGGAACGCGTGCCGACGTGCCGTTCGCCGATGGGGGTACGGTGCAGGGACCAAGGCCCCCGGAGGGCACTATGCGGTATGCCCGGTTCATGACAATGATGACCAGCTTCGCTCTTGTCACCGGGCTGGCGGCCCCTGTCACCGCTGCCACGCCGAAGCCGAAGATCACCTTCAAGATGGCGGCGTCAGCTACCGCCGTGAGGGGTCTGTTCACCTACTCCTACACCGACGCCTACATCCCGACGGGCGGCAAGCTGGCCCTACAGCGCTTCATGGGAACACCGAAGCGCTGGACGACGGTGAAGTTCCTGCACGGGAAGTCCGGGCATAGTGCGGTGAGGCCGTCGGCCATCGGCGTCTACTCGTTCCGCCTCGTGGTGCTCGACAGGCACGGCAAGGCGCTCGTGGCGGTGCGGCGAAACAGCAAGGCCTATGCGAACATCCCGATTTCCGGCATCTGTTCGGCGCCGAACATCTATACCGAGGACAGGGACTGGGTGACTTGTGCGCCCGATGCCGGCACCAGCATCGTCGGTGCCAGTCAGTTCCCCTGGGTCCTGGACATCGGGGCGCCCCTGCGGGATCCGCAGCGGACTGAGACTCAGGGTGCACGGCAGGCCTACCTCGTGACCGGGACCACGTGTCGCTCCCTGCACCTGGTGATGGGGGTGAGCGACGCGCAGCTCGTCAGCGTGGGCGGCACCGCGAAAATCCACGTCCTGGTCTCGCGGGACGAAGGGGGTGACGACGTGACGGCCACCTTCGCAGGCGGTGCCCTGACCACGATGAACGTCACTGTGCACCCCGGTACGGACTACTGGGTGACCGCCGTATCGGACTTCCAGGGCGAAGGCTCACTCGACATCCTGACGAACGGCACGATGAGCTGCTACACGAAGACGGGGGCCTAGCAGCCGTCCCAGCGGCTCTCCCCAGCCCGCGCCAGGCCGAGCGCTGTGGACAACTCGTTTCCGCGGAAACGAGTTGTCCACAAGGCAGTCCTCCCGTGACTGTCCGCTCGCGATCCTGTCAGAGGTCGTCCCTACTAGGTGTGTCCTATCCAGACTGAGCGAGACGGCCTCGTTCGTCGTGGCAAGGTCCCACCGCGGGCGCGAAAGCGTGCCGGCACGGAGGCCGGCGCCGTGTAGAGCCTGCCTGTAACCACGGACGCCAGCGCGGAGCGCCGGGGGCAAAGGTGTACCGGTGGCGATCCCCTGCGGCGACGTCGATCTTGTCCCGATTGCCGTCGTTAACCGGTACCGGGCCCCTCATCGGGACGAGGCGCCCCGGAAGGCCGGCGTAGGCCGTGGTTGTGCCGGCAGGCGTTCGGCTAGCGGGCTGTCAGGCCGTCGTGCCCGCACCGTTGATCTTGTCCATGACCAGCTTGGCTGCTCCCTGGAACTCTCGGATGTCCGGCGCCCCGAAAGTCGAGTAGAGCAGCGACACATCCTCCGCGCCCACGCGCAGCACGAGGATGTCGAAGCCGGCGGTGACCCGGACGCCGCGGACGACACCGGAGAGAGTCAGCTGATAGGCCTTGGTCTGGTCTCCCATCTTCGGGAAGGACATCGCACCCATCGCACCGGACAAGGTCGTCCCGTTCGTCTTGACGCTGATCTTGCCGCAGCGGTCGAGCGCCTTCACCGCCTTGGTGAACTCCGATGCCGCAGCCTTGGGGTCATAGGCGATCTCCTCGTCTAGCAGAGGCAAGCCGTTGGGAGTCCCCTGATATTCGACCTGAGCCTTGGCCAGCGGCTCATGGGTGTCCGCGACGAGGGCCTTGAAGCAGGCCGGCTCGCCGTCGGTGCTGTTGTCGATCTTGTGCTTCGACCAGCCGGCGGGCAGATCACTCAGGGCGAGCACCTGCGCCTTGACGTTGGGTACGGCCGGCTTGGTCTTGACCGGGGTCGGGCTCGCGGAGGACGGGGTGGCGACAGGTGACGTGGCCGCGGGCGCCTGGGCCGGAGTCGTGGATGCCGCGGGCGTGGTGGCCGCCGCCGCCGGCGTGACCGGGACGGACGTCGAGGGCGGAGTCGCCGTGCCTTTGTTGCTGGAACACGCGGCGAGGCCCAGCACAAGCACCGGCACCACGTACAGGAGTCGCTTCATCGGTGGTGCCTCTCGGTCGACCCTCGAGCACTGTCGGTGTGCACGATATTGCCTGGTGGGTCCGACGGGCGGCGGTTCGCCCACGTTCGCCAGGCGCTGGTCGAAACCCTGCGGGTTGACCGGGTGCGCCGGGATCCCACCGGTCGCGATGGGCCCCCAGCTCTCGATCGGCGATCGGGACGGCGTCGCCGGCGCGGAGCCGCAGCCAGCCCCGGCGCGGCCCGCCGTGCCGGCGTCTCTGGTCTATTGGGCTGACCATGGAGTCTTCCTGTCGGGCAGCAGAGCTTGCCAAGAAGTCGCGTTGATGCTGCGTGTCGGGCACGGACAGCCCGCGGGCGGCGGGATCTGTCACGTGATCGTCAGATGATCTTGACGTTGCTCGCGGATGCCCGTTCTCCGCGGCACACTGGATCGGTGGAGCCCTTGGACGCAGGTCAACAGCGCGAACTTGACTTTCTGCGGTCTCAACGTCCGGCGTGGGTCAACAGTCCGTTTAAACGGTGGACATGGGTTGTCTCCATGGCCATGGTCATGGCCGTGGTCATAGGTGGCTTTGTCGCATTGGCAGGCGGTCCCTGGTTGTGGATTAGCCTCGGTTCCGGTCTTGCGTTCCTCCTGATGCTCGGGGTGAACGCTGTGGCGCCGGAACGCGCACTCGAACGGTCGGTTCGAGCGATGGTGCCGACGCAGGAATCCATGGAACGTGGCGATAGGCGCAACTGGCCACCGGGTTAGTCCCGTCAGGCGCGGGCCGCACGGGGCAGTGGTGTTCTTGATGTGAGGCTGAACTGTGGATGTATCGCGGTGCGCCCCGAGCGAGGCGTTGGTGGGCTCCGCTTGCCGAACCCCGACCGGCACACCGCAACGGTCACCTACCTGGCCCGGTTCGGCGTCGCCGACCCTGTCGCAGTCGCCGTTCGACGAACGGTGCCACCCGCCATGGTCCCAAAGGACCAGATCAGCGCCGCTGGTCACGCCCGCTGTCCCGTGCGATAGTCCGGCATGGTTTCCCGAGCAGGGCTGAGCCTGCGTGCCTCCGGTGTCGCCCTGCTGCTGGTCCTGGGCACGCTCTCCACCGCAGCCCCCGCTGTCGCCGCGGTTCCCGCTGTGGCCCCCGCGCCCGACCCGTGGCTCGACCCGTCGTTCGGCAACCAAGGCACCGTCAGGCAGCACTATGCGGGCGAGCTGCGCGCACGGGTGGCCGGGTCGACGCGCGCCCCTGACGGCGACCTCGTCCTGGCACTGGAGCCGGCCCACGTCGTCTGGGGCTGCTGCAACGCCGAGGTCGGCGGGTGGTCGTTGGCCAGGCTCGCGGCCGACGGCACGCCGCGCGCCGGTTTCGGTGAGGGAGGCCTGGTACAGCCCGTGCTGTCGGCCCTGCCCGGCACGCCGGACAGCTTCGTCCCGAACAACGTGGCTGTCGATCCCTCCGACCGCATCCTGCTCGTCGGTCAGCAACCGCTGCTCGGCGGGGGAAGCCGGCCGGTCGTCATGCGCCGGTCGGGCACCGGAGGCGTCGACAACGGTTTTGGCACGGGTGGCATCGCCGTGCCGGCCAAACCGTCGGCCTGCCCTGCGGGCCCTGATGAGCTCTCAGAGGTGCTGCCCGACGCTGCTGGGTCGATGCTCGTACTCGGCCACTGCTCGGGCAGCGGCGGCTTCGTCCTTGTGGTGTGGCGGCTGCTCGCGACGGGCGCGGCCGATACGGCTTTCGGGGCGCAGGGAATGCGCCAGCTCACATTGCCGGCCTCGGTCGGCAGCTGTTGCAGCCTCGACGCCCAGCGGCTGGCCGACGGCCGGCTGGTCGTCGGCATGGGCACCAATCCAGCTGCCGTGGTCCGCCTGCTCCCCAACGGTGCGCCCGACCCCTCGTTCGGCGGTGGTGACGGCATCGCCCTGGCCGGTCCGGCCGGTGGAGCGGCACGCATCCTGGCACTGGCCGACGGCCGGGTGCTGTTCGACCACGGCTATGCAACTGTGTCCCGGCTGCTGGCGGACGGTTCCGTCGACACCGGCTACGGCGACGCCGCGGTCGCCGTACCGGATCCTTGCGGCTATCCCACGATGATCGACCTGGCCGGCACCCCCGAGCGCACCGTCGTCGCGACCCAGTGCCTCCAGGGTCTGTCGCTCAGCGCACTCGACGCGACCGGCCAGCCCGACACCGACTATGGCATCCGTCCGACGTCCGTGCGGTCCACCGACTCGAGCAACGTGTTCTATCCCGGGAAGATGCTGCTCCCTGACCCGGCCGGCCTCATCGTCATCGGCTCCGACAGCCAGCCCGGCGTCCGGGTCGAGCGGCGCGGGGCGACGGGGGCGCTGGACGGCTCCTTCGGGGTCTCGGCCGGCACCCATCTCGCCGTGCACGGCCGGTTGTTCAGCCTCGACGGCGCCGCCGGGGTGCTCGACCACCACGGACGGCTGGTCACTGCGGTCTCGGCATCCAATCGCGGCATCGCCGACGAGGGCGCGGTCCTGTTCTCGCGGTTCCTCCCCGACGGTGGTCTCGACCCGAGCTTCGGCGTGGGTGGCACGAGGCTGGTCGAGTCAGGCGGCCACGCGCCCGGCCAGAGCGAGAGCATCGGCGAGCAGCATGTCCTCGTCGCCGCGGACGACAGTGTCATCGACGTCGCCGCCTGGCGCAACCAGGACAACAACGCCTATCCCTCCGTGCACGACAGCGGTCTGCTGCTGACCCGGCTGACGCCCCTCGGCGCTCCGGACCCGGCGGTCGGTCCAGGTGGCAGCGTGCTGGTGCCGGTGGCGGACCTCTCCGAGGCACCGCTCGGCGGCGTCTCCCATGGTGTCGGCGGCACCATCCTGGTCGGGCTCGCACGGCAGAGCGACGACGGCGAGCGGGCAGGAGTTCTTCGGCTGACTGCCTCCGGAGCGATCGACACGTCGTACGGGGCCGGTGGTTTCGTGATGGTGCCGGACGTGGCCCGGTCGGGATCCCCGGGCGTGCTCACCGCGGGCCTGCCCGATGGCGGGGTCGTCCTGAGCTGGCGGGAGTTCTCCACCGACGGCTCCAGCGCGGACGATCGAGTGGTCGCGCGGATCGGTTCGTCCGGTGCTCGCGACAGCGGCTTCGGCACCGGCGGCAAGGTCCGGCAGGCCGCCGAGAGCGAGGTGCTGCTCGCCGCCACCGAGAGCGGCAAGGTCCTGCTCGCCTGGACGGTTCGCAAGCACCCGGCCGAACTCGCCGACTATGCCGCCGACATCCACGTCCGGCGCCTCACCCTGACGGGGCAGGCTGACCCGGCGTTCGGCAGCGCCGGCGCCATGGTGATCCCGACCGATGCCAAGGTGCACACCGTCGCCTCGGACAAGGCCGAGGCCCTCGCCGCTGCGGGCGAGCGGCCGCTGGTCCTGATCAGCCACGAGCGCGGATCGACCAACACGAGCGGACTCGTACGGGTCACGGCGCGCGGCCATGTGGACACCTCGTTCGGTACCGCTGGCACCGTGGTCACCGGACACGCGACGGCCAACCTGTTCAGCCTGGGCGCGACCGTACTGGTCGGCGACCATGGTGCGGCCACGGTCATCTCGACCACCTTCGGGCCACGGCCCGGCACCCCGGCCGACCTCGTCGTCAACCGCGTCGTCGGCAGCGTCATCCGGCTCGTGGCGCCGGCGAGCAGCACCACCCTGACCGGCCGGGCGGTCTTCGGCTGGCACGGCGCCGCTGTCCAGCCGCCGTACCGCTGGGAGCGCCGCACCGCTGGTGCGCAAGGAAAGTTTGGCGGCTGGGCCAGCTCGAAGCCGACCGCATCTGGCAAGGTGACCGTCAAGCTGACCCCTGGCAAGACGACCTGCGTGCGGGTGCGCGGCGCCAATGGCGCAGTCTCCCAACCATCCTGCGTGACGGCACCGCTCACCGCGCGGTCCCTGAAGGCGTCGAAGGGCTGGACGACCGTTCACAGCACCGCCTTGTACGGGCACGTGGGGCGCCGGGGCACGACTCGCGGGTCGACGCTCAAGCTGACCGGCATCATCGCGCACCGGCTGTCACTCGTCGCGACGCGCTGCCCGGGTTGCGGTGCAGTCGACCTGTTCTGGAACGGAAAGCGGATCAAGCACGTGTCCCTCGCCGGCCACGTCCGGCACCGCTTAATCATCCCGCTCGGCCTGTTTTCTCGTGCCACCAAGGGAACTCTGCTGTTCCGGGTCACCACGGCCGGCCGGCCGGTCGTCATCGAAGGGGTGGCGGCCTGGCGGGACGACCTCGCCTCCTGACGCGCCCCGTCGGCGCAAGGTCCAGCCGACCTGCCCGGTCTGACCAACCGGCAGCAGATCAGGCACGCGGCCGGGGTGCTCGCGCACGCCGTGACTCTGTGCGTGGCCGTGACGAGCCACCAGACACCCGGCAAGGAGGGAACCACCATGGCAACTCGGACGGTCCATCGCCTGGTCTTGTGCGGGCTGAACCTGCAGCACGAGTGGCGATGGCACTCGACCGAGGACGGTCAACGCTACCCACAGTGCTTCCGCTGCGGCAAGGACGATGAGAAACGCGACCGGGGCCCGGGCTCGTATGGCAACGGCATGATCCCCTTGGGGTGAGGCCTCCCCGCGAGGGTCTTCAGGCTTTCCACGCCCCGACGGCCATCCTCGCCGGCAGTGACCAGACGGGCTGCCCCGATTGACGATCGCTGAGCGGAACACGCAGGACGTCCGCTGTCGCACGGCTGGCACTCCTCGCGCTGTGCTAGTGATTTGGCGGCAATCCGGGGCAGCCGTTCTGACACCGCGCAACGTAGAGGTACGGCGTGGCGTTGCCGGACCAGCCCCTTAGCCGCGGTCTCGCGATGTTGGCCTTTTCGTGGCCGCGAGCTGGGAGCCTGGTGCGGTCGGCTGGGCGCGCCGGCGTTGGCTTCTCCATCAGCTGGGGATGCGTACCGTGCGCCAATGCAGCCCGGCGTCGGCGGTGAGGTGCAGCAGGTCGCGCTGGGTGGTGCCGGTCTGGTCGTAGGCCGCGAACCAGGCCGAGTCGCCTTTGACGGCCGGCCCGAAGACGGCCGTGTTTGGCCTTACCGTGCCGACGGGTACGGCGCTCCAGCTCCGGCCGGTGTTGCGCGACACCACGAGGACTGTCGAGCTCGGCTGCTGCGCTCCGTTGCCGGCGCCCCAGAGCACCGCGTCCGTACCCACGGTCAGGCTGAAGTTGCTCGGCACGGATCCCACCCTGTGCCACGTCACGCCGCCGTCGTCGGAGCGAAGCAGGGCCTCGGTGTCATAGCACTCGAGGAACAGGGTGTACCCATCCACAGCGAGAGGCCCGCCGAACGCTCCCTGTGGACAGCCAGGAGCCGGCAGCCGTGACCAGGACAGTCCTTCGTCGAAGGACTTCATCAACCACGCGCGACCGCGGTTGTCGGCCTCGACGACGATCGTCGCGGTCACCGTCCTCGCCATGGGCGAGACCCAGTTCCCACTACCCACTGGAAACTGAGCGCGCACCGACGTTGTCCCGTTAGGCCGGATGATCACGTACCTGCCGATGTCCTGGTCGCCCAACCGGGTCGGCCGCGAAACCTCGAGCACGTCCCGCGTCCCGGGGCTGAGCTCGAAGCCCCCAGTGGGCAGCAGGAGACGTCGCCAGGTCGCTCCACCGTCGGCTGATTGCCATGCCGCCTGGTTGATGAAGTCGGTGCCGTACGCGTATAGGTGCTGCGGGTCGAGCGCCACCAGCCGCCCGAGCGACTCCTGCTCCTCGTGGATGCCGGACAGTCGGCGACCGAGCGTCGGGCCGATCCGCCAGGTGGCGCCGTCGTCGGTCGTTGTGTCGACCCGGTAGGTGCAGGCCGGCCCGGGCAGACAGGCACGCATGAGGACCGCGCCGGAACGGGCGCCGGTGATCACGGCGGCGATGATGCTGGGCGGACTGCCCGGTTCGACAGCGGGCGGTGGCACCGTGGCCCGGGTGGCGGTCGGCGCGGCGGTGGCGCTGGTCGGGGCAGCCGTGCTGGTGAACGAACTGGAAGGCCGGGTCTTCACGGCAGTGCTCGTTGACGCCGTGCTGGACAGCGCCCGGCTCAGGGCTGGGTTCGGCGTCGTCGAATGCTGAGCTGCGTGCGTCGTACAGCCCGCCATCAACAGACTGACCGTCATCACCCAGATGCGCCTCATCGCCCCTCCGGCGGCAAGGACGCCGGTGCCGTCTGAAGGGTTCAACCGACGCGACCAGCCGCGCCACGTCATCGGTACCGGATCCCGGCATGTCCCGCTGGGCGATGTGCACTCCGTCGAGGAGCCACGACGCAAGACGCCCAGAGTCTGCCCCTGCGTCGCCCTTCGCTGACCAACAGCGGAGACAAGCCCTCCGAGGGCCCGGGCCTCCGGCGCTTCACTCACCGAACGCCGACCGGCACACCTTCGACCACTGACGCCGGTGCCGGCCGCGGTCGTTCCGATGAGGGTCCCGTTCCCGGTCACCGATCGGCGCTGCTACAGGCAGGACGGCCCTGCGGCTGCGCCGGGCGGACCGACCGTGCGATGTGCCGGTTGAGGTTCGGTACCCGCGACTCCGAGCCTTTCAACGAGTGAGGTGGTCCTGGCGCATCCGCGTCGCTGGCGGTCTTTAGTGACCCGGCATCCCTGCGGCAACCATTCATGGCCCGATGGCGACTAGGAAGGCAGGAGGATGGCCAGGGAGGTGTGAGAGTGCGCGACCACGACGACTTCGAGGCGTACGTTCGCGGTCGCGGGCCCGCGCTGTACCGGCTGGCCTACCTGCTGGTGGGCAACCCGCACGACGCGCAGGACCTGGTGCAGGACGTCCTGGGCAGTGCCGGGGTGCGCTGGGCGAAGATCCGCAGAGCAGACAGCGTCGATGCCTACCTGCGCCGGGCGGTGTGCAACGCCGCCGCCTCCTCGTTCAGACGCCGGGCCCGGCGGCCCGAAAGGGTCGGTGCACCTCCGGAGCGAGCTGCCCCGCTCGGCATCGACCTTGAACTGCGTGACACCCTGCTCGGGCTGCTGCGCCGGCTGCCCAGAGGCCAGCGCGAGGTGCTCGTCCTGCGCTACTACGAGCAGCTGAGCGAGGCCGAGACCGCCGCCGCGCTCGGCGTCGCGGTCGGCACAGTCAAGAGCCAGTCGAGCAAGGCCGTCGCGGCCATGCGCGCGCTGCTGACCGCGGAAGCGGTAACCCGGAAGGACACCGAATGAGTACCGACACCGACCTGCACGACCTGCTCACACGGCTCGCCGAATCAGCGCCGGCGCCTCCGGGGCTCCTCGAAGGGGCTCACGTCCGGCGCCGTCAGGTGCTACGCCGCCGCGCCGCCGGGTCTGTGGGAGCGGTCGCAGTCGTGGTCGCCGTTGGTGGGGCTGTTGCCGGTCACGCCGTACGTGTCGAGCGGACCAACGCCCAGTTCGGCGTTGCTGCCGGCTACCAGCACGTCAAGGGACCTCCTGGTTGGCCGTCCGCGAGGCTGGCGCCGCCCGTCCTCGCCCCGACCCAGGGGTTCCATGGACAATCCATGCATCTCGACCCGCTGCCCGCGGGCTTCATCCCGAAGATCACCGCCGAGCGGGCCTACCAGGTGTGCACCCAGCGGGGCGTGTGTGGCCGCCGAGGCGGCGCGGTGCTGACACTGGCCGACCTGTCCTTCAGCTTCCCGTCCCCACCGATCGTGCACCGCGTGGTCTGGCTGGTCGCGATCCCACCGTCTGACTGCTCGGCCGCCGGGGGACACGCGATTCCAGCCGGCGGCGAGGCGTCAAGCTCACCGGCTGCGACGGGGCCCGGGCCGACCCCGCCGGCGCCGACCATGCGGCGCTGCACCGGCGTAACCACGATCGACGCCGCGACCGGGACGGTGCTACTGAATACCGCCGACGGCTGACCTGACACCATCTCAAAGCGTGGGCCCTTGGCTCACGAGCATCAGCCCCTCCGCCATCGACAAGGCACTGCTTGCACACGTGGCGACATCCCGGAGGTCGACCGGCAGGCGGAGCACCCCGCCCCTAACGAGGATCGGCAATTGCGACGGGCTCCAGGACCGGCGGCTGCCCCCGCGGACCGACCGTACGGTGTGCCGGTTGAGGTTCGGCTATCGGACTGTGTCCCTGGGAGTGATCTGAAGACGGACGACGCGGCTCGGATCGACCGACCCAACCTTTGCTGTCACGATCGGCGCATGACTCCGAGCAGCCACGAGACCCCGTGGGACAGACATGACCGGCGCACTCGGTGGCTGCTCGTTGTCGTTGTCCGGGCCCAACGCGCTGGGCACGTGCTCCTGAAACTGCTGAAGCGCGACAGGCCCGAGTTGTCGGATAAGCGTGAGGTGCCTGCCGACGCGCTAGTTGGCGCGGTTGTTGATCGCCTCGCTGCGAGTTGGTACCTGCACGCGGGAAAACGGGACGCCAACCCGATGACTGTCTGGCTGTCAGTGGACACACTCGGTTGGGTGATGCTGCAGACCCCCGGTCGAGGAGGTATCGCGTGCCTGCTCAGCGATCCGGGTGACTCGTTCAACATGCCAGAGCTCGACGGGCGTATCGAAGTGGAGCGCGATGTCGCTGTAACTGCTTTCGCGCAGCACCTCGGCCAGTCGGTCCAACGGGTCACTCCGCTGTGGACGCGCCACCCATCCGGGAAGCGGATCAGCGCGGGGTTCGTCGCCCACTACCGCGATGGCGCGGTTGCGGTCGTGGACATAGGCGACGAGTTGCTGATCGACTCGTGGCCGTCACCACCGCTCGTCGACGCGGGGCTGGTGGACGACTTCCCAGGGTCGGACTCGTAGCCCCGACACCCCAGCTCCGGGTCCCGGCTAGTCCGAACATGGGCCTGCGCCAGATTGAGTGTGGTCACCTGACATGGCCCCACCGGGACGGGTTGTCGTCACGAATTCTGGCCCCGGCAGGGTGGTGATGGCCGTGCTGGTGGTGGGCGGTGTGTCGTCACGAATGTTGGCCCCACCCCGGTTGTGATGCCTCGTGTCGGTGTCGTCGACGTGAGGGTCGGTCAGGATGCGGTCACGGGTGGAGTTGTTCGAGCAGATCAGGCGGGACAAGCGGCTGGAAGGCCTGTCGATCCACGAGCTGGCGGACCGGCACGGGGTGCACCGGCGGGTGGTGCGGCAAGCGTTGGCCTCGCCGGTGCCGCCACCGCGGAAGACCTACCCGCCGCGGTCGCGGCCGGCGATCGAGCCGTGGGTGGCGGTGATCGACGGCTGGCTGCTGGGCGACCGGGACGTGCCGCGCAAGCAGCGGCACACCGCCCGACGGGTCTGGCAACGCCTGGTCGCCGAGCACGGTGCGACGGTGTCGGAGATCACGGTGTCCCGCCACGTCGCACGCCGCCGGACCGAGCTCGGGCTGAACCAGGTTGAGGTGGCGATCCCGCAGACCCACCTACCGGGTGCCGAAGCGGAGGTCGACTTCGGGGAGTTCCTTGCGGTGATTGCCGGGGTGCCGGTGAAGTGCTGGTTGTTCGTGATGCGGTTGTCGCACTCCGGTCGGGCGTTCCATATCTCCTTCGGCACGCAGGCGCAGGAGGCGTTCCTGGAAGGACATGTGCTGGCGTTCAACCACTTCGGCGGTGTCCCGGCGCTGGTCCGCTACGACAACTTGAAGCCTGCGGTGACCCGGGTGCTGCGCGGCCGGGACCGCCTGGAGTCGGAACGGTTCGTCGCGCTGCGCTCGCACTACGGCTTCGACTCGTTCTTCTGCCGGCCAGGACTCGTCGGCGCGCACGAGAAAGGCGGCGTCGAAGGTGAGATCGGCCGGTTCCGGCGCCGCCACCTGGTCCCCCTCCCCAAAGTGACGTCCCTTGCGGCGTTGAACGAGCGCATCGCGGCCGCCGACGTGATCGACGAGAGTCGGGTGATCACCGGGCGACCACGCACCGTCGGCGCGGCGTTCGCCGCCGAAGCACCCGCGTTGATGCGACTGCCAGGGGAGGTGTTCGACCCGGCCCGGTTGTTGGAGGCGCGGGTCGACAACCGGGCCAGAGTGTCGGTGCGGCAGTGCTTCTACTCCGTCCCGGCCCGCTTCGCCGGCCGCCGGCTGGCCGTCCGGCTGTCTGCCCGCACGGTCGAGGTGTTCGACGGCGCCAAGGTGGTAGCCCGTCATGACCGGGCGGTCGGGAAGTACGTCGAGGTGCTCGCCCTGGACCACTACCTCGAGGTGCTCAAGACCAAGCCGGGTGCGCTGCCTGGTGCGACCGCGCTGGCGCAGGCGAAGGGCCGCGGGTTGTTCACCGCCTCCCACCAGGGCTACTGGGACGCCGCCCGTCGGGCCCGCGGCGATGCCGCCGGCACCCGCGCTCTGATCGAGGTCCTGCTCGCGCACCGGACCATGCCCGCGGCCGCGCTGACCGCGGCGATGGACCGCGCCGTCGCATCCGGGTCGCTCGATCCGCAGCTGGTCCTGATCGACGCCCGCCGGGAGCAGACCCCGGTGGCCGCGGTGATCCCGATCGGGGTGCTGGCCCGCTACGACCGCCCAGCGCCGACCTTGACCGACTACGACCAGCTGCTGAGCGGGAGCGGAACATGACCACCACCACAACCAGGGCCACCGCGGGCGCGAGCGCGGTGGACGCGGCGGCGCAAGCCTCGATCGGCGCCGCCGCACGGGAACTGCACCTGCCGACCGTCAGGACCGAGGCAACCCCGCTGGCGGAGATCGCCCTGCGGGAACGGCAGTCCCACCTTGGCTACCTCGCCGAGGTTCTCGCCGCCGAGGTCGACACCCGCACCGCCACCCGGCGGGCACGGCGCATCGCCGAGGCACGGTTCCCGCGGTTGAAGCGGCTGGCCGAGTTCAACGTCGACGCCGTCCCGACCATCCCCGCGGCCACCCTCGGGCACTTGGCCGCGGGGCACTACATGGACGCCGGCGAACCGGTGGTGCTGCTCGGGGACTCCGGCACCGGGAAATCACACCTGCTCATCGGCCTCGGTCTCGCGGCCTGCGAACAAGGACGCCGGGTCCGCTACGCGACCACCGCGCAGCTGGTCAATGAGCTCGTCGAAGCCGCCGACGAACGGCTGCTATCCCGGGTCGTGGCCCGCTACGGACGCCTCGACCTGCTGCTCCTCGACGAGCTCGGCTACGTCCAGATCGACCCCCGAGGGGCTGAGCTGCTGTTCCAGATCATCACCGAACGCGAAGAACGCGCCTCCATCGCGATCGCGACGAACCTGCCGTTCTCCGAGTGGGGCACCGTGTTCCCCGACCCGCGCCTCGTCGCCGCCATCGTCGACAGGGTCACCTTCAACGCCCACATCCTCGAAACCGGCACCACCTCCTACCGGCTACGGACCAGCAAGACCACCGCCCGCCGGAAGCGCGGCAGCTGACCTCACGGAAGGCGCCTAGGCCTCCTACGCTGCCGCACCGGCGGCGGACTGGTTCGGACCATGAACCGCTTGCGGGAAACGCCATCCCGTCCACACACGACATCGACGCGCAACCATTCCTCGGTCAGACCGTCGATCTCTGGATGCCTCCCGAGGACATCCCGAACCACGTCCTTGTGCTCAGCGGCAGGCCCATCAACCCACTCGAGCAGCCGCCACACGACGTCCTCACTCATCGTCCGATCTTCCTACCTGAACGACTCAGGGGCCAACATTCGTGACAACCACTGGGGCCCGAGATCTTGACGAAACGCAGACGGATACGGGAAATTGTCCCGATGCCTGCTGAGTACACCCAAAGTGACCAGTTCCGTGGTGCCCGCATCCACCTGTGCGACCTCTCCGGCCTCGAGATTCGCGATTGCGACGTCACCGGCCTGAAGATCGTGGACTGCTATGGGGGCAACGTCTCCCTCGGTGGCGGCTTCGAGCGTGTCGTTGTCAACGACGTCGACGTGACCGCCTACGTCGAGGCCGAGCTCGACCGGCTGCATCCCAACCGGGTGCTGGCCCGTGAGGCCACGTCCGCCGCCGAATACCGGGCCGCTTGGGATGCCATCGAGAAGCAATGGGAGGAGACGCTCTACCGCGCCAGGCGCCTACCCGAGGCGAAGCTGCACGAGCAGGTCGACGGCGAGTGGTCGTTCGTCGAGACGCAGCGGCATCTGCTGATGGCCAGCGATGCCTGGATCGGCAACGCCGTGCTCGAGGAGGACGCGCCGTACCACCCGTTGGGCCTTCCTGGCGGCGGGATGCCGGCCGAAGCATCGGCGAAGCTCGGGCTCACCCTCGATGCCACCCCGACGCTCGACGAGGTACTCGCGCCGCGGCTGGCCCGCATGGCCACGATGCGCCGAGCCGTCGACGAGCTCACCGAGGCCGAGCTCGACCGGGTATGTGGTCGCAAGCCGGCCGACCCCTACCCGGACAAGGACTACGTCGTACGCCGCTGCCTCAGCGTCGTACTCAAGGAAGAGGCCGAGCATCACCGGTACGCGGTCCGCGACCTCACCGTGCTCGAGGCCGGTGCCCGAACCGAGTGAAGGCGCGTCCCGGCAATGGACGGCGATCTCGCGATCCTGCGCTTGACCAGCCCATCTTGCTGTCAGAGCCCCTCATCGCACCCGCACTGCCCAGCCAGGGCGCGGTGCCGACCGGCGAGGTAGTCACGACCGGCTACGGAAAGACCAGCAATGCGGGCTTCCCCAACGAACGACGCGAGGTCTTCCTCGATGTCACGCCGCGGTGGACCTGCGAAGGCATCTACCAGTTCGTGAAGCCGATCACGCCCGGAATGAACTGCACCCGCAAATCCCGCCAGACGGCCGGAGCATGCGGCACTGGGTGATGTCGTCATCGGAATCGTCTCCTGAAATATCTCTGGCCAGTGCGGCAACCCGAGCTATCCCACCGTGAATAGGAATGTTTCTCAGCACCGAACCTGGATAAGCGGCAACGTCGGGAGGTAGCCGGCGGTTCATCCACCTGCCTTCAGCCGGAACGCGAGGCGGCGGGGCGCCTGCACGCGATAGCTGTCCGTCACCAGCTCGGCAACCTCGACCCAGTCCGTCTCGTCGTCCAGCACCATTCCCACGACATTCACACCCCAGTCGGCCCGGAAGAACGGAGGGCCGGCATGCGCCAGCGCGGCCAACTCCCCGGGCGGCGCCCGGAAGGTCATTAGGATGGCCGGATCGTCCATATCGATGTACGCCGACCGCCTGCCGTCGGTGGTGTAGACGTGCAGGAACGTCCGCCGGCGAACCCGCCACCGCAGGCCGATCCACGCCGGCTCCTCGTACGCCTCGGGCAGCTCCCCGCAGATCACCCGGAGCTGGCCCACAACGGCGGGCGGAACGTCCGCGATGTCGCTCATCTGTACCTCCCGCGCCCATCCTGCCCGCCGGGTAGGACATCAGCACATCAGAGTCTCCGGGGTTGGCGGGGCCGCGCCGACGTCATGGGATATCGGGCCCAGCTCGGTGACTACGCTGGCAAAGGTTCGGATGTGATCGGTTTCGGCGGCTGTGCGCCAGACAAGCGCGAAAGGGGCGAGTGGTGCGTCGCGGATGAGCGGGTAGGCGATGCCGGACACGACTCGGCGGTTCCTGCTCAGTCCAGTCGATCCGTCAGCCTCCTAACGGGCCACCACAGCCGATGGCCTGAGCTGGGGCCAACATTCGTGACGGCAACTGGGGCCAGATCCATTGACGAAACGCACCAGATAGTTGCCGGATAGGCCTACCGCACGCTGCCCTCGGCGGTGGCCCTCTTGACCGGCCTTACTCACCACAGCACTTCGGCGGACCAGAAAGCTCGTTGCAGTAGCGGATCGGACATCGACACAGGGGCTCCGCGCTGCGCACCGCGCTCCTGGCCCGTGGCTCACGGTAGTGGGATCTCACGCGGCAAGCCGCAGGTATGTCGGCAATGGGCGGGCTGGCGGCACTCTTGTTCGGGATCGGTTCAGTGCGGTTGGGTGAGGTCCCCGGGGTGGAACGCGTCGACGGACTTGTAGAGCAGCGGGTCGTCGGCATGCTTGTCGGCGACGGGGTAGATCCAGAGGACGGTGTCGATCGAGCCGCTGCCGAGGACACTGCGCTGGTAGAACACCATGGTCCCAAGGGGTGAGGGGTAGGTGCCGGACACCGCCGCGATGCTGGTCGAGTTGTTGCGGTAGGTGACGTTGCCGCCCTTGGTGTGCAGGTCGGCGGCCATCTGGTTCTCGAGGGTCGCGACGGTGTTGTTGAGATCGTTGTTCGACCCGTACGCCGTGACGGTGGCCCGCCGGTCGGGGCTGGTGAAGCTCAGGCCGTCGCCGTTGTCCGGCGAGGGACGCGAGGTGAAGCTGGCGGGTATCTGGGTGGAGAAGCCGAACCGCGGATTGGTGTAGGTGCGGTAGCCGACGGCGGTGGTCGTAAGCGGACTGATGGTCTCGGCCCGCGGGTGCAGCGCGAACGTGCAGTCGGGACGTGTTTTGGCCTCGGTGAGGTAGCCGAGGCAGCCGCTGAGCTCGAACGACTCGCCCTTGCCGAGGTCGTTGATCAGGTCCAGGGTGCCGTCGTTGTAGGTGATGGTGACCGCCCCGGCCTGTTCGGGGCTGCCGGTGAACGTGCGCAGGTCACCGGTGGTGCCGTTCTGGGCGATGAAGGCCAGGGTGCCGGACAGGGTGTTGTCGGTCCCTCGGCGGAGGAGCACGTAGTAATGCGGTGTTCCGACGGGACCGTCCGCATACACCCCGGTGTTCAGCAGGGCAGAGGCAACCCGAATCGGGGTGACTGTCGCGGCGCTGCTGGTGGGTGGGGACGTCGGGCTGGTCGGCTGTGTCACCGGGCTTGTCGTCGGTGCGGCTGGGGTGGCCGCCGGGCGAGCCGGGTTGCTGCTAGGCGCCGTGCCGGCAGTGCGCGGCCCGGAGGTGAAGCCGGCCGTTTGGGGCGTGTCGGAACCTGCCGGGTGGACCAGGAACCACATGAGGCCGGCGGCACCGGCTGCTCCCGCGGCCAGCAGCACGACGGCGAGGGTCGCCCAGCGAGCGACCCGGCGTTTCCTTCCGGGACGGTTCGGGAGCCGGCTCGGTGGAGCGGGCCGGGGTTCGTCCAGGAGGCGGGTGGCAGGGATGGCGGGACGCCACGTCCTCGCGAGCAGAACCGTCACCGCGGCAGCAGGGTCAGCAACCGCGCCTCCGAGCAGCACGCTCAACAGTTCGCCGGCGGTGGGCCGCGCGGCGGGGTCCTTGTTCAGTGCCTGACCGACGAGCGGGCGCAGCGGATCGGGGACGGTCTCCAGCCGTGGTTGGTCGTTCATCACGCGATAGAGCAGGGCCTCGGCCGGCCCGGCCCCGAACGGGTGCTGTCCGCTGCTGGCGTAGGCGATGACCAAGCCCCAACCGAAGACGTCAGCTGCCGCGCCCACTGGGCTGCCGGCGACCTGCTCGGGCGCCATCCACCCCGGTGAGCCGAGCCGACTGTGCGCGGTGGTCAGGGCGGTCGCGTCAGGGGCCGACGCGACACCGAAATCGACCACCTTCGGCCCGGCGACGGTCAGCAGCACGTTCGTGGGCTTGAGGTCGCGGTGGATGACACCGGCGGCGTGGATCGCGGTCAGGGCCTCGGCCAACCCGGCCGCCACCGCGTGCAGCGCGGCACCGTCGAACAGCCCGGACGCGGCGACGTACTGGGCCAGCGTGGGCCCGTCGATGAACTCGGTCACCAGGTACGGCGGCGCCGCCATGATGTCGGCGGCGAGGACCCGGGCGGTGCATCGGCCGTCGACCCGCTGCGCCGCGGCGACCTCACGGGCGAACCGTGCACGAAAGGCCGCGTCGTTGGCGAACTCCGGCCGGATCACCTTCACCGCGACCTGTTCACCGCCCGGAGCCTCGGCGAGGTACACGATGCCCATGCCGCCCTCGCCCAAGCGCCCCAACACCCGCGCACCGGCAAGGAAGGCCGGGTCGTGCCGCTGCAACGCCTCCACGACGCCCCCTCACACCACCGCGTGCAGGCAGCCTAGCGGCCCAGCTCAGAGAGCGTCCGCGTAGACGATCGGTCATCGGCACGTGGCTGTGACCAGCGGGCCATGCCGCCGGCGGGGCGCTGGCCGGATCTCGTGGCCAGGGCGCGCTGACGTGTAAGGACGTGAGCGGGATGATGGGTGGGACCGTTGGAGGAAGCGTGCAACTGGGGGGCGGCGGCCCGTCATGGCAGTACACCAAGTTGGGTGGCGGCTCAGCGCTGGACCGGGCTCTTCTTGTCCGTGACGTCTGTGACCTACCGGTGCCAGCCGACCGGACGTTACCCCCTCGACTGCTGGCCGAGCAGCCTCGGATGTCTCGCATGCTCAGCCAGGAGGAGCGCTCTGCTGCCGCGCCACAGTGGATCAGGTGGTGGCGGGCGCTGGTCAACCTGCAGGTCCGCTCTGCGGGAGGCTACGCCACTCCGCGCCAGGCGGCGTGGCGCGACGAGCTCGACCCGCCATTCGAAGACGGCGGCAGCTGGCCGCACTATGACGGGCTGGCTGACCGCCCGGCCCCGCACAAGGCCGTGCTGGTGTCGCTGACGCACACGGACGCGTGGCTTCGAGAAGCGCAAGACAGGGCAGGTCAGGAAGAACCCGACGATCACTTCGAGCTCGCCCGCTCCTTGGCCGAGGCGACCATAGTCGAGCACGGCGTCTCCCCTGACACGGTCCGGGCGTTGGTGATCGAACTACTTGTTCCGGACCAGTGGTGGTCGCGATGGTCACCTGGCGTGGTCGTAGCCGGCTCAACTGCGATGCGCAACAGTCGCGTGGCCAGATCCGTGCTGCAAAGCGCCTACTGGTCCTGCCTCTGACCAGGTCAGGAACGGGCGATAGCTTTCGACCGGCGTAGCTGCGGGCGCCCCACCGCCGTTCCCGGTCACCGATCGCCGTTCGGGCACGGGGCGACGTCGCCTATCCCGGTTCTGCAGGCCCGCTGCCGTCGTCTCGACGCTGCGCTTCCCAGTGGGCGACGATCGCGGCCTGCACCTCGGCCCGCTGCCGCTGAGCCACCCGTCGTTTGCGCCCGCGCAGCTTCACCGGCCAACTCTCAACAAGCCGCGGTGGCTGTAATGCGGACCTCGAAAATTGCTCCTGGCGGACCTCCTCCAGCCACGACTGGTGCCGGGCCGCCATCACCGACCATCGCCAAGCCGCCAACGGTCGGAGCCACGACGGGAAATTGGTCAGGTCCGGAGTCGGCAGGACCGGCAGCGGCGTACCCGGCGGGTAGTCACCAACGCTCCACATTGGCAGCGGCCCGCTACCACCGCTAACGGATTCATCCTTGAACAGGCCCACGCCTGATCACCTACCCTCCGGCAGGTGATGTTGTCACCGCGCTGGGTGCCTGTCATCAAGGCTCGCACGGCCTTCGTGTGACACACGTCCTGACCGGCTTGGAGACGCCAGGAGGTCAGGGGGTGGATCGTCAGCCGGCGCCGCCGTCGCAGTGAGCGATCGGCTGCCGGCACGGGCCTGACGGATCAGTGGCCTCCATGGCCTCCGCCACCGTCGTGGCCACCTCCGTGGCCAGTGTCGTGACCGCCGCTGTCCCCGTATCCGCTGGAGCCGTCCATTGGGACGAACACCCAGTCGTCCGCACGTGTACGGCGGTAGGCGCGCCGCGTCGCGAAGAGGATTTCGGCGACGTGCTCTCCCACGACGCCACGAAGGCCGTTCAAGTGCTGCGCCATGGCAACACGTCCGGCGCGGTTCCCCGGCGGCGACGTGACGTGCGCAGCGATGCCTGACATCGCGCAGAGCACGGCCAGCGCGGCCTCGGCCGGCGGAGGGGTCCACCCCGGAGTGAGCGCGGAAAGGAGTCGTTGGGCGGCAAGCTGTCGCGGCTCCCAGGCGAGGACCTGGTAGCCATTGCGGCGGAATACTCGCAGGGTCATGTGCTCAAGGGGGGCGATAACGCCGGCGGCCAGCAGCGGCTCCGCGCACCGGTTGACCGCCGCCGGTGCCAACCCTTCGACCAAGGCGGTCAACCGGGCGGGACGTCGAGGACCGGTCTCCTCCGGCAGGATCGGCCACCCCGCCATCGCGGACTCGCACAGCAGGCTTCCAGCCAAGACAAATCCGACTGGGCCCGTTGTCTGATATGTCGCCCGTGGGCCAATAGCCAGCAACACCAGGTCGCCCGACAGAGTCGCCGTCATGCCGCCACTCTAGGGACGGTCGACGCAGCGCCAAGCACGATGGCACGGCAGGCTGAGAGCCGACCTTCCTCGGCGGAACCACCCGTGCCAGTCAGCGATCCTGCTGCGGGTCTGCCGTGATCGGTGGTAGTGCTTCTTGGAACCGGATGCGTTGTGCGAGCGTCTCAGGGGCATGCAGATGCATCGGCTGGTTGCTGTTCTCATGCTCCTACCGCTGACGTCGGCGTGCGCCTCGGCACCCGTGAACGCCCAGAGTGACGCCTCGTCTGCTGCGGCAACTCGTGACTCGGAGACGCCTCCTTCGGCGCCTGCCACGTCTGGTGTGTTGCTGCCGACGGCCACGGCCACGGCCGGCAGTCCGGCAGCGACTGTGCCGTCCGATACACCCTCGTCGCTGGACGCCGCCTTCCGCCTCGCTGCTCCGCTACTCATCGCACCGTCCGGCCCGGGCATCCAGCCCCAACGCCCCTGCCGACCGCGGGACGTGACAACCACGGCGTACACCCGCCAGGTCCAGGGCGGTGTCGCCGGGGTGATCACCCTGTTGGGACATTCCTGTTCGCTGCACATGTCGCCCGGCCCGACGGGCGTGATCGGTGCCGACGGGCATGCCTTGGCGGCCCGATCGGTCTCGCTTCCGTCGGTGAACCCGCCGGAGAACATCCGTCCGGACCTCGCCCTCTACGCCGGCAACGCCGTGTGGGGATTCACCTGGAGCGGGTCCTGGTGCGGCCCGAGAGCCGCCGCGGTCGTCATACCGATGGCCGACGGGGCTTTCAACGGGGAACCCGCCCGCAACTACGGTGACCTCCACGCCCCGATCGTTGGGCCGCAGCCGGCCTGCCAAGGCCACTCCGACGCGACCTTCGAGCCCGGTGTCGCCGGCTATCCCGGTGACCCTGCCACCAGCGAACCAGCCCAGCCGGTGCTCAGCCCGCCACCGAGCTGGTCGGACTTGCGGTTGTCGCTGAACGCAGCCCCCACCACCGGCGCAACCACGGTCCCGGCCACCGGCGCGGCACTGGTGAACCCGACCGGGCAGCCCATCGCCCTGTCGCCGTGCCCCCGCTACATCGTGGAGATCCTCGCCGCCGACAGCGGATCGGGAGGCTCGAGCGACTCCGGCAACCTCGAAGACCTCCCGTGCTCCGCCAACACAGTGGTGCCCGCGCACGGATCACTTGCCTTCACCGTCCCCGGGATCACCTTCGATCAGGGCTTACCGCACCCCTACAACTCGGGAAGCCCCGTCACAGTTGAAGTGGCCATCGCCGGCATCCCGACAGCCAAAGCGGCAGCTCAAATCAAGTGAGCGCAGCTGCACACTGCTACCTGACAGCTCGACGCGGTGCCGCCGTGTTTTCAGAGACGACGCCGAACTGCCAACGGACGCGAGCATGCAGACGAGCCCGGCTGGCACACCGGGCGGCCGTTGCCCGGGGCCAGCCCGTCGGGGCTACCCGATCGACAGGTGGAGCACCCAGCCCCAGATGAGGATCGGCTCCTTCGAGATCTGATGACTCCCCTATTCGCCGGATGGATTACCAGGGAGGGCCCGGGCTTCTCTCGCCAGTGGCGGGGTCCGTGCGGCGATACGCCCGCGCGAGACCAGTCATCACCATGGCGACCCCGACGGCGACAGGTATGACGAAGAACAGGGATGCAGCTGTGGCTGCACCGAAGGCAACGGCGAGGCCGACGCCGAACCACGTACGGTCTGAGACGTAGCACCGGCGGTACTTGATGGCTTGCCACCATCGGGCCCTTCGTTGCTCGGAGTTCCCCACCGACTCACTGTATTGACCCGGGGCAGCTGGGGGCGGCACATCACCGGCTCCGACTCGAGCGCATGGCCACCCGACCCGTGTCCCAGTCGCCGATCGGCGATCGGGACGGGTCTGGGGTCACCTGCTAGGCCGCAGAGTCAGACCCTGCAGATGGACTGTTCGCCAGTGGTAGCCGGCGACGGTACTGGTGTGCAGGCTGCCCTGCCTGTGGAAGCGAGGGGCGACCAGTAGGCCTGCGCCCACCAGGCCGCGGGTCCTCGTGTCGACGGCCGGCTGCGTGTCACGGTGAGAAACGATGATTCGGCGGGGCGCACCGGCACCTCCGTCAAGCGCGGCTCCATCCTGTCGCTTACGCGTCGCGCAGCTCCAGCAACAAGGCGCCCAACGTCAGCGCCCCTGCCCCCCACAGCCCGAGGACGCCGAGGCCGAACCACGGGCTGAGCGAGAGGCTGGGCAGGTCGACGGTCGCCTGGATCGCCAGTCCCGCCGTCATCGGCGAAATCTGCTCGAGGTGGCGATGCCAGTGCGGGTCGCTCACCATCACGAGAACGATGGGAAACACGAACAGCAGCCCGAGTACGCAGCCGATGGCCACGGCGGAGTCGCGTACGACGGCGGTAATCCCGAGGCTGAGCAACGCGATCAACACCAGATACAGCACCGAGCCGAACGTCGCGCGCAGCATTCCCGCGTCCGACAGGCCGATCGACGGGTAGCCGTTGGCGGGCGTGAAGCCCCTGCCCGGCAGCATGATCCAGCCAACCAGCGTCGAGCCGAAGACGCCGACCAGGCCGGCCACCAGGGCCCAGCCGCCCGCGACGATCGCCTTCGCGGTCAGCACGGCGACCCGGTTCGGGACCGCCGTGAAGGTGATCCCGATCATTCCGGTGCCGTACTCGCCGCCGAGGATCGTGACGGCCGAGACGGCAACGACGACCTGAGCCAGGTAGACACCGGTGAGGCTGATCTTTGCGGGGTCCTGGTTGCAGCCGACGGTGACGCAACGCGCGCCCGCATCGGCAGCGACGCCGAGCCCGATCGTCAGCGCGATCGCCGCGAGCAGCAGCCAGAACGTGCCCGCAGAGGTGCGCAGCTTGGTCCACTCCGCGTGCAGGGTGTCGATCATGCGTCTCGCTTGCGCAGCAGGAACAGCGCCAGGCCGAACGCGACCGCCGTCCACCCAAGGAGAATGCCGAAACCGGCAGCCGGTGTCAGCGGGAAGTAGCCGGCCGAGGCGGTGTAGACGCCGTCGACCTGCGGGTAGCGGTGCAGTGTCTGTTGGACCGCGAATCCCGCGGCCGGTGTGAGGCGTAACAGCCACTGCAGTGCGCCGAGGGACGATACCGCGAGAATGTACGGCAGGACGATGAGGACGATCACCGCGGCGACCGCCGTCGCGCTTCGCCGCAGGATGGTGCCGAGTGCCAAGGCGAGGACGGAGGCGACGGCGAGCAGCGCGGCGGTGCCGACGAGCACCCGGATCTCGGTGAGCGTTGTGGCCGGCGCGATGTAGACGCCCTTGTGGCGCCGCAGCCCGTCGACGAACCACATGGTGAACGTCGAGGCGGCGAGGCCGGACACGAAGACGGCGCATCCCAGCACGACAGCCTTCGCGGCCAGCACCCGGCCCCGGCGAGGGCTCGCGACAAGCGTCGTGCGAATCAGGCCGCGCCGGTACTCGGCGGTGATGAATAGTGCCCCGAGCACGACCATCGCGATCAATCCGACGAAGGCTCCTGCGAGGCTGCCGCTGACCGTGTTGTTATCCCCGCCACCTGCGGCCATCGGGGCGATGTCTCCGGAGCCGGTCACGGTGAAGGTGCCCGACGCCTGGGTGAACTGGCCTGCGTCCGGACCCGCCGGTCCACCGCCGCCGACGGTGGTGCCCTGCCAGCCGCCGGTGCGCGGCGGAGACTGCAGGTTCACCTCGTCGAACGTTGACGTCGCCGTCGAGGGGCCGCCGCTCGTCGAGGTGCCGACGATCTGCTGGGTGGTGAGCTCGTAGTCCGGCGACGCGACGAACATGCCGACCTGTACCGACGAGGGCAGTCCGGTGAGCGTCGTGGCGCCGATCTTTGTCCAGCTCTTTCCGTCGGGCGACTCGTATCCGGTGAGAATGTCGCCGGAGCGTGTCAGCCGGAGCCACACCGGAGCCGTCTTCGACGCCGTGGCAGGAGGGCCGGCGACGTCGTGCGTGTAGTCCCATTGCATCCGGACACCGTGCGCAGCGGTCGCCATGACGGCCGCGTACGACGAGCCCTGGGTGGTGTTCGCCTTCACGATCAGCCCGGCCTTGGCCCATGGCACGACCCCTGGCTTCGACGATCCGCCGGGCGGCCCGTTGCCGTCGAGCCCGGTCGGCACCTGCTCGGCGAGCGAGGTCACCCGCGCCGTGATGCCGCCGTCGCCGTCCAGCTGCTGGTGCACCAGGAAGAACTGGTCGCTGACCGGCTCGCCGTCCGGCCCGAGCGTGGGTCCACCGCCTCCGCCGCAGGCCTTGCCGGTGGCCGAGCCGCTCGGGCTTGCGGCTGCCGAGTTGGCCGCGCTGCGGCACGAGGAGCTGCTGCCGGCGGCCGACAGCCAGCCGATCCCCACGATCAGCAGAGCGCCGACGAGCAGCCCGATCACCCAGCCGCGTACCGTGCGGAGCTTGGTGAGCTCAGCGTGCACGAGCCGCGCGAAGCTGTCGCTGCCGACCGGCAGGGACGAGCGGTACGGCTCCGTCGTGAGGCTCATCGCGAGACCTCCGGCGCGTCGGTGGCCCGGTACTCCACGGACTCCCGGGTGATCTCCATGTAGGCCTCCTCGAGGCTGGCCCGATGGGCGGAGACCTCGAAGAACGCCACGTTGTTCGCGTTCAGCCGCCCGATGATCTGGTCGGGCGCCAGTCCGGAGACCGTCAGGGTGTCGGTGTCGATCGTCGCGACGGTGGCTCCGGCGCCGGCCAGTACCGTCGTCGCCTCGACCCGAGCCGTCGTGCGCAGGCTGACCCTGCCGGTGGATGCTCGCCGGATCAACTCGGCGACGCTGGTGTCGGCGACGAGCCGGCCGCGGCCGATCACCACCAGGTGCGTCGCTGCGTCCTCCAGCTCGCTCATCAGGTGGCTGGAGACCAGCACCGCCCGGCCCTGCGCCGCTAGTGAGCGTAGGTAGCCGCGGACCCACACGATGCCTTCGGGGTCGAGGCCGTTGAACGGTTCGTCGAGCATCAGCACGGGCGGGTCGCCGAGCATGGCGGCCGCGATGCCGAGTCGCTGCCGCATGCCCAGCGAGTAGCCACCGGCCTTGCGTCTGGCCGCCTTGTCCAAGCCGGACTGGGCGATCACGTCGTCGACCCGGCGGCTCGACAGGCCCTGGGAGTGCGCGAGCCACAGCAGGTGGTTGCGTCCCGTACGGCTCGGTTGCAGCGCAGCGGCGTCCAGCAGGGAACCGACATGGCTCAGCGGGCGGCGCAAGCTCCGGTACGGCCGACCGCCGACGGTTACCGTCCCCTCGTCCACCGCATCGAGGCCGAGGATGGCCCGCATGGTGGTGGTCTTGCCGGCACCGTTGGGTCCGACGAAGCCGGTAACCTGGCCCGGCGTAACCTCGAACGACAATCCATCAAGGGCAACGACCGGCCCGAAGCGCTTGCGCAGGCCGTCGACGGCGATAGTGGCTTCCATGGCAGGAACGCTAGGCGGTGAGGACGGCCCCGTCGTCACCCCGGCGAGTGACCTTGGCGATCACCGCCGTCCCTCGCAGGAGGGACGCCAGTGTCACCATGACAGGGACGCGGCCCCGGACATCGCGACAATCCTCAGTGCATGCGTGGCGTCGCTGGTGCCCTTCACAGCCTGACGGTCGCCGGCGCAGTCGCCGAGCTGCTCGCGGTCTACGTCGACGACGCCATGGCCATCGGGCTGGTCCACGTCCGCTCCTGGCAGGCACCAGCCCACGCCACCGAGGTCGGCCCCTGACTGCGCGTTCACGAGCCACACCTGGGAGCAGTCGGAGCTGCTGATAGGTGCGGGCCCCGCCCCAGCGGCTGTGCAGCCGGTGGTGATGAAGGCCCAGACCAACACGTCGTGGTACCCGCGGCCGGCCGAGGTGCTGGTGTACCGGGCGAGTCTACGGTGCTGTGTCCCTGGGTCTGCGTAGGGACGTGCGCGTCCTTTCGCGCGGCCGTGGACGAACCAGGGGGCGGTCGGACGTATGGGCTGGATCAAGGTACGCACTGGCTTCACCCAGGGGCATTCGCGTGCGGACCGACTCTGGGGCCAACGAGGCGTGGCCCGGGCCACATTCGAGCGCTAGCAGCAAAGCAGCGAGCGTGGCGCCCCGACGCTTCATGTCGCTAGGACGCATGATCACCTCGATCGGTTCCTTCCGGATCTATGCATCCTGCTCTCCGAGCACTGGGTCTCGGAGGACTTGCACGGACGTCATCGGCGTCGGCATCGGACGCCGACCGCAGGTGTCGCGCTCGCCGATCCGCAACAGGTGATCGGCGATCCATCTACACCGTGTCATCCGCATGTCACACTGCTCGAGTGAACAGGGACAAGATCGCGTACTGGCTGGCGATGGCCACGTTTGTGGCAGCCAGCGGGCTTCTCCACCCGCTTGGGCAACAGCTCTCCCCGCGATGGGCCGTTACCGTCAGCACCGCGATGGCACTGCCCCTAGGTGCCCTGGTCTACGTCGGAGTCCGGTTCCTCCCGCTGCGTCGCCATCGAGGCCCTGGTGAGCGCTACGGCCTTCGTAGCCTGCCGGAACCCGATAGCCGATCGGCAATCGAGACGGCGTTTCGTCCCGGAGCGGGGCCTTGACGCGACGAGGCGACCTGGCCCACCCGTCGTCGGCCTGGTTGTCCCAGCAGGGCTTCGGCTTACGGAACGGGATCGGCGTGTAAGCGCCCCCCGCGGACGTCACCTGGTCGGGCGCCATTTCGGACCACTCCAACAAACAGCCCGTATCGCGGCGGTTGCCTCGGCGAGTTTGAGCTGAAAAGCGTAGACGGCGAGACTTCCAGGTCCGGAGTGTCGAGCGCGTCGTGGCGCTCGTTACCGCCGCTGGTGGCCTGGTCATGCCGGGCGGAAGGAGCGCTGGCGAATTGATCGCTCCGATCGCGCAACCTTGTGTGCCTCGCCCGCGTCTGACTCGGCATGACGACGGCTGCGGGGGAGACGGGGACGATGCAGAGCACGACCACGGCCACGGATGAGGACCTGCTCACTGCGCTCTACTCGCAGCACTACCGGTCGTTGATCCGGCTGGCCGCCCTCCTGCTCGATGAGGTCGCCGCGTGCGAGGACGTGGTGCAGGAGGCGTACATCCGGGTGCACAACTCCCGGAGCCGCCTGCGCGACCAGGACAAGGCGCTGGCCTATCTGCGGCAGACCGTGGTCAATCTGTCCCGCTCGACCCTCCGCCGCCGGATCGTCGCTGCCCGGCACGCGCCGCACCCGATGCCGGACGCGGCGAGTGCCGAGCACGACGCCTACGCCCTCGTCGAGCGTGACGCCGTCGTGGCCGGGCTCAGACAACTCCCTCGTCGGCAACGAGAGGCGGTGGTGCTGCGCTACTACGCCGATGCGAGCGAGGCGCAGACCGCCTCGGTCATGGGCGTCTCCGTCGGTGCCGTCAAGTCGTACACGTCACGGGGCCTGACCGGCCTCGGTGCCCTGCTGGAGGACCTGCGATGAACACGCCCACCCCGGTCGACCCGGACAAGCTGCGTGCCCGGCTCACCCACGCCGTAGCGCCGGTCAAGCCCTCGCCCGACGCCCTGATCCAGATCAAGGCCGGTGTACGGCGACGTCGTCGGTTGCAGTGGAGCATCGGCTCCGGCGCCGGTGTGCTGGCCGTCGCGGGAGCCGCTGCTGCGGTCATCGCGGTCGGTTCCCTCGGCCACCCGTCAGCCGCGCCGCGTACCGTCGAGCCCGGCTACGCGCCAACGGTGACCGCGACGACCGTGTCGCCACCCGTCACAACGACCACCCCGCGGGTCACGTCGGCTCCGGTCACGTCCGCTCCGGCAACGGCGACCGGCAGCCCCACCTCGGGCGTGGCACCAGTCGGGCCGGCCCTCTCGGTGACCGCGACCTCCGCGCCGGTGACCTCTTCGCCGGTGACAACCACCGCCAAGGGGCCGCTGGCGCCCGTGGCGCATGACGTCGACGGCGACGGCATGCCGGACACGGCCACTACCCAGTTCTCGGGCGGCACGGCGCGGGTCGTCGTGCACCTTGCCGGGAAAGCCGTCAGCAGCGGAGCATTCCCGATGGGCAACGCCTACGGCTCCGGGGTCGTCACGCTGGTCGACGTCAACGGCGACGGCCGTGCCGAACTGCTGGTGAAGGCCGTCGCCGCCACAGGGACGCCGTACTACCTCTTCCAGTACCTGAACGGGGCACTGGTAAGGGCGCCCTCCCTCACTGGCTCCAGCACCGACCCGGTGCTGTTCAGCGGTGGGGGTAACGGCGCCGGCGGCGACTTCGGCTGCATCGCGGGCCACATCGAGTCGACCCAGTATCGCGTCGAGCCGAGCACCGTTCCCGGCGCGCTGAACGCCCGCCGCTACCAGACAACCGTCTCTACGCTAACCCTGACCAACGGACAGGTGACTGGCTCCCACACCTCGACTGCCCAGGGCCTCACCCAGCAGCAGGTCGGAACCTTCCTGACGCAGCACGCGCACGATCGCTGCGGCGCGCCCGCCTAGCCCGCGGCAGACCCCACGTCCCACCGCTTCTGCCCGCATGCCTCCGCGGTATCCAGAACGTCCCCGGCTACTGCGGCGGCGGCCCCAGTTCCCCTGCTGCCAAGGAAAACCAGCGATCCATGCAACTCGATCGCCGGGCCACCGGTCACCACGGCAACCGCGATGCCCGCGGCCCATCAACCCTCTCGAAAGGTCAGGAACCATGTCCGTGCTCCGCACCCTGCGCCGCGCAACGGCTGCCGTTGTTCTGGTCTTCGCGACCGCGGCGTTCACCGCGGCTCCGGCCTCCGCCGCCCCGCGAGGCATCTCCCTGGGACACACAAGGCTGTACGCCATGGGCGACCACTACACCCTCGATACCGTCACTGCGGTAGGCGCGACCCGCCCGTTGGTCACGCTGCCCCATCACGGGCTCAACCCGATCGTGTCCCCGGACGGACGGTGGGTCAGCTACCGGCGCGACAACGGCGTTTACGCCATGCGCACGGACGGCACGGGCAACCGGCGGCTGGTGTTCGGCAACGCGCGGCCGCTGGCCTGGGCGCCCGACTCGCGGTCCGTCCTCCTGGTCGTCGCGGGCCGGCCCCTGACCATCGTGCACGTATCGAACGGTGCTGCGCGGGCGCTGGTGAAGGGCGATGACTGGGGCGTGTACTCCGCGACGTTCTCGCCGGACGGTCGCTATGTGCTTGTCTCGGACTGGCGCGGTTGGCGGCTGCTCCACACCAGCACCGGAGCCCAGCGCGCGTTCCTGAAGGCACCGTGCTCCAATTCGATGCACCTCGCCTGGTCGCCGGACGGGCGTCGGATCGCGATGGCCTGTGACAACGGCTTCCAACCCGGCCTGCCGGTTATCGTCCTGACGATATCCAGCGGACGCGTGCTGCACATCGGGGATAAAGGGACCTACGAACCGATCTGGGTCAGCAGCACGTCCTTGCTGACCGAGCAGTACGACGCACGGGCTGCCACGGAAGAGCTGCGCACGTACGACATCAACGGCCGGGTGACCGGTACGCAAGCGTTGAGCACACCCGTCGGGCTGATCATCCCCTTCTGACCCCCGAGCTGGTTAGGGTGCGGGCTCGCCGCCCCGCTCGGCGGGCCTGCACCCCCTGCGACTCGTTATCCGGACCCTCGCAACGCTCCTTGACTCCGGCGAGGCGGCTGCCCTCAGGCCGCTACGAGCTGCTCGCAAGGTCGACGTTCCGGGCCGGTCACGGATCGGCAACTGCGACGGCGGCGACCCTCGCGTGAACGGTCGTACCCGCCGCGTCGGACGTTTGTCACTCTGAACCGGGCGGCCTCGTGTGGCGTCCTCGTGGCGACGAGGGAAGGGCGACCGCGGCGAGCAAGGGCGTAGCCGGGGCACGGGCTGGCGGCTGGCAAGGCGGAGAGCGATGGCATGCCGCCGAGCCTTGCGACAGGCCAGATCCAAGCAGCCGCCGAGAGCACCGGCTGCTTGTCGCCTCCGTGGCGCTGGTGCTGGGCCTGTCCGGTTGTGCGTCATCGTCGGAGAGTGGTCCCCCAGCAGCGTCGTCGACGTCCACGGCCGCCCGACGCCTCAGTGCCCCTATCAGTCCCGTCGCGTCGCTTACGGCATCAACCACCCCTGCCCCGGCTCCGAGTTCAGCACCCCCGGTGAGCCCGCCTGCCGTGGCCTCGGTCGTGCCGTCGCAGCTGTACGAGTCGACGGCGGTCAACGCCGGCGTGGTGCCGTGGGTCGACCTGCCTTACCGACCGCCCGTCGGCTCGGACGCGCTAACAGGTCCGGTGGGGAAGCCGCGGTGGTGTACAGCTGAGGATCTGCACCTGGGAATGCAGTCCGGTGGAGACGCCGCCTCGGACATGCGCTACTACAGCTTCCCGGTGACCGTACGAACCGGTGTTGGGTGCAGTCTGCAGGGCTATCCGGTGATTCATCTGACCAGCCCGAAACGAACCTGGTCTGCGACCAGTGTTCCGCTGAGCGACTTCGCGGTGCCGCCCGGGGAGATCGTGGACTCGAGGCATCCAGCCGCCATCGGGTTCCGGTGGGTGCTGACCGACGACGCCGGCTACGGCACCAACACCCAGACCGGGACCGTCGAGGTGACCGTCGACCTTCCGCACGCCGGCGGTCCGCTCACCTCCTCGATGACGCTTCCCGGCACGCCTCGGCCGGGCGACCCCCGGCGCGTGGGCCGGGTGCAGGCCGAGCCGCTGTCCGCCCAGACCGCCGTGGTCTACGGCGGCCTGTACCTCACCGGCCTCGCCGGCAGCATCCGCGTGCCCGCCACCTCAGTCCGGCCGGGGTCGACCTTCGCCTACCAGGTCTGGGTCACCGGCCAGCCGGCAGCCACCGCACTGTTACCAGGCTGCGCGGGCTACCGGGAACGGCTGGTGGTGTTGAAGACCGGCACCACCCTCACCACCGAGGACCACGAGCTGAACTGCGAGGCCGTCCCGACGCTGCCGCCCTACGGTCGCCTGTTCAGCATGCAGATCTAAGTGCCGGCCGCCGTTGCACCCGGAACCCAGGTCGCCCTGGAGTGGGAACCCGACGCCCAAGGCCCCTACCCCGAAGGCGTCAGCTCCTCGCCGACACTCACCGTCAAGTAGCGACCCCAGCCGGAACCGGATGTCGAACCCTGACCGGCACACCGTACGGGCGAGCAGGTGGGCCTTCGCTCAGGCCGGTCAGCCTGTTGCAATTGTCGATCGGCGATCGGGAAGTTGGGTGCCTGATAGCAACCCTTCCCGGTCGGTGGTGTCGTGACCGTCGAGCCGACCAGCATGGCCGTGACAACAGCATCGGAAGGCGAATGCGGGTGGCGACCGCGGGACGAGTACTGTCCGGACCAGCCTGATACGAGGCAGGGAGGGGAGGAACGTGCACGCCTGCTGGAGCAGCGGGGGGCCGGAGTGGCTGTTCGGGGTCGTGCTCGGTGCTGGACTCGCTGCCCTGATCTGCGTCGTCACGGCCGCCGGTTTCCTCGTCACCGGGCCGGCGCAGTCGCTGTTCGTCGCCCCGCATAAGTCGTGGTCCTGGCGGCGGGCCGTGTGGCCGTTGCTGAGTGCCGCCTGGGTCGTCTATCTGATCGCGCAGGGCGGCTTCGCGGTGGCCGACCTGCTGTTCGTGGGAGCACCCATGCTGGTCGCTGCGGTGGCCGCGTCGGCCGACAGCCGGCGCCAGCTGACGTGGTCCTCCGTGGACCCGCCGCCGGGACCGCGGCCGAGACCTGTGTTCTCCCTGTCCATCGGTACGCTGGCCGCCGCCACAGCCGCGGGTGCCCTCGTCACCGAACTCGTGCTCGGCGGGCCGTGCTGAGGCCGGCTGCGCAGTAGTGCACGGCGGCTCGAGTCCGAACCGGTCACGCACCCTCGTCCTACCTGGCGGCCCGATGGTTGCGACGGCTAGCCGGTCTGCCAGCCCACCGACGGCGACCGGGAACACATGACCGGAGACGGCCTACCGGAAGTCGGCAATCGTCATAGCGAAACCTCAACCGGCACAGCGGACGGACCGACCCGTACCCGTGCTGTCCAGCCGTCACCGATAGCCGATCGGTAACCGGGATCGGGACGCTGACCGGGACGGTGCTGCCGTTCCTCATAGGAAACACGGTCCCGCAGTGGGAACGTGCACGACCACGGCATGTGCGGATATTCGGAGCAGTTCGTTGCTCGGCCTGCCGCCAAGACGGAGGCCTTGGCACGGCCAATCGTCCAGTCGGACTCGCGATGGGGATCTGACCAATGACTGCCCGTACCAGGGAGGGCGGGTGCCCGCTGTAATCATGAGCCGAGAGCACGAGGTCGGACCGCCAGCCGATCTGCCAACCGGGACGGTGAGCGGCGCCGGACCCTACGCCGTGGGCAACATCGGCGGTGAGTTTTTCGCGGTGTCGCGCCGATGCCGGCACCTGGGCGCGGACCTGTCCAACGGCACGCTCGACGAGCAGGGGCCGCCTGGTCTGCCCCTGGCATCAGTCAGCGTACGACGTGCGCACCGGACGGATGGTCCGGGGACCGCAAGGCGTCTTTCTGAAACTGCCGGGCATGGGCGCCGCGTACCGGGCCTTGGCCCGCGTCCTGTCGCTGCGCCGTGGCCAGGTGCTCGAGCGGGACGGCTGCCTGTTCGTGCGCTGAACCCTTGACGTCCGGCACCCGACGCTTAGGGCTCGATCGGCGGCAAGAGCGCGAGAGTCTCCAAGATCGCCAGCAGGTCCTCCCGAGATACACCTTGGGGGCTCGGGCATGGGCTCAACCAGAGGCGTGCGCCGACGTTCGCCATGGAGCACCGCTTGCTGGTCTGGACGAGCGGGCTGGGTCGAGCATTGTCCGCCTGATTGCCGCCAAGCTGGGGCCTTGCGGGCGCACTCCGACCGGCCCATCATCAAGGGCACCTACTCTGCTGGGAGGCTGCCATGCGCCGAACCCTCCGTATCGCAGTGGTTACCGTCGGGAGCGCCGTCCTCGTCCTGTCGCCGGCATCGGCCGCGTTCGCGGCCCCCAGCCACGCCCCGAACCGGCTCGTCGGCACCGCCGACTGCGGGGCGGATGGCACCTTCGACTTCGTGGTGAACTCGGGGAAAACGGAGGCGACCACCTGGAACCCAGCGTTCGTGACCGGCAGCGACGGTCAGCAGGGGCTGTTCCTGCCCGTGAGCTTCGACCTGACCTTCACCACGCCGTTCGGCACCTTCACCTCGACCGCCTCAAAGCCGACGGCTCCCGGTCCGGTCAGCTGCACGATCACGGGTAGCCCCGTCAGCTTCCCCGAAGCGAAGCTCACCGGCACGGTCACCGGCACGATCGTCTGGACCGGCTGAACGACCGGCGCGCGTCGACGGTTCGGAAGGCTCGGCAGGTCACCCGCGGCACCTGCTACTGGTGGCACCGTAACGCGGAGCGCGTCGACCTCGTTCGACTGGGGCGGGCAACGGCACGTCGGATCCGCTCATCGGCTACACCGGCCACCACCGGGGATGGACGCGCTGCTCTTCCTCGGCTAACTCGTTTGCTTCAGGAGGCTCTGACGCTCATTTGAGTCGAGTTCTTAGGCAGGATACGTGAGCGGTCCAAACGACCGCCGGCGATCGCCGCATGAGGATCGGTTGGCTGGGATGAGACGTCGGCGCAGCGACCCAGGCCGCAATGGCGGCCACCCCGTCCCAGCAGCCGTTCCCTTCCACGACGGACGAGGCCGTGCAGACTTGGCGCGCCTGGCTACTTGTCCGTCCAGCGCTCGTACGCCGCGTCCTCGTCAACGTAGGCCCAGTCCGGGCCTTCGGCCTCGAAGTCGTATGGGTCGCCGTCGATATCGAACAGGCTCTGCGCCGATGCCGCACCGAGCTCGTCCAGCCCATCTAGACGGATTCCACAGAAGTCGCACACGAGCTGGTTGGCGATCAACTGCACCTTGCCGGCATACCGGGGGCGAGGCTCGTCGGAGTCGTACTCTGGGGCCGCATCTTCATCCCAGTCGACTTGGTAGCCACCGGAGGCCACTGCGGGCGACTCACAGATCGGGCAGATGACCAGCAAGTCACCGTACGAGACGGCAGCTGGTCGACGGATCCAGGTGATCGTCTTGCGCTCCGCGTCAGCTACACCGGCGTAGGCCGCGTGGAAAGCCACGACCGCGGCTGCGATCTTGACGGCGACGCGGGATTCGAGGTCCTTTTCGTCGGATTGCAGCAGGCTATCGACTACTACGACTTGAAGGTCCCAGAAGTCAGTACGATCCACGCCGAGATCCTCGAGGAGTCGATCCACGTGTTTCGCGAACTGCGCAACGCGGCGGTCGATGCCGGTCACGTTCTCGCCGGCGTGAATCACGCCGTTGCGCTGGGCGAGTAGCTCAAGTAGGTCATCTCTGGGAACTGGCGACGTCACAAACGCCTCCAGACGAACCAGCGCCTCGCCTGCACCTACGGTGTTGAGCTGCTTCACCGGCTTCATGTTGTTTGGAAGGTCGAGCAGGGCGACGAGTGAGGCCCAGTTGCCGTTGCCTCGGTCGACGACAAGGAGCGCAGGCGAGCGGCGTACCAAGCACGCCTTCGTAAGCTGCTCAAGGGCGGTCGCGGCATCAACGACGGCCCGACGCCCGTTCCGTTCGTGATAGGCGACGAGGGCCCCACGTGCGAACTCCTCGGCAGACTTGACTAACTCGTCGGCTGTCCGAAACCCGCTCACGAGGTTGAGGATACGACTACCCGTGACCGTCCTGTTTGAGTCGCGCCGCCCCGCATGCCGATCCGCAACTGGACGTAGCCGGCGTCCCTTGCTCCCAGCGAACCGAACCCACGTCGCGCGGCTCGTACAGGGAAGCACCATACCGAGCGAGGCGTCGCGCCCAGCGCCGGGCGTATAGTGCGCAGCATGCCTCCGCCGCGGCCCGCAGCCGGTTTCCGCGTCGAGAACCGTTGGTGGCGGCTACCGACCCTGGTCCGCTCGCTTCTCGCTATCGAGTTGTCAGTGCTCCTGTTCCCTCTCCTCCTCGGCTGGGCGCTCGGCGACGGGTACCTGTGGCTGGTCATCGTCGTCGCTGTAGCAGGCGTAACGCTCTGGTGGATCACTGAGCAGCGCCACCGATCCATAGGGCCTTGAGTCGCGCCGCCACCCACGCGGCTGATGTGCCGTAGGCGGATCGACAATTGCGACTCGCACAACGACCTCGGGCTGGGCCGGCCTGTTGGCCGTGGGGCTGTGCCAGTCGGGATTGCCCGATCGGTGATGGGGCCGGGCGTCGGGCCGGGCAGAACGGCGTTCAAGCGGGGGCCGTACGACAGCGTGTACCGGTGTCACATACTGCAGAAGCCGACCGGGGCCCAGCTTGCGACGGTCAACTGGGTGAGCAGGAGCACTGTTGGCAACGCCACGGTCGCAGCCGCAGAGGCAACTGCCAGCCGCCACCAGCGCCCGCTGAGCCGGGCAGCGACTGCCCAGCTAGCGACACTCACGACGATGATGCCTGCTAGCAAGGCCTGCAACTCGTGGACTGCGCTGGGTATGGGGTTGTCGAAGGCGCCGCAGACAGCTCCGAATGTGGCGAGGAGGACGGAGGCGAGCCCGACAATCAACCGCTGCTGCAAGCGACCACCCAAACGGCGCTGCTTGACCAACCTCAGCAGGGACACCTGGTCCGCATTCGCGATCATGGTCGGCTACATCTGGCGCAGGCCGCCCCCAGCGCATGGGACACTGCGAGGATGCGACGCGAATACAGTCGGCTTGATGGTCTCGAGATGCGGACCGCTAACCGTCTGGTGGGCGCGGTAAGTCGCGGGAACCGCCGTTGGCCGTGGCTGGGCAGAATGCTGGCCGGGGCAACAGCGGTTGTCGTTGTTCTCGCCTTGCCCGAGATGTTGATTGAGGCTCTGGCGGGGGCTCAGGACGGCGGTGACGCCCAGGACGAATCGGCGCGCGCGCAAGGACCCTCCCGTAGAGCCAAACGATGACCGGACCACTTTGGCGCCGCATCCCTCGGCCACTGGCGTTCGGCTGGCTCGTCGCAGCCGCGGATCGCCGACTGGGGCGCGGCGGCGTCCCAGGTGAAGGTGGCCTGGCGGGACGAACGCGTGAGGCAGGACCCCCAGCGAGACAACCTGGTGGGAAGGCGTTAGCTCGAGTGGCCAGCGCATTCGCTGTCCGCGTAGTGCAGACGCAGGCTGGCCGTGGACCATTCGACCACGTGGCCTTGGGCGTCCAGCTTCCCGGGGAAGAGCCCGACACATTGGCCGACGCGAGGTAGGTGCGTCGCGCCAGCAGGAACACCGCCGCAGGTGACACTCGACGAGCTCGTGCTCGGGCCGACACAGATGTTGATTGGACTGACCGACACGACAAGACCGATGTAGCGCGGTCCTTCACCGTCGCCGGTCGTGCAGCCCGCGAGGAGCGTCAGCGAGAGCAGGCCAGCGGCCGACGTGAGGCCGCGGACGAGACGCAGCATGCGTGCACTGTAGCGGCGCACCTGCGTGAACCCGCCCCCAACGGACAACACCGGCGGCTGAGATCCAGGCGCAACGAAGAGCACCTGTCCCGCGAGCTCGCTCGCGCTCAACGACGCCGTTCGTGGGTGAGCGCAAGGTTCGTCGAGTGACTCCCTCCGGCTCGTCGCAGTTGTCGATCGGTGACCGGGAACGGGACCCTCATCGGGACAAGGCGACCGGCACGACGGCCGCAGGTCAACGGTGTGCCGGTCTTGGTCGGCCAGTTGCGACACGCCAGCCTCCCGGTGCGGATTCTGGGACTGGTCAGGTGAGCGGTTGTCCGAAGGTACCGGTGGTGGGCAGCACGCGGGGTGGAACGGCGCTGACGTCGAGCACGGTGCGCTGGCCGATGGGCGCTTTGAGGTGGGCCTCGATGTGGTCGGCCAGGCCCACCCCGGCGCAGCCGGTCATCCCGACCTCGTCCGCGACGGCTTGAGGATTGCTGGCCGCGACCACGGAGATCAGCACGTGCGTGGGAGTCTCGGTGACGATGACTCGGCGGCCCAGTTGCTCGGGAACGTGTCGGTGGACTCCTTGCGGGAAGCAGGTGCCGTTGTCCCAGTTCACGTCCAAGGTTGTCCCCGAGGCGGCGACGCTCTCGGCGGTGACCGCGTCGCCGTCGGCGTGGGTCAGGTTGCAGTTCTCCGCGTAGACCTGCCAGGTTCCCCGGTAGAGCTTGAGCTGCACCACGGCAGTGAGCTGGCGGTGCGCGACCAGTCCGAAGACCCGGTACGTCGGGCTCCCGGCGATCAGAGCCCAGTCGGCCCGCGGTAGCGCGCCGAGTCGCAGGGGTGCCGACCGGCCCGGGGCGGCCAGAACGTGTTCGAGGCTGTTGGCCGCTGGCGTTCCTGTCGACAACAGCCCCGTTCGCAGCGCGGCGAGATCGACAAGCGTGCGCAGACGGCAGCCGACGGACACCTCGCCGGCACGAATTGCGCCACTTGTTGAGTTCGGGGGCGCCGCCCGCTGCGATGGCGTTAGCACCGGCGCGTTCGGGCCGGTCCCTGCCTGCCCCTGGGAGGAGGGTGAGCCGCCGGCAGCTGGCTGCTGACCGCCGGCGTCATGTCGGCATCCGGCCAGCGTCAGCAGAAGCAGGACAGTGGTGACAGCCAGGACCCTCTGGCGGGGAGCCTGCATATCCGTGCGCACGATGTCAGTGTGGCGCGGGCCAGCTGCGACTGGTTCCAAGTCGCCTCGACTCTCAGACGGTGGTCCTGAGTAGCCGCCGATGGCGCCGGGGACCCGTGACATGTTGCAGTCGCCGATCGGTGAACGGTGCGCCAGTCGCCTTGATGGTTCAGGGCAGCTTTGGGCTTTCGCTAGGGGTTCGCCGCGTCTGTCGATCCACAGTGCCGCCAGCGCAACGGGGCCAGCGCCTTGAACGGTCGCTGGTGGCTGGGTCAGAGCGACCGGGGCGAGAGCGATACTGAGATCGTGAACCGACGCAGGCGGGTCTGGCTGACGGTCATCGCGGCAATCGGCGTGCCGTTGCTCGCCGCGTGCACTGGGGGCCGCGCCTCCGCACGACCTTTGAGCGCGACGCACCTCCCAACCCATGCGGGACTGCAATCGGCATCGACGAGTCCTTCACCCGCTAGCGACCTCGGATCCGCGCAGGCTCCGCCATCGTCGAGTGTGTTTCGTGCGACCGGCCTCCAGCTGGTCGAGGTTGCGCACGTGAGGGGCTTCATCCGCGCCTACAACGCTGGCGACCTCACGGGTGCGCTCTCGCAGTTCTCTCGCGCCCAGGCTTTGGGCTTCAGTGACTGCGACTACTCGACGCAGCAACTCGTCGACGGACAGGGACGCGCTGCGCTGACGTCTTGGTTGCGTCAGAGCCTCGCCGACCATGACCGTCTGACGATCGGCGACATCGCGGTCTCGCCGCCAGATCAGCTCGGCGTACTCGGAGTCAGCTTCAGCCGCCGGACCGGCGACTCCATCGCGCGCGCCGGACACCCGAACGGCATCACGCCAAGCAGCGGAGCAAAGATCAAGTTCGACAACGCCGGACTGATCACCGAGTTCAACAACGGTCCGTACGGCGGTCCACCCGACGGTTGCCGCCTGAGGTGACCGACGGAAGATCCGTCGGCTGCTGCACCCGATGGTGTCCCAGTCACCGATCCTCGGGCGGGAGCCGCCCGTTGCGGCGTCGGCCCGGCCGAGGCTCTCCCGTGGGTCTTGGCCGGCCCCGGTTGGGGTGCCGGCTGTGAACTGCGGTGGCCCTGCTGGTCGATCACGGCTGGCTACGGCTTCTTAGGGGTGGCCGCCTGCGCTGGGACGGTCCCGGCCTGGAACACAAGGCCTTCGTGCCGTGGTCCGTCAGCCGCGACGATGACACGCAGGGTCGTCGAGGCGAGGTCGACGCTGGTCGCGCTGACGCTGACGAGCTCGCCGTCCTTGCCGCCCAGGCTGCGATACCGGTGGGTGATGATATGGCAGGTCGCGTGTGCCGAGGTGGTCGCGGGCCTGTCCTCGTCGTGGGTGAAGAAGAACCGGTCTCGCATGCTGGCGCGGACGCCCGCGCAGACCTGGGCCAGCGGCAGCGCGAGCACCGGTGGCGCGGCCGCCAGCTGCCGGTACACCCGACAACCATCCTCGGTGGGCTGAGTGCAGGTCACGCCCGCCGTCCACGCGGCCGGCAGGGGGTTTTCGCTGGCCCAAGGGCCGAGCGCTGCGGATCGGGCGCTGATCAACGTCGAGGTGACAAGCGGGCTGTCGACGCGCAGGAACGTCCGGCCGACGTTGTCCGCCTTCCCCCGGCTCGACGCGGTCACATCGAGCCGGGACCCGTGGTAGTCGAGGACCGCAAAGCATCCGCCGTCCGGGGCCTGGATGGGCCTGGCTTCCGGTTGCCTGCACTCGTGGCTGCGAACCTTCGCGCCCCGGGCGACCAACGTCTGGGAGAGCGCCGAGACCAGTGCCTTGGGCCTCTGTGTCGTGCTGGTCCAGCAGGATGCAGCGGCCGCGTCGCACCAGGTGCCGTACGGGTCGAGCGTCGCCCCGGCAGGTGCAGGCAACGCGGCGACCAGGGCCTTGACCCCGGCGACGTGGGCAGGATCGGTGGCGCCGTCGAACACCGGCGCCGGTCGCAGGTAGGCGACATAGGTCGCGTAGCCGCCGAGGAACAGCACGAAGGCACCCAGCAGCACGGCGAACCGCATCCTGATCACGTTCCCCGCATCGGCGCAGGATCGCCCGATGTTGAGCAGTTGCCTCCCGCCCTTGACCTGGCCTACATCCGGCTACTCGTCCGGCGTTCCAGTCAGCGATCGGCAACTGCGACGAGGAGCGCATCACCCACGAGAGAGTGACGGGCACGCGAGTTGCCGGCCGGGTGGCCGTTGCCTGTGCTGCTTGCAGGTAGAAGACGTTGGTCATGATGGTGATGAGTTGCGGCCAGTCCTGCCCCAGGCGGCCAACGCCTCGAGGGCCGCCCGCAGCGCGAGGCCGCGTTCGGTGAGCGCGTAGGCGCGCTGATTGTGGGCGAGCGGGAGTCGGTACAGCACGCCGGCGTCCTGCAGCTCTCTCAGCCGGGTGGCGAGGATGTTGGTCGGCACCCCGAGCTCGCGCTGCAGGTCCCCGTACCGCTTGGGCCCGTCGAGCAGGCACCTGATGACGAGCATGGCCCAGCGCTGACCGATGAGCCCCAGCGCCGCGGCCAGCCCGTTCTCGTCGCCCTCGTCCGTCACTGCGCGGGCGGCGGCCCTTCCGGGTCCATCCAGAACGGCGCGAACTGGTTGCCGTCCGGGTCTTCGAAGTCGCGCTGGTACATGAAGCCGTAGTCGTCCGTCGCGCCGATCCTGGCGCCGGCGGCCTCTGCCTTGGCTACGAACGCGTCCACCTCGTCTCGGGACGGGAAGTCGAACGCGAAGGCCGCCATCGAGGTGGTCGCTGGGTCGCCGACCTGCTTGCGCCCGTCGCCGAGGCTTTCGAAGAACGCGCGGCTCGTCGCCATCAGGTAGAGCCCGTCCTGGAGCCTGAAACAGGCCGCATTCTGGTCGGTCATCTGCTCGTTGACGGTCCAGCCGAGGGCGCTGAAGAACGCCTTCGAGCGGTCGACGTCAGTCACGGGGAAATTCGCGAAGAAGTTCATGACCCGTCATGCTTGCAAAATGCAAGTGCGCTGTCAAGCCCTACGTCTAGCAGCGGTGAGCCAGCAGTAGCCTTAGGGGGTGGTCAAGTACAGCGTCGGAGCAGGGGAAGTCGCCGAGATCAGCTTCCGAAAGGCCGAGCTGCTGATCTTCGCCTGGATCCTTCTGACCTCTCTGTACCTAGTCGGCTTGGGGTGGCTGGCGCTATCGCTGTACAACAATCTCGCCGCTTGGACTCAGCGCCGAGCAGCGAAACGCCAGCAGTAGCGCTGACCCTCGTCTTCTCTCGGCCAGTCCGGCACGAGGGGATCCGCTCCAGTTGACGATCGACAATTGCAACAGGCTGACCGTCCTGAGCGAAGGCCGACCTGCTCGCCCGTACCGTGCGCAGGTCGGGGTTCGGTGATCGACACACGTCGCACGGGCCTTGGCCAAGCTCGCCGATGCGGATTCTGGCCCAGGAAGCTTGCCGGGCGGGGGCCGTGGGACCCTAACCGGGACGACCGTGTTTACGACCGCCACGGCGGCCGCCGGTGCACCGCTCAGTGCTTTGACAAATGCGACGAGCCATGGGCCACACGCAGATCAGCCTCATAGTCCCCACGATCACCCCTGGCCGCAGGTGTCGTTGGAGCGCCGTTCGTCTCGCGGCTGACGTCAGCGTCGCGAGTCAGTTGTGGTCCATGCTGTACAAGGTCTTTCCTGTGCCGGCGTCGACCAATTGGTACATGGTGCAGGCGGTGGGGGTGTCCGCCGCGGCGGGACCTGCGCCGACACAGGGGACGCCGGACCAGGTGAGCACGTAGGCAAGGCGTCCGATGATCTTTGTTCCCGCCGCGTCCTCAACGTCCGGAATGGTCACGGAGGCAATCCCGATGTCCGGCGCCTTGCCGGGGTCGCACGCACCGTCCGTCGCGCACGACCTGTACGCCACCTCGGCGCTGACCGCCGGCGACGCGGACGCTGCCGGGACGTCGAAGCTGATGCCGTCACGGAAGTGCACGGCGTCGACCAGCGGGTGAGCTGCGGCCGCGGACGGAAACCCCGACGGTCCTGCGACCTGCACCCTGGTGACGCGGGTGCCCTGGGCGCAACCCGATAGGAGCAAGGCTCCGGCGACACCACCAACGAACGACCTCGTCTGCATGCTCATCCCCGCCGTCACTGTCCCACTGGCAGACCGCGGCGGTGCCTGCCTGGGTTGCCGGGCCTTCGACCATCAGACGGTACTGCCCCGTCTCTGGTTCCCCGGCTCCAGTCAACCGGCGCTACTGCCCAGCCGAGTGATCCCTGTCTCGGACATACGGACCGGCGACAACGAGTTTGCGATCGGCGTACGACAACCAGGGCGGTGCTTGCGGCGTCCTGGCTTGCATGACTGCACGTCGGCTGATCGCCGTGTGCTTGGTGTTGCCCCTGGGCACCGGGTGCAACCGCGCGGCGTCCTCGGCCTCGGGGTCACCACCTTTGGCACCATCCGCCGCCGTGTCCACGACCGCGTCCGATAGCTCCACATCGATGTCCACCGCTACCAACAACGCCGAACCTGCCACCACAGGCGCTCCGGCGCCCTCGCCGAGCATCCGGCCCGTATCCAGTCGCACGGATGGCGCCCTCGACCGACTCCCCAGCTGTGTGCTGAGCCAGCTGCGGGCAGCGTTCGCCGGAGCAGAACCCGGCGCAGGCAACATCATCGCGGCGATCACTCTGCGCAACTCCGGCCCCGCACCGTGCCGGCTCGACCGCCCGGTCCTATTGCGCGGCCTGGACGCCTCGGGCCATCCCGTACGTCAGTCGATGGCCTTGCAATCAGCGCCTGCTTCACCGGTCCTGGTCCTCACCGCACGGACCGTTGTCCCCGCTGCAGGCTCCTACGCGGCCTCCGGGCACACCATGGCCGTGGTGCCCATCGTCGGGGAGTACCGCGACGGACCTTCCGCGGACGGAGGGTGCCCCGCCGGCCACGAGGTCAGACCGGTCAGATGGGAACTGACCCTCGGCGGTCAATCGACCCTCGTCCCGAACTCCAACCCGCACGCAGCCGACGGACCGGGCGGCGTAGAAGCCTGCCTCGGTGCGTTTCACACTGCCCAACAGAGCCACGATTGAGGATCGCTAACCGCGGAAAGTTGTTGTCCCTTTCAGCAGCCGGTGCCCGGACGCTGCCAAGAGTCCCGGATCGACTGCTCGCGCGGCTTGAGGTCGCCGGTCTGCCCGGTGGCCCAGGTGGGCGGGGGGGTCGCATTGCTTGTGTGAGTCGGGCGCCAGTCGAAGCCGGCAGGGTCAGCCCAACTGGTGGCGAACGTCGGGACAACCGCCACCTGGTGGGGTCGCGGGTCGCCGCCGTTGGCCAGCCACCAGCTCCCGACCGTGTGCCAATCCCGATCGAAGCTCTCGCGAACCAGTCCCCGGGTGCGACCGGCAGCACCGACGCGGTGCGCCTTGCCGTCGCGGGTCCACAGCGTCACCATCCGCGCTCCCGCGTAGCGCTCCAGCGTGACCGCCGCCACGTCGGCGACCGCGAGGCGCCGGACACGAAGCCCAGTGCGCAGGGTGAGCGTGCCTGGTCCTAGCCGGAGCGACTTGCTGCGCTCCGCCCACAGACTCAGGCAGGTCATCGCGGTGAAGAAGGCGAGGGTGCCCTGTGACAGCCCGTCGATCGGCGCGTGACCCGGTTGCCGGGTCACCAGGGCTACCAGCGGGAATGCCATCGGGAGCGCACCCGCGAAGCCGGCGGAGGCAAGGGCACGCGGCCAACTGGTGCGCAGCACGATCGGCCCGCAGCCATCAGCAGCGTCGGCAAACGATGCTGCCATCACCGAACCCCCCTCGCCGAGCGACAGCGGGTGCGGCGACCCGACGACGATCATGCTAACCGCCGGGACGGCCGCTGTCGCTGACGCCGATCGACATCTGCGACGGCGCTCGGCAAGGAACCACCGCCCTCGAAACCTGCAGGGCGATGTGCCGGTCGAGGTTCGCCAACAGCCGCGACCCGGGTGCCGGCTTAGGACCGTCGAATTTCCCAGCGAGCAGAACGAACCGCGCACCCCGACCCGAAGGCACCCCGGTGATCCGTCGACATACGACACACCGCCCGGGGGCCCGTGCCAACGGCCTGTTCGGCTGGGACCGGTCTGCGCCCTCGCGATAGTCCTTCCGATTCCGGGATCTCCCTGCGGCGTCGGCAATGGCCGTACGATCGCTTGGACCGCCCACGACGATGAGCGATGAGTTTGCGTCTCGCGATCGGTCACTAGCTGTGCCTGAGCAGCCCCCCAGAAGGGGGGAGGGCCCGATGTCAAGCTCAATGGTGAACGTCGTCGCGATCATCGTCCGTCGCTCAGCTGCGATGAGGTTGAAGCCATGCTGATCTACTCGATGAGCGTCTCGGTGGACGGCTTTATCGCCGACCGCGCGGGCGCGTTCGGGTGGACGGTCCCTAAAGGGGAGCAGTTTCGTTCCCACATCGCACGCGAGCTCGGCGGCTATCTGTGCGGCCGCAGGATTTACGAGACCATGCTGGTGTGGGAGACGGATCCGTCGATGCGCGACAACGAGCTCGGGCCCGCGTTCGCCGACGTCTGGTGCACTATCCCGAAGGTCGTATTCAGCCGCACGCTCGACAGCGTTCAGGGCGACGCCCGGCTCGCCGAGGCGTCCGTGGCCGAGGAGGCCGCTGCGGCGCTTGACGCGACCGACAAGGACGTCTCGATCGGCGGCGCCGGCCTGGCCGCGGCAGCGATCGAGCTCGGCCTCGTCGACGAGCTGCGCATGTTCCGTAATCCGGTCGTCGTCGGTGGCGGCACGCCGTTCCTGCCGGCGGTCACCGAAGACGTTCGGCTAGACCTGGTCAAGACCAGGACGTCCGGCTCCTGCCTGATCTACGAGCGCTACGGGCGCGCGGCCACGGACGCAGGCTTCCCACGGAGCATCTCCAGTAGGACTTCGTCATGAGGGCGTCAGTCTCGATTGAGCTATCAGCGGCCCTAGCGCAAACCCGCGACTCTGCCTCCGCGCACCTAGCGCAGCGCCGCCGCTTGGAGCCGCACGGCAATGCCAGAGATCGCCAGAATGAGCACGCTGAACACGATCAACGCTGACCGGCTGCCGACCAGTTGCGTGGCCGCGGTCAACAGAACCGGCAGACCCAGTCCGAGGTAGGCGATGACAAAGAACAGGGCAAGAACTCCGGCGGTCGAGCCCGGCTCGGCGGTGGTGATTGCCACGCTGAGGGCGGCTTTGAACAGCAGCCCCGCGCCGGCGCCGGCGATCGCCGATCCCAGTAGGTAGAGGGTGAGCGACGGGTGGTAGAGAGCGACAACGACCAGGGCCATGCCGACGGGTACTCCGATGAGACCGAGAACGAGCATCCGGATGACGGCGAGTTTCGGGAACAGCGTCTGGGCGATGGCGGACGCGCCAAGGACGAGGAAACCGGCCAGTCCCCAGATGAAGGGGGAGCTCTCGTGCAGCTCGGTGTGAACGATGAGCGAGCCGACGGAGGAGAACAGCCCGAAGATCGCGAATGAGCAGAACGCCACTGCGGCTGCGCCGATGAAAACGGTGCGCTGCGCTTGGCGTAGGACGAACTTGGGTGCGCCAGCGGATTTGGGCAGCTCGAGGTCGACCGTTTCTGGGCTGAGGCTGACCGAGATCGCGCCGATAACCATTAGTGCGATGAACACGAGGTAGGAGGTGGTGAACGGGTGCCCGACCCAGCGCAGAAGGGCGCCCGCCACCAAAGGCCCTAGGGACAGCCCGCCGAGGTTCGCCACCGAGGCGACGGTCGACGGCATCCGTGAGCTCGGCTGCGCTTGATGCCCAGCCCGATAGAGGTCGGTGAGGTAGGTCGTCGCGGTGGAGGCCATCAGGCCGACGGCGACGCCGGTCAGGACGCGCCCGATCAGTAGCCCGGGCAGGGACGGCCACCACGCTATGACCGTGGCGGCGGTGATGCCGAACGCGAGAGCAGGGACGATGATGCGCCGCCGACCGAACCGGTCGGAGAGATGACCGAAGAGGTACAGGCTGGCGCCTGCCCCGACGACCATGCAGGCGAAGGCGAGGGTCACCGTGGTCGAGCCGAACCCGTCGCGTGCGGCGTACAGCGGCCACAGCGGTGTCGGGACGGTGCCGAACGCCTGCAACGACACGAAGGCGGCGGTCACCAGCCAGAAGGCGACGTTGTGCGAGACGACGCCGTGACCGGATCTGATGGTTGACAATTTCTGCGGCGCCGCAGCGACCGTCGAGTGGTCTGCCATGGTCGGATCTCCTGTCTTGACGGGTTTTCTATTGACTGGTTCGTGGGTGTCAACGACGCCCGTCGGGACGTCGAGGCCCGTCCGGAGGCAGCGCGCAGAGATGGATTCGATCTTCCTGACAGATGATGCTGTCCAGATAGGCTGCAGATCAGGCCTCGAGGAGTGGTCGCCGATGGAACTCAGGCAGTTGCGTCACTTCGTGGCGTTGGTCGAGGAACGCAGCATCACCCGCGCCGCCAAGCGCGAACTCATCGTGCAGTCAGGCCTGTCGAACTCGATCCAGGCCCTCGAACGCGAGCTCGGTACCCCTCTCTATGTCCGCGGCACGCGGCCGGTTCGACTCACCGCGGCTGGGGATGCGTTGGTGGGCGCGGCGCGTCGCACGCTCACCAGCGCCGCGCAGGCGGAACAGGTCGTACACCACACCCGTGACGTGCTCATCGGCACCCTGCGCATCGGCATCTCACTCTCCGCTCAGCATTTGGTGCCGTTCGCTTCCTATCTCGGGGAGTTCGCTCGCGACCATCCCGGCATCGACCTGCGCCTGCAGTACGCACCCGGGCTGACGATGATCTCGATGCTGGAGACGGGAGAACTGGACTGCGTGATCGGACCCGCGGTCAGCCAGGTCCCGGGCGTCCGGATGACGCCTTTGGCGCGAGAGCCAATGCGCCTCGTCTGCCGTTCCGATCACCGCCTGGCGGAGCAGGCAGAGGTCAGCCTGAGACAACTCGCCGACGAGCGCTTCGTCGAGATACCCCCGGGGTGGACCGGTCGCCTGTTGAGCGACGCCGCGTTCGCCAGCGAGGGCATACCGCGTCGCGTGGTCTGTGAGGTCGGCGACTGGGAACTGTTCCTCGAGCTAGTCAGTGCAGGGGTCGGCATAGGCTTCGCTCCGGTCGGTCTGCAGTACCCGGTGCTGACCGCACCAGACAACGTTCTGCGGTTCATCACGGTTGCGGACGTGCACCTGGAGAGGCACATCTACCTAATGCTGCCTTCGGTGGGCGAGACCAGTCCGGCAGCACGGCGGTTCGCCGATCAGCTGCTGCGCATCCGCGCGGCCATCTGATTGTCAGATGGACTCCATCTGAGACCGGTGCGACGCAGGCGACATGGGCGGTAACGGAGGCGCGGTTGTAGCGAGCGAAACCTCCACGCCGCCCGTGGAGGCCGACTCGATGGCCGCCGCGGCCACGGACAAGGAGACGTCCCATGACCAGCAAGCCCGTGCTCGAACCGGCCGCCCAGGAGTTCGCCGACGCGACCGCCAACCCGCCCTTCCTGTTCGACCTCGGCCCGGAGAAGGGTCGCGAGGTGGTGGACGACGTTCAGTCCGGCGAGATCGCGAGGCCGGACGTCGACGTCAGCGACACGACAGTGCCGGGCGGGCCGTCCGGCGCGGTGTCGGTGCGGATCCTGCGCCCGCGCGGCGCGACGGGCCGGCTGCCGGTCATCGTGTATATCCACGGCGCGGGTTGGGTGTTCGGCAACGCGCACACCCACGACTGGCTGATCCGCGAGCTCGCGGTCGGCGCCCACGCCGCCGTGGTGTTCCCGAACTACAGCCTCTCGCCGGAGGCCAAGTACCCCACGGCGATCGAGGAGTCCTACGCCGTCGCCGCCTGGGTCGCCCGGCACGGCGCGGAGCAGAACCTCGACCCGACCCGGATCGCGGTCGCCGGCGACTCGGTCGGCGGCAACATGACCGCGGCGCTCACCCTGCTGGCCAAGCAGTGCGGCGACGTCAGCTTCGTGCAGCAGGTGCTGTTCTACCCGGTTACCGACGCGGACTTCGACACCGAGTCCTACCACCGGTTCGCCGAGGGCTACTTCCTGCGCCGCGACGCCATGCAGTGGTTCTGGGACCAGTACACCACCGACCCCGCCCAGCGCGCGGAGATCACCGCCTCACCGCTGCGGGCCTCACTCAACGAGCTGGCCGACCTGCCGCCCGCGCTCGTGATCACCGGCGAGGCTGATGTGCTGCGCGACGAGGGCGAGGCCTATGCCGGAAAGCTGCGCGCCGCCGGCGTCCCCGTCACCGCGGTGCGCTACCAAGGCATCATCCACGACTTCGTCATGCTCAACGCCCTGCGCGGCACACACGCCGCCACCGCCGCGATCGCCCAGGCGACCGCCACCCTCACAGCCGCCCTGCACCCCGCCTGACAACCTCGCCCGGAAGCCGGCTGCGAGCACAGCGCCGCCGTTCGCAGTCCGCGTTAGGGCCCCTTCGTGACGGATTGCATGGTTGACGCGAGAACGGCGTCGAGTACGGCCTGCGCCTGGTCGCCTGAGGGGAGGGCCCGCGCGATCGTGATCGCACCCACGATCGAGGCGAGCAGGGTCCACGCCTGACGCTCTTGTTCCTCAAGGCTGCCGTGCATGGCGGGAGCCAGGAGGGCGACCAGCTCGATCATCCGGCGTCGGTACGCATCTCGGACGGATTCGCCTGCGCGGGCTACGTCGGCGCTCAGCGACGGCATCACGCAGCCGTGCCCGGCGTCGTCTCGGTGCTGGTCGCTGAGGTAAAGGCGGAGAGTCTCTTCGAGCAGGCGTCGGCGCTCGGCCGGCTTCTGGTCGGCGAGGTCGGCGAATTCGATGCCGAGCTGGGTGGCCACGACCGCTTCGAGGACCGCCTCCTTGTTCGCGAAGTTGGAGTACAGAGCTCCTGAGGTGACCTGGGCCGACGCGGCGAGTCCGTCGACCCCAACCGCGTGGAAGCCGTTCTCCTTGAGCGTGCGGGCCGCCTCCCGCACGATCTTTGCCTTGGCTTGTGCTTTGTGCTCCTTCGAGTACCTCATCCGGCCTCCTTACGCCCTCGGGGGCTGATTGCACCTTCAGGATAGCGCTCGTTACATAACGAGCGCTATCCTATGGGAGTCAGGCGCACCAACACCTTCGCAAAACCCCAGAAGAGGAAGAGAGCCAAGATCATGTCTTCAACCAGCAAGGAAGCCGTCACTAAGAGCGTCGAGGTCGAGGGGACGCCGTTTGCCTACCGCGAACTGGGCCCGACCACGGGCATCCCGGTGGTGTTCCTGCACCACTTCACCGCCGTACTCGACGATTGGGATCCGGCCGTGGTCGACGGCATCGCGGCAGAGAGGCGCGTCATCCTGGTCGATCTCAGGGGCGTCGGCGGCTCCGGCGGCATCACCCCCGACAGCATCGAGGCCATGGCCGGCGACGCGGCGGCATTCCTAGAGGCGCTCGGGCTGAGCACGGTCGACCTCTTCGGCTACTCCATCGGCGGCATGGTCGCGCAGGTGATCATCCAGCAGCGGCCGGACCTGGTCCGCCGCGTGATCCTGGCCGGCACCGCACCCGCCGGTGACCAGGGACCCGCTGCCACAGGGGCGGTACTCCAGGCCGCCCTGGAGAAGGCGGGCGCTCAGGGCAAGCACCCCAAGCACTTCCTGTTCTTCTCGCCGACCGCGACCAGCCAAGCTGCCGCGGACGCGTTCCTCGCCCGTCTGGACGAGCGCACCGAGGACCGCGATGTCCCGGTGTCCAACGAGACGATCGGTGCCCAGCTGACCGCGCTCGCGAAGTGGGAGCAGGGCACCTCGCCTGCGGGACTGACGAACGTGGACAAGCCCGTCCTGGTCGTCAATGGCGACGACGACACGATGCTGCCGACAATCAGCTCGTTCCACCTCGCCCAGTTGCTGCCCGACGTCCAGCTGAGCGTCTACCCGGACTCTGGACACGGCGGCATCTTCCAGTACCACGACGTGTTCGTGGCGCAGGCGCTGGACTTCCTCCGCGACTGACACGAAACCGTCCGCGCCACCTGGCGGAGCAACCGCCCCGGCCCGGCCCTCACACGGGCCGGGCCGGGGTGCCCGCAGGTGGCGATTCCCGGCCGCGAAAGGGGCGAGTGGTTCCTAACCGTCGCCGGTGAACCTGGGAAACATGCAGCAGGCAGCGTGAGCCGGCCTGCGCCGCGGGCGGTCAGCCGCCTTGGTGGACGGCCGGGCGGGAGTCGTAGCGGGCTCGCGCGTCATCGACCTCATCGGCCTTCTCGCCCGCCCAGTCGCGGACCTGGGACAGCAGGCCGTAGAGGCCGTGACCGAGTGGAGTCAGTTCGTAATCGACCCGCATTGGCACGGTCGGCGTCACTGTCCGGCTGACCATGCCGTCGCGTTCGAGCATCCGCAGGGTCTGGGTGAGCATCTTCTGGCTCACCCCTGGAATCTCGCGACTGACGTGGCTGTAGCGCATGGCCGAGCCGTTCGCGCCGAGGGTGCACACCGTCAGGCTCACCCAGCGGTTGCTGATCGTCGAGAGCAGGGCGACCGCGGGGCAGTCGTGCATGTACGCCTGGTAGGTGCCCGCTTCGACCGGGCCGGCCAGCTTCGTCGAGGCCATATCGTCTCCTGCCGCGTACGGACGCACTAAAAAGTGCCTACTTACGAAAAGAGCGTAGCGCGCCTACCGTTCGTGGTGCCACAAAGATTGAGGAGAGGACACGTCATGAGAGCAGTTGTGTATAGGTCCGTCGGGGCCGCCGAGGTCATCGAGGTAGCCGAGATCGACCTGCCTGAGCCGGGGATGTTCGAGATACGGATCAAAGTCGACGCCGCGGCTCTCAATCCGGCCGATGTCGCGGCCTGGAGCGGCCTGTTCCCGGCACCCCCGGAGGGGAGTCACTTCGGCCTGGGCTGGGATGTGGCCGGCACGGTCGATGCCGTCGGGCCGGGCTCCGCGTGGGAGCTCGGCACACCGGTGATCGCGATCGTGCAAGGCGCGACCGGCGTTCTGCGGGCCCAGGCCGAGTACGCCATCGTTCCCAGCAACGCCATAGCCATAGCGCCCGCCGGCGTGGACGCCGCACACGCAGCCACCATCCCCTTGAACGGACTTACCGCCGCGCAATCGGTGGAACTGCTCGGCCTGAGCACCGGCCAGAGCGTGTTCATCACCGGCGCAGCCGGCGCGGTCGGCGGGTACGCGGTGCAATTGGCCAAACGCCGCGGCCTGACCGTGATCGCCAGTGATCGTGTCGATGATGAAGTGTTCGTCACCACCGTCCTGGGTGCGGACGCGTTCGTGCCGTCCGGCGACGACCCGACCCCAGCAGTGCGCCAGCTCTACCCGCAGGGCGTGGACGCGGTCCTGGACACCACCACCCTGGGCAGTCGCATCATCGGCGCGGTCACCGATGGCGGAACCTTCGTCACCACCCGGGTGGACGCCCTGCCCCAGCCCGAGCGCGGCATCCGGGTCCGGCTGACCCAGGTCTCTCCCGACGCCGCGATGCTCACGACCCTGTCCGACCTGGCCTCTACGGGTGCTCTGGCGCTTCGAGTTGCCCAGACCTATCCGCTGGACCAGGCGGCACAGGCCCACGCGCGCCTGGCCGAAGGTGGCCTTCGTGGCCGACTCGTCCTCACCACCCCGTGATCCGTGACCGCGGCCGGAGGACCGGCGGTGCCAGTACCGGCGTGATGCCACAGATCGTGGTCAGCGTCAGAAGGAGCATGTAATGAGTGAGGAACGCGCCGTTCAAGAGGTTCTCGCCCGCTACGTGCGGGCCGTCGATGCCCGCAATGCCGACGGTGTTGCCGAGCTCTACGTCGAGGACGGAGCGGAGATCCTCAGCTACAACCGGGCCGGCACGCCGGAACGGATCGCAGCGTTCACCGGCTCGCGGGCGATCAGGGACGCCGTCGCGAACATCTTGCCGCCCCATCCCGCGTTGGGGTGGGCCCACCACGCCACCTTCGACCCGATCATTGCCATACATGACGTCACCGCGTCGCTGCATGCACAGTTCGTCGTCTTCGAGGTGCGCGGCACCGAACGTCCGACCGACGGCTGGCCACCGGGCGTCTCGGGCGGGCAAGGCACGATCACTCCGATCGAGTCCGGCTACTACCAGATCTCACTGCAGCGCACCGCCGACGGCTGGAAGATAACCGAGAACCACACCATCCTCGACCTGCCGCCCGCACTGCCAGGCAGGTAGGTACCCCCGGTATGCGGCCGGCATTGCTTCAACGAATTCACTGTCGTTGTGGATGGGCTCGTTGGTAGTTCCACCTATAAGCAGGTCAGGTCGGCGGTGACGCGAGGGATGACTGGAGTAGGTGTGCAACACACTGACTGGAAGATGCACCGGTTGAAACTTGCCGGCCGCCTCCGGACGTGACATTTGTGCGCGGTGGCACCACTGTGAACAAGCCATTTGGATGATGAAGCGACCACTGGGTGATCGGCCGGAGAGGGTCTTCCATATTTCTGGGCCTTCACGGTGGTGGAAATCCCACCGACCAATATTTGATCACCGGGTTTACCATCATCAGGATTTGACCGGCGACTTCCGTTCGGTACACAGTGATCATCGGAAACGACGCCCTCCTGTCGCCGACTGACCCAGCCCCGGTGACGACGGACATACACACAAAGAGAGCTCAGCCGGATCTCTCAAGTGAGGGCTTAGTTCCTCGCGGCACAAGATCGGGTGCCACTCGAGGATCGGTGATCGGCACGAGGACATGCCTGACCCGGAGGCCCATCGGCTTGGTCTCGGACCTCGGGAATCCGAGCTGGCCGGCACAGGCCCTCCCGATTCGGGTTGCGAATTGTGCGCACCAGCTCACCGTGCTGCCGTACTCAGGCTGGTGGGAGGGGCAGCACGATTCCCCGGGCGGTTCGGGGAGGAGCCGGCAGGGCCACGGCGCCGGCCCGCTCGTGGCCTGCGACGGCACGCTCGACGTCCTCGAGCACCAGGTCGGCGTTCATCGAGATTGCTGCGGCGGAGCCGGCCCCCGCAGCGGTGATGACCTGCGCGCGGGGGTCGACGACGTTGCCCGCGGCCCAGACGCCGGGCACGCTGGTCCGGCCGGTCGCGTCGACCGGCACGAAACCGTCCTCGGTTGGAATGCATCCCAGACTGACCAGCAGGTCGTTGCCGCGGGGGGCGAATGCGGGTCGGATGAACACGGCGGCGCGGGTGACCAGGGTGCCGTCCATGAGCTCGACGCCCTGCAGCCGTCCGGCATCGACGACCAGCCGGGCGACCCGGCCGTCGATGACGCGGATGCCGCGAGCGATCAGCTGCCTGCGCTCGGCGGGCGTCAGCTCGTAGGAGTGGGCGAAGAAGGTGACGTCGTCGGACCACTGCCGCACGAGCAGGGCGTGCTGGACCGCGGCGTCGTGGGTGCCCAGCACCCCGAGTGGCTGGTCGCGAACCTCCCAGCCGTGGCAATAAGGGCAGTGCAGCAGGTCTTTGCCCCACCGCTCGCGCACACCGGGGATGTCGGGCAGCTCGTCCGCGAGACCGGTCGCCACCAGCAGGCGCCGGGCGTGCAGCGACCGGCCGTCGCGGAGCCGGACCACGAAGCCGGCCTCGAGGTTGCGGACCTCGCCCTCGAGCAGCTCAACACCGTAGGCAGTCACCTCCGCCCGTCCCAGGGCCAGCAGCTCGGCAGGAGGCAGGCCGTCCCTGGACAGGTAGCCGTGCATGTGGGCCGCCGGAGCGTTGCGGGGTGTTGCGCCGTCCACAACCGCGACCCGACGACGCGCCCGACCGAGCACCAGCGCCCCGCTGAGGCCGGCAGCTCCGCCGCCCACCACCACTACGTCGTAGTCGGCGTCCACAGCCACCACCCCCGACATGACACTGGCCCTGACGACGAGGCGTGGCAACCGCCAAAGGTCACCCGTGGCCGTCCAGCCCCCTCTGGCGGGCGGCTCTGCTGGCGGCGTTCGGCGCCATCGATACGACGCAGCACGCCCGTGGTGGCGACGATCCGACCGGGTCGGCCGCGGACGGCGTACGCGGCAACCTCGGAGGTGTGGACGACCGCGAGCTTGCCGCCGTAGATCGGGTGGCGACAGCAGTCCTGGAACGACGAAGACGCTACGGCCGCATTCGACAAGCGGCGCAGGACGGCTCCGGCGGCTATCATTGGCACTCGGCGAACAGGAGTGCCAAGACCCTGCTGGAGGTGACCCATGCTCGACGACCGCAAGCTCGAGGTGCTGCGCGCCATCGTCGAGGACTACGTCTCCACCCAGGAGCCCGTCGGGTCCAAGGCCCTGGTCGAGCGGCACAACCTCGGCGTCTCACCCGCCACGATCCGCAACGACATGGCGGCGCTCGAGGAGGAGGGCTATATCGCCCAGCCGCACACCAGCGCCGGCCGGGTGCCGACCGACAAGGGTTACCGGCTGTTCGTCGACCGGCTGTCCTCGGTGAAGCCGCTGTCCTCGCCTGAGCGCAGGGCGATCCAGACCTTCCTCGAGGGTGCCGCCGACCTGGACGACGTGGTCCTGCGTACGGTCAAGCTGCTCGCGCAGCTGACCCGGCAGGTCGCGGTCGTGCAATACCCGTCGCTGTCCCGCTCCTCGGTTCGCCACGTCGAGGTGGTCAAGCTCGCGCACACCCGGCTGCTCCTGGTCCTGATCACCGACACCGGACGGGTCGAGCAGCGCGTGGTCGAGCTGCCGGGCCCGGTGAGCGACGCAGCCGTCGCCGACCTGCGGGCCACGCTCAACGCCCACATGACCGGCCGGCCGCTCACCGACGCCGGCGCCCTGATCCTCGCGCTGCCCCAGCAGGCCGACAGCGCCGAGGACCGTTCGGTGATGACGGCCGTCGTCGCGTCCATGCTCGAGACGCTGGTCGAGCGGTTCGAGGACCGGATCGTGCTGGCCGGCACCGCCAACCTCACCCGCTCGGCCTACGACTTCCCGTTCACCCTCCGCCCGGTGCTCGAGGCGCTGGAGGAACAGGTCACCCTGCTCAAGTTGTTCGGTGAGGCGGTGGACCCGAGCCGGGTGAGCGTACGGATCGGCGAGGAGAACCCCGAGGGGCTCACCACGACCGCGGTGGTGTCCACCGCTTACGGTGCGCAGTCGCGCCCGCTGGCCGGCCTCGCCGTCCTCGGGCCGACCCGCATGGACTACCCCGGCGCGATCGGCGCGGTCGGAGCTGTGGCCCGCTATGTCGGGCAGATCCTGGTGGAGGGCTGATCAGCGCGTGGCAACCAGCACCGGTGACTATTACGAGATGCTCGGCGTCGCTCGCGGGTCGACGCCTGACGAGATCAAGAAGGCCTACCGTCGGCTCGCCCGCACGCTGCACCCAGACGTCAACCCCGACCCCGAGGCGCAGGAGCAGTTCAAGGCCCTGACCACGGCGTACGAGGTGCTCTCCGACCCGCAGAAGCGGGAGATGTACGACCTTGGCGGCGACCCGTTCAGCGCGGCCGGCGCCGGCCAGGGCTTCGGCGCCGGGTTCGGTGGCCTTGGCGACATCATGGACGCGTTCTTCGGTGGGGGCGGCGGCGGACGCGGTCCGCGCTCGAGGGTCCGCCAGGGCGCCGACGCGCTGCTCGCGATCGAGCTCGACCTGGTCGAGACCGCGTTCGGTGTGGACAAGGAGCTGACCGTCGAGACGGCAGCGGTCTGTGGCACCTGCACGGGCGCTGGCACCGCCGCCGGCACCCATGCCGAGACCTGCCCGACCTGCAATGGCCGCGGGGAGATCCAGCTGGTTCAGCGCAGCTTCCTCGGCCAGGTCATGACCACCCGGCCCTGCCAGGAGTGCCGCGGCACCGGCTCGCTGATTAAGCACCCGTGCCCGGAGTGCGGCGGCGAGGGCCGCGTACGGGCCCGCCGGACGCTGACCGTGAGCGTCCCGCCGGGCGTCGAGAACGGCATGCGGATCCGGCTGACCGGCCAGGGCGAGGTCGGCCCCGGTGGCGGTCCCGCCGGCGACCTCTACGTCGAGATTCACGAGCGCGACCACCCGGTGTTCACCCGCGAGGGCAGCGACCTGCACTGCAAGGTGACCCTGCCGATGACGGCGGCGGCCCTGGGCACCTCGCTCAAGCTCGAGACCCTCGACGGCGAGGAGCAGGTCAACATCAAGGCCGGCACCCAGTCCGCGACGGTGATCACATTGCGCGGGCACGGCGTACCCCGCCTGCGCAGCTCCAGCCGCGGTGACCTGCACGTGCACGTCGAGGTCACCACCCCGACCAAGGTCGACGCCGAGCAGGAGCGGCTGCTGCGCCAGCTCGCCGAGCTGCGCGGCGAGGAGCACCCCGAGGGCAACGCACCCGCGGGCACCAACCTGTTCGGCCGGCTGCGCGGCGCCTTCAAGTGACGGCCCCGATCTTCCTCGCGGACCTGACCGAGGCCGCGACGGGGGCCCGGCTGCGCCTTGACGGTCCCGAAGGCCGGCACGCCGCCACCGTGCGCCGGCTGGTGGCCGGCGAGCCGGTCGACCTCACTGACGGCTCGGGCGCCTTCGCCGAGTGCGTGGTCAGGGTGGCCGAGCGGGACGCGTTGCAGCTGGAAGTGCTGGTACGCAAGGACTTCGCAGCACCTGCGCTCAAGCTGACGGTGGTGCAGGCGCTGCCCAAGGGTGATCGGGGAGAGCTCGCGGTCGATCTGCTGACCGAGGTCGGCGTCGACCGGATCGTCCCGTGGGCCGCTTCCCGGTGCGTGACCCAGTGGCGGGGCGAGCGGGGTGACAAGGGCCTGGAGAAATGGCGTGCTCACGCCCGCGAGGCCGGCAAGCAGTCCCGCCGTCCCTGGTTCCCCCTGGTCGCCGAGCAGGAGACGACCCGGCAGGTGGCGTTCGGGTTCAGCCACGCCTCAGCCGCCTACGTCCTGCACGAGTCGGCGACCACTTCCCTTGCTGTGCAGCAGATCCCGTACGAGGGCAGCGTCGTGCTGGTCGTGGGACCCGAAGGTGGCATCACCGACGACGAGCTCGCGACCTTCGGCGACGCCGGCGCGGTCACCGTACGGATGGGTCCTACCGTGATGCGGACCTCGACGGCCGGCGTTGCCGCTGCGGCGGTGGTTCTGGCCCGAGCCGGCCGCTGGTCCTGACGCCGCCCGAGGGCCGTAGTCAGTGGGCCGGCACCGGAGTACCGTCCCGAGGTATCCAGACATCGAGGCCGTCGTCAGCTGACGGAAGGCCGTGAGCATGACGACCCCTGAGGAGGCGTCATGTTCATGCAGATCATCCAGGGCTCGATCAGCGACCCTGACGGCGCGCGGGCCACGATGGACCGCTGGCTGGTCGACCTGGAGCCCGGAGCCATCGGCTACCTCGGCGGGACGTTCGGCATCACCGACGACAACGTGCTCGTCGCCTGCGTCCGCTTCGACTCGGAGGCGTCGGCCCACGCCAACAGCGCCCGGCCGGAACAGGCGCAGTGGTGGTCGGAGATGGAGCGCCACTTCTCCGGCCCGGTGACCTTCCACGACTGCAGCGACGTCACGCTGCTGCTCGACGGCGGCTCCGACGACGCGGGCTTCGTCCAGGTCATCCAGGGCAAGGCCAAGGACGTCGCCAAGGTCCACGGCCTCGTCGAGAAGTCGGGGCCGCTGCTGCCGAAGTATCGGCCCGACGTCATCGGCGCGTCGATCGCCATCGACGGGGACGGCTACTTCACCGAGACGGTGGCGTTCCGGTCGGAGGCGGAGGCCCGCCAGGCGGAGGCGCGCGAGATGCCGGCCGAGGCCAAGGAGGTCATGGACGAGGAGATGATGCTGCTCGACGACGTCCGGTTCCTCGACCTGCACCATCCCTGGTTCGCCACGGCGAAGCGCTGACGCCTCGCGGCATCAAGGCCGGGCTGTCGACCCGCCGGCGGCGCGGTTGAGGGCGCAGACGATCGCCTGAACGGACGCGGTGAGCACCGAGGTGCTGATGCCCACACCCCAGCAGGTGCGGCCGGCGTAGCGGCACTCGACGTAGGCCGCAGCCCGGCTGTCCTGTCCGCTGGTGAGCGCATGCTCGGTGTAGTCGAGGATCTCGACCGCGAACCCGGCAGCGGCCAGGGCGTGGGTGAACGCGTCGAGCGGGCCGGTGCCCTCACCGGCGACCTTGGTCTCCACCCCGTCCAGGCCGAGCACGGCGGTCACCCGGTGCGGCTGCCCGGACCCCTCGAAGACCTCCCAGTCGAGCAGCTGCACGGGCGCCGTACGGTCGACGAACTCCGATTCGAAGATCTGCCCAATTGTCTCACCAGTGATCTCGCCGCCGGTCGCCTCGCTCTGGGCCTGGACGATGCGGGACAGCTCGACCTGCAGCCGCCGGGGCAGCTGGAGCCCGCGCTCGGTCTCGAGCAGGTAGGCGACGCCGCCCTTGCCGGACTGGCTGTTCACCCGGATCACCGCCTCGTAGCTGCGGCCGACGTCGTGTGGGTCGATGGGCAGGTAGGGCACGTTCCAGGTCGGCGACTGGGTCCGCTCGTGGTGGGCCAGTCCCTTCTTGATCGCGTCCTGGTGGGTGCCCGAGAATGCCGTGTAGACAAGGGATCCGGCGTACGGGTGCCGCTCCGGCACGTCGAGCTGGTTGCAGAACTCGACCGTACGGCGGATCTCGTCGATGTCGGAGAAGTCCACCATCGGGTCGATGCCCTGCGAGAAGACGTTGAGGGCCAGGGTGACCAGGTCGACGTTGCCGGTGCGCTCGCCGTTGCCGAACAGGCAGCCCTCGACCCGCTGAGCCCCGGCGAGGACAGCCAGCTCGGCAGCAGCCACGCCCGTACCCCGGTCGTTGTGCGGGTGGATCGACAGGATCACCGCGTCGCGCCGGTCGAGGTTGCGGTGCATGTGCTCGATCTGGTCGGCGTAGACGTTGGGGGTCGCGAACTCCACGGTCGCCGGCAGGTTGTGGATCACTGGTCGGTCGGGGCTCGCGTCCCACAGCGAGGTCATCGCGTTGCAGACCTCGAGCACGTAGGACGGCTCGGTCAGGTTGAAGACCTCGGGGGAGAACTCGAACCGGAGGTCGGCCCCTGGGTAGCGCTCGGCACCGCGGAGCACGTCGCGACCGGCGGCGAGGATCAGGTCGAGCAGCTCGGACTGTGACCGCTGGAGGACGACCTCGCGCCAGGCAGGGGCGGTCGCGGTGTACATGTGCACCACCACGTTGCGCAGGCCGGCGATCGAGTCGTACGTCCGCTCGATCAGGTCGGTGCGCGCAGCGGTGAACACCACGATGGTGACGTCGTCGGGCACGGCACCCTCGGTGGCGATCTGCCGGACGAAATCGAAGTCGATCTGGCTGGCCGAGGGGTAGCCGACCTCGATCTCCTTGAAGCCCATGGCCAGGAACAGGTCGAACATCTTGCGCTTGCGGGCCGGGTCCATCGGCTGGGCGAGAGCCTGGTTGCCGTCCCGGAGGTCGACCGGCACCCAGAGCGGCGCGTGCTCGAGGGTCTTGTCCGGCCAGGCCCTGCCGCTGACCGGCACCTCGACCCGATCGTGCGCCGGGCGATAGCGGTGGTAGGGCATCTGGCTGCCGCGCTGCGGATTCCAGTGCTGGGAGGTCGATGGTACGGGGCCTGCTGGCGTGCTGAGGGAGGGAAAGAGGTTGCTGGTCATGGGGCCGTGCTCCTGCCGGTGCTAGGAGGATCGACCGGCAACGCGTCACAGCCCCACAGCGGGGGGCCGGTCGGTCAGGCCCCGCCGTGGCGGCTGAGAAGAAGCAGCACGCGCAGCGTCACGTGAGCGACGTTAGCAGACTCACGGGCGGGTGCCGCAACCATTGCCGGACGCCGCGAGCCTGGCCATCGCCGCTGCCCGATCGGGCACGCCGACCGTCCTCACGTCAGTCGCCTTTAGCAACCCGCCCGAGAGCGCGTACGTCGTCGTGGTCACCAGGAACGGCGGATCGGCTGGCAGGTTGGCGGTGTTCTTGACGTCTGGCTGCTCCTTGACCTGCAGCAGCCGGCCGCGGGTGCAGCCGAACGTCGAGTCGTAGTACATCCCCCCGCCGATGTAGAGCTCGGTGCCATTGGCTGCCGGCACCGCGACCAGTGACGAGCGGACGTACGCGAACAGGTCGTAGCCGATGCCGTCCGCTCCCGGGTCGCTGACGAACAGCTCGGAATGCTGGTCGCCGTTGATGTCGGCGGCGAAGACCTTGCCGGCGGCGGCCTGCTCGTACAGCGGGAAAGCCTTGCTGGTCAGGGTTTTCCCGGTGGCGAGGTGGACCACGAGCTGGGCGGTCCGCTTGCTGACGAACTTCGTGGTGACGGTGTCCGGCCGGCCGTCGCCGTCCACGTCGATTGCAGTGGTCGTGCGGGGGGCGGTCGTGGTGGTCGTGGGCGCGGGCGCCGTTGTTGTCGGTGGCGCGGCTGCGGCTGCGGAGGTGGGCGCCGCCTGGACCGGTGCCTGGGTGGTCGTGGGCTGGGGTGAGGTGGAGCCTCGCCCGGCCAGGCTCATCCCGGCGATGACGGCGCCACCGGTGACCAGGATGCCGGCGCTGGTGACCCAGCTGCGCCGCCCCTGGCCCGAACCGTCGTGGGTCGCTGTCGTGACGGGTCCCGCGTCGGCAGCCATGCCTCCTGGGACGCCTGAGCCAGGGCTCAGGTTGCCGAGCGTCCCGGGAAGTTTCGGGGCGGAACTGCGATCAGTTGTCGTTCGAGGCCGGGATGACCCGGACAGCCTCTTCGGGGTCGTCCGGGTAGGTCGGGGCCTCGGCGGTGCCGACCCGCAGCAGGTCGGCGAACAGCGCCCGGTAGCGCACCATCGCCTGGCGGAGGTCCTCGGTCGTCGCCGCGCCAGTGGCGGCAGCGGCGGTGATCGCCTGAGCGGCGCGCAGGTTGCTGAGCTGGCGGGCGTGCTCGACGGACAGCTCGTCGGCCTGCGCGGCGAGGTCGATAGTCGACGGGTAGCCCCGCTTCGCCATCACCTTGCCGATCAAGGCCTCGGCATCCCGTACGGCCTGGACCGGGTCGTCGAGGAAGAACAGCTGGGTGGCCTGCCATCCCTCGGCGTACTTTGCGCGGTCGGCATCGGACAGCGGCTTGAGGTCCAGACCGGCGTGCCGTCGCTCGCGTTTGATCAGCTCCCGCTCCACCTGCCTACGTGAGCCGCCATAGGCGAGCCGGTCGTACTCCGGGCCGAACCGCGCCCGCAGCTCGCGGGTGCGGCGGACCCGGCGGGCGGTGGCCATTCGGCCGGCGACCGCCGCGGCGGTGAGCACGATCACGGCAACGACGATCAGTACGATCACCCAGGTCGGCATGGCAGACGTACTACCCCGCGTGGGCTACCACGATGCATCGGTGATCGACCCTGGCAGCGCCTTCGCGGTCCCGCCCTCGGTCCACGTCCAGGCACGGCCCGTACCGTCCGTGAGCAGCACCTTCGTCCCGGTGGGGTCGACGTCGACGCTGCCTCCGTAGGCGCCGGCGACCTGGAACAGCTCCGTCGCCTTGCCGCCGTGCTCTCGGAACACGGTGAGCTGCTGCCCGTCGCCCTGCACGTAGACCAGGTCGCCGTTGCTCGCGTAGGCAGCGCTGATGCAGGCGTTGCCCGCTGTCGTGCATCCCGTCGGGACGACTCCGTCGCTCAGCGTCCGGGCGGTCGGGAGCGCGAAGGTGTTGACGTTGCCCTGCGTGCCGGTCTTGACGTAACCGGCCAAGGTCCGGCCATCCGGCGAGAGGACCAGCGACTCGGCCAGCGGCGGCTTGGTGAAGCCGGTGATCTGGCCGCTCCCAGCCGCGCTCTGCCAGTGCACCACCTGGTCGGTCGCGCACGGGGTCGTGGCGTAGGCCAGCTGCTGGGCGTGCGGCCCGCCGATCCCGAACGCGGTCACCGGTCCGGTGCCGGTGTCGACCTTGCTGGGTGTTCCGGTCCCGTCCAGCCTGGTCCGCATCAGCGTGCCCGCCCCGCAGCCGTTGGTGGCGCCTTGCAGGTAGTAGACCCACTGCCGGTCGTCGCTGACGGCGACCTGGGTGACGCCGGTGGCGTTGCCGGCCAACGGGTGTACGTCGGCGTGGGTGGCTGCGTCGAAGACGTGCAGCTGGCCGTTCACGATCGCGACGTAGGTCGGCGCGTCATAACTTGGTGCGCCGAACTGCACCGGCGTCACCGCCAGCCGGGACAGTGCGAAGGCGCCCTGCCCGCTGGATCCGTCCGCCACGACGATGTAGCCGCGGCCGCTGGCCGGCAGCCCGGAGCCGATCGTGGCGCTGGCACCCATCGCAGTGACGACGTGCTGAACAGGCGAGGCGGACCCGCCCCCGGCTGCCGCGGCGCCGACGTAGACGTCGTCCTCAGCGCCGATCAGGTTGAACACGACCGGCAGCGGAGCGCCGACCGTGGTTTCGGGCGCGGGGGAGGCGATGGTGAGCGGGAACTGCGAACCGGGTGCGCTGGTCACGCCCACCACCCCCCACGGGGCTGCCGCGCCGGTCGACCAGTGCGACAGCCGGACGGTGCCGAGCGCGATCGGCTTGCCGCTGGACGGCTCGACGCGGGAGACGTCGACGGTGGCCGTGCCATCGGCGGGGTTCAGGTGGGTGGTGCCGGCGTACTGCAGCTTGGGCAGGTGCAGCTGGGCCATCACGGAGCCGACGAACCGCTCGGCCGTTCCCTTGGGGTCCAGCTGCCACGGGCTGCTGACGCCAGCGGCCTTGGCCTGCCAGGCGTCTGCGGCCGCCTTGTCGGCGAACGGCCAGATCGGCACCGGGCCGGGCGGCTGGGTCGGGCTGATCACGGAGGTCTCCGTCGGCGGGGCTGTCGTGGTTGCCGTGCTGGCGACGACATTGGCGGAGGATACGGCCGTCGAGGTTGAGGGCCGCTGAGTCTCGGCGGGCGTCGTCGTGGGCGCCGGAGTGGTGGTCGCGACCGCCGGGGCCGACGTCGGCCCGACGGCCACGCCCGGCTTGTTGCCCGAGCCCGCTAGCAGGCCGGTGGCCACGACGGCCGTGACGGTGGCGGCGACGGCCGCCGTGCTGGCGACCGGGATCAGAAGGCGGCTACGCATGCGTCGGCGCTCCACTCGGGCTCGGATGCGGATCAGGCCATCGCCCGCCGGCCGTACGGTCTCGGCCTGGGCGCGCAAGGCAGCGGCCAGCGCTTCCTCGTGCCGGGGGTCCACCGGCTCGTTGCGCTCGCTCATGACGTCTTCTCCCAAGGTTCCAAGGTGGTGCGAAGGGCGGACATGCCGCGTGAGGCGTGGCTCTTGACCGCTCCCGTGCTGATGCCGAGCGTGTCGGCGATCTGGGCCTCGCTCAGGTCGCCGTAGTAGCGCAGGACCAGGACCTCGCGTTGTCGCTGGGGCAGCACCCGCAGCGCTTCGATGACGGCGCTGCGGTCGAGCTCGCCCAAGGCCCCGTACTCGGCGCTCGGGGCGTCCGGTGTCGACTTCGGCGCGTGCTTGGCCTCGACCTTGCGCCTGCGCAGCCCCGAGCGAGACTTGTTGACGACGGCCTGCCGGAGATAGCTCTCGGCCTTCTCCGGGTCGCGCAGCCGTCGCCAGGAGCTGTGCATCGCGACGAAGGCGTCCTGGACGACCTCCTCGGCCTGTCCTGGATCCCGGAGCAGGAAGGCGGCGAGGCGGACCAGTGAGCGGTACTGGGCGGCGTAGATCGCCGTCAAGGCCGCGTCGGCATCGGACCACGACGGTGCATCGGACGGGGGGACAGGGAGGTCCCGATCGCTCACCACGGCTCCGATCATGCCCGTACGACGCGCGCCGGGGGACCGCGGTTTACCGAGGGTCTCACCCGATCCTGAGGCGGGACCGCTAGCATCCCGCCGGGAGAGGAGTCCACAACGTGCGAGCGACCCAGGTGAGACTGACGACAGCGACGCTGGCCGTTGCGACCGTTGTCGCGGTGCTGACCGGAGGCGGGTCGGCGGCTGCTGCCCCCAGCGCCGCTGCCACGACGACCGCCGCGGCGACGACCACGGCACCGCCGACGACGACCCCCCCTCCCACGACGACCGCTGCTCCCACCACGACCTCGAAGTCGGCGACACCGACGCCGACCAAGACCTCGGCGACGCCCACCGGCTCGAAGACGCCGACCAAGACGCCGACGAAGACCCCGACGAAGACGCCGACCAAGACGCCGACGACCACGCACACGGCAGCCCCTACGACGACGCACCGTGTCACGCAGACGACTGCCGGCTCGACGACGAGCAACGGCGGCGGTTCCACGACCCCGGCCGGAACCACCACGCTGTCTCGCGTGCCCGTGCCCTCCGGGTCGGTCACGACTGACGCCGCCCCGTCCGCCACCGCCATCCCGTCCGGAGCCGTGACCGCCGTGCCCAGTGGCCGGGTCTCGATCGCTCCGTCCACCGGCTCCGGCGGCACCGGGACCGGTCTGTCGACCTATCTCGAGATCGTCGCCGTCCTGGCCGGGCTGGCGCTGGTGGCCGGCCTGACCGGGCTCTACCTCACGCGGGACCGCAAGCTGCCGGTCCTGGCCGGTGCCGAGGTCCCGCCCGTCCCGCCGGGCCCGCCGGCCGGGGGGCGGTTCTACTCCGCCCCGCGGGCCGACGCGGACCACGACTGGGGGAGTCAGACGCCCGGGCCGCCGCCGCCGCCCCCGCCACCGCCACCGTATGGGGAGGAAGAGTGACCGAACCCGTACCGGACTGCCTCTTCTGCCGGATCGTGGCCCGCGAGGTGCCGTCCACGGTGGTGACCGAGACGGCGTACAGCCTGGCCTTCCGCGACATCAGCCCGGCTGCACCGACCCACGTCCTGCTGATCCCGAAGGCGCACTACGCCGACGCCACGGCTCTGGCCGGCGCCGACCCCGTGGCCTTCGCCGACCTGATGCTGACGGCCGATGCGGTCGCCGCCCTGGAAGGGCTGACCGAGCGTGGCTACCGCGTGGTGATCAACACCGGGCGCGACGCGGGGCAGACCGTGTTCCACGCTCACGCGCACCTGCTCGGCGGACGCGACCTGCGCTGGCCGCCCGGGTAGACTTGCGGGGTCCCCGCACCCGAGCAGAAGGCAGGCTGACCGGCCGCAAGGCCGTGACCCTATGCCCACATCCCCGACATCATCACCGCCGCCGCAGGTCCAGACCAAGATCGTGATCCCTGGATCGCACTCCATGGTGAGCCTGCTCGGCTCCCGGGACGAGTTGCTGGCCGTTATCGAACGCTCGTTCGCCACCGACATCCACGTCCGCGGCAACGAGATCACCATCACCGGCACCGCGGCCGAGGCCGCCCTGGTGACCCGGGTCTTCGACGAGCTGATCGGCCTGCTCGACCAGGGGGAGCCGCTCACGCCGGATGCCGTCGAGCGCACCCTGGCGATGGTCCGGCGGGGGACCGTCGAGCGGCCGGCCGAGGTGCTGACCCTCAACATCGTCTCCAGCCGTGGCAAGACGATCCGGCCGAAGACGCTCAACCAGAAGCGCTACGTCGACGCGATCGACGCCAACACGGTGATCTTCGGCATCGGCCCGGCCGGCACCGGCAAGACCTACCTGGCCATGGCCAAGGCGGTCCAGGCGCTGCAGGCCAAGCGGGTCAACCGGATCATCCTGACCAGGCCCGCGGTCGAGGCCGGCGAGCGGCTCGGCTTCCTGCCCGGCACGCTCTACGACAAGATCGACCCCTATCTGCGGCCGCTCTACGACGCCCTGCACGACATGATCGACCCCGAGTCGATCCCGCGGCTGATGGCGGCCGGCACGATCGAGGTGGCGCCGCTGGCCTACATGCGCGGCCGCACGCTCAACGACGCATTCATCATCCTCGACGAGGCGCAGAACACCTCCGCCGAGCAGATGAAGATGTTCCTGACCCGGCTCGGCTTCGGCTCCAAGATTGTGGTGACCGGTGACGTCACCCAGACCGACCTCCCGCACGGCACCACCTCGGGCCTGCGGGTCGTCCGCGACATCCTGGACGGCATCGACGACGTGCACTTCTCGATCCTGTCCAGCGAGGACGTCGTACGCCACCGCCTGGTCGCCGAGATCGTCGACGCCTACGGTCGCTACGACGAGCTGAAGGACCAGCCTGCTGCGTCTCTGGCACGCGGTCCCCGGCCCGTCGCGCGTACGAGCCCCGAGGAGTAGGCGTGTCCATCGAGGTGGCCAACGAGTCCGGCGTCGAGGTCGACGAGGCGGCGCTGTCCCGGCTGGCGACGTTCGTCCTGGGGCGCATGGGGGTCAGCCCGCTGGCCGAGCTGTCGGTCCTGCTGGTCGATGTGCCCGCCATGGAGGCACTGCACGTCAAGTGGATGAACGAGCCGGGTCCCACCGACGTCCTGGCCTTCCCGATGGACGAGATCGACGTCTCCCGCGGGCCGCAGGACGACGAGCAGGAAGCCGGTCCGGCCCTGCTCGGCGACGTGGTGCTCTGCCCTGACGTGGCCGCGAAGCAGGCCGTCGAGGCCGGTCACTCGGCGCAGGCCGAGCTGCACATGCTGGCGACGCACGGCGTTCTGCACCTGCTGGGCTACGACCATGCTGAGCCCGAAGAGGCGCAGGAGATGTTCGGGCTGCAGGGCGAGCTGCTCGCGGCCTGGACGGTGCAGAGCGGGCCGTCGTCCGGTTCGGGGAGCGAATCGCCGTGAACCTCAGCGACCTTGCCCTGCTGGTCGCGTCGATCGTCCTTGTCCTGCTCGCCGGTGTGGTGGCTGCATCAGAGGCTGCCCTGACCCGGGTCTCCCGCGTACAGGTCGACGAGTCGCGCAAGGACGGCCGGCGCGGCTGGCGGCACCTGCAGCAGGTGACCGCCGACCTCACCCGCTACCTCAACCTGCTGCTGCTCGTCCGCACCATCATGGAGCTCACCGCCACGGTGTTCGCCGCAATCCTGTGCACGCACTGGTTCTCCTCGGACTGGGAGGCGGTCCTGGTCACGGTCGCGGCGATGACCGTCGCCGCGTACGTGCTGATCGGTGTCGCCCCCCGCACCGTCGGCCTCCAGCACGCCGACTCGGTCTCGCTGGCCACTGCCGGCCTGGCCGTGGCGCTCAACCGGCTGCTCGGGCCGGTGCCCCGGCTGCTGATCCTGCTGGGCAACGCCCTCACCCCGGGGCGGGGCTTCCGGGAGGGCCCGTTCAACACCGAGGAGGAGCTGCGCGACCTGGTCGACCTGGCCGAGGAGCGGCACCTCATCGAGTCCGGCGAGCGCGCGATGATCCACGGCGTGTTCGAGCTCGGCGACACCATCGTCCGCTCGGTCATGGTGCCGCGGCCGGACATCGTCTCGATAGGCCGCGACAAGACGCTGCGCCAGGCGCTGTCGCTGTGCTTGCGCAGCGGCTACTCCCGCATCCCGGTGCTCGGGGAGAACGAGGACGACATCGTCGGCATCATCTATCTCAAGGACCTGGTCCGGCGCACCCACGAGGTCCGCGACAGCGAGAACACCATGCGGGTCGAGCAGGTCATGCGCACCCCGACGTTCGTCCCTGACTCCAAGCCCGTCGACGAGCTGCTCCGCGAGATGCAGGCCCGGCACATCCACGTCGCGGTGGTCGTCGACGAGTACGGCGGCACCGCCGGCCTGGTCACCATCGAGGACATCCTCGAGGAGATCGTCGGCGAGATCACCGACGAGTACGACCGCGAGCTGCCGAGGGTCGAGACCCTCGACGAGCACACCATCCGGGTCAGTGCGAGGTTGCCGATCGACGAGCTCAACGAGCTGTTCGGCACCGACATCGAGATCGAGGACATCGACACGGTCGGCGGTCTGCTGGCCAGTGCCCTGGGCCGGGTGCCGATCCCCGGAGCTGAGGCCAGGATCGACGGGTTGGTCCTCACCGCCGAGCGGGCGGCCGGCCGGCGCAACCAGATCGGTACGGTCGTGGTGCGCCGGGTCCTGCCCGAACCCAACGACGCCGACAGCACCGAGAATCCGGAGCCAGCAGATGCCAGGTCCTGACCAGCCGCTCGACCCCGAGGACGCCAAGATCCTCACTCTCGCCCGGGTCGCGCGGCAACGGGCCTATGCCCCCTACACCGGCGTCACCGAGGGCGCGGCGGTCCGCGACACGGACGGCCGCACCTACGCCGCCGGCACCGTCGAGAACGCCGACCGCCGGCTGACCACCTCCGCCGTACGCGCTGCGCTGGCCGCAGCGGTTTCCTCCGGGGCCCGCAGGTTCGAGGCTGTGGCCGTGGTCTCCGACGGTCGCGAGCTGGGCACGGACGACGTGGCGGTCATCGCCGAGTTCGGTGTGTTCACCCCGGTGCTGCTGGCCGGGCCGGACGGGGTGCTGCAGCAGACCGTGCACGTCGGCTCGCAGGCAGAGGCGAAGTGACAGATTTGACGGAGGTTCCCTTCCGGGCCGGGTTCGCCTGTTTCGTCGGCAGACCCAACGCCGGAAAGTCCACGCTGACCAATGCCCTGGTCGGGCAGAAGGTGGCGATCACCTCCAACCGGCCGCAGACCACCCGCCACGCCGTACGGGGCATCGTGCACCGCGAGGACGCCCAGCTGATCCTGGTCGACACTCCCGGCCTGCACAAGCCGCGGACCCTGCTGGGCGAGCGGCTCAACGACGTCGTCCGCACCACGCTGGCCGAGGTCGACGTGGTCGGCTTCTGCGTGCCCGCGGACGAGAAGATCGGGCCGGGCGACAAGTTCATCGCCAGCCAGCTCAAGGAGCTCAAGACGCCGATCGTCGCCCTGGTCACCAAGGTCGACAAGGTCGGCAAGGAGTCGGTCGCCGGCCAGCTGATGGCGATCTCGCGACTGATGGACTTCGCCGACGTCGTGCCGGTGTCGGCCTTCACCGGCTTCCAGGCCTCGACGGTGGCCGATGTGCTGGTCAGCCACCTGCCGCTGAGCCACCCGCTCTACCTCGACGGCGAGCTCACCGACGAGCCGGAGCTGGTGATGGTCGCCGAGCTGATCCGCGAGGCGGCGCTCGAAGGAGTGCGCGACGAGCTGCCGCACTCGATCGCGGTCACCGTCGAGGAGATGCTGCCGCACGAGGGCCGCGACGACATGGTCGACATCCACGCTGTCCTCTATGTCGAACGCGACTCGCAGAAGGGCATCGTGATCGGCCCTCAGGGCACCCGGCTGCGCTCTGTCGGCACCAACTCGCGCAAGCACATCGAGGCGCTGCTCGGCACCAAGGTCTACCTCGACCTGCACGTCAAGGTCGCCAAGGACTGGCAGCGCGACCC
>JAWWOO010000078.1:0-8866 GCA_033851545.1 Frankiales bacterium | reverse complement strand
CTCTACCAGTTCGGTCAGCCCCTGGCGGGTGAGCTCGCCGATGCGGGCGGCCTGCAGCAGGACTGAGGGGTGACCGTCGAAGTGGGCCGTGGTGAAGAACGGCGACGCTGGGTCCTGAACGAGCGCTAGCTTGTCGGACTCGGACCCGACCCAGAACACGATGACGTCCCGAAGGCGTTCGCCGGTCACCGCGTCAATCGCGTCTGGCCGCGGGGTCATGGACGACCGTGACATGCGGCATGGCCAGTGCCAACTCGTGCACGTCTTCTACGCGCGTGGCGGGAGTCTCAGCGGCCATGACCCTCAGCCTAAGCGTCGCGTCGCCGGTCCGGAGTCAGCCGAAGTGGGCCGCGAGGACCCCGGCGTGCGGCCACTCCTGCGTCATCATCTGATGCAGCGCGTGGTGGTCGCTTCCCGTGCACTCCGGGAGCGCGTCCGGGTCGTGGACCTTGGCCTGCACCGGGGCTCCAAGTACGTCCCACGGCTTGATCGCGTTGGCGAGGTGGCCGTTCAGGTGGAACCTCGAGTACTCCGGGGACCAGAACAGGTCAAACGTGGCCCTGAGGTCGTCCTCGCTCACCCTCAGCCAGACTCCGAAGGTGACGCTGAAGCCTTCTGTCAGACGGACCGGCAACAGCGCCCGTACGAACGAGCCGGCGCCCGGAACCTCCATCATGGCCGCGCTGCGAGGGTCCTCCTCGTTCAGCCACGATCCCGCTGTCTGTTCGCGAGCTGGCAGCGCAAACACCGCGTCCGGCCAGCCGAATCGCATGTGTCTGTCCCGTTCGTCCAGTGGGTTGCCACAACAGGGGCAGGCCCCGACCGGGGCGGCATCGCTCAATGTCACTCGGTCTTCTTCGACCATCGCCGTACGGAACTTCAACGTCCCACCCGCCGCCAGGCATGATGCGGAGATGGACGACGAGCTGCTGCGGCTGCAGGTCTACCGCACCTTCGCATGGACGGGGCGGGCCCCCTCGGCGGTCGAGCTGGCGGATGCGCTCGACGTGACGTCCTCCGAGGTCGACGCAGGCCTGCGCCGGCTGGCAGAGGAGCGGCACGTCGTGCTCGACCCCGTAGGGGCGATCGTCATGGCGCACCCGTTCACGGCTGTCCCCATGGGCTTCTCCGTCATGGGCGACCACACCTTGTGGTGGGGCGGTTGCGCCTGGGACTCCTTCGCGCTGCCCCAGCTGCTCGGCGACGTTGTCCCAGGATCGTCGCGAGTTCTCGTGGCCACCACCTGTCCCGCCTGCGGCAGCCCGCACGCCTGGAACGTCGACGCCGCAGCCCCTCCCGAGGGCGACCAGGTGGCGCACTTCCTCGTGCCTGCTGCCCACATCTGGGACGACGTCGTCCACACCTGCAGCAACCAGCGCATCTTCTGCTCCACCGGCTGCGTTGACGACTGGTTGACGCGGACCGGCCACCCGCGCGGCTATGTCATGGACCTGGCCACGCTGTGGCGGCTGGCGGCCCATTGGTACGACGGGAGGTTCGAGTACGGCTACCGGCGGCACGACCCCGCGACCGCCGCCGACTACCTGCGCAGCGTCGGACTCGCGGGCCCGTTCTGGGGACTGTGACCCAGCCGCGGACCGGCGATCGGACGACGACGCCCGCCCCGGAGGCTGGCCGGCCAGCATCGGCTGTGGGGCTGCCTCCTCCGACCTTCTCCATGACTGGCGCGGATCTGGACGCCTACGAGTGCGGCTGACCGTCAGTCAACCTCGGCGGCCCCGCCCGCCTACTGTGCTTGCTGCACAGGCAAAGACGGCCCGACGGGCGAACCGTGACCCGCTCGGTGGCCTCGTCCCGCGGCTGGTCATGGTGTTGGGCTGGTCAGGGTGCTGGGCTGGCCGCGGACCGGTGCGCCGGCCACCGTCCCCGTCAGCGCCAACCAAGGTGACTTTCCTTGCTGGGCAGGCAAAGACAGCTGTCAGGGCCAACTGCCACCGCACGCTGGCCACTGTCGCCGACGAGTCACGGCTCGGGGCCGGCCGCGGTCCTTGCGCCGTGTCGACCGCCGCCCGGATCCGCGCGGGACACGTACTTTCCTTGCTGTGCAGGCGATCTGCTCGAGAACTGTGACCCTCGACATCTTGCGTTCGAACTGGTGTTCGAATAGAGTGGAGGCATGGAGACAGACCCAGAGCGGCAGTGGCTCGACGACAGCGCGGCGCTGTCGGTTGCCCTGGCCGAGCTGGGTCTGCTCACCGAGGACGACCTGCTCGGCGATGGCGACACGGACGTCGAGGGGTTCCCGGTGGCCGAGTGGTCGGTGGCGGAGCTGACCGACCCGCAGTCCTCGGTCACCCAATGGTCGGTGGATCCGTGGTCACCCACGCAGTGGTCGGTGGCGGAGACGCTGGCGCAGGTGGCGGCCTGCCCGCCCGGTTCGGAGCCGATCGGCTGGCTGACCGCGCTGGACGGTCGCCCGTTGACCCGGGGACAGGCGCTGGCGGTGGCCGGGGCGTGGGAACGCCAGGCCCGCTGGGTGACCGCCCGGCAGCAGGGGTCCTGGATCGGCTTCGTCGGGCCGACGGCGCCGGGACCGTTGGGTCCGGACGGCCCGTCGGAGGCGGACCTGCGGGCGGAGAGCTCGGACCTGCTCGAGCTGGCGTTGACCGTGGACTACGGGATCGACTTCACCCGGGACAAGGTGGCCCAGGCGAGGCTGCTTGCCGGCACCCTGCGCGCCACTCGGGACCGGCTCGCCGCTGGTGAGCTCAGTGAGTACCGGGCGAGGCGGATCGCGGAGGAGCTGCGCAACCTGGACCCGGTCACCGCTCGGGAGATCGAGGCGAAGGTTCTGGGCACTGCGGCGGAGGTGCGGGTGCCGACCCTGGTCCGCAGGCTGCGCCGGCTGGTCCTGGTCGCCCAAGGCCCGGAGGCGGTCGCCGCGCACCTGGCCGGTCTCGCCGCCCGGCGGGTGGTGGTCGACACCGAGGGCGCGGAGGTCGGGCTGCTCGGCCTGCACGCCTACTTGCCGCCGGAGCAGACGATCGCGATCCGGGAGCTGCTCGAGACGAAGGCGAAGGAGCTCGCCCGGGCCGACCGGGCCGCCCGGGACGAGGTGACCAAGCTCAACCGCGCCCGTGCCAAGCGCAACGCCGCTGGCACCGACGGCACCAACGGCGCTGAGGGCGCAGAGGGCGACGACGGCGGGCCGTTGGAGCTGCCGGTTCGTCGGTCCAAGGACCAGCGGATGGCCGACGCTCTGGCGATGTTGCTCCTTGGCGCCGACGAGGCGGACCCGGGGCGCCCGGCCAAGCCGAAGGTGCTGGTCCAGGTGACCATCGACCTGCCCACGTTGCTGCACCTGCGGGAGCACCCCGGTGAGCTCGCCGGCTACGGCCCGATCCCAGCCGAGATCGCTCGAGAGCTCGCCCACGACGCGTCCTGGCAACGGTTGGTCTACGAACCGGTCACCGGCTACCTGCTCGACCTCGGTGATGAACTCTACGAACCCGGCGCCGCCATCACCGTGTTCCGGATAGCCCGCGACGTCCGCTGCCGGTTCCCTGGCTCCTCCCGTTCCGCCCGCCTCGCCGAAGGCGACCACGTCAAAGCCCACCGCAAAGACGGCGGCGGCGGCCGAACTTGTTCGCAGAACATTCAATCCCTAGCCAAGCTCGGGCACATCGCCAAGACCCACAACGGCTGGCACGTCAGCGGCGACGCCAACGGTGAACTGACCTGGACCAGCCCCAACGGCGCAACCTACCCCAGCACCCCCTACGACTACCGACCAGAAGACGACCCCCCACCGTTCTGACCCCGAGTTGCATCAGACCAGCGGGGTTCTGGTGTCCAGCCAGGTGATCTTGTCGTAGCCATAGGCGAGAACCGCGTCCCGTACGGTGCCGGCGAACTCCTCGTTCTCGGCGCGGATGACGACCTCGCCGTCGACGACGTACAGCGACATCAGGACCACGACCCCGGCGGAGGGCGGCCGGTCCAGCGGCATCTCGACGCGGGCCTGACCGAAGGTCGTGAGCACCAGCGTGCCGCCCCAGTTGAGCGGTCCGCCGCTGGCGGAGTAGGCGTAGATCACCAGTCGCTCGAGGTCGCGCACCTGGACCAGGTCGATGGTGAGCCGCTCGAACTGTGACCGTTGGCCGATGATGACGGGTCGCCGCGATGCTGGGGGAGCCGTCGTCACCCCTGACTCGCGCTGCACCACCGACGTCGGCCCCGACCCCAGCTCGTAGGCGGCACCCAGCCGCAGGTCGCCGACCGCTGGTGAACAGGCAGCCTCGATCAGCAGCGAGCCGACACCGCTCTGGACCCGGGTCAGCGTCACCGTAGGCGCCTTGGCCGTGAGTACGGTGGCGCTCCCGGCCTTGACCCGGGGCGGGGAGTAAGCGCGCAGCGGCACCGGCGTCGGCTTGAACGGGGCATTTGCCAGCGACGGTAGCGGCGATGACGACAGGTCCAGCGACGACGACCCAGAGCTGCGCGAGGGGGTGGTGGGCGCGACAGATGCCTGGCCGAGGTCCAGTGAAGAGGACGAGGACCGAGCCGGCGGAGCAGGGGCTGAGGTCGGGGTCGAGAGGTCGAGCGACGAGGTCCCGGCGGGCGCCGGGGCCGGCGCCGAAGGATCCCGCGAGGGCGAGGGAGAGGGAGAGGGAGAGGCAGTCGGGGCCGACAGGTCCAGCGCGGACGACGCTGCGGCGTCGGTGTGGTGTCGCGGGTGCGCGGCGTTGCCTGTGAGGAAGTCGGCGACAGCATGGGAGGCGTCAGCGGACGCCGCCACCGACCGGCGCGACCGGTGTCGCAGCCAGGTCAGGTCAGGCCGCGGCGGGGCAGTGTCCGGCGTCTTCACAGCGCGACGCCGTAGTCCCGCGCGATGCCGGCGATGCCCTGCGCATAGCCCTCACCGATGACCTTGAACTTCCAGTCGGGGCCGTTGCGGTAGAGCTCGCCGAGCACCAGCGCCGTCTCCGAGGACAACGCCGGCGCGAGGTTCTCCGACCGTACAAGCTCGGCGTTTCCCTGCAGGTTGAGAACCCGGATCGTGGCGTCGCGCAGCTGGCCGAGGGTGCGCTTGGCCGCGATCGCCTGGTTGATGTACGCGATCACCGCGATCCGCGAGACCTCGGGCGGCACCGAACCCAGGTCGACCTCGATCTGTTCGCTGTCCTCACCGAGCGCGGTGTCGAGCTGGCTCACCGACAGGTCGGGCGAGGTCAGCTGGTTGAAGAACACGAAGTGTTCGTCGGAGAGCACCTTGCTGTCGGCATTGCAGAGCAGGGTCGCGACGACGAGGTTGTCGGCCAGGATCTGCTCGGCTCCGGCGTTGAGCCGCACGCCGAGGACGACCCCGCTGAGGCCGCGGATCTCCCGAGTCAGGGCGACGTTGGCACCGCGCCGCATGTCCGCCATCACAGATCCAGGTCGGAGCCGGAGAACTTCGTCTTCAGGAACGAACCCTGGGTCATCAGCGCGTCCACGTCCTGGTTGCGCGCCGCCACGAGCACCTGCGACGCCGAGGTCTGCAGCGACCCGATCTGCTCCAGCAACGACTGGGCCGGAGTACGGCCGGAGGCCCGTACGGTCTGGCGCAGCTCCTCGGCAACGGCGAGATAGCCGCGCAACGTCGTCGGCAGGTAGTCCTGCAGCGTCGCGCGTACCGAGATCACGGCATAGATGTCCAGCGGGCGCACGTCGGAGGTGTCGATGATCTCGCCGAGGGTGTCGGTGAGCCGGCGGGCGTCGACGACGGCCTTGCCGGGCAGCTGCCCGGCGGACCGGTTGATGAACGTGACCGCCTGGGACAGGGTGCGCCGCAGCGCCTCCGGGCTGTCACCCGCGTCCGTTACGGGTTTGGGGTCGACCGGAGCCGGCTGCGTATCTCTCGCGTCATTCCTGCGGAGCCAGGCCACCGTGTCGTGCTCCCCTTCCTTTGCACATAGAGACAGACGCAGGACGTCAGCTGCCGCTGAGCTCGCCCTGCCGGGTGCGCTCGAGGTAGGGCTTGGCCCGCTCGATCTGTCCCTCGAGCGCTGTGACGGTCTGGGCCATCGAGTCGACGGCCTGGGCCCGGAATGTGTCGAGCGCATCCATCGTCTGGAACACGTTGTCGAACGCCGCCTGCAGCTTGGCGATGTCGATGGTCGAGGACGCGGCTTGCTGGTTGATCTCGGCGCCCTGGACCCGCAGCTGCTGCGAGGTCGACTCGATGAGGTTGGACGTCGTCGTGTTGAGCGCGTTGATCTGGTCCAGGACCAGCTTCTGGCGGGACAGCGCCTGGGACACGATGACCGCCGTGCGCAGTGCGGCGATGGTGGTGGTCTGCGCCCGGTCGACGCCCTTGATCAGCTCGAGGTTGTTCTTCCGCACGAGGTCCAGCGCCAGGTAGCCCTGGACGTTGACGGCCATCTGCGTCATCAGGTCCTGACGCCGCTGGCGGATGGGGAACAGCGCGTCGGACTTCAGCGTGTTGGCGTCCTCGGTCTTGCCGGCCGCCTGGAACTCGGCGATCTTCTGCTCGACAGCAGCGTCGAGGGCGCCGGCGAGCTCGTTGTACTCACTGAGCTTGCCCATGATCGTCCACATGTTGGCCTTCTCGGTCTCGATCGCCGCGTTGTCCTTGCGGAGCTCGTCCTGACCGGAGTCCAGCGCCTTGATGATGGCGTTGAGCTGGGACTGGGCTGACTGATACTTGGCGAAGTAGTTCTCGATCTTGTCCCCGCCCGGCAGCCACTTGAGGACCTTCTTGATGCCGGTGAGGTCGGCCCGGTTGGGGTCGAGATCGGTGACCGTGGCCCGGAGCTCGGTCAGGGTGCCGGCGACCCGGGTCTGGGCATCCCCGCCCTTGCCCTTGCCCATCGCGGCGGCCGGACGGTCGAGCATGCGGTTGGAGACGGCGGCGGAGGCCCTCATGTCCTGGTCGCCCATGGAGGTGATCGAGTTGATCTTCTCGTTGAAGGCCGGCGACTTGGTGTCGATGGCGGCGAGCTCGCCGACGAAGGCGGTTGCCCTGGCCTGCAGCTCCGTCTTCTTGGCAAGATCGATCGGTACGGCGCCTGCCGCCTGCTCCTTCTCGATCACCACGACCGGTGCCGGCGGGGCGAGCACCAGGGCGGTGGAGGTCGCCGGCGCGGCAGCTGTAGCAGGCGCGGTGGGGGTCGAGCCGAGATCAAGTTCGGACATAGCCTGATTCTCCCTGGTGAGACAGCGCTCCGTCGAGCGGGGCTCACCGTACCGGGGGACCCCGTTCTCTACGGTAGCGTCGCGATCGTCAGCTGAGCCCGCTTCCGCGGGCGCGAACGCGACCAGAAAGAAGATGCGCGATGAGCAGCACCGGCGGCGTCAACCTCAGCAAGGTCACTCTCACCAAGGCCAACCCCGGTATCAGCCTCACCAAGACCGCCGGGGCGAGCGGCCAGATGCGGGTCAACCTCAACTGGAACCAGGGCAAGGGCGGCGGGATGTTCCACAAGTCCACCGCGATCGACCTCGACCTAGGCTGCCTGTACGAGCTGACGGACGGGCGCAAGGGCGTCGTCCAGGCGCTCGGCAACAGCTTCGGCAGCCTCACATCGGCCCCGTACATCCACCTCGACGGCGACGACCGCTCTGGCACCTCCACCGGGGGCGAGAACCTGTTCATCAACCTCGACCACCTGGGCGAGATCAAGCGGGTCATCGTGTTCGCGTTCATCTACGAAGGCGTCCCGGCCTGGGACAAGGCCGACGGCGTGGTCACCATCTACCCGCAGGGTGCCGACCCGATCGAGGTCCGTCTCGACGAGCACTCGGGTACGCGGATGTGCGCGGTGGCCTTGCTCACCAACGACAACGGCGGCCTCGGCATCCGGCGCGAGGTCAACTACATCAACGGCGGCCAGCGCGAGCTCGACGCCGCGTACGGGTGGGGCATGAACTGGCAAGCCGGCCGCAAGTGACCACCAGCCCGGCCGGTTGAGCTACGCAGCCAGGGGAGGTGGACGGTGCGGCACTTTGACTTCCTGACCACACAGGAGACGGCGGAGCTGTTCGCCGTCCCGCCGGTTGCCTTCGGCCGGGACAGTCCGGCGGCTGTGCTCAGCATCTCCCTGGGCGCCACCCTCTACAGCCCCGGCACCCGGCCGGCGCTGGCCGAGGACGCGCGGCGGGCGGCGCAGATCGGTGCCACCAGCCAGGTCTGGGACCTCGAGGACGGCATCGCCCACGCCGACGTGGGATCGGCGCTGGGCAACGTCGTCGACCAGCTGCAGGTGGTCCACGAGAGTGGTGAGCAGGACTGGCCACTGCTGTTCGTACGGGTCCGCAACCACCAGCAGATCCTCGACATCGTCGACGGGGCAGGCAAAGCAGCCGCTGCGCTGACTGGCTTCATCCTGCCCAAGATGAGCCCTGACCAGGCCGGCAAGCTGTTCCTGCAGGCCATCGTCGACGTGTCGGAGCAGACCGGCCGCCGCATCTATGCGGTGCCGGTGCTCGAGCACGAGGACCTGGCCTGGCAGGAGACCAGGACCGCGCACCTGTCTGGGCTGCGCAACCTTTTCGACCGGCACCGCGACCACATCCTCAGCCTCCGCGTGGGCGGCACCGATCTGTGCGGCTTGTTCGGCCTGCGCAGGGACAGCGACACGACCATCTGGGACGTGGCCGTCGTACGGGACGCTCTCGGCGACGTCCTGAACGTCTTCGCCCGTCGCGGCGAATACGCGTTGTCCGCGCCGGTGTGGGAGCACTTCAGCGGCACGGACCGGCTGTTCAGGCCGCAGCTGCGGTTCACCCCGTTCGAGCGCGGCAACCGGATGCGGCTTCGCCAGCAGCTGCTGCGCGAGGATGTCGACGAGCTGATCCGCGAGGTGCTGCTCGACCGGGCCAACGGCTTCCACGGCAAGACCGT
>JAWWOO010000074.1:0-146694 GCA_033851545.1 Frankiales bacterium | reverse complement strand
GCGTTGCCCGTAGATCGCGGGCAACGCAGAGTCGCTGGAGGGGGTACCCGGTGGGTCAGAGGTGCCGGGCCCACCAGTCGAGGACGGCCGCGAAGCGGGCGACCCGATGGCTCGGCAGCCCCGACCGGGACAGCTCGTGGCCCTCACCGGGGAACAGCAGCAGCTCGGCCTCGACCCCGTTGCGGCGGAGCCGCACGAACAGCCGCTGTGCCTGCTCGACCGGGCAGCGCCAGTCGTTCTCGGAGTGGATGATCAGCACCGGCAGGTCGATCTTGTCAGCGTGGGTCAGCGGGGACTGGTCGCGCAGCTTGCCGGGGTCGGTGCCGATGTAGTGGTCACCGAAGATCCAGCCGATGTCACTCGAGCCCTCGAAGCTGTCCCAGGCCGTCAGCGCCCGCTCGACGATCGCCGCCTTGAACCGCGAGGATCCCTCGTGGGCCGCGAGCCACGCCGACATGTAGCCGCCGTACGAGCCGCCCATCACGCCGACCCGTGCGGCGTCGAGCCCGGGCTGGTCGAGCGCCTGGTCCAGCAGCGCCAACAGGTCCGCGCGGTCACGGTCGCCCATGTCGCCGACGATCGCCCGGCCATGCGCCTCGCCGTAGCCGGCCGACCCGCGTGGGTTGCCCATCACCACGGCATATCCGGCCGACGCGTAGACCTGGGCCTCGTCGAACAGCGTGTAGCCGTACTGGGTGAACGGGCCGCCGTGGATGAGCAGCAGCACCGGGTGCGGGCCCTCACCCTCCGGGCGGACCAGCCAGCCGTGAACCGGGTAGCCGTCAGGAGCGGCGGTGGTCAGCTCCTGCATCGGCAGCAGGGTCGTTCCGTCGGACATCAGCCGCCCGAAGTCGCTGCGCTGCACCCATTCGCCGTCGCGGAGCACGAAGACCTCGCCAAGCGACGACGGCGTTGCGATGGTCGCGGCGATCACCTCGCCGCGCGCTGCGTACCCCTTGACCTGCCGACCCGCCGGAGACAGCACCTGAGGCTCACGACCGTCGTACGGGACCCTGACGAGCTGGACCGATCCACGTCTGGCGGACACCGCGAGGATGCCGGCCGCGGTTGCCGCGAGACCCGGCCCCGAGCCGGTGTCGGTGAGCTCACAGCCCTCCTTGTCGGTGACCCGTCGCGGAGCCGTACCGTCCGGCTGCAGGGCGAACAGGCCCGGCGTGCGGCCGGTGTCGTCGAGCTCGTCGGTGCCCTGGACGTAGATCGTGCCGTCAAGGCCGCCCACCGCCTCGCTCGCGACGAGCTGCAGGTCCGTCAGCGCCCGGGCCGCACCGCCGGCGGCGGGGATGACGTAGACCTCGCTCGCGAGGGTGTCCTGGCGGTCCTCCTGCGACGGCGTGAGCAGCAAGGTCTCGCCGTCGGAGGTCCATGCCGGGGTGCGGTGGCCGAGGTCCGTGGTGGTGACTTGCAACGGCTCGGCCCCCTCGGCGTACGGGTCCAGGACGAACACGTGGGCCGGCCTGTCGCGGAGGAAGCCGACCCCGTCAAAGCGGTAGCGCAGGGTGGTGATCCGGCGAGGCGCCTCGCGGCCTGCGGGCTTCGCATCCTTGCCCTGCTCGTACCGACCAGGCTCGGGAACCTTTGCCGCGTAGGCGATCCGGGTCGAGTCCGGTGACCAGACCGGCCGGTCGGCGCCGAGCTGATGCTCTGGCAGTGCGCGCGGCTCACCCCCGTCAGCCGGCATCACGTGCAGCTGCGACGGGGTGTCGTCGGTGCCGCGCAGGAACGCGATCGAGGCACCGTCCGGTGACCAGGCCGGCTCGCTGTCCCTGTCGCCGAAGGTCAGCCGGCGGGGCGGTTGGTCGCCCTCGAGGTCTATCCGCCACAGCTGGGACCGGTAACCGTCCGCATCGAGGTCCGGGCGGCTCACGGCGACGACGGCCCACCGGCCGTCGGGCGAGAGCGTGGGAGCGCTGGGGATGCGGACAAGACCAAGGTCGCGAGGCAACATAGCGTCGACCCTATGCCCGGACGGCCGCATCAGGCGGCCGCACAGATTGCCGACGACTCCCCCATGCCTATGTCACGGCCTGTGTCACGCCACAGCCTCCCCCTCGCCTCGTTGCTGTGCGCCGCGGCGGCAGTCGTCGCGCTGACCGGCAGCGGGGCGGCCTCGGCGGCGATTGCGACTCCGACTGCGACCAGAGTCAGCACCGTGCCGGGCACCACCTGTCCGCGGTTCCCCGCCGACAACGTGTGGAACGCCGACATCTCCACCCTGCCGGTGAACAAGCACTCCAAAGCGTGGATCGCGAACATGGGCGGCCCCGGCCGGCGGCTGCACCCCGACTTCGGCCCCTCCTACGGCGCGCAGCCGGTCCCGTACGGGATCCCGGTCACCGTCGTCAAGGCCGGTCACGCCAAGGTGAAGGTGCGCTTCGACTACGCCGCCGAGAGCGACAAGGGCCCGTACCCGCTCGGCAAGGACACCAAGGTCGAGGGCGGGCTCAACTCCGGCGGCGACCTGCACGCGATCGTGGTCGACGCCTCGACCTGCAAGCTCTACGAGACGTGGGACACGCAGAAGACGCCGGCCGGCTGGACCGCCGGCTCTGGCGCGATCTGGTCGCTGACGTCGGACAAGCTGCGGCCGGCCGGGTGGACGTCCGCCGACGCTGCTGGACTGCCGATCATGCCGGGCCTGCTGTCGTACGACGAGGTCAAGGCCGGCAAGGTCACCCACGCGATCCGCTTCACTACCATCGTGACCGACAAGACCTACCTCTGGCCCGCGCGGCACCAGGCAGGCAGCGTGAGCAACCACAGCTACCCGCCGATGGGCGCCCGGTTCCGGCTCTCGACGCACTACAACCCGGCCGGACTGGCGCCGGCGACCAGGGTGGTGATCCGGGCGATGCAGCACTACGGCCTGATCCTGGCCGACAACGGCTCTCCGTGGTACTTCCAGGGAACGGCCGACAACCGCTGGCCCGGGGCGGTTCTCGACCAGCTCAAGGCAATCCCGGCCAGCGCGTTCGTCGCCATCGACGAGTCCTCGCTCGTGATCTCCAAGAACAGTGCAGCCGTCAAGACCCGGCACACCTGACGCTTGGGGCTGCCCAACGCGGCATAGCCGGGGTGTACGCCTGCGGTCGTTGGGGTTGGGACGACGCTCGAGCACCCCGTCACCCTCGAGGCGAACGCCCCAACTGGTCGACATGGACAAATCGGGCGCTGAGCCCTGAGCCCCCCAGGAGGGGCCGGCGGCTCACCAGCCTGCTGCCGACAGGGCTTGGCGGCCGGCCGGGCTGGGAACCGACCCTAGCATTCTCGAATCGTTCATGCTATGAATGGTTCATGACCGCTACCACCGAAGTCCGACCGAACGTCCGCCCTCAGCAGCGTGGGCCCTCCCTGACGGTGCTGGCCGCGGTGTCGGTCGGCCTGCTGGTGGCCGGCCTGGCCCTCAGCGCAGCACTTGGCGGGCTGTTCCCCTCGCCCTACGCCCACGCCGACACGATCCGGGACTACTTCCTCACCCAGTCGGACGCCGTGCGTGCCGGCGGCATCCTGACCTTCGCCTCGTCGGTGCCGCTGGCCATCTACGCGGCGACGGCCAGCGCGCGGCTCCGCCAGCTCGGCGTCACCGCGCCGGGAGCCACGATCGCGCTGGCCGGTGGCGTTCTGTCAGCAGGCGCACTGTCGCTGGCCGGACTGCTGCAATGGACGCTCGCCCAAGCACCCGTACGGACCGAGGGCCACCTCGTCCGAGCCCTGCAGGACCTGACCTTCATGACCGGCGGCGTCATGCACGTGGTGTTTCTCGGCCTGCTCGTCGCCGGCATCGCGGTGCCGGGCTGGCTGGCCGGACTGCTGCCTCGACCCGCCGCGTACTCCGGTCTTGCGATCGCCGCGATCGCCGAGCTCAGCACGCTTTCCCTTGTCTGGCAGCCGATGTCGGCTTTGCTCCCGATCGGCCGCTTCCCCGCTCTCCTGCGGCTGATCGCCGCCGGCGCACTTCTCCCACGCAAGCGCACCCGTTGAAAAGGAGCACCACCATGTCCGTACCCGACCTGGCCCAGCAATGGGCCGACGCCGAGAGAGCCGCTGACACCCAAACACTCTCGCGGCTGCTGACCGACGACTTCGTCGCGGTCGGCCCGGCCGGATTCGTCCTCGACAAGGCGCAGTGGCTGGCCCGCTACGACGGTGGCGACCTCCGCCACGAGGCGTTCAGCTGGATCCCGGAGACCGTACGCGAACAGGGACCCACAGTCATTGTCATCGGCGTCCAGGAGCAGTCCAGCCGGTACCAGGACCACGACGTCTCCGGCCGGTTCCGGGTGACCCAGGTCATTGCCGGGGACGGCCGGATCGCTGGGCTGCACCTGAGTGCGATGCGCGGATGAGCTAGCCGCCGGATCTCTGCTGTGACTACCGACCCAGCGCCTGATCGAGGTCACCCAGCAGGTCGTCGATGCTCTCGATGCCGACGGAGAGCCGCACCAGCCGCGGCGACACCGCCAGCGCCGATCCGGCGGCACTGGCGTGAGTCATCCGGGCCGGGTGCTCGATCAGCGACTCGACCCCGCCGAGCGACTCACCCAGCGTGAACAGCCTGGCCCGGTTGCACAGCGCCACCGCTGCCTCCTCGTCGTCCATCAGCACCGACACCATGCCGCCGTAGTCCTTCATCTGCCGGCTCGCCAGGTCGTGCCCCGGGTGGTCCGGCAGCCCCGGATAGAGGACCCGCTGCACCAAGGGGTGGCCGCTGAGGTGGTCGACGACCCGCTGGGCGTTGCTGCAGTGCCGGTCCATCCGTACGCCGAGGGTCTTGATGCCCCGCAGCACCAGCCACGCATCGAAGGGCCCAGCGATGCTCCCGAGCGCGTTCTGGTGGTAGGCAAGGCGTTCGGCCAGTTCCGCGTCGCCGACGACCAGTGCGCCACCGACCACGTCCGAGTGCCCGCCCATGTACTTCGTCGTCGAGTGCACCACCACGTCGGCCCCGCGTGTCAGCGGCTGCTGGAGATAGCTGGACGCGAAGGTGTTGTCGACGACGAGCAGGGCACCGGAGGCGTGGGCCAGCCCGGCCAGGGCCGCGATGTCCGAGATGTTGAGCAGCGGGTTGGTCGGCGTCTCGCACCACAGGACGCGGGTCTCCGGGCGAACGGCTGCGCGCACGGCGACGAGGTCCGTCTGGTCGACCGCCGTGTAGGCGACGCCCCAGCGCTCGGCCACCGCGGCGAACAGCCGGTAGGTGCCGCCGTAGGCGTCGTCCGGGATGATGACGTGGTCGCCGGGCTTGCAGACCGTACGGATGACGCAGTCCTCGGCCGCGAGACCGGAGGCGAAGGCCAGTCCCCGCGAGCCACTCTCCAGTGCTGCCAGGCATTCTTCGAGTGCAGTCCGGGTCGGGTTGCCGGAGCGGGAGTACTCGTACCCGCTGTGCTGTCCCACCGCCGCCTGGGCAAAGGTCGAGGTCTGGAAGATCGGCGTGACGACGGCTCCCGTGACCGGCTCCGGCGGCTGCCCGGCGTGGATAGCCCTGGTCTCGAACCCTTGCGGGTCAGGCATGCTGGCTCCCACGCGCAGCAAGGAAGCCCAGCAGGTCCTGGCGCGTGATGACGCCGACCGGCAGCCCGTCGTCGAGGACCACGACCGCGTCTGCCAGCTCGAGCGCCGCCATCGCGGCCCCGACCGCCTCGCCGGCGCCGATCATCGGCAGCCGCGGCGACATGTGGTCACCGAGCCGGCTGTCGAGACGGGCCCGGTCGTGGAACAGCTCGTCCAGCAGGTGCCGTTCGACCACGGAGCCGACCACCTCGGCCGCCTTCACCGGCGGCTCCTCCTTGACGACCGGCATCTGCGAGACGCTGTATTCGCGGAGGATCTCGATGGCCTGACCCACCGTCTCGTCGGGGTGGACGTGGACGAACTCCGGCATCTGCAAACCCTTGTGGCCCAGCACATCGGCGACCACCGGTTGGCTCTTGTCCGGCGTCACGAACCCGTAGTCGGCCATCCAGTCGTCGTTGAAGATCTTCGACAGGTAGCCCCGGCCGGAGTCGGGCAGCAGCACGACCATCACGTCGTCGGGGCCGAGCTCGGCGGCCACCCGCAGCGCAGCGGCGACCGCGAGGCCGCAGGACCCGCCGACCAGCAAACCTTCCTCGCGGGCCAGCCGCCGGGTCATCAGGAACGAGTCCTTGTCGCTGATCGCCACGACCCTGTCGACCAGGCTCGGGTCATAGGTTGCGGGCCAGAAGTCCTCACCCACCCCTTCGACGAGATAGGGCCGGCCGTCGCCCCCGGAGTAGACGGAGCCCTCGGGATCGGCACCCACGATGACGACGGACGGGTTGCGTTCCTTGAGATAGCGGGCAACCCCGCTGATCGTGCCGCCGGTGCCGATGCCCGCGACGAAGTGGGTCAACCGTCCGCCGGTCTGCTCCCAGATCTCGGGCCCGGTGGTCTCGTAATGGGCCTGGGGATTGTGAACATTGCCGTACTGGTTGGGACTCCAGCCGCCGGGCGTGGTCTCGGCCAGCCTGCGCGAGACCGAGTAGTAGGAGTCGGGGTGCTCGGGAGCAACAGCGGTGGGGCACACAACGACCTCTGCGCCGTACGCCCGCAGCACCGCGATCTTCTCGGCGCTCATCTTGTCGGGCATCACGAAGATGCAGGAGTAGCCGCGTTGCGAAGCGACAATGGCGAGGCCGACGCCGGTGTTGCCGCTGGTCGGCTCGACGATCGTGCCACCGGGCCGCAGCTCTCCGCTCTCCTCCGCCGCGAGCACCATCGCGAGGGCGATCCGGTCCTTGACCGACCCGCCCGGGTTGAGCGACTCGACCTTGGCCAGGACGAGCGGTGCCAGGCCGGCGACGACCTTGTTGAGCCGGACCAGCGGCGTGTGACCGACCAGGTCGACCAGCGAGGAGGCGTAGCTCAGCTGGCCCGGTCGTGTGGGAGTCGTCATGGCTACCACCGTAGGCCAGGGACCAGCCGGCGTACGGCTAGCGGCGGCGGAACTTCCGGAAGGCGACGAGGAGTCCCACCAGCCCGGCCACTCCCCCGGCCGCCATGCCGACCCGGTCCAGGCGCAGCTTGCGCCGGACCTCGTACGTGCTGCCCTCGACTCCGGGCGCCGGGCGGGTGCTGAACGTCTCCACACCGCCCGTGGTCAGGGCACTGACGGTCTCCTTGACCTTGGTCAGCGTCCGACCGGCCACCGCCTTGGGACTGACCTTGTGGGCGATGGCGTCGACGGTGTCGGCCAGGTAGACCCGGGTCAGCTCGATCTCGCGCTCGATCTCGGCCGGTTCGCGCTGCATGTGTGCTCTCCTGTCGGGTCTGTCACTCCGGAACATTTCTCTCCGGGGCATTGGGCGGAGTCAGCTGATCTGGACGACCACCTTGACATCGTCGGGTTCGCGGTCGAGCCCGCTGGTCCACTGTGCCATCGGCACCCGGCGGGTGATCAACCGGGCCAGCCACGCCGGGTCGGCCCGCACCAGCACCTCCGCGCCGGTCACGTAGTCCTTGCGCCCGGCGTTGACCGACCCGACGACGACCTCGTTGGTCAGGACCATCGCCTTGTTGAAGGCGTCGACGCCGGCCTCGATCGTCCGGGTGCCGGAGGAGATGCCGGTCAGCACCACGACAGCGTTGGGCATCGTGGTGGTCATCGCGTCGAAGACCACCTGGCCGACGCCGGTGGCCTCGATGACGACGTCGAACTTCAGGTCCAGCTCGTGCACCGATTTGGCGTGATAGGTGGCGCCGAGGTCGGCAACCAGCTGCGGTTTGGGCCCGTCGGTCACCCGGTCGACCACGTGCACCTCGAGCCCGCGCTGCACGCCGATCAGCGCCGCGAGCAGGCCGATCGGCCCGGCCCCGGTGACCAGCACCTTCTCGGGCTGGTCATGCACCCGGGCCAGCGCGGCGTCGACCTGCGCCCACGCCTTGGCCACCACCGTGGTCGGCTCGAGCAGCACGCCGAGGTCGCCCAGCGCCGGGTCGAGCTTGACGGCGTAGTCCGGCTCGATCCGCCACCGCTGCGACCCGTAGCCGTCGCGCTCCTTGATGCCGCGCTCGGTGTACTGCCCGTTCTTGCAGAAGTCCCACTGGCCGGCGGCACAGGGCGGGCAGGGTACGGGGTCGGGCCGGCGGACGATGCCTACGACCAGGTCTCCGCTGGCGAAGCCCGACTGCGCAGGCGCCTCCTCGACCCGGCCGAGCGACTCGTGGAACAGGGTGAGCCGGTCACGCCCCGGCGGCGCCCGGCCGTAGCCCTCCTTGGCGATCTCGATGTCGGTGCCGCAGATGCCGACGAACAGCCCGTTGACCAGGATCGACCCGTCGGACTCCGGGGGCTCGGGGACCTCCTCGACACCGGCGCTGTCGATCTTGCCCGGTACGACGGTCATCGCCTGCACAGCCGCTCCTCGTCACGCGTGTTGGTCCCGATCATGCCCCGCCTGCCGATGCGGTACCCGGTTGGGTACGGTCGGACGCATGACCACAGACTCCGTACGGCTGCAGGCCGGCGACCCAGCGCCCGACTTCACCCTGCCCGATGCCGACGGCAACGACGTGACGCTGTCGTCCTACCGCGGCAAGCGCGTCGTCGTCTACTTCTACCCGCAGGCCTCGACCCCCGGTTGCACCACGGAGGCGTGCGACTTCCGCGACTCACTGGCCTCGTTGGCGGCCGCGGGCGTCGCGGTCATCGGGGTGTCCCCGGACAAGCCGGCGGCGCTGGCGAAGTTCCGCGACCAGCAAGGCCTCAACTTCCCGCTGCTCTCAGACCCGGAACACACGACGCTCACCGCGTACGGGACCTGGGGGGAGAAGAAGAACTACGGCCGGACCTACCTCGGCGTCGTGCGCTCGACCTTCGTCGTCGATGCCGAGGGCAACCTTGAGCAGGCGCAGTACAACGTCAAGGCGACGGGTCACGTGGCCAAGCTGCGCCGCGACCTGGGCCTGTAGTTTCGGGCACACTGGGGGCTGCGGCGAGAGTGGCGGAATGGCAGACGCGCTGGACTTAGGATCCAGTGTCTTCGGACGTGAGGGTTCAAGTCCCTCCTCTCGCACCCAAAAAAATTGAGTCCGTCAGGCCCGCGCTGCCGGCAATGGCTCTGGCGCCACCTTGTCACCCCAGGTCCGGTCGGCCCACCCGGCCCAGGACCCGGGGTCGATGGTCGGTCTGGCCAGGAAGTAGCCCTGGGCATAGCCGACGCCCAAGGTCGCCAGCATGTCCAGCTCAGCCATCTCCTCCACCCCTTCGCCGGTGACCGTGGCGCCGATGTCCAGTGCGAGCAGCACCAGAGCGGTGACCAGCGATCGCCGAGCCGGGTCAGTGGCCAGGCCGGCTATCAGCGACCGGTCGATCTTGATGATGTCGGGTCGCAGCTGCAACACGTGGCTCAGGGACGCATAGCCTGCGCCGGTGTCGTCGACTGCCAGGCGGACGCCGCGTTCCCGCAAGGATTTGAGTGCTTCGTTCTGGACGTCGTAGTCGCTGATCGCGACGTGCTCGGTGATCTCGATGACCAAGCGGTGCAGCGGCAGCGCGGAGTCGAGCAATCGGGCCACGAACGCGCTGTCCATGATCAGCGCGGGGCTGGCGTTGACGGACAGGTAGCAGGATTCGGGCAGTGCCGAGAACGCGGTCAGAGCGGCGCTGAAGGTCAGCTCGTCAAGCTCCTTGGCCAGCCCTGACTCGCGGGCATCACGGAACCACGCGTCGGGGCCGCGACCGTCCCGGAAGCGGGCAAGGGCCTCCACTCCGGCGAGGCTGCCGTTGCGCAGGCTGACGATCGGCTGCAGCGCGATGTCCACGTCGCAGGTCGCGAACAGGGTCTGGAGCCGAGCCCGGGCCGCAACCGCGACCCGTTCGGCGCGGACGGCGTCGGTCACGCGGGTCCGAGTGCCACGAAAGCCGATCACCCGTCCTGACTCATCGCGGATCGACGCGGCCGAGCCGTAGAGGGCGACCGGGTGACCGTCGCGGTGCAGCCAGACGGCTTCCTGCGCCTCCCAGCCCGTTCCGTCGACCAGACCCTGGCCGATGAGCTCCGACACCCGTTCCCGTTCGCCCTCCACGAGCAGAGCGTCCGGTCCGGAGCCGATCAGCTCCTCAGGGCGGTAGCCGAGCAACTCCTCCACGCCTCGGCTGCAGTAGGTGAACCGCTGACTGGTGTCGGCCTCCCAAAGCCAGTCATGCGTCGTCGAGGCGACCGCGGCGATCGTCTGATCGCTTCGGTGGAGGAGGCGCCGGGCGACGAACGACGAGCGGACCAGTCCGGCGGCGGCCACGAACACCAGCAGCAGCCAGCTCAGCCCGGCGACCGCCATCACGCTCTTCGCGTCGCGCTCCCCGCTCAGGAAGCGCTGCAGCTGGTGGAGCCGCACCAGCACACCGAATCCCAGTGCGACGACGAGGGACGCCGTGAACAGGTACAGCCAACGCTTCGAAACCACCCGTCCCCCTTCGCCTGCATGCATGCGTCTGCCCTGTTTGTCGGCACGAGCCGCCCATGGTTAAGCCTCCTCGACGTTCGAGCCGCACCGAACAACGCAGAGCCGAAAGCAGGCCGCGAAGTTGGGCCATTCGGACCAAGCCGGCCCGGAGGTCCCGGCCGATAGCTGCTGGGCAAGCGAAAAGGCACACCCGTCGCGAGGCGGGGCCGCAAAGCCACGGGACCCACGAGGTCAGCCGGGCCACCGACTTCCAGGAGGATCCACCATGCACAAGCACGTCCGCTTCGCTTTCGCCGCCACCACCATCGCGGCCCTCGCCGCCGGCGGGACAGCGTTCACCAACAGCAACACCCAGGCGGCCAGCCAGGTCGTCGGGTACGGCAGCACCAGCATCAGCGGGGCCACGGTCAGCTCGATGGCCTACAACCTCAACGGGCCCGGTGACAACGTCAACTCCGTCACCCTGGTCCTCGCCGGCGACACCACGGGATCCGCCGTGTCCATCGGCTTCAACGGCGGTGCGACCACCTCCTGTGGCACCGGCACCTTCACCACCGGAACTCCCGGAAGCACCAGCTACACCTGCAAGAACGGTGCGAGCAACTTCGTCCAGTCGACCAGCGGGTTGACCTCCACCGCGGTCGTCGTCAACTAGTTCCGACCTGCCGCCGCGACGGCCCGGGGTTCCTTCCTCGGGTCGTCGCGGCGCGTCAAGTTCCGGACAGACGAGCCGAAACAGGACACCGATGCGGTCCCCGTTGAGAACCATCGGCACCGCGGCCATGGTCGTGGTGATTGCGGCTGCGTTTTGGCTGCTGTGGCCGAGCAGTCTGGGCGGTCGGACGACGTACGTGGTCACCCACGGAGTCAGCATGGAACCCGGCTTCCACAGCGGCGACCTGGCGATCCTGCACAGGGCGTCGGGGTACGGCGTCGGTGACGTGGCTGCGTACCGCAGCGACACCCTGCACACCGTCGTGATGCACCGCATCCACGCGTCGGACGCCTCGGGCGGGCTGACCTTCCAGGGAGACAACAACGGCTGGCTCGACCCCGACCACCCGACCAAGGCCAAGGTCCTCGGCCGGCTGTGGCTCCGCATCCCGGCCGGCGGCCGCTACCTCACCCTCGCCCACTCCCCGTGGGCGCTCGGCATCCTAGGAGCACTGGTGATCGGCATCGGATCGACAAGGGCACACCGCGGCCGGCAGCGACGCGCACGGCGCACCCAAGCTCGACCGGTGATCCCGCCGAACCGGTTGCCGACGGCCCGTACGGCCGCGGCGCTGCTCGCCGGGGTGGCTGTCCTGTCCAGCGCCGCAGCCACCTACCTGTGGTCGCTGCCCGGGACAACGCCCGGAACCCGGACGGTGACCCTGACCCACGCGCCGGCCGTCAGCTACGACGCGGTGGCGCAGCCCGGCGTCACCTACCCTGACGGGCAGGTGCACACCGGGCAGCCGGTCTATCTGCGCCTCGTCCACCAGCTGACCCTCGGCGTGAGCGACCGGCTGAGCTCGACCGCTCCCCTCGGGCCGGTCAGCACGACGGTCACCCTGCACGTCACCATCGGCACCCCGGGTGGGTGGAGCACGACGCTCGTATCTCTGCCCGCCACTTCACTGGGCGACGGACCGGCGACGGTCACCGTCGACCTCCCCACGGCCGCGAAGCAGCTGCAGGCCGTCGCCACCGAGACCGGCGTCGCCCAGCAGGGCGCCACCCTGACCCTGATCGCCCACCTGGACTCCGTCACCTCCGTCGGCGGTCGGTCGGTCGGCAGCACCGCTGACACCACCTACGCCTTCGACCTCGACGCCTCGGCGCTGCGGCCCGTGGTGACGGCCACGAACTCTCCGGCAACCGCACTGCCACCGCCGACGAAGGTCACGCTGCCGACAACCGCCGCAACCACGGTCCAGGTCCGGGGCAACCACCTGGCGCTCAGCCCGTTGCGTACGGAGCTGAGCCTGCTCGCCCTCGCCGCCTGGTTGCTGACGTTCGGCCTCCTGCCGTTGCTGCGGACCGGCGACGACGAGACCGCCCGAGCGGTCCGCGTCCTCGGCGCCCGTCTTGTCGAGGTAGCGGCACTCGACCCCGGTTCGCGCGTCGTCGACGTGTCGAGCGCGACCGGTCTGCTGCGCATCGCCGACCGCTACGAACGGCTCGTCCTGCACCTCGCCGGCGACCGCGGCAGCGTGTTTGCGGTCCACGACGACGGCGTCAGCTACGTTCTCACCATCAGCGAGCAGGGCACCGCCCGCAGACACCTCTGGGCGGCGTAGCAGCCGATGCATCGGAATGCGGCCCTTCGCACCGATTTGCGGACTAGCGTGTCGATCATGCGTTGCTACGGGGTGCTCGCCGGCGTGATGGTGCTGGCTACGGCCTGTGGTGGCGGCAGCAGCGGACCCAAGGCCGGCACCCCCGAGGCCGCCCTCGAGTCCGCCGTACGGGCCTACTCAGCCGCGATCGTCGGGGGCAACGGCGCCATGGCGTTCCAGCTGGAGTCCGAGCGCTGCCAGCAGATCGTCGACGCCGGCGCCTCAGCAGCACAGGCGGCGCAGGCCAAGGCCAACTACCCGGCCGCCACGATCAAGTCGCTCAAGGTCGACGACGTCACCGGCAGCAAGGCCCACGTCACCTACACCTACGCCGACACCGTCCTCGACCAGACCAGGAAGGCCTGGCTCAACGAGTCCGGCTCCTGGCACTGGGATGCCTGCTAGGGCGGCGGGGCGGAGAGCTCCGGCGCCGGCGGCTGCGGCATGAGGTAGAGCGCCGTGATCGCGCCGAGCAGGATGACGCCGCCGACGATCTCCATCGCGGGCAGCGGCTCGCCGAGCACGGCCACCGCGAGCACCGCGGCCGTCAACGGCTCGAGCAGCGTCAGCACCGCGGCGACACTGCCGGAGGTGATCCGCAGGCCTGCATAGAACAGTGCGTACGAGACGGCGGTGGCGACGACGCCGATGTAGACCAGCATCGAGACCGTCGACGCCGTCACGTGCAGGCCGATGCCGTTGACGAACGCAAAGGGCGCCAGGGCGGTCGCTCCGAACAGCGTCGAGATCGTGGTCAGCGTCATCGCGGGGGTCTGCTGGGACACGTGCCGGCTGAGCACTGTGCTCGCCGCGTAGCCCACACCGGACACCACCGCGGCGATCAGCCCCAGCAGCGGATGCTGCGCGCCGGTCGTCGTGTGCCCGCCGGCAGCCGTGATCAGGACGAGACCGACGATGCCGGCCGAGAGACTGCCGACGGTGAGCCCGCTCGGCCGGCGCCGGGCGACGGCGGACTCCCAGATCGCGATGCAGACCGGAGCCACCCCCAGACTGACCATCGTCGAGAGACTGACCCCGATGGCGGCGACCGAGATGAAATACGCGGCCTGATAGCCGCCGAGTCCGACACCGACGAGGAGCAGCCCGATCGGCGAGGCCCGCACCGCCCGTACGAGGTCGCGCACGTTGCGCGCGTGCAGGCCGAGCAGGAACAAGGCGGCTACGGCCAGCCGGTAGAAGCCGATGCTGACCGGGCTGAGGCTGGTGCGGTTGCGGATGAGCTGGACGACGACGCCGGTGGTCCCCCACAACAGCGCGGCGAGGGTGATCTGGACGAGACCGGTGCGCGCGCCGAGGCGTTGAGCGCGCAGTTCCGTTCGAGGTGACAACACGAGTGCGCTCCTGGACAGTGAGCCGACAGATGGGCATCAGCTGGAGCGCAGGCACGACCTGACGACCGGCCGCGGGAAGGGCCGGTCAGGGGCGAGGCGCTCCCTCAGGAGCGCGGAGGGGGCAGGACGCCCCGGTACGGCTGCACGGCACCGACCCTACCGCTCCAGGGTCAACTTCGGGACATCCGGCGGGTCGAAGCCGAGCACCTGGCCGTAGAACGAGAGCTCCGACTCGAGAGCTGTCACGATGTTCTGCGCCTTGCGGAAGCCGTGGCCTTCGCCCTCGAACAGCAGGTAGGCGTGCGGAATCTCCTTACGCACCATGGCATCCCGGAACATCTCCGCCTGCGACGGCGGAACCACCTCGTCGTCCTCGCCCTGGAGCAGCAGCACCGGGCAGGACAGCTGGTCGACCCGGTTGAGCGGCGACCGCAGCTGATAGACCTCGAGCGCCTCCGGCAGCGGCCCGACCAAGCGGTCGAGGTAGCGCGACTCGAAGTCGTGGGTGTCCTGGGCAAGGCGCAGCAGGTCGGCGACGCCGAAGTAGGACGCGCCGGCCGCGAAGGTCGTCGTCCCGGTCAACGCGGCGAGGACGGTCCAGCCGCCGGCGCTGCCACCGCGGATCGCCAGCCGGGCCCCGTCGGCGATGCCGGCGGCGACCAGACCGTGGGCAGCGGCTACGCAGTCCTCGACGTCGACGATGCCCCACTGCCCGTCCAGCGACGAGCGGTACGGCCGGCCGTAGCCTGTCGATCCGCCGTAGTCGACATCGATGATGCCGATGCCCCGACTGGTGAAGTAGGCCTTCTGCAGGTCGAGGGACGCTGAGGTCTGCGAGGTCGGTCCGCCGTGCACGAAGACGACGTACGGCGGCAGCTCATGGTCGGGGCTCTGGGCGACCGGCGACGTCGGTGGCCACACCACGGCGTGGACCACCCGGCCACCGGCACTCGAGAAGGTGCGCCGCTCGGGTACGGGCAGCCACTGCGCGCCGACCGGCACCTCGGCGCTCTCGTGCACGACCTCGTACGTGCCGTCCGGCTCCAGCAGCACGATCGCGGGCAGGGCCGTTGGTGACGCGGCGACGGCCACCGTGCGGGCGCCATCGGTCTGCAGCCCTTGCCAGGACGTGAACGGCGCCTGCAGCGGACAACGTGATCCATCGGGGGCGACCACGGCCGGCCCGGATGCCGGGGTGACAAGGAAGCTGCCGTCGTCGAGCCGGGCGAACCAGGTCGAGCCGAGCACCCACAGCGGCCCGCCGACCTCCTCCTCCGTCTTGAGGATGGGCGCGGTGGTCCCGTCCAGACCGACGCGGACCAGACCCCACCAGCCGGAGCGGTCGCTGATGGCGACCAGCGTCTCGTCGTCGAGCCACTGCGGCTGCAGGACCGACTCTGCTTTGCTGCCAAGGACTGTGCGCGGTTGACCGACCGTCCCGTCGACCACCGGTGCGACCCACAGCTCGGTGCCGTCCCAGGGCATCTGCGGGTGGTTCCAAGCGATGACCGCCAGGTGCCGGCCGTCCGGCGAGAGCCGCGGGTAGGCCAGGAAGTCAGCGCCGGACAGCAGCTCGCGGACGGCACCCGACCCGTCGAGGGGTACGGCCACGACGGCGCGGGTCACCGTGCCCGTACGGTGCAGCTCGCGCACGCACCAGAGCTCGTCGCCGACGACGGTGAGCTCGCCGTACCGGGCGCCCGCGGGCTCGTCCGGCTCCGGCGTCAGGGCGACCGGCTCGCCGCCCGGGGTCAGCCGCCACAGCCTCTGGTCCCCGAAGTTCGAGAAGACCAGGTCGCCCGCGACGACGGTCCATGCCCTGCCGCCGTACTCGTGGATGCGGGTGCGGGCGTTCCACGGCGGCGGCAGCACGTCCTCGACGGAGCCGTCGGCAAGCCTGCGGACGACCGTGCTGCGGCCAGCTTCAGCCGGTCGGCCCTCCGTCCACCACACCTCCTCGCCCACCAGCGCCGGCCACGACAAGCTCACCGATCCGGCGGTCACGACAGCGGCGGTCAGCGGAGAGGGCCAGGCCCCGTACGGCGTTGTCATGCGGACCATCCTGCTACAGCGTGCAGGTGACCCGTCAGCCGTGGGAGACCCGGACGATCTGCTTGCCCCTGGCCCGTCCCTCGGCGAGCGCCTGGTGTGCCTCGGGCACGGCCTCGAGTCCCTCGACCAGCGTGATCTCGGGCTGGAGGTCGCCGTCCGCGAGGTGGCGCACCGCCTGCCGCAGCCCGGTCGCCAGCAGCGCCGGTGCCGTCCTCGACAGGGCGGCCAGGCTGAAGCCGCCGATGGCCACGTTGCCCGCGTACAGCCTGCCGGTCGGTGGCAGCTCCCCGTAGGCGCCGCCACCGGCATTGCCGAAGAGCACGACTTTGCCTGCGGGCGCGACCATCTCGAGGTCCGCGTCGAGCATGGTCGTCCCCTGTGGGTCGAGGACCAGGTCGAACCGTACGCCGCCCGTGTGCCCCAGCACCTCCTGCGCGAGGCCCGGCCCGCGGACGAAGACCGCGTCGTAGCCGAGCTTGTGCGCAGGCCCTTGTCGCGACTCGCTGCCGACCACTCCGACCAGGTGCCCGACGCCGCCGAGCCTGGCCAGCTGGGCCACCGCCGCGCCGACCGCGCCGGCCGCCGAGTGCACGAGCAGGTGGTCCCCGGGACGGAACCTGGCGATCCGGTCGAGCAGCAGCGCAGCCGCTGTCAGCGCGCCCGGCGCTGCAGCTGCCTTCGCCAGGTCGAGGCGGTCGGGCACCGAGACCGTCAGCTCGGCCTTGGCGACGGCGACCTCGGCGAGCCCGCCGGCATCCGTGTAGGCGACCACCGGCTCGCCCACCTGGAACCCGTCGACGCCGGCACCCAGCGCGCGGACGGTGCCGGCGACCTCGAGGCCCGGCGCGTACGGCCAGCTCGTGACGTAGGCCGCGTCGCCCCGGCGCGCCATCACGTCCTTGTAGTTGACGCCGGCGAATCGGACGTCGACCGTCAGCTCGCCCGGACCGGGCTCGGGCAGGTCGACGTCCGTCACCTCGGTGGTCGAGGTGTCAGGGGCCGCGGCGCAGAAGCGGACGGCGCGGATCATGGTCGCGTTCCTTTCGACGATCGTCGTACGATCATCGAACCTACCAATTGTTTCGATGACTGTCGAAAGGAGATCCGGTGACATCGCCTCGTCGGCCGCTGCTCGTGCACCCGTCCGTGGCTGATCTCCGGCTGGTGGCGGTGCTGAACGCGCTCGCGGACCCGACCCGCCTCACCATCGTGGCCACGCTGCGCGAGGGCGGCGAACGACCCTGCGGCACGTTCCCGGTGAGCGTGGCGCCGTCGACGCTGACCCACCACTTCCGGGTGCTCCGTGAGGCCGGCGTCATCAGCCAGCGCGAGCAGGGCAAGCAACGCTGGACCGACCTGCGTCACCAAGACCTCGAGGCCCGCTTTCCCGGCGTGCTCGACGCTGTCCTCGCCTCAGCCCCGGAAGGCCTTGCGGTAAGCCGTCGGTGACGTCTGGAGCCGCGTTCGGAAGTGATGCCGGAACGTCACCACTGTCTGGAAACCGACCGCCGTCGCGACCCGTTCGACCGGGTCGTCGCCGGTCTCGAGCAGCGCCAGGCTGGCCGCGATCCGCTGCCCGATCAGCCACTCGTTCGGGCTTTCGCCGGTGACGTCGCGGAACCTGCGGGTGAACTGCCGCTCCGACAGGTGGGCCCTGGCGGCAAGGTCGCCCACTGACACCGTACGGGCCAGATCCCTTGCCAACCAGGCAATGACGTCGTGGATCCGGCTGTCGTCGTCTGCCGCGACCGGTGCCTCGATGTACTGCGCCTGACCTCCGTCGCGGTGCGGCGGCGTCACGAGCCGGCGGGCGACCTGATTGGCGATTGCGGCGCCGTGGTCGGCGCGGACCAGGTGCAGGCACAGGTCGATACCGGCCGCCGAGCCGGCGGAGGTGAGCAATTCGCCCTCGTCGACATAGAGCACGTCGCGGTCGACCTTGACCAGCGGGTAGCGCTCGGCGAGGCGGTCCGCGTAGCGCCAGTGCGTCGCGGCCCTGCGCCCGTCCAGCAGGCTGGTCGCCGCCAGGACGAAGGCGCCCGAGCAGATGGAGACGATGCGGGCACCTCGCGCGTGGGCGGCCCGGATCTGCCGCTGCAGCTCGTCCGGGACCGCGTCCTCGACCGGCCAGCCCGGGACGATGACCGTGTCGACCTCGGCCAGGATCTCCAGCCCGTGCTGGACCTCGATGCTGATCCCGCCCACGGCCGGCTGCGGGCCGGGCGTGACGGCGCAGACCTCCAGCAGGTACCACGACGGCACGTCGAGGTCCGGTCGCGGCAGGCCGAACACCTCGACCACCACGCCGAGCTCGAACGGGGCCATGCCGGGATAGGCCAGGGCGGCGATGCGGTGCGGGGTGAGGGAACGCATGACTGGATCTTAACGCCCGATGTCGTTCCGGACACTCGCCCCGGGCGAGCCACCCGGTCAGCATGGACGACATGCAGACTCGCAGCGCCGTCCTGGACCACCCCGCCGCCGACACCACCGCAGCCGTCGAGCACTTCGCCGCGCGGCTCGCGTACGAAGCCGACTGCACCGACGTCGGAGCCGACATTGCCGCAGGCATAGGCGGTTTCGTCGTCATCGACGTTCGGAGCCCGGAGCTGTACGAGGCCGGGCACGTACCCGGCGCCATCAACCTGCCGCACCGGCGGATCACCGCGGAGTCGATCGCGTTCCTGTCGCGGGACCTGCTGCTGGTGACCTACTGCAACGGCGCGCACTGCAACGGCTCGACCCGCGGCGCGCTGCGACTGGCAGCACTCGGGCGCACGGTCAAGGAGATGCCCGGCGGCATGGACGGGTGGGTGCGGGAGCAGCTGCCCGTGGAGCGCGGAAAGCCGGGGTGACCGCCGATCCGGTGCCGAGCGGCAAGCTCGGCCGGGCCTTCGGGCTGCTCTGGGCCGGCCAGACCGCCAGCCTGCTCGGCGACCAGGTGACCTTGATTGCACTGCCGCTGATCGCGGTCGCTTACACGGCAGCCAGCACGTTCGACGTGGGCCTGCTCGCCACCTGCCTGAGGGCGCCGTTCCTGCTGATCGGACTGCCGGCCGGCGTCTGGGTCAGCCGGCTGGGCCTGCGACGGTCCATGATTGCTGCGGATGCCCTGCGCCTGTCGGTCATCGCGATGCTGCCGGTCGCCATCTGGTCGGGGGTGCGCAGTGTGGCCCTGTTGCTGGTAGCCGCCCTCCTCCTGGGCTTCGGCACCGTGTTCTTCCAGGTCGCCTACCAGTCACTGGTTCCCGAGCTGCTGCCGGACCGGCGGCACTGGCACCGGGCCAACACCAGGCTATCCCTGTCGGAGTCGAGCTCGCAGCTGGTGGGACCCGCCGGCGGCGGGCTGCTGGTCGGACTGCTGACCTCGCCTGGCGCCCTTGTCATGGACGCGGTCACGTATGCGGTCAGTGTCGCCACGCTGACCGCCACCGGCCGCGGCAACGCCGGAACGGTCGCCCCCAGCGCTTCCACGAAGACCGAAGTCCTGGCCGGACTGCGCTACGTGCGAAGCACCCCCGTGCTCAACTCCATCATGTGGACAGGGGCCGCGTACAACCTGGGCGCTGCCATGTACGAGTCACTGCTGGTCGTGTTCGCCGTCCGTCATCTCGGGCTTTCCCCGGCCGGGCTCGGCGTCGCGCTGGGTGCCGGCGGTGTCGGTTTTCCCATCGGCGGTGCGCTGGTGGGTCGGCTGACCCGGCGGCTCGGGCTGGGGCAAACGCTGATCTGGGCTGCGGTCCCGTCGGTCGGCGGCATGCTGGTCTCGGCGCTGGCAACCAACGGTCAGCCGGCCCTCTGGCTCGCAGCAGGCACGCTGCTGATCGGGGTCGGCCAGGGCATCTTCGCGGTCAACGCGATCACCATCCGCCAGCTCGCGGCCGAGCCGTCGATGCAGGCCCGGGCGACCTCCGTGCACCGTTTCGTGTCATGGGGCGCCTTGTCGGTCGGATCGCTGCTGGCGGGCTTGATCGGCAGGGGCTTCGGTGTCAGGCCCACGATGTTGATGACGGGAGCGGTGTCCTCGGCATGCTTCTGGCCTCTCTTGGCGTCGCCCCTGCGGACCATCCGCACGGCCGATGACATTCGGGGGGACGGCACGTCTGTAACCTGACGCCGCCACCCATGAGCTGCAGGGACACGGCCACACCGCGGACGTCGAGCAGCCGTTCAGCTACGAGGGCGTTCGAACCACATTGCCGCACTGGCAGGTGATCTCGAGCTTGGACAGGTCGACCTGCTCGGCTACTCCCTCGGCGCTCCGAGCAGCCTCCGGGCCGCGATCCAGCACCCCGACCTCGTCCGCCGGCTCGCCGTCGTCCCCCATGTACGCGGCCTACGAGGCGGTCGCATCCGACGTGGCGGCGTTCCCGAGGCTGGGGCTGCGCAGGGCGGTCCGGGGTTGGGCCTCAGTGGGGCAGCAGCTGGGCCAGCAGGGGGGTGATCGCGCGGAAGGCCTTGCCCCGGTGGCTGATCGCGTCCTTGTCGGCGTCGGACATCTGTGCCGTCGTCGCCTCGGACCCGTACGGGACGAAGATCGGGTCGTAGCCGAAACCGTTGCTGCCACGGGGTTCTCGGATCAACACCCCCTCCATCAGACCTTCGGCCACGGCTTCGGCGCCGCCAGGCCCGACCGCCGCGGCGGCGCAGATGAAGGCCGCGCCCCTGCGCTCGTCCGGCACGTCGGTCAGCTGGGCGAGGACCAGGTCGAGGTTGGCCTTGTCGTCGCCGTGCCTGCCCGACCAGCGCGCCGACAGGACCCCCGGCATGCCGTTGAGCGCCTCGACGGCAAGACCGGAGTCGTCGGCAACGGCGAGCAGGCCGGTCGCCTCGTACACAGCTCTGGCCTTGAGCAGGGCGTTGTCGACGAACGTCGCGCCGGTCTCCGCAACGTCTGGTACGTCAGGGAAAGCGTCCATGCCGACCAGCTCGAGGTCGAGGCCGGCGGCGTCCAGGATGCGGTGCAGCTCGAGCAGCTTGCCGGCGTTGCGGGTCGCCAGGACGACCTTGTTCACAGTGCGGTCGGCCGTGCAGCCGTGCGGTCGCGCAGCGGTCCGGCCAAAGCTTCGGTCTGCAGCTTGGTCAGGTCGAGGCAGCCGAAGGCGGCGAGGTCGAGCAGCGAGTCGAGCTCGGCGCGCTTGAACGGCGCGCCCTCCGCCGTGCCCTGGACCTCGATGAACTCGCCGTCGCCGGTGCAGACGACGTTCATGTCGGTCTCGGCTCTGACGTCCTCCTCGTAGGAGAGGTCCAGCCGAGGTTCGCCGTCGACGATGCCCACGCTGATCGCGGAGACCGACCGGACCAGCGGCTGCGCTCCGGCCAGGGATCCCTTGGCCCGCAGCCATTCGCAGGCATCGTGCAGCGCGACGTAGGCGCCCGTGATCGCCGCCGTACGGGTGCCGCCGTCGGCCTGGAGGACGTCGCAGTCGAGCACGATCGTGTTCTCGCCCAGTGCCTTGAGGTCGATGGCCGCCCGGAGACTGCGACCGACCAGCCGGCTGATCTCGTGGGTGCGCCCGCCGATCCTGCCCTTGACCGACTCACGGTCGCTGCGGTCATGCGTGGCGCGCGGCAGCATCGCGTACTCGGCAGTGATCCAGCCGAGGCCTGATCCCTTGCGCCATCTCGGTACGCCGACGGTGACGCTTGCGGCGCAGAGCACCCGCGTCTTGCCGTACTCCACCAGCACCGAGCCCTCGGCATGGTCCAGCCAGCCTCGGGTGATGCTGACCGAACGCAGCTCGTCGTTGGCGCGACCATCGGGACGTGGCACGGTGGAGACCTCCTAGGGGATGTCCGACGAGCCTACCCAGAGGTCGTACGTGGCTCCGGCGCGGGCGATCTCGACCGGGCCTTGGTAGGTGTTGCGCGCCTCCGCCTCGATCTCGTCCCGGTCGATCCACGGCGGGATGTGGGTGAGGACGAGTCGCTTGGCGTGCGCCTTTGTCGCGTGCTCGCCCGCCTGCCGCCCGGTCAGGTGCAGTCCCTCGACGTTGCCCGGCGCGCCGTGCTTGAACGCCGCCTCGCACAGCAGGAGGTCGGCGTTGCGGGCGAGGTCGACCAGGGCCGGGCAGACGCCGGTGTCGGCGGAGTAGGCGAGGCTGGCGCCGTCGGCCATGATCCGCAGGCCGTACGTCTCGACCGGGTGGTTCATCGGGGAGAGGTCGATGGCGAAGGGGCCGATGGTACGGCGGCCCTGGCTCAGCGTGCGGAACTCGTAGACGCCGTCGAGCCGGTCGGCCGGTGCCGCGTCGAACGCCTGGAGCAGCCGCTCCTGGAGCCCCGCCGGGCCGTACACCGGGATCGGCTTGGGGTTGCCCGCGCCGTAGCGTCTCGCGTAGGAGTAGACGACGAGGTCGAGGCAGTGGTCGGCATGGACGTGCGTGATCAGGACGGCGTCCAGGTCGAGGAGCCCGACGTAGCGCTGCATCGCCCCGCTCGCGCCGTTGCCGCAGTCGACCAGCAGCCGGAACCCGCCGGCCTCGAGGAGGTAGGACGACGCAGGGCCGTCGGCGCCTGGCATGGTGCCCGAGCAGCCGACGACGGTGAGCTTCATGCCCGTACGGCCTGCCGGACGTGGCCCACCTCGGGGCCGAGGAACCGGCGGGCCAGCTTGCTGAACCGCTCCGGGTCGCCGGTCGCCAGGAAGACGTGCTCGGGCTCCGGCAGGTCCTCGTCACGCTCGATGCCCTTGGCCGCGAGGGTCTTGTAGACATCCTTGGCGGTCTCGTCGGCGCTGCTGATCAGGGTCACGCCGTCACCCATGGTCGCTGCGAGCACGCCCTGGAGCAGTGGGTAGTGGGTGCAGCCGAGCACGAGGGTGTCGACGTCGGCCTCCATGAGCGGCTCGAGGTAGGCTTGGACGAGGCCGAGCAGCTGGCGGCCGCCGGTGGCACCGCGCTCGACGAAGTCGACGAACCGCGGGCAGGCGGCGCTGGTGACCTGGACGTGCGCCGCCGCCGCGAACGCATCCTCGTACGCGCCGCTGGTGACCGTCGCGACGGTGCCGATCACGCCGACCCGGCCGTTGCGGGTGGCCAGGACCGCGCGCCGAACCGCCGGCTGGATGACCTCGACCACCGGGATCTCGTACCGCTCGCGGGCGTCCCTCAGCATGGCGGCGCTGGCGGTGTTGCAGGCGATCACCAGCATCTTGACGCCGTCGGCGACCAGGCGATCGAGGCTCTCGAGGGCGTACTCGCGCACCTGGGCGATCGGCCTCGGCCCGTACGGCGTCCGCGCGGTGTCGCCGAGGTAGAGGACCCGCTCGTGCGGCATCTGGTCGATCACGGCGCGGGCGACGGTGAGCCCACCCACCCCCGAGTCGAAGATCCCGATCGGCGCGTCGTCCATGCCCGCCAGCCTATCCCGCCCCGTTGCCCCGAACCCCGCCGAACAACGGACCCAAAGTGGTAGCCCAGTCCCATTTCGTGTCCATCATTCGGCGGGGTTACGACAACTGGCGCTTATCCACAAGCCAACGGGCGTCGTGGCCGCCCGTCCACAGGCGGTGGATCGCCCTGGCCGTGATCGCCCCCAAAGGGACACCGTTCACGTCATGGGTACGTGGAGCCACCAGGACGTCGCGTCGCTCGTGCAGCTGCGCGAGGCCGGGTTGTCGTACGACCAGGTGCGCTGGCGGATACAGACCGGCCGCTGGCAGTCGCCGCTGCGCGGGGTGGTTGTCCTGCACTCGGGACCGCCGACGCCACGTCAGCGGCAGTGGGCGGCTGTTCTTTGGGCCGGCGAGGAGTCCGCCCTGTGCGCGGCCACCGCTGCCGAGCTCAATGGCCTGCGTGGCTACGCCGAGTCACGCATCCACGTCTGCGTTCCCAGTCACCAGCGACTCCGGGCGACTTCGGGCATCGTCGTACACCGCAGCACGACCCTGCGCGCTGACGAGCTGGTGCCCGGCCGTAGCCCGCGACGGGTTTGCGCCGAGAGGGCAATGATCGAATTGACCGTCGGCAAGCTCCGCAGCGACGACGCCTGCGCCGTCCTGGCCGCGGGCGTCCAGCAGGGTCTGGTCACCGCGGACGAACTGCTGGAGCGGGTGAAGGCAGACCGGCATCTGCGGCATCGTGGCGAGCTGTTGGACGCGCTCGCGGACATTGCCGGCGGCAGCGAGTCCCACGCCGAGCTGCTGGCGATCCGGCTGATCCGGCGGGCTCGGTTGCCGGAGCCGAGACGCCAGGCATCCGTCGTCGTCGAGGGCGTGCCCAAGATCGTGGATTTGTACTGGGACGACTTCGACGCCGGTGCCGAGATTCTGGGCGGGTTCCACCGCGAGGTCGCCCAGTGGTGGAAGGACCTGCGGCGCAACGCCGAGATCCAGACCACCGGAACGATGCTCGTCCAGCTGCCAGCCGTCGCGCTTCGCCGCGAGCCCGACGCGGCCATGGACCTTTTGCGCCGATTCCTGGTCTCGCGCGGCTGGCGGCCTGAGCCGGAAACCCGTCCGAAGGATGGGCTCAAAGTGGTGCTGCAGTCCCCGCGGAAGTCCATCCTTCGGCGTGGTTACGTCGAGGGATAAGGCGGTGGCAGGCGGTCAGGCCCAGAGCTGGCCATCGAGCGCGGCCTCCGCCTGCTCCAAGGTGCCGGCGTAGGCGCCGGTCGAGAGGTATTTCCAGCCGCCGTCGCACACGACGAGCACGATGTCGGCCCGTTCGCCGGCGGCCGACGCCCGGCCGGCCTGGGCCATCGCGGCGTGCAGGATGGCGCCGGTGGAGATGCCGGCGAAGATGCCTTCCTCCTCGACCAGCTGGCGGGTACGCCGGAGGGCCTCTCGGGCGTCGACCGAGAACCGCGAGTCGAGCATCGATGCGTCGTAGAGCTCCGGCACGAAACCCTCGTCGATGTTGCGCAGCCCGTACACCATCTCGCCGTAGCGGGGCTCGGCCGCGACGATGGTGACGCCGGGCACGTTCTCCTTGAGGAACCGGCCGACGCCCATCAGGGTCCCCGTGGTGCCGAGGCCGGCGACGAAGTGCGTGATCGTCGGCAGGTCGGCGAGGATCTCCGGCCCGGTCGTCTCGTAGTGCGCCTGCGCGTTGGCCGGGTTGCCGTACTGGTAGAGCATCACCCAGTCGGGGTGCTCGAGCGCCAGCGCCTTGGCCCGGGCGACCGCCATGTTGGAGCCGCCGGCGGCCGGTGAGGAGATGATCTCGGCGCCGTACATCTCGAGCAGCTGGCGGCGCTCGATCGAGGTGTTCTCCGGCATCACGCAGATCAGCCGGTAGCCGCGGAGCTTGGCCACCATCGCCAGCGAGATGCCGGTGTTGCCCGACGTCGGCTCCAGGATGGTGGAACCCGGCTTGAGCCGGCCTTCCTTCTCGGCCGCCGAGATCATGTAGAAGGCAGCGCGGTCCTTGACCGACCCGGTCGGGTTGTGGTCCTCCATCTTCGCCCACAGCCGGACGTCCGCGGACGGCGAGAGCCGCGGCAGCCCGACCAGCGGGGTGCCCCCGAGGGAGTCCAGCAGCGAGTCGAAGCGCACCCGTCAGCCTCCAGCGACAGCGGGGAGGATCGTGACGGTGTCCCCCTCGCCGAGCTTGGTCTCGAGGCCGCCGAGGAACCGTACGTCCTCGTCGTTGAGGTAGACGTTGACGAACCGGCGCAGCGCGCCCTCGTCGTCCACCAGCCGCCCGCGCAGCCCGGCGAACTTCGTCTCGAGGTCGGCGAACAGCGCCTCGAGGGTGTCGCCCTCGCCCTGGACCTGCTTCTGGTTGCCGGTCAGGTTGCGCAGGATGGTCGGGATCCGGACCTCAACGGCCATGGTGCTCGGTCTCCTCAAAGCGTTCGGCGGGGGCAGGGTTGTGCAACGGGGCAGGCCAGGGCTTCATTCCGGGTACGAGTCGACCACCTGAACGTCCTCCTCGGTCACCGTAGCGTCCACGATGCGGAACGAGCGGAACTCCACGACCTCGGGGTCACGGGTCGAGACGAGCACGTAGTGGGCATTCGGCTCGGAGGCGTAGGAGATGTCGGTACGCGAGGGGCGCGCCTCGGTCGCCGTGTGCGAGTGGTAGACGACCACCGGCTCCTCGTCCCGGTCGTCCATGTCGCGGTAGAGCCGGAGCAGGTCGCCGGAGTCGAACTCGTAGAACGTGGGTGACCGGGCGGCGTTGAGCATCGGGATGAACCGTGCCGGCCGGTCCGAGCCGAGCGGGCCGGCCACCACTCCGCAGGCCTCGTCGGGGTGGTCGCGGCGGGCGTGCGCGATGATCGCGTCGTAGGTCGCCCGGTCGATGGTCAGCACACGGCCAAGCGTAGATCACCAGCCCGCGAGGGCCTCGACGAGCGAGTCCTGCAACGAGGTGAGGATCACGTACAGCGCGTACGCCAGGGCCCGCATGTCGGCCGGCGGCAGCGACTCGAAGTCCTCCGCGTTGTCCTCGGTGATGCCGATCCGCGAGCCGATCACCAGCCGCAGGTCGTTGAGGGCGCCCAGCCAGACGGCGGCCGACGCCTCGTCCAGCACGATGTCCGGGGCCATCTCGGCCAGCTGGGCGCTGAGCTGCTCGAGGCCGGCGACCTTGGCCGCGTGCAGCTCGGTGTAGGTGAACCGGCGGTACTCCTCGGCCTGCTCGGGGTCCTCGTACGCGATCGGGAACAGCCGGGCCAGCGCCGGGTCCTCTGACAGCGGCGGCACCTCGCCCCCGAGTCCGGCCAGTCCTGCGAGCGTCCCTGACGCGAGCATCGACTGCAGCTCGCTGAACGTCCCCGCCTCGGACGACTCCTCGGGATCCAGCCCGGCCAGGCCCTCGACCGCCGGCTCGCTGGAGATCAGCTCCTGCACCTCACGCGCGCTGCGCCGGATGGCGGCGGCGAGGTCCGGGTCGAGCCAGCACTCCAGCCCCTTCACCGTCCGGGCGAAGCCCTCCCGCCGCCGTCTCGAAGCCACGTCAGTCCTTCGCGAGCGTGGCCCACAGGCCCGCGGCGTGCAGGCGCGTACAGTCGCGCTCCATCTCCTCGCGGGTGCCGCTGGACACGACCGCCTTGCCCTCGTGGTGCACCTGGAGCATGAGCGTGGTCGCCTTCTCGAGGCTGTAGCCGAAGAGCTTCTGCAAGGTGTACGTGACGTAGGTCATCAGGTTGACCGGATCGTTCCAGACGATCGTCACCCACGGCCGGTCAGCGTCGAGCTGCTCATCCGGCCGCGTGGTGCTCTCGGTCGTCGGGCTTGTCACGCGGCCATCGTCGCACAGCCTAAGGCCGCCGAGCCTCCCGCTCCGCTAGCCTGATCGCCATGGCCGAGCTGGTGTACCGACCCGTGATCGCCACGGCGTTGACCGTCTTCCGCGCACTGGACCTGAAGCTGTCGATCGAGGGCGCGCAGCACATCCCGCGTACCGGCGGGGCGATCGTCGCCAGCAACCACATCAGCTACCTGGACTTCATCATCGTCGGCGCGAGCGGGCTCCCGTCGAAGCGGCTCGTCCGGTTCATGGCCAAGCAGGAGATCTTCCGGCATTGGGTGGCGGGTCCCCTGATGCGCGGGATGAGGCACATCTCCGTTGACCGCTCGGCCGGCGCAGCGTCGTTCAACGCTGCGCTGCGGGCCCTCAAGGCCGGCGAGGTGGTCGGGGTGTTCCCCGAGGCGACCATCAGCCTCTCGTTCACGGTTAAGCAGCTGAAGAACGGCGCCGCGCGGATGGCCATCGACGCCGGCGTTCCGCTGATCCCCGTGGCGGTGTGGGGCGGCCAGCGGATCTGGACCAAGCACCGCAAGCCCAAGCTGCGCCGGCACGTACGGGTGACGGTGGTGGTCGGTGAGCCGTTGACTCCGCTGCCCGGCGAGAGCCTGGGTGCGCTGACGGCCCGGCTGTCCGACGCGATCAAGGAGCTGCTCGCCGCCGCGCAGGAGCGCAACCCGATGAAGCCGGTCGACGGCGACGACTGGTGGCTGCCTGCCCACCTCGGCGGCAGCGCCCCGAGCCCCGACGAGGCGGCCGCGATGGACAAGGCCGAACGGGTGTCCGGCAGCGCCGGCTGAAGGCTCAACCCGCGTCGCAGTACCGCAGGCGGGGCGGCGGGGCGCCCGCTGTGCAGTACTGCAGCGGCTCAGAAGCCGCCGAGGGATTCCTTGAGGAAGGCGACCTGCAGGAGCAGCAGATTCTCGGCGACGACCTCCTGCGGTGTCATGTGCGTGACGCCCGACAACGGCAGCACCGTGTGCGCCCGGCCGGCGGCGAGCAACGCCGACGACAGCCGCAGGGTGTGGGCGAAGACCACGTTGTCGTCGGCCAGGCCGTGGACCAGCATCAGCGGGCGCTCGAGCTTGTGCGCGTCCTCGAGCAGGGAGGACCCGGCGTACGCGTCGGGCCGCTCGTCGGGGTGGCCGAGGTAGCGCTCGGTGTAGTGCGTGTCGTAGAGCCGCCAGTCGGTGACGGGGGCCCCGGCGACGGCGGCGTGGAAGACGTCCGGTCGTCTGATCACGGCGAGCGCCGCGAGGTAGCCGCCGAAGGACCAGCCGCGGATCCCGACCCGGTCGAGGTCGAGCTCGCCGGGGTGCTGCTTCGCGACCCCGTGCAGGGCGTCGACCTGGTCCTCGAGCACCGGGTTGGCGAGGTCGAAGGCCACCGTCCGGTCCCACGCCGGCCCGCGCCCGGGCGTACCCCGGCCGTCGGCGATGACCACCGCGAACCCCTGGTCGGCCAGCCACTGCGAGGACAGATAAGCACTGCGTGCGGAGAGCACCCGCTGGGCGTGCGGCCCTCCGTACGGATCCATCACCACGGGCAGCGGGCCGCTCGGCCGCACGCCGTCGGACGGGAGGAGCAACGCGGTACGGAGCTCCCGGTCGCCCGTCCTGAGCAACGTCGGCGCCGGCTGGATGCGGGGCTGCTCGGCGTACGAGACCAGCTCGGCGACCTCCGCACCCGCGACGGAGATCGACCAGCGGGTGCCGACCCGGTCGAGCGTCGCAGAGGCGAGCGCCACCACGTCTCCCCCGGCGACGGCGCGGTGGATCCCGGGGACCGTCGTGACCTGCTCCAGCCCGTGCGGTGACCAGCGCCAGACATGGCTCTCGACCGGCTCCGTGGATGCCTCGAGCAGGACCCAGTCGGTCCCGGTGCCCAGCACGGCCGAGACCTGCAAACCGTCGGGGGTCACCGGCTCGTCGCCGACGAACAGCCTCCGGGTCTCGGCGGCGTCGGCCAGCCAGACCAGCCGGCCGTCGCCGAGCCAGGCAGGTACGCCGGGGTTGATGTCCACCCAGGTCGGGTCGGCGTCCTCCCGTGCGACGGTGGTGGCGCCGGTCTGGGGCTCGACCTCGAGGACGATGAGGCGCCGCTGGTCCCGGCTCTGGACGACGACGAACGGCGGACGCTCCCGGGGCCAGCCAGCGCTCACCAGATAGGGCAGATCGCTTACGTCCCAAGCGATCTCGACCTTGCCGCCGTCGAGGTCGACGATGGCAGCGGTCACCACGGCGTTGGCCGTGCCGGCGGCCGGGTAGCCGACGTCCTGGGCCGGGCGGTCAGGGTTGGCGGGGTCGGCGATGTGCCAGCGCTGGACCGGCGACTCGTCGACCCTGGCCGCAAGGACCTGCTGGCCGTCCGGGGCCCACCAGTAGCCCCGCATCCGGTCCATCTCCTCGGCGGCGATGAACTCGGCCAGGCCCCAGCCGACCTGCTCGTCGGCCTCTCCGGCCAGCTCGACCGACGTGCCGCCGGAGCGCTCGACGACGTGCAGGGCGCCGCCCGTGACGTACGCGACGCGGGTGCCGGTCGGGTCGACCCTCGGGTCGACGACCGGGCCGGCGGTGGGCAGCTCGGTGACCTCTCCCGAGGTCAGGTCGGCGAGGAACAGCCGGCCGGACAGGGCGAACGAGGCGACGCTCGCCGAGGGGTCGATCGCGTACGCGACGATGCCGCCCGCCCCCTCGCGCAGCCGCTCGCGACGTGCGCGCTCCTCGGGCGGCAGCTCGTCCTCGCCGGCCCCGAGCAGCGCTGTGGCGTCGGCAACCAGTCGCTCCTCGCCGGCCAGCACGTCATAGACCCAGAGCGCGTTGGCCGGGTCGGTTCCGCTGCCGGAGCGCAGGAACACGACCCGCGACCCGTCCTCGGCGACAGCCACACTGCGCGGCTGGCCGAGGGTGAACCGCTGGGTGCGCGCGGAGTGCCTGGGGAACGACAGCGGCTGCTCGTCAGGTGTCTGGCTCATCGGCCGAGCATGCCATGTGCATCCGGCAGGATCGCGGTCGACCACGAGGTCTCGCGCCGCCGACCGGTCAGCCGGCGAGCAGCTTGAGCTGGATGACCGCGTCCGCACCGTCCGTGCGCTCCACGATGCCGAGTGCCTTGAACCCGCTGAACGCCTTCTGCGGGGTGGCGCTGAGGATGCCGGTGAACTTCGACAGGTCGACGTAGGCCGCGAAATGGGCGCCGGACAGGTCACCCATCGCGGCGGTGAACTGGGCGTTGTCGCCGAGCTTGCCATTGCCGGCGAGCGCGTCGGCGTAGGCCTGGCTGCTGGCCAGGACGAAGTCGTCGCCGGCCGTCTTGGTGGCGAGCGTGAACGGGATGCCGGTGGAGGAGACGTGCTGGATCAGGGTCTGGGCCAGGGTCTGCGCCTTGGCCGGGTCCTTGGGGTGACTGCGGATGCCGACCTGCAGGTCCTTGAGCGAGGAGGCGTTCAGCGGCACGTCGCCCACGGCGATCACCGACCGGTCGCCCAGCAGCGCGGTGAAGTCACCCGGGAAGGTGAGGCCCGTGGCCTGCTTGAGCGAGTCGATGATCTGCTGGGTCGGATCGATCGGCGAAGTGCTGCCCTTCATCGACAGATCTGGCATCGTGCTGGCGTCGGCCGCCCCCGAGGGGACGGCAGCCGGGTAGGCGGACGGGAACGGCGACGGGAGCGCCGCCATCATGGAGGCCACGGCGGCAGGGGCCATCGGCGCAGCAGAACCGTAGATCAACCCGTCGGTCGCGCCGCTGGACATAGGTGTCGGAGCCATGGCGGAGGAGACGGCCATCCCGCCCGAGGAGGTCGCGTACATCCCCCCGCCGAGCACGGCGCCGAAGGCCGTACCGAGCGACTTGAACGCCTGGTTGATGCCGCTCGAGACGTCGCCCAGGGCGATGGCGCCGGTCGTGTCGGCCGGCAGGCCCTTGATCTCGTCGCCGACTGTCGCCTTGCCGGCCGACGCCTTGTGCCCGAGCTCGCGTACGGTCAGCGTCGCGACCTTGTCCGCCACGGAGATGCCGAGGGCCAGCCGGCCACCGGCGGTCACGGTGCCGCCGAGGCCGCCCAGCACGCCGAGACTGCTGAAGTTGTTGAACGTGGAGCAGGCCCCGCTGAGGGAGGATCCGGCCACACAAGCCTTGGTCATCGCGGACTTGGCCGCGGCACCGATCTTGTCGAGGTCGGCCCACATCGTGACCAGGCTGCCGCTGGGCAACGTGGCGATGTCAGCCGCATAGCTGCCTGAGGACGGCAACGCGGCCGCCTTGGCCTGAGCCTGCGCGGCATCGAGGTCCGCCTGGTGCTGAGCCAGCAGGACGTCGCCGTCGACGATGTCGTAGGCGAACGAGGAATCGGTCGTACGGATCCGGGCGAGGCCTTCCTTGGCCTTGGCGGGGTCGGTCGTGGCGACGACCACCAGCGGCACCGGGTCACCATTGGGCCCGCGGAACACGGCGATGCCGGCGGAGGAGCCGAGCCACGGCTGGATGTCGCGGGAGTAGTCGATCTTGTTGCTGCTGGTGAACACCGAGCCGAGCAGCGTGTCGCGGAAGGTGCCCTTGTGCGCGTCCGGCTTGGTGGCCGGCGAGCCGGGGAAGTGCGAGAGGTATTCGTAGAGGCCGGCGGAGGAGGACTGCTTGAGGTCGAGCTGCAGGTAGCCGTAGCTCCCGCCGGGCACCAGCTTCGTCAGCGCACCCGCTGCGGTCGAGCCGGACCTCACGAAGGCTACGGCGCCCCCGGCCAGGACCAGCACGAGCACGGCAACCATCGCCAGCAGCACCGGAGCGCGCCGCGGCTTCTGCGGCTCGGACGAGCCGATGACGTCGTCACCGGTCGGCGTCACGTCGAACGCGTGGTCGGCGCTCCCTGCATCGTGCGGCGTCGAGGGCGGGACGAAGCCGCCTCTGTCGTCTGCGTCCCCCGCGGACCCGTGCTCGGACATGACGGTCTTCCCCTCGTGTCCCGGCCTGGTGCCGCGACTGCAAGCGTTGCCCCCCGTGGCGCCCATGAAACAGTGGGTGCCATGTCGAGCCTGTCCCCCGCGCCCGCCCAGCCCGACGGTCTCCGCCGGTTGCGACAAGCGCTGCTCGCCGCAGGGTACACGGTCGACGGGGTTCCCCGGGCGCTTTCTCCGCAAGCTCACGACGCCCTCGCGGCAGGCGATCCGGCCCCCGCGCTGAGAGCCACGCGTGACGGGTCTGCGATGTCCACGTTGGTCCGTTTGTTCCTGCTGGGCAAGGCAGTCCCGGCCCAGCAGTGCGCCGCAGCCCTCGACCCGCTGACCCTCGACGAGGCCGTCGCCATGGGACTCCTGGTCGCCGGCGCCGACTCGATGCGGGCGGGGCTGGACGTCCGGCCGTACGGGGAGCCCGGGGCCGGCTGGTTCGTGGTGTCCGACGTCGCTGCCCGGGGCAGCCGGTTGCGGCGCGACCACGTCCTGGGCGTGGGCGGCGCCTCGGTCACCCTTGCCCAGGCCACCGTACGGGACCCGGTCGGCACGGCGCTGGACCTCGGCACCGGCTCGGGGGTCCAGGCCCTGCACCTGTCCGACCACGCGTCGTCCGTCACGGCGACCGACCGCAACCCGCGGGCACTGCACCTCGCCGGGATGACCGCGGCATTGTCCGCCGTACCAGGGTGGGAGCTGCTCGAGGGCGACCTGTTCGCCCCTGTCGACGGCCGGCGCTTCGACCTGGTGGTGTCCAACCCGCCGTTCGTCGTCGCCCCGGCCGGCCGCTTCCTCTACCGGGACAGCGGCCTGCCAGGCGACGAGGTCTGCCGGCGGATCGTGCACAGCGCGCCGGGGCACCTCACCGACGGCGGCACCGCGCAGCTGTTGGCCAACTGGCTGTACGTGCGGGAGACGGACTGGACCGAGCGGCTCGAGGGCTGGCTCGCCGGCACCGGCTGTGACGCCCTCGTGGTGCAGCGCGAGCTGCAGGACCCTGCGGAGTACGCGGCCCTCTGGCTCAGGGACAGCGGCGACGACAGCGCTGACGGCGACCTCTACGCGTCGTTGTACGACGACTGGCTGGCCTGGTTCGACGCGCACGATGTCGAGGCGATCGGTTTCGGGCTGATCTCCTTGCGCCGCAACGGAAGTGACCGTCCTGTCGTCTCGGTCGAGAGCCACCTGCAACCGGTCGAGCAGCCTCTCGGGCCGACCATCGGCTCCTGGCTGACCAGGGCCGCGGCCCTCCGCGACCTCTCCGACGATGAGCTGCTGCACACCGCGCTCCGCGTCGCCGACGACGTCCGGCTCGGGCAGCGGGCGGTCCCGGGTGAGGGCTGGGAGGTCGAGACGCAGACCCTGGTGCAGGAGGGCGGGCTGCGCCGCCGGGCCGGCATCGACGAGTTCGGCGCGCTCGTCGTGGCCGGCTGCAACGGGCTGCAGCGCCTCGCCGGACTGCTCGAGATCCTCGCGCCCGCCTACGATCTCGCCGCCGAGGACCTCCGCGACGACGCACTGCCGCTCGTACGGGACCTGGTCCGCGACGGCTACCTGTTCCTGCCCGAGTAGCCGGCTCGGCGGCGCCACCGCCGCTCCCGGTCGCCGCGGGGCACCGCGCGCGCCTCGGAGCCGGCCTCGAGGTCCACCTCACGCAGGACCCGGTCGATGTCGGTGAGCAGCGAGCCGTGCAACGGCCAGACCGCTGGTTCCGCCCCCGCATCGAAGACCAGGCGGGCAGCCATCGCGTCCCGGTGTTGGTGCGCCAGCGCCAGCGCCTTGCGCAGGGCTGCATCGTCGGCCGTCGAACCGCGGACGTCGTCCGTCGCGAGCCGGCCGAAGGACTCGACGGCCAACGCCACGTCGTCGAGCAGCGCGGCCAGCTCCCGCCGCTCCTGCTCGGGTGGCGACGCCGCCGGAGACATCTCCGCGCGGTCGGCGATGACCCGGCAGATGCCGCGTACGGAGACCGACGCGTGCTCCAGCGCAGCTAGCGCGCCTCGGAGACTGGGCCGAGCTGCGGGAGTGACCAGCCGCGCCCTCGGGTTGAGGCGCAAGCTCTGCTCGGCGCGGGCCAACGCCCGCTCCGCCCGGTCGACATCCCCGCCGAGGCGACGTGCCTGGTCCAGCCAGCTCTTCGCGTCCTCGTGCGACCAGCCGTGCCTCAAGTCCTTCGCTGCGCGGCGGAGTACGGCCGCCATCCGCAGCGACAGCTCCCGGATCGCGTCGCCCGCCGGCTGGACGTACATCGGCGGCGCGATGACTGTGTTGACCCCGACGCCGACCCCGGCGCCGATCAGGGTCTCGTACACCCGGCCGAAGGCCAGCTGCTCCCCGGCGCTCCCGACGGCCAGGACGAGCATCGCGCTGATCGGCACCTCCATCAGCTGGCTGCCGACCCGCAGCAGCTGGCCGACGACAAGGGAGCACAGGATGAGCAGCCCCAGGCTCCACCAGGTGATGCCCGTGACGTCGGAGAAGCCCAGCGCCACCAGCACCCCGGCGACCACGCTGAGCACCCGGCGCAGCCCACTGGTCACTGTCTCGTAGAGCGTCAGCTGGATGACGAGCAGTGCGGTGAGCGCCGCCAGCACGGGCTGCCGGTCGCCGGTGACCGCAAGCGCGACCTCGTAGGAAATGACCGCCGCCAGGGTGGTCTTGGCCGTGCGGACCCCCGGGATCCGGCCGGTGTCCAGGCCAAGGCGGACTCGAAGCCCCTCGATCAGCATCTCGACTGTCTGCCCGGACCGGCCTCGGGGCGAACCGCATGCAACCGAACTCACACCCGGCGCGCTGCAGCTCCGCGCGGAACCGGTGAGCTGCCGTGCCGGCCACGCCCCCAACGGCTGACGTAAGCGGCGTACGGTGAAGGCACGGGACAGGACGGCGAGGGGACCAACGTGACGGACCAGACGACCCACATCGCCGGCGGACGGGTTCCGCTGCCCGGGCTCAGCTCCCGGGCGTACGAGCACCCTGCGGACCGCTCCGCCCTGGTCGCGCTGCGGTCCCTCACGGGCTTCGATACGGTCCTCAAGGCGTTGTCCGGCTTCTTCCGCGAGCGCAGCCACCGGCTGATGTACCTCGCCTCCTCGGTCCGGGTCAGCGACCGGCAGTTCCTCGACGTCGACACGATGTACGCGGAGCTGGTCACGATCCTGGACCTGCCGGAGCGGCCCGAGCTGTTCGTCGAGCGCAGCCCCAACGCCTACGCGATGGCGATGGGCATGGACAAGCCGTTCGTCGTGGTGAGCACCGGCATGCTCGACCTGCTCGAGCCGGACGAGCTGCGCTTCGTGCTGGCCCACGAGCTCGGTCACGTCATGTCCGGCCATGCGGTCTACCGAACGATGCTGCACCACTTGATCCGGCTCTCGGCCAGGGCTGCCTGGGTGCCGATGGGCTACCTCGGGCTGCGCGCGGTCATCGGTGCCCTCGAGGAGTGGCAGCGCAAGTCCGAGCTGTCCGCCGACCGGGCCGGGCTGCTCGGCTGCCAGGATCCCGGGGCCGGTCTGCGCTCCCTGATGAAGATGGCCGGCGGTGCTCGCCTCTACGAGATGGACGAGGCTGCTTTCCTTGAGCAGGCGGCAGAGTACGACGCGGCGGGCGACCTGCGCGACGGTGTCCTCAAGCTGCTCAACCTCGAGGGCCGAAGCCACCCGTTCACCGTCCTGCGGGCGGCGGAGCTGCAACGCTGGGTCGACGACGGGGACTACGCAGCCATCCTCGGCGGCAGCTACCCGCGGCGCGAGGACGACCAGCACGCCTCGTTCACCGACGAGGTGAAGGCCACCGCCAAGTCCTACAAACGCAGTATCGACGAGTCGGCCGACCCGCTGATCAAGTTGGTCAAGTCGGTCGGGGACGAGGCGTTCGGGTTGGGCGGTCGGATCTTCGCCAAGATGGGCGGCACCCGTACGTCCACGCCCGGTGGCACGACCAGGACGGCCGACCACGACGACGTCGTCGACGGCGAGATCATCGACGACGATCCGGCCGACTGAGCACGAAATGCAACCGAACGGCTGTCCAGCGCGTCCAACGGTGAAGCACGGGCCGCTGGACAACCGGGAGACGCGCTATGAACAGTCGTGGAGGTCGTCGCAGCGGCATGCTCGTGGCGGCTGCGCTCGTGCTCACCGCGGGATGCGGCAGCGTGAGCGGGTCGGCCCAGCCGGCTGCCGAGGTGTCAGGATCGAGCGCCGCACGGCCAAGCGTCGAGTCGGCCACGCCGGCTGGTGAAGCCCCGAGTGCCACCGTGTCGGCCAACGTCGGCAGCCCCCCGTCGGCCGCCGCCACGCCGGGGAAGGCACCGCGGTGCCCACCGACCCCGTCCGGTGCGTCCTTCGCATCGGTGGACTACGTCGACTTCCTGCAGGCCAACGACACCGAGTACATCGCCGACCTGATGGGCCGGCTCGCCGTCTCCACCACGCAGATCGGACCCGTGCAACTACGGGTGCGCTGTTCGTTCAGTGAGCTCAACGCCGCGACGCACAGGATGACACCTCAGGCAGAGAACGGTGATGCCGGCTTCCTCACAGCCGGCACCGAGGTGCACGCCATCACGGGCTGGTCACCGTTGTGCCGCCTGGCCGCGCAACGCGACGGCAAGCGGCGCGTCTACCTCGCCTACGAAGAGACCGCCACTCAGGCAACCCCGAAGCCGTGCGCGTTGCGGCCGACTGCAACCGCCGGCACGCTCCAACAGGCGACACCGAGCCGGTGCGCCGGACACGGCTTTTCCCTGAGCATGTCGGGCACCGGCGGTCAACCGTCGCCTCTCGCGGAAGCCGGCTGGTTCGGGGTGAACGGCCAGGTCCCCGGCGTGCCGAAGAGCGGCTGGCGGATCATCAGCCAAACCGCGGATGCCGCAGAGGCGCAGTCAGGTGGGGTCGTCCTGCATCTCGTCCGCGGGTTGGACGAGACGTGGCTGGTGGACAGCGGCAGCACCTGCTCCTGAGCCCAGCCCTTACGTGCGCCCGACACCCCGTACCGCAGAAGTAGTAGCCCCGTCCGGCGTAGCGGTGGTGACCGGCGGGCCGCCGAGCCCGGGCATACCCAGCAGCTGTGGTCCGGCCTCGGCCGGCATGGGTTCAGTGGACGTCCCCTCCGCGAACCGGTCCGGGTCGGCGTTGAACCGGACCTGGCAGCGGTCGGAGCAGAAGTAGTAGGTCCGCCCCGCGTGCCCAGCGGTTGCCGGGGCATGCGCCTTCTCGACCTGCATGCCGCAGACCACGTCCTTGGCGTACGGGCTGGCGGTGTCCTCGTCGTGCGCAGCGTTGCGGCTGCTGCGGTAGAGCCAGTAGACGACGCCGAATCCGAGTGCCGCGATGACGTTGAGCACGGTGGTGTAGTTCCACCCGACGTGGGTGGTCGCTATCCCCGCGGGTCGGTTAGCCGGCACACCGCCGACGGCTTTGAACAGGTATTCGGTGACGAGGCCGGAGGCACTCATCACCGCCCAGAACACGGCCAGCAGGCGCAGGGTCAGGGCGGTGCCGTAGTACTTGCGGTAGATCAGCAGCAGCGGCAGCGCGAGCAGGTCGGCGAACACGAAGCTGACGACGCCGCCGAAGCTGATCCCGCCCTGCCACAGGGCGGCGGCGAGCGGCACATTGCCGACGGAGCAGACAAAGCTGATGATCGCGATGAACGGACCGACGAGCACGTTCTCGAGACTTGACCAGAACCCGTGCCCGCTGATGAAAACCGCGCGCCACACGCTGGTCGGCACGACGACGACGGCGAACCCGGCGATGACAAACCCGGCAACCAATTCCTTGCGCAGCATGGTCAGGTCACTGATCGTGTAGCCGGAGGCGTCTGCCCAACCGGCGCGGCTGCGGATCAGCCGCCGCCACGATCCCTGCTGGGCCGGCGGCTCTCCGTGACCTGCGTGGGCATCATGAGCGCCTTCGGCAGAGTCCCGGCCCGCGTTGAGCCGGTTTCGGGCGGCCTCGACCTCTCCGGTCGGCACCACCCGCGGCAGCAGCACCGAGAGCATCGCGATCATGATGGCGCCGCCGACGAACTCTGCTGCCGCGAACTGCCACCCGATCAGCAGCCACAACACGATGCCGAGCTCCACGACCAGGTTCGTGGAGGCGAACATGAACGCCTGCGCGGCCGTGAAGTCCGCACCGCGGGCGAACAGCGACTTCGCCAGCGCCGACGCAGCGTACGAACACGACGACGAGACCATCCCGAAGAAGCTGGCCTTCGCGACCGTACGAGGCCTGTGGTCACCGAGCGAGCGTTGCATCGCCGCCCGCGAGACGAAGGCCTGCACCGCTCCGGACAGGGTGAACCCCAGGACCAGCGCCCAGAAGGTGTCGAAGAACATCCACCAGCCCTCGGCCAGGCTGTTCCCGATGTCACTCATCCGGTGACCCTCGTCATGACTTGACCAGCCGTTCGATCGCGGCCGTGGCCTCGCGGACCTTGGCCGTGGCCTCCGGTCCGCCGGCCTCGATCGCGTTGCTCACACAGTGGTTGAGGTGGTCCTCGAGCAACGCCAAGGCCACGGCTTGCAGTGCCTTGGTCGCCGCTGACACCTGGGTAAGTACGTCGATGCAGTAGGTGTCTTCCTCGACCATCCGCTGAAGCCCACGTACCTGGCCCTCCACGCGGCGCAGCCGCTTGAGGATCGCGTCCTTGTTGTCGTTGTAGCCGGGCACGGCAACCGCGTGGCCCACCATCTCGTCCATGCGTGTAGCATACCCCTACCCGGTATGAGCAATCGAGCACCCGACCACGGCGCCTCCGGATGGCGGAATCCGGCGCGGAAGCGGAAGGTTCAGATCCCTGTACCACCAGTACCCGACGCTGCGCCCTCACCTGGTCCCTTGGAAGGTCGTGATGACCCAACGCGGAACACCCGCCGACCGCAGCGTCGTGCTCGAGCTCGACGGGGTGCAGTGGGCCAGCCAAGCCCAGGTCGTGTCGGCGGTCCTGGGCAGACGTCCGGGTGTGGTCGCGGTGGAGCCGAACCCGGTGGCGCAGACCGCGACGGTGACCTTCGACCCGGCACGGACGACCGTCGAGGAGCTCTCTGGCTGGGTTCGGGACTGCGGTTACCACTGTCGCGGTGAGTCGGTGCCCGACCACGTGTGCCCGGTGCCGGCCATTGACACGATTGACACGACCGCGGCTGACCAAGACCGCATGCCCGCCGCGGCCGAAGACATGGGTCACGGTGCGCACGGCGAGATGTCGATGGCGGCGATGGTCCAGGACATGCGCGACCGGTTCATCGTCGCAGCTGTCCTCGGCGTGGTGGTCATGTTGTGGTCCCCGATGGGTCGCAGCCTCGGCTTCAAGGTCTCCGCCCCGTTCGGCCTGCGCGACGATGTGTTCGACCTGATCGTCAGCCTGCCGGTGGTCTTCTACTCGGCGCAGATCTTCTTCTCCGGTGCCATCAGGGCGTTGCGGGCGCGGACACTGGACATGATGGTGCTGGTCGCAGTGGCGGTCGGCGCCGGCTGGCTCTACTCCGTCGGGGTCACCCTCACCGGCGGCGGCGAAGTGTTCTATGAGGCCGGGACCATCCTCACCGCGTTCGTCCTGCTCGGGCACTACTTCGAGATGCGGGCACGCAGCGGTGCCAACGAGGCGGTCCGCGCCCTGCTCACCCTGGCGCCCCCGACCGCGGTCGTGCTGCGTGACGGTGAGCCGGTGGAGATCCCGACCGATCAGGTTGTCGTCGGTGACCTGCTCCTGGTACGGCCCGGCGCGAAGATAGCGGTCGACGGGGTGGTCGAGGGCGGCGACAGCGACGTCGACGAGTCCACGATCACCGGCGAGAGCCTGCCCGTACACAAGACCGTCGGCGACCCGGTCGTCGGTGCCACCATCAACACCTCCGGCTCCCTGCGGGTCCGGGCCACCAAGGTCGGGGCGGACACCGCGCTCGCCCAGATCGTCCAGCTGGTCCAGGAGGCGCAGAACTCCAAGGCACCAGGGCAACGGCTCGCCGACCGAGCCGCCTTCTGGCTGGTCCTGGTCGCGCTGGTCGGTGGGCTCGGCACGTTCGTGGTGTGGCTGGCCGCCGGCCAATCCGTGAGCAGGGCGCTGCTGTTCGCCATCACCGTGGTCGTGGTCACCTGCCCGGACGCGCTCGGCCTGGCCACCCCCACCGCGATCATGGTGGGTACGGGGCTTGGGGCCGCCCGCGGGGTGCTGTTCAAGAACGCGACCGCAATCGAGACGTCGAAGAAGATCGATGTCGTGGTGATGGACAAGACCGGCACCCTGACCATCGGCCTACCGCAGGTGACGGACCTGTTCGCCGACGGCCTGCCGGAGACCGAGCTGCTGGCGCTGGTTGCCGCGGTCGAGCGGGAGTCGGAGCATCCCCTCGCCCAGGCGGTGGTCCGCCGGGCTGAGGCTGACGGCGCCCGCCGGCTGACCGCCGAGGGTTTCGTCAGCTCACCCGGACAGGGCGCGGTCGCCACCGTGGACGGGCATCGGGTGGTGGTCGGCAACCCGCGGCTGATGGCCGCCCAGAACGTCGCGCTCGATGTCCTCGCCGGGCCGCAGGAGCGGCTCGCCGCCAGCGGCCGCACCGCGATCTTCGCCGCGGTCGACGGCCGCGCTGTGGCCGTCATCGGTATTGCCGACGCCGTACGGCCGACCTCGGCCGCAGCCGTCGCCGCGCTGCGCGAGCTCCGCGTCGAGGTGGTGATGCTCACCGGTGACAACGCCGCCACCGCCCAGCGGATCGCCGACCAGCTCGGCATCACCACCGTCATTGCAGACGTGCTGCCCGGCGACAAAGCCGCGAGGGTCAAGGAGCTCATGCAGGCCGGCCACCGGGTCGCGATGGTCGGCGACGGGGTCAACGACGCCCCGGCGCTGGCCCAAGCAGACCTCGGGATCGCGATCGGCACCGGCACCGATGTCGCCGTCGAGACCGCTGATGTGGTGCTGATGCGCTCGGACCCTTTTGACGTGGCCGTCGCCCTGCGAATCGGCCGGGCCACCGTCCGGAAGATGACCCAGAATCTCGGCTGGGCGGTCGGCTACAACTCGATAGCCCTGCCCATCGCGGCCGGAGTTTTCCAGCCCGCGTTCGGACTGGTTCTCCGCCCCGAGATCGCCGCGATCACCATGGCGGGGTCAAGCCTCATCGTCGCGGTCAATGCCCTCACCCTGAAACGGCTGGCGCTGCCGGGTCCGAGCACAGTTGCCCGTGCTACCAACGGTTCTTCCGAAGGGGCTGCAGGGTCTCGTCCCCCGGCGCACGGGCGCGAGATGAGTCGCCGAGCCGGGTCTGCGTGATCCAGGGCCGCTCGCTGGAGGACATCGCGACGCCGTTGTCCGCCGTCAAGGCACGCAGGTCGGCGACGATGACCGGGCTGACGTACGAAGGGCCGGTCACCCCCCACGGATGACCGGCCCCTCGGCTCAGGGGAGTCCCGTACGGAACTCTCCCTGCTCTTCGGCGGCGTCCACTGTGCACAGATCGGCCGAACGGCTCAGCGCTGGGCGAGAAAAACCACGTCGGGTTCGCCCCGCGGCGCGTTGGCGGACGGCACGGTGAAAGTCTCGACGCCGGCAAAGACAGCGGCCAGCCGCGCGGCGAAGGCCGGCGAGGCGGACGCACTCCAGAACGCGGCCAACGCGCCTGGCGCCAGCACCGAGCGCAGCAGCTCGAGCCCGTCGGTGGCATAGAGCGCGGCGTTGCCCTCGCTGACCAGCCAGTCGGGACCGTTGTCGGTGTCGAGGCAGGCGACGTCGATCGCCGTCTCCGACGGCTCGCGCAGCCAGTCGACCAGGTCGGCACAGACCACCGTCGTCCGCGGGTCGTCCAGTCCGCCGGCGGAGAACCGGGCGAGCCAGGACCGATGCCAGCCGATGAGCACCGGCTCCCGCTCGACCACGATGACCCGGTGGACCCGCGGGTCGGCCAGCGCCTCGACCAGCGTGAAGCCGACCCCCAGCCCGGCGACCAGCACCGTACGAGGGTCGTCGTGCCGGTCCAGGGCGGCCCGGACCAGCAGCCGCTCGGAGCCGCCGTCCCGGGTGTCCATCAGGAACACGCCGTTGCTGATCACCTCGAGGTGATCGCCTTCACCGCGCAGCACCAGCTCGCCCCGCGGGGTCTGCACCCGGGCCAGGACCTTCCGCGGCTCTGGGCCCACCGGGTCGGGGTTCAGCCGCTGACGCGGACCGCTCCGACGTAGTCGCCGCGGAACGCGCCGCTGACCTCAACGCTCGCCCCGGAGTGCGGCGACTCGATCATGTTCCCGTTGCCGACGTAGATGCCGACGTGGTGGATCGGCGACCCGTAGAAGACCAGGTCCCCAGGCCGCAGCTCGCTCTGGCTGACGTGCCGGCCCGACCCGAACTGGGCAGCCGAGCTGTGCGGCAGGTAGACGCCGGCCTGCGCGTAGACGTACATCGTCAGGCCCGAGCAGTCGAAGTGGTCGGGGCCCGAGGCCGCCCATACGTAGGACTTGCCGAGCTCGTTGTAGGCCCAGTGGACGGCGGTCGCCGCTGCGCTGCTGGTGGAGCCGGAGCCGCTGCCGCCGACACTGCCGGACGCGCTGCCCGAGCCGGACCCGCCGCCGCTGCTGGAACCGCCGGAACCGCTCGAACCACTGCTGGAGCCGGAGCCGACCGAACCCTTGGTGCTGCTGGCGCCCGACCCTGCGGAGCCGGAGCCGGAGCCGGAGGAGCTGGAGCCGGAGGACGTGTCCGCCTGCTTCACGTTGTTCGACGAGGTGCCGGCATTGCTGTCCTGCTGCTGGGTGAAGGCCTGCGCGGCGCGCTGGTGTGCGGCCCGCTGGGCCTCGAGCGCCCGCTCGGCCTTGACCGCTGCGGCCTGGGCCGCACGGTAGCGGGCGGCGTCGGCCAGCCGCTTCTGGTGGATCGCCTTGGCCAGCGCGATGGCCGCCTGGCGGATCTGCTCCTTCTGCTGGGCGACCAGCGTGTCGAGGATCTTGCCCTCCTGGGCGGCCGAGGCCTGGACCTGCGCCTTGTCGCGGGCCAGCTCGGCGACGACCGCCTTGGCGGCGGCAACGGCCTGGGCGGCGGCCCGCGCGGTGATGGTGGCGTCCTGCTGGGCGGCGTGCACCGAGCCCAGGATGCTCACGTCGTTGCGGGACAGGGAGTCGACCATCGCGGCCCGGTCGACGAACCCGGCGGGGTCGGAGCTCTGGTAGAGCATCGTGGTGTCGCCTGTGGCGCCCTGCGAGTAGGCCAGGGTCGCGATGGCGGCGACCGACTGCTTGGCCTTGACCAGGCGCGCGGCGGACGCGGCGGCCTTGGCCTGCATCTGGGCGGCCTTACGGTTGGCCGCGGCGAGCTTGATCCGGCCGGCGTCGTAGGCCTCGGCCGCGACCTCGGACTGGTCCTGCAGCTTGGCCAGCTGAGCCTTGGCCGAGGTGATTCTGGAGGAGATGTCCGCGCTGGCGCTGCTCGCCAAAGGTGCGAGCACGATGCCGGCAGCGATTGTCGACAACGCGATCGGCGCGATGAGGACACGAGTCAGTCGTGGACGTGCCACAGACAGCGACTCCTTCTTCCACAGTCCGCCTACCGGGTTAGCTGACGGGCTCGGGCGGGAAGATGCGCCCTACAGTTCGCGAACAGCACGAACCGATTCGCCCCTGGGAAACTGGTTCCCCGGTTCCGTGAGGATTCGGCGGTACGGATGCGTCGCTCGCCGTTTGGCTGCAGGTCACGATCCGGTTGCGACGGACTCTATCGCAGATGCCAGCGGCGCCAAACCCCCCACCCCGACGCGACACGCAGAACTTCGCAAGAGGTCCGAGATGTCCCCAGGAGCGGACAAATCCTTGACGTGGCAGGCAGATCCGTGCACCACCGCCGGGGTGGCCCATAGGGTCGGGGCATGTCCTCAGCAGACCAACCCAGCTCGGCCCGTACGAGGGTCCGGCGGCAGCCCGACCTGGCGGCCTACGACCGCGCGACGATCGAGGCGGTCCTCGACGCCGGCCTGGTGGCCCACCTCGGCGTCGCGGACGGCCGGCAACCCTTCGTCCTCCCGGTGGGCTACGCCCGGGTCGGCGACGACGTGCTGATCCACGGCTCGACGGCCAGCCGGGCGTTCAAGCTCGCGGCAGCCGGCAACCCGGTCTGCCTGACCGTGACCCTGCTCGACGGGATGGTGTTCGCCCGGTCGGTCTTCAACTCCTCCATGAACTACCGGTCGGTCGTCGTCCTCGGCACGGCCACCGAGGTCCCGGACGAGGACAAGAACGAGGCGCTGCGGCTGCTCAGCGAGCGGCTGGCGCCGGGCCACTGGGACGCCGTACGGCAGCCCTCGGCCCAGGAGCTCAAGGCGACCACCGTGCTGCGGCTCCCGCTGGACGAGGCCTCCGCCAAGGTCAGCGCCGGCCAGCCCGAGGACGACGCCGGGGACCTGGCGACCGACGTCTGGGCCGGTGTCGTGCCGGTGGAGCAGCTCTGGGGCAAGCCGGAACCGGCCCCCGAGCTCGCGCCCAGCCGGCCGGTTCCGGCGTACGTCCTGCGGTGGCGGCCCGAGCTCAGGCAGGGCTAGCTCTCACTCACCGACTGCCAGAGGTTGATCCCACCCTCGACCGCGTACTGGTCGATCTCCGCCAGCTCCTCCGCGGTGAACGCACTTGCGGAAGCGGCGGCTGCCCCCAAACTGTCCTCGAGCTGCTTGACGCTGGACGCGCCGATCAGCACCGAGGTGACCCGCTGGTCCCGCAGCACCCAGGCGAGGGCCAGCTGGGCGAGCGTCTGGCCACGCCGCTGGGCGAGACCGTTGAGCGCGCGGATGTGGGCCATGTTCTGGTCGGTGAGCATCTCCGGCCTGAGGAAGTGGCCCAGGGCCGCCCGCGAGTCGGCCGGGATGCCGCCCAGGTAGCGGTCGGTCAGCATCCCCTGGGCGAGCGGCGAGAACGCGATGCAGCCGACCCCCTCGTTGCCCAGGACGTCGAGCAGGTCCTCCTCGACCCAGCGGTTGAGCATGGAGTAGGAGGGCTGGTGGATCAGCAGGGGCGTCCCCAGCTCGCGCAGGATCTTGACGGCCTGGGCCGTACGCGTGCCGGAGTAGGACGAGATGCCCACGTAGAGCGCCTTGCCCGCGCGGACGATCGCGTCCAGCGCGCCCATCGTCTCCTCGAGCGGCGTCTCCGGGTCCGGCCGGTGGTGGTAGAAGATGTCGACGTAGTCCAGCCCCATCCGCTGCAGCGACTGGTCGAGGCTGGCGGTGAGATATTTGCGCGAGCCGAGGTCACCGTACGGGCCCGGCCACATGTCCCAACCGGCCTTGGTCGAGATGACCAGCTCATCGCGGTAGGGCTTGAAGTCCTCCCGCAGGTGCCGGCCGAAGTTGGTCTCGGCGGAGCCGTAGGGCGGGCCGTAGTTGTTGGCCAGGTCGAAGTGCGTGACGCCCAGGTCGAACGCCCTGCGCAGGATGTCCCGCTGGGTCTGGAACGGCTTGTCGTCGCCGAAGTTGTGCCACAGGCCGAGCGAGACGGCCGGGAGCATCAGGCCGCTGCGGCCCGTACGGCGGTAGGTCATGGACGAGTACCGGTCGTCGGCTGCGACGTAACGGTCGGAGGTCACGGAAGTTCTCCCTGTGTGCGAACGGGTGCGGAGCACCATCATGGACCACCCGTCCGCGGGCTTCTCTACCGGTAAACCTGAAGCACCGCTCCACTGTCGTAGCGGACCAGGTCGACGAGCTCGAGCTCGAGCTTCTGCCGGTCGTCGGAGAAGATGGTGAGGCCGCCGCCGACGATGACCGGGTAGACCATCAGCCGCAGCTCGTCCACCAGCCGGTGCGCCAGCAAGGACTTGACGAGGGTCGCGCTGCCGGCGACCAGGATCGGTCCGCCGTCCCCGTTCTTCAGCTCCTGCACGGCCTTCGGCACGTCGCCGACGAGCGCCGTCGAGTTCCAGCCCAGCTCGGTCAGCGTCGTCGTCGCGACGTGCTTGGGCATCGCGTTCATCTTGTCCGCGAACGCGCCGTCCCGCGTCGACCAGGCGGCCGAGAAGCCCTCGTACGTGACCCGGCCGAGCAGCAACGACTCGGCCTCGAGGGTCTCACGCAGCTTGTACGCGTACAGCTCGTCCGTCCCGTACGGCATCGTCCATCCCGCGTGCGGGTGGGTCGGCTCGCCGCCAGGGGCCTCGACGACGCGGTCGAGGGTCATGAACTCCGTGACGATCAGGGTGCGCATGGTCGGTTCCTCTCTCGGTCGGCTTGTCGGGCTGATGGACGTCGCGCCTCGGCGAAACTCATCGCCCGTTCAGCTCTTGGGCTGGGTGCGCACGATCGTGACCTGGTTGCCGGCGGCCGGGGCGTGGGACCACGTGCCCTTGGTGGCACTCCATTTCTGGCCCGCGTACGAGACCTGCGCCAGCTGCTGCTCAGCTGCGTGCGAGATCAGCCAGCCGACGACCAGCCAGCCCCTTTCAGCGGTGAGGTCGGCACCGAGGACCGGCGCGACGAGGTCGTGCGCCGCGGCGGTCTGCAGCGTCGTCGAGAGCCCGGTGCTCGGCACGGCGATGTCGGAACTTGCGTAGTGGCACGTCATCCCGGCCGGAACCTCGCCGGTGAGGGCCTTCGCCATCGCCGTCGCCCGCGGCTCCCACTGTGCGTACGCGTTCGGCAGGCCGCTGCGCTGCACAGCCTGTCCGGCGACGGTCACAGGGACGGTTCGCCAGTTCGTGACCTTGACCAGTCGATCGAAGAACGCGCCGGCGGCGTAGACCGGGTCCTGGACCTGGGCCGCCGTGCCCCAGCCCTGCGAGGGCCGCTGCTGGAACAGGCCGAGCGAGTCGCGGTCGCCGTGGTCGAGGTTGCGCAGCCGCGACTCCTGCATCGCCACGGCGATCGCGACGGTGACCGCATGGTGCGGCAGCCTGCGCTGCTCGGCGACGGCGGCGATGACCGCGGCGTTCTGCGCCTGCTCGGGGTCCATCTGGTACGTGCCGACGGTGCAGCTCGCGACGACGATGGGGCCCGGCCGCACCACCAGGAGCACGGCGACGAAGCCGCCGATGACCACGACCAGCACGACCGTTGCCACGAAGAACGTGCGAAGAGGGCTCCGGGGGCTGGGCATCGGCCCAGGCTACCCACGAATCCGGCGGCCATTGCCCCGAGTCGCGCGGGACGGTCAGATCTCGACGTCGTTCCTGCGGGCGATGTCGAGCAGCTCGGCGATCCGGCCCCACGCCGGATGCTCGAGCACGTCCTCACCCCGGCTGGCGGCGATCTCCAGCGCCAGCGAAGCCCGCCGCACCTGCGCCCGCAGCTCCCGGTCGAAGAGGGCGCCAGCGGCGGAGGCCGACCGGACCTGGAAGGAGTCGAGGCTGGTGCTCATGGCTGACCTCCTGGGACGGGAGCCGGTGCGGCTCGATGTCCCCAATCTCGTCCGGCAGCCTGATCCGATCCTGAACGCCGCCTTGCCGTGCGCTGTGATCTTTCCCGGCCGAGGGTCAGGCGACGATCTCGGCCGACAGTGCCCGGCTGGTGGTCAGCTCGCCGCGGGCCTGCCCGCTGTACGAGCCGGACGTCGGCGCAACGTCGCGGTAGTCGCGGCCGGTGGCGATCGTCACGTAGCGGCGGTCGGCGCGGCGGCCGTGGCACGGGTCGAAAGCCACGGCGCGGGCGCGTCCGCCATCGGACACCAGCACCTCTACCCAGGCGTGGGTGCCGCCCTGGCCGATGAGGTGGCCGGAGACGTAGCGGGCGCGGACGCCGACCGAACGGCACATCGCGAGCATGACGTGCGCCTGGTCCTGACAGACCCCCGTCCCACCGGCAAGCGCATCGGCCGCTGTCGTGTCGACGGAGGTCGCGCCGAACCCGTACGTGACCAGGGTCGGGACCAGCGAACAGATCAGCTCCGCGGTCTCCTCGGCGTCGGCCACGGCGTGCTCGCGGGCGAGTGAGCGGATCCGCTCGTCCGGCTGGGTGAGCGGCGTCGGGCGCAGCATCCGGTTGTCCCGCAGCAGGTCGGCTGAGAGCGGCGCGCTGGCGCCACCCCGCTCGACCATGACCGATACCAGCATGTCGACGGTCTCAGGCACCACCGCCAGCCGTACGGAGGTCGTACGGTTGCCGTCCTCGTCCGACCGCCAGACGACCTCGGCGTCGTCGCTGGTGACCTCGACGCTGCCGAGGCGCAGCCGCTGGTCACCGTGGACGCTCGGGGGTACGACGACCAGCCGGTGCCGCAGGTCATAGGCCTGACCGACATAGGTGTACGAGAACCGCTGGCGCAGCCGGTATCTCACCACCTCGGCGGACATCAGGGCATCGGTGTCCGGCCGGCCCGCGACGGCTGCGCGTCCCTCGTTCATGCGGCCGGCTCCGCGATGACCGTCATCTCGTCCAGGCGGGCGAAGCCGTACGTCGTCACCATCGCGACATCGACGGCATCCCGGCCCCGGCCGATGACGACGCGGCCCTTGCGGTGCTGGTTGTTGCGCGGGTCGAAGGTCCACCAGCGACCGTCGAGCCAGACCTCCATCCAGGCACAGAAGTCCATCGGCGCATCCGGGATCGGCACCTCGATGTCGGGCAGGTAGCCGAAGACGTACCGGGCCGGGATGTTCAGCGCGCGGCAGAACGTGATGGCCACGTGGGCGAAGTCACGGCAGACGCCCTTGGCGGAGTCGAACGCTTCCTGGGCGGTCAACGTGGGGCTGCTGGTGCCGTACCCGAAGGTGAGGTGGCCATTGACCGCGTCGACGATCGCCTGCACCCGGCGCCAGCCCGGGGCGAGGCCGCCGAACAGCTCCCAGGCCTGGTTGGCCATCACGTCGGAGACGCAGAAGCGGCTGGGCAGGAGATACATCAGGACCGTGTCGGGCACCGAGTCGATCGGCGTCTCGCGGGCCTCCAGGTCGATGTCGTCGATGGCGTCGGGCACCTCGACGGTCGCGTGGTAGGACAGCCCGAAGGGGCCCTGAGGCATCAGCAGCCGCGAGCAGGTGTTGCCGAAGCTGTCCTGGTAGGACCAGCGTGGCTGGGTCGGCGTGGTGGTCAGGGTCTCGGCGAGCAACCGGTGCCGGGCGTCACGGGTGGGCTCGACCTGGAAGACGGCAGCAACTTCTCCGGGCGCGTTGAAGCTGAAGTCGCACCCGACGCTGAGCTGCAGGACCCCTGCCATGGAGTCATCATCGGCAGAATCGGTTACACCTGAGTTACAACTCGCCGCTCGTCCGCTTTTTTGTTGCGCGAGCTTCGGCGGCCTCGGGGTAGCGGCCGATCGGTACGGACCTCGCGGCGCCCGGGCCGGCAGGCAGCACCAGGGCGGTGCCGTTGTCCATCCGCTCCCAGCCGGCGTCGCCCGCCCAGCCGCTCGACGCGACCAGCGTCGCCCCAGGGAGGTGTCGTACCCGCAGGTCGTAGTAGCCGGGCAGCTCCTCGGCCGGGGTGTCCGGCTTGGTCTCGGCGGGGCAGCCGGAGTCGCCGATGTTGCAGCTGATGGCGGTCAGCGCGCCGTCGCCGAGCAGCAGGGCGTTGAGGCTGCTCGGGGTGAGCTCGGCGGTGATGTCCACGATGGTCTCACGCAGGCCGGCGTCGAGGCCGTGGGCCCGTACCCGCTGGAGCAGCGCCAGCAGGTAGAGCTCGCTGTCGGTGTCGCCCTGCAGCTCCGGGACCTCGTCGAGCAGGTCGAGCAGGCCGTCCCTGCTCCAGATCGAGCCGTTGTGCGCGAAGGCGTGCTGGTGGTGGACGAACGGATGGGTGTTGCCCGGCTGTACGGGGAGTCCGGGCGTGGCCCAGCGCAGGTGCAGGATCGCGCCCGTGCTGGTGATGCCGGCGACCGCCTCGGCGTAGGCCTGGTCCTTGTGGGCCGCGTCCTGGGAGCGCTGGGTGTGGAGGGCGCCATCGCTGTCGTACCAGGCGATCCCCCAGCCGTCGGCGTGCAGCCGGGACAGCTCGGTGAACTCCGCCAGCTCGGCGGACGTCAGCAGGTCGGTGAGGGCACGCGGGGTGTCGCTCACCCAGCCCAGCAGTCGGCACATGCTCTACACGGTACGGCCATCAGCCGGTATCGGGGGGGTCACCGTCCGGGTCGGGGCGGTAGTCGTGGGGGTGGGTGGTGTAGCTGCGGCCGAGGGCGGTTTGCCAGCGCATGATGCCGTTGCCGAGGTGGGTGATGGTGTGTCCACCGTGGGTTTTCACCCGGTGTGGGGGGCGGGACAGTGCGGCGAGGTTGCCGGCGGAGGTTGAGCCGCCGTCGCCGTTGCCGGTTTGGTCGAACGGTTCGCCGTGGTCGAGGTCGCAGTCCTTGGCCGTGGGAGAACGGGAACCGGCAGAACCGGTCCCTGGCCCGGATGTAGTCCTCGAGGGCCTGGTCGGGCCGGGATTTGTGTTTGCCCAGGTCGAGCAGGTGCCCGTCGACCGGGTCGAAGACCAGCCGCTGCCATTGCGTGTCGCCGGCCAGGGCCCGGACCAGCTCGGGCGGCAGGTCGCCGTAGCCGACCAGCTGCCCGGGGTTGTTCCGCAGCCCGAACAGGGTGGGAGCGTCGATGAGAATCTGCAGGGTGATCTTCGGGGTCAGTGGGGTGGTCGGGTCGCCGGGGGCCGTCCCGAGCACCGACGCGGTCAACGCGTCGGCGATCCGCTCGTCTTGGCACCGGCCGTCGAAGCCGTCCCGACCGCCGGCTGCGGCCTGCAGGTGGGCCTGGATGGCCAGCGCCTCGACCGGCGGCAGCCAGGCGGTCATCACCACCAGCCCGTCCCGGGCGTCCGGGTCGAAGTGCACCCGGCGGGTCTTGCGCGCCTCGATGCATTCCCGCAGCCGGGCCTGCGGGTCGGCCTTGGCCTGGGCTCGTTTCACCGCCCGGCGGATCGCCCGGGTCAGCTGCGGCGGGGTCAGCGACGCCGCCTTGGCCAAGGCCAGCCCTTCGACGGTGCCGGCGATGTCCGGGTCCAGGCCGGCCAGCTCGGTCAGCAGGATCCGGGTCTGGTAGTCGCTGAGCTTCCCAGCCCGCCCCGCCGCCCCGGTCCGGGCGAACCGGCCGCTCGGGGCGAGCAGGCGGGCGTGGCGGAGCCGGGTCTTCGCCGCCGTGATGCTGATCCCCACTGCCGGGGCCAGCTCGTAGGCCATCGGCTCATCAACGGTGAACACCGCCTCGGCGGCCGGCACCGGGGCCGGCTCCTGGCCGGCCAGGTCGGCGACCGCCGCCATCTCCTGGGCGCAGGCCCAGGCCAGCAACGGCTGCCACAGCTGGATCACCGTCAGCTTGTCATCCTCGCTCAGCGTCCGCCCGGCCAGCGACTGCAACACGCTGATCGCCTCACCACCCGGCGGCAACGCGGCGACCCGTCGCAGGATCTCCGCCACCGGCGGCTGGTCGTCGGAGTCGTCGAAGTCCACCGCAAGGCCGCGCAGCAACCAGCCCGGGACCTCATCGGCCCAGCCCTCGTGTGCGGTCAACTCCATGACCACGACGCTATCCGGGCCCTACGACAAAACCGGGCCCGATCGAGCCAGCTGCAGAATCTTTTCGAGATCCCTTACACCGCAGGCAATCGCGACGTCGCCACCTGCGGCAGGAGTCCTCAGGCGCCGGAGCAGCCCGAAGGAACAGAAGACAGCTGACGGCGCAGCGACGACTCCGCCGCGTCCAGACGTTGCGCGGCCAGGGTGACCTGTGACCCTGCGCCGGGGCTGGCGCCCGTCAGGGCTGCGTCCAACGCTGAGTCGTACGAGGAGAGCGCGGCCTCGTACTGGTCCGCAACCACTCGATCTCGGCTGTTCAGACCGGTGCTGCTCAGGGTGGCGATCAGCCGCTGGTCGGCGGCCAGCTGCCGCCGGGCCTCGACCTCCGTCATGCCCTGGTTCCCGTCCGCCGTCGCCTGCGCGGCGACCGCGTCGTCGCTTGCGTTCAGCAGCGAGTAGACGACGGCCGCGTCGACATGCGCCGAGGCCTTCCGGCAGTTGTGGTCTTGGACGGCACCGAAGATCGCGGCCGGCACCATGATCAGCACACAGATCCCTGCCAGGACGAGCCAGACCTTGCCGGTCCGGTACTTCACCGGGCTGGCGCTGTACGGGACCTGGCTCGCCGGGCGTCCGGCCCGGAACGCTGCGGCGAAAGCTGGGCTGGCCTTGGGAAAGGCGAGGAAGCCGGGCCCAGCCGGGCGGACAGGCAAGGCCCTGCCGGGCAGGCACGCAGTCCAGATTCCGCCGACAATGAGAGCCACCCCAAGCAGAGCCGGCAGGGCGGAGCTGAGGGCGGCCGCGGCGATGAAGGCTCCCAGTCCGCCCAAGAATCCGAGCACGGCAAGGACGCCCTGCCGCCGCCGCTTGCGCCGCACGTCCCGGTGGATCGGCAGGTAGCCGGCGCTGCGGGTGCCCAGCACGTAGCGGAGGAGAATAACCGGCAGCACCCCTGCAAAGAGGAAGACGTAGGTCCAGGCTGGGGCCCAGCTCCAGCGCATCTTGACGAAGTTGTCGGTCGGCCTGCCGCTGACCACGCAGATTCGCGGCAGGTCGCCGGTCTGGACCGCGATCTCCGGGACGACCAGCCCAAGCTTGGCCGGCCAGGACGGCGGAGAGTAGTGCTGGTGGCCCAAGCCCGACGGCGGGTAACCCACCGAGGGGTATCCCGTCGGCGGGTAGGGCGGTGCAGAGGCGGCCGGTCCGGCGAACGCGTTGCCGGCGTGGACCGGCGGGGCGGCGAAAACCGGCGGGGCGTAGGCCGGCGGCGGGATCGAGGGGTGAGCCGGGGCCTGCCACGGCATCGCGGTGCGGCTGGTGAGTCCGACGACCGGCGGCCGGCTTGCGCCGGCGCGGACGTACGGCAGGTAGCACTGCCCGCACCACGTAGCTTCAGCTGCCCCGACTGCCCCGCACGTCGCACAAGTCATGCCGAGGTTCTCGGGCCGCCGGTCCGCCGTCTTGACCCAGCGGAGAGGCTCAGCTGAGGCGCTGCTCCAACGGCAGTCGTACGGAGAAGGTGGTGCCCTCGGCACCCGTACTGAAGCTGACCGACCCGTGATGACGGCGTTCGACGATCCGCAACACCGTCTCCAGGCCCAGGCCACTGCCCTCGCCAGGACCCTTGGTCGTGAAGAAAGCCTCGTAGATGTGCGGCTGGACGTCCTCGGGGATGCCGTGGCCGGTGTCGCCGATGTCGACCACGAGGTCGGCGTCCTCGACCCGGATCGCCAACCGTAAGGTGCCCTTGCCGTCCATCGCGGCGACCGCGTTGTCGATCAGGTTGGTCCACACCTGGTTGAGCTCGCCGGGATAGGCCGGGACCTTGGGCAGGTCGGCCGCATAGTCGCGCTGCACGGTGATCGCGGCCAGCTTGTGCCCGAGCATGACGACGGTGCTGTCGAGCCCGAGGTGCACGTCGACCTCCTGGACCGACGCGGTGTCCATGTACGAGTACTGCTTCACCGCCGCCACCATCGTGCTGATCCGGCTCGTCGCGTCCTGGATCTCGTCCATCAGCTGCTCGGCCTCGAGGGTGTACGCGAGCCAGCGCAGCGCACCGTCCCGTTCCCCGCCACCGACAGCATCGAGAACGCCCTCCAGCCAGTCCACACCCAACCCGGCGGAGGCATAGATCGGCGCCAGGTCCATCGCGCCGGCGACCCCGAGCGACTCGAGCCGTTCAATCAGCGTGTCCTCGAGATCGGCCTCCTCGAGCGAGGTCAGCGGCGGCCGGCCACCGGCTGCCCGGTCGACGACCTCCTGCTGCAGCTTGACCAGCATCTGCAGGGCATCCGGGGAGACCCGGCCCTCGGCGATCATCGCCAGCTTGCCCCGCATGTCGGAGACCCGACGGCGGAGCTGGCTGGTCGCCCGCGACGCAGCGGCGGCAGGGTTGTTCAGCTCGTGCCCCAGGTTGGCGGACAGCGCGCCGAGGCGCGCCAGGTGCTCACGCTCGCGCACGGTGCCCTCGCTGTTGCGGATGCCGAGGTAGAGCCCGTCGAGCAGGTGTACGGCCAGCGGGAAGTAGCGCCGCATGAACTCCGCGAAGTCCTTTGCCCGGATGCAGATGAAGCTGCTCGGCACCGACACCTGCATCGAGTTGGCGTAGCGCTGGTCCTCCTCCTCGACGTAGGCCCTCACAGCACCGGCGTAGGCGCCGCGGTAGTCGGTGTCGACGAACACGACCTCTTCGTTGCCCGCCCGGCGGGTCAGCTGCAGCGAACCCTGGAGCAGGATGAGGAAGTAGTCGGCGGGCTCACCCTCGCGAAACACCCAGGCGCCGCCGTCGAAGGTCCGGCGCTCGCTGCGTTCGGAGATGAAGGCCAGCTGCTCGTCGGACAGCGCCTCGAACAGGAAGAGCGTGCGCAGCTCCTCGGCCGGAACGGTGGTCATGTCGCCTCCGCGAGGTAACGGTGGATCAGGGTGACGGCCAGTGCCCCCTCGCCGACGGCGGAGGCCACCCGCTTGACCGAGTCCGCGCGAACGTCGCCGGCGGCGAAGACCCCGGGCACCGAGGACTCGAGCAGGTAGGGCCCTCGGGCCAGCGGCCAGCCGGGCGGTGGCCGCTGCTCGTCGTCGAGCAGGTCGGGGCCGGTGAGCACAAAACCCCTGCTGTCACGGCGTACTGCGTCACCGAGCCAGTCGGTCTTGGGCAGCGCTCCGATGAACACGAACAGCCATTGAGCGTCGACGGTGATGTTGGTGCCGGTCGCGTTGTTGCGCAGCGTCAAGCGCTCGAGGTGCTCCTCGCCTTCCCCCCCGACGACCTCGGTGCAGGTCAGCACCTCGATCATGGGGTCGGCCTCGATCCGAGCGACGAGGTACTCCGACATGGACGTCCGGATGTCCGTGCCCCGTACGACCATGAAGACCCGCTTGGCGTAACGGGAGAAGAAAATCGCTGCCTGGCCGGCAGAGTTGGCCGCTCCGACGATGTAGACGTCCTCGCCGCGGGCGTTGGCCGCCTCGTGCGCAGCGGCACCGTAGTAGACGCCGCGACCGGACAGCCGGGCCAGTCCCGGTGCCTGCAGCCGGTTGTACGAGACTCCGGTGGCGAGGACGACGGCGTGGGCGGTCACCTCGTTGCCGTCGCCGAAACGGACGACCTTGCCGTCGCCGATCGCCTCGATCTCGGTGCACTGGGCCGTCGTCAGGATCTCGACCTCGAAGCGGACGGCCTGGTCGCGTGCCCGCTGGGCCAGATCGGCCCCGGACAAACCGTTCGGGAAGCCGAGGTAGTTCTCGATCCGGCTGCTCTGCCCCGCCTGCCCACCGGTCGCCGCCTGCTCGACCAGCAACGTCCGCAGGCCCTCACTCGCGGCGTAGACCGCCGAGCCCAGGCCGGCCGGTCCGCCCCCCACGACCACGACGTCATAGAACGGGCTGCCGGCAGTGGTCGCCAGACCGACGGCACGGGCCAGGTCGTGCGGGGTCGCGCAGCGCAGCACCGCACCGTCCGGCATGAACGCCACCGGCAGCGCCGAGGTGTCCTCCTCGAGTCCGGCGGCCCGCAGCAGCCGGTGCGCCGGCTCGCCCCGCAGATCGAGGTGGCGGTACGGGACCTGGTTGCGGGCCAGGAACTCCTTGGCCTGCTCGGTTTCTGTCGACCATTGGTGCCCGACCAGGGTGACCCCGCTGAAGGCGGGGACTGCCGCACGAGACCACTCCTCGAGCAGCTCGTCCAGCGGCGGGTAGAGCCGGTCCTCCGGCGGGTCCCACGGCTTGAGCAGGTAGCGGTCGAGGTCGATGTCGTTGATCGCCCTGATCGCGGCGTCGGTGTCGGCGTAGGCGGTGAGCAGCACCCGCCGGGCCCGCGGGGCGATGTCCATCGCCTGCTCGAGGAACTCGACCCCCGTCCTGCCCGGCATCCGGTGGTCCGCCAACAGCAAGGCCACCTGCTCTCCCCGTACGGTCAGCTCTCGCAGGGTGTCGAGTGCGTCCGGACCGGACTCGGCGCGGACGATGCGGTAGTGCGCGCCGTACTGCCGGCGCAGGTCCCGGGCGAGTGCCCGACCGACGGCCGGGTCGTCGTCGACGGAGACGATCACGGGACGGGGCGGGGCGTCCGTCATGACTTCCCTCCTGTGTTGCTGGCCGCCGGCGTCCGCCAGGGCCGCCAGGGCGTGCGCGGGTAGGACTCGTCGTCGGCCTGGGCGAGGATCGCCCGCGCCTTGGCCTGGCGTACGGCTGCGGTGAGGGCGTCGATGTCGTACGCGCCGTAGTGCCGTTGCCCGTTGATGAAGAAGGTCGGGGTGCCGCTCACGCCGCTGAGAGCTGCGGAGTCGAGGTCCTCGTCGACCCGGCGCTTGGTCATGCGCTTCTTGAGCGCAGCCTGGAACTTCACCGGGTCGAGGCCCAGCGACTCGGCGTGCCGGACCAGCTCATCGGGCCGCAGGTGGTCCTGGTTGACCAGCAGCAGGTCGTGCATCTCCCAGAACTTCCCGTGCACGTCGGCCACCTCGGTTGCCTCGGCAGCGAGCTCCGCCCTGGGGTGGACGTCCATCAGTGGCAGGTGGCGCCAGACATAGCGCACTTCGCCGTACTCGCGCAGCAGCTCGCGGACGACCGGCTCGGCCTGGCCGCAGTAGGGGCACTCGAAGTCGCCGTACTCGACCACGGTCACCAGCGACTCCGCCGGCCCGCGGATGTGGTCGCGGTCGGGATCGACCGGCACGGCGAGGTCGACGATGGAGTCGGCCGTGCCGTAAAGCACGCGGCTGCGGGTGCGGGCCGGCAGCCTCGCCGTCAGCCGGAACACCACGAAAGCCGCGATCGAGGCGACCAGGGCTGCGCTCAGGATGCCGAGCTTGGCCTCCTGGAGCTGGTCGCCGGTGAAGGCCAGGGTCGCGATCAGGATCGAGACGGTGAACCCGATGCCGGCGACGGCGCCGCCGCCGGCGACCGCTGCCCAGCCCACGGGCGGGCGCAGCCTGCCCCGGCTGACCTTGGTGACCAGCCAGGAGCAGGTGACGATGCCGACGGGCTTGCCGACCACGTAGCCGATCAGCACGCCGAGGGTGATCGGGGAGGTGTAGGCCCGGGACAGGAACGCGCCGTTGATCGCGATGCCGGCGTTGCCGAGGGCGAACACCGGCACGATGACAAAGCTCGTCCACGGGTGGAACCGTTGCTGCAGCCGATCGTTGGGCGACAACGTCGCGGCGACACCCGCGGTCGCGGCCCTGGCCAGCTCAGCTGTCGGTTGCTCGCGGAACAACCGGAACAGGCCAGTGGCCTCCTCGAGGTCCTGCCGGGCCGGCGCGTAGGCCGAGGTCAGCATGCCCATGGCCAGCCCCACGACGACAGGGTCGATGCCGGAGGCGTGCACGGCGACCCACGCGGAGGTGCCGCCGACCAGGTAGAACAGCCCCTTGTGGACCTTGAGGAACACCGCGGCCAGGATCACGCCCATGATCACCGCGGCGGCCAGCAAGGGCACCATCTTGAGGTCACTGCTGTAGAAGAAGGCGATGACCAGCAGCGAGACCAGGTCGTCGACCACGAGGACGGTGAGCAGGAAGACCCGTACCCGGTCCGGAAGGCCCTTGCCGACCAAGGCAAGCAGGCCGAGCGCGAACGCGGTGTCGCTCGACATCGCCACCCCCCAGCCGTGGGTGGAGGAGTCCCCGGCGTTGATCGCGAGGTAGATCAGCACCGGCACGATCAGGCCGCCGATGCCGGCCAGCATCGGCAGGATGACCCGGCGCCGCTCGCGCAGCTCGCCGAGGTCGAACTCCCGCCGGGCCTCGAGGCCGACGACGAAGAAGAAGAAGGTCATCAGGCCGTTGTTGACCCAGTCCCGGACGGGCTGGGCGATCTGCCAGTGACCGAGCGAGATGTCCAGCCGGGTGTTCCAGAAGGTGTCGTAGGACGATCCGCCGACGTTCGCCCAGATGAGCGCGACCACGGCGGCACCGGCCAGGATCACGGCACTGCCGGACTCGGTACGGATGAAGTTGCGCAGCGGCGACTCGAACCGGTGCGCCCAGATGCTGCGGCCGGAGAAAGCCGGGGCGTCGTCGGTCACCGCGCCTCCTCTGCCGGGGCCGTCATAGCGCTGGCAGAACGAAACTACCCGACCGATGCTTCCCACCGGTTACCTCGGTCCGGCCGGCCCTCGGCAGCCCTAGGCCATGCTGGTCACGACCAGGTCCGCGTACTCCGGGTGCTTGCGGATGTAGGACGAGAAGAACGGACACAGTGGCACGACCTGGCGGCCGCTGGCCCTGACCTCGTCCAGCGCCCGGGCCGCCAGCATCTGGGCGATGCCGTGACCCTGCAGCGCAGGATCGACCTCGGTGTGCGTGAAGACGACCTTGCCCGGCTCCGTACGGTAGACGGCCCGGCCGACCAGGGTCCCGCCGGACCACACCTCGAAGCGGCCGCCCTCGGAGTTGTCGACGACCTCGATGTCCGGGCCATCCAGCGTGCTGTCCGCCATCCCCACAGCCTAGACCGAGCCCCTATGCTCGGACCCATGATGCGCCGGGCGCTGATCTACGCGGTGACGGTCACCCTGCTGGGTGGCTCGGCCGCACAGGCCGCCCCGCCGAGGGCCCCCCTCGTACGCACCGCGGTGCACGTGGACTTCGGCACCCGCACGACCGTCGCTCCGCGCGGCTACCTCACCGACTACGGACTGCCCTTCACGGCCACGCGGGGATATGGCTGGGAGAAGGCGTCCACCGGCAAGGCGATGTCGCTGGTCGGGAAGGGCGTGAGGCGACCGTCGGCCCGGGGACGTGACCGGCGCTACGACAGCGTGATGCCGATGCAGCCGGCACACGCAGCGGCGGCGCAGTGGCAGGTGGCGTTGCACAACGGGCTGTACGAGGTCACCGTCGCTGTCGGTGACGCCGGTGCCATCAACTCGGTCGACCGGGTCACCGCCCAACCGCACACCGCAACCGCGGTCGTCCTGGTGGGCGGCTTCAAGCCGACCCGCGCGCACCGGTTCTTCACGGTGACCAAGCGGGTCCGGGTGACGACTGGGCGGCTGACCCTGAGCCCGACCGGCGGGCACAACACCAAGATCGACTTTGTCGTGGCCAGGGCGGTGAAGGACACCAAGGCGCCGACGGCGACCCTGACCCTGACCGGCACCTCCATCGGAGCGGCCGTCTACACCGGCTCGGTGGTCGTCTCGGTGGACGCCAAGGACAACCCCGGCGGGTCGGGCATCGGGGCGGTGACCTACGCCCTGGACGGAGCCGCCGCCCAGCCCTACACGGCCCCCCTCGTCGTGAGCACCCTCGGACCGCACCTGCTGACCGTTGCCGCGGTGGATCGCGCCGGAAACGTCGGCAGAACCAGCGCCTCGTGGACCCAGCGCGCGGCTCCCCTGTCGATCACGGACGACTTCACGGCAGGGGGTACGGTCAGCGCCGCCTGCCAGGTCACCGGCTTCGACGGGGTGCTGGCCAACACGACCGGCAACCAGTGCGCCGCAAGCAGGATCGCCTTCGTACCCGCCGGTCTGTCGCTGGCCAGCACCGCAGGCCAGCTGGCGGACGACAATCAGCAGAACGCGCTGTACAAGTCGTTCGACGCCTCCGGAGGCAACTTCACCGTCACGACAAGGGTTGTCGGCCCGGTCAACCAGCTCACGACCAACTACCAGCAGATCGGCGCCTGGTTCGGTCCGGACCAGGACAACTTCGTCAAGGTCGAGGCGGAGCACAACGGGGCCGGACCCCCGCACCTGACGATGTTCTACCGCGAGAACGGCGTGGCGGGGATCGTGGCGACGACACCTCTGCCGGCCCTGACCAGCGCCGGCACCGTGGATCTCGTCATCCGGTCCGCCGCCGACCAGCTGACCGTCTACTACAGCATCGACGGTGCAGCCCTCACCCAGGTGGGCGTCACCCGGACGCCGGCGGCCGTGTCCACCTGGTTCGCCGGCTCGGCCAAGGCAGGCATCGAGGTGTCCAACAGCGGGTCCGGCACGACGATGTCCGCAACCTTCAGCCGTTTCTCCATCGTCGGCTCCTGACTGACGTCCCGGACCCCCGCCTTGCCCGGCTCCTCCCCGTCGGCCTAGCGTGCCCGTGATGAAGGCTCTCGTGAAGCGGCTGAGCGAACCGGGCCTGTGGCTCGAGGACGTACCCGAGCCGGTCATCGGCCCCGGCGATGTGCTGGTACGGGTGCTGCGGACCGGCATCTGCGGCACGGACCTGCACATCCGGGCCTGGGATGCCTGGGCGCAGTCCGCCGTCACGACGCCGGTCGTGCTGGGCCACGAGTTCGTCGGCGAGGTGGTCGACGTCGGCGCGGCCGTGACCAACGTCCAGGTCGGCGACCTGGTCAGCGGCGAGGGGCACATCGTGTGCGGCCGGTGCCGCAACTGCATGGCCGGACGGCGGCACCTCTGCGCCAACACGGTGGGCATCGGCGTGCAGCGCGACGGGGCGTTCGCGGAGTACCTCGCGATCCCCGCCGTGAACGCCTGGCGGCACACCCACGAGGTGCCGCTGGACGTCGCCGCGATCTTCGACCCGTTCGGCAACGCGGTGCACACCGCGCTGCAGTTCCGGGTGCTCGGCGAGGACGTGCTGATCACCGGCGCCGGCCCGATCGGCATCATGGCCGCCGCGGTCGTGCGCCATGCCGGCGCCCGCCACATTGTCATCACCGACCTCAGCGACTACCGCCTCGACCTCGCCCGCGCGTCCGGGGTCACCCTCGCCGTCAACCCCCGTACGACGTCGTTGGCGCAGGTGCAGGAGCAGCTCGGGATGAAGGAGGGCTTCGACGTCGGCCTGGAGATGTCGGGCAACCCGCAGGCTCTGCACGACATGGTGGCGAACATGGCCCATGGCGGCCGGATCGCGCTGCTCGGGCTGCCCACCGGTGAGGTCGCGGTCGACCTCCCGCGCGTCGTGCTGAACATGCTGACCCTCAAGGGCGTCTACGGGCGCGAGATGTTCGAGACGTGGTACGAGATGTCGGTGCTCCTGCAGGCCGGCCTGGACATCTCGCACGTCATCACCGACGTGTTGCCCTACACCGCGTACGAGGCAGCGTTCGACGCCGCGGCGACCGGGCACTCGGGCAAAGTGGTCCTGGACTGGACGAGGAGCTGACTGATGTTCGCCACGATGCGCGACGACCTGGCCGGACGGCTCGACGAGATCCGTGCCGCCGGGCTCTACAAGAACGAGCGGGTCATCCGTTCGCCCCAGCGGGCTGAGATCCTCGTCGGGGACGGCGAGCCCGTACTCAACCTGTGTGCCAACAACTATCTCGGCCTGGCCGACCATCCCGAGGTCGTCGCGGCCGCCCGCGACGCGCTCGACCGCTGGGGCTACGGCATGGCGTCGGTGCGCTTCATCTGCGGCACGCAGGAGCCGCACAAGCTGCTCGAGGCCCGGCTGTCGGAGTTCCTGGGCACCGCCGACACGATCCTCTACGGCTCCTGCTTCGACGCGAACGGCGGGCTGTTCGAGACCCTGCTGGGTGCTGAGGACGCGGTGATCTCCGACGAGCTCAACCACGCGAGCATCATCGACGGGATCCGGCTGTGCAAGGCAGCCCGCTACCGCTACCGCAACCGCGACATGGCCGACCTCGAGGCGCAGCTCAAGGCCGCGGCCGGCACGCGCTACCGGCTGATCGCGACCGACGGCGTCTTCTCGATGGACGGCTACGTCGCCCCGCTGGATGAGATCTGCGACCTCGCCGAACGCCACGACGCGCTGGTCATGGTCGACGACTCGCACGCGGTCGGGTTCGTCGGGCCGACCGGTCGCGGTACGCCGGAGCTGCACGGGGTCGTCGACCGCGTCGACATCGTCACCGGGACACTCGGCAAGGCGCTGGGCGGGGCAAGCGGCGGCTACGTGTCCGGGCGGGCCGAGATCGTCGAGCTGCTCCGGCAGCGCTCGCGGCCCTACCTGTTCTCCAACTCCGTCGCCCCGCCGATCGTCGCCGCCAGCCTGACCGTGCTCGACCTGCTCGAGACCTCCGACGAGCTGAGGACACGGCTGCGCGAGAACACCGCCTGGTTCCGCGGTCGCCTCGGTGAGCTCGGGTTCGACGTCCTGCCGGGCGACCACCCGATCGTTCCGGTCATGTTCGGTGATGCCGTCGTGGCCGGGCGGATGGCAGAAGCGCTGCTGGCCAAGGGTTTGTACGTGGTGGCGTTCTCCTACCCGGTCGTTCCGATGGGCAGGGCGCGCATCCGCACCCAGGTCTCCGCCGCGCACTCGCCGGCCGACCTGGCGAAGGCGGCAGACGCCTTCGCCGCCGTCCGGGACGAGCTGATGATCAGCGGGGAACGCCCGTGACGGAGCATCGGACACCGGGTGCGCTAGCGCACTTTACGCCCGCGGGATGTTGCGCAGGTTGGTCCTGGCCAGCTCGAGCATGCTGCCGACTCCGCCGCTCAGCACCGTCCGACCCATCGACAGCGCGAAACCCTTGGCCTCCTCCGCGGTGATGTGCGGTGGCAGCTCGAGCGCGTTGGGGTCGGTGACCACGTCGAGCAGGGCAGGCCCGTCGTGGTCGAGGACCTCGCGCAGCGCACCACGCACGTCACCGGGCTTCTCGACCCGTACGGCGAAAAGCCCGGCCCCGTGGGCGATCGAGGCGAAGTCGACGGGCTCGTGGTCGGTCTCGAAAGGCGGGTCGCCCGCGACGAGCATCTCGAGCCGGACCATGCCGAGGCTGGAGTTGTTGAACACCACGACCTTGACCGGCAGGTTGTGCTGCCTGGCCGTGAGCAGCTCACCGAGCAGCATCGCCAGCCCACCATCGCCGGACATCGACACCACTTGCCTTGTGGGATAGGTGATCTGTGCGCCGATCGCCTGTGGCAGAGCGTTGGCCATCGTGCCGTGCACCCACGAGCCGAGCAGCCTCCGCCGCCCGTTGGGCGTGATGTAGCGGGCGATCCAGGTGCAGCACATGCCGGTGTCTGCCGTGAAGACGGCATCGTCGGCCGCCTCCTCGTCGAGCACCCGGGCGACGTACTCCGGGTGGATCGGCGTCAGGTGCTCGACTCCGTGGGTGTAGGCGCTCACCACGTGCTCGAGACTCTTCACCGTCTCCCCGAGCATCTTGTCCAGGAAAGCCCTGTCCTGCTTGGGTTCCAGCCTCGGCAGCAACGCGTCGATCGTCGCCTTGACGTCGCCGCACACGCCCAGCTCGAGCGGTGTCCGGCGGCCGAGGCGCGCCGGGTCGATGTCGACCTGGATGGTGTTCTTCTGCGGCAGGAAGTCGACGTAGGGAAAGTCGGTCCCCAGCAACAGCAGGACATCCGCCTCGTTGCACGCCTGGTAGCAGCCGCCGTAGCCGAGCAGCCCCGACATGCCGACGTCGTACGGGTTGTCCCACTGCAACGTCTCCTTGCCCCGGATCGAGTGCCCGACCGGCGCCTTGAGGACATCGGCCAGCCTCAGCACCTCCTCGCGCGCACCCGCGCAGCCGATCCCGCCGAAGATGGCGACCTTGCCGGCGGCGTTGAGCCGTGCGGCCAGCTCGTCCAGCACGGCCGCGGGCGGTGTGGACGGCGAGCGCTTGGCAGCAGGAGCGGACGTACCGGTCTCCCGTGCGGCCTCCGCACCGAGGACGTCGCCGGGGAGGACCAGGACCGCGGCGCCGCCGAGGCCCACCGCGTGCTGGATCGCGATGCGGGCGAGCCGCGGCATCTGCGCCGGCTGGGACACCAGCTCGCACCAATGGCTGGCCTGGTCGAACAGCCGCTCGGGGTGGGTCTCCTGAAAGAACCCCGTCCCGATCTGGGCGGCCGGGATGTGCGAGGCCAGGACGAGTACGGGGGCGCCGGATCGGTGGGCGTCGAAAACACCCTGTATGAGGTGGGTGTTGCCCGGGCCGCAGCTCGCTGCGCAGACGGCGAGCTTGCCGGTCAGCTGCGCCTGGGCGGAGGCGGCGAAGGCTGCGGCCTCCTCGTTGTGGACGTGCACCCAGTCGAGACCGCCGTTGGCGGAGCCGCCACTGCGGCGTACCGCGTCGGAGAACGAGTTGAGGCTGTCGCCCACCAACCCGTAGACGTTGCTGACGCCGGCCTGGACGAGCACCTCGACCAGCTGCTCGGCGAGGGTGATCTTCTTGGTGAACACGGGGGCCTCCGTCAGTCGGCTGTCCTCGGCCTCTGCCCCGGGTGCGGCTCCTGACACGTCAACTTCGCCGCAGTGCCCCATCGGCGTCGCGGCGTGACCCCCGGGAGGGCCACACCGCGACGGGAGGGCTATCCCCTGGCACCGCCGGCCGCGCCACCCCCCGGACCGCCGGCCGGCGCCGGGTCGCCGGTCCCCATGCCGGTCTCCACCTTGGTCACGTTGCCGTTCTTGTCGAACTTCACGGTGACCAAGCTGCCGTCCGCCTTGGTCATGTGCGCCTCGTACACACCGTCGCCGGCGTCGCTCTCGATCCGGTAGACCGTGCCGCCCGGGACTGCGACGAGCGCCTTGGCCTTCAGGGTCGCGGTGAGGGTCGACGTCAGCGACTTCTCATCGCTGCGTACTGGTGTGGCCGTCTTGGCAGGTGCCGCCGGTGCCTTGGCCGAGCCGGTGGTCGGGGCCGTGCTCGCGGGTGCGGAACCCGTAGCGGTGGCCGCGGCCGGAGCCGCCGCCGTGGTGGTGGCGGCTGTGGTGGCCGCGGACGCCGACAGGGTGTTGGCGGCGAGACCGCCGGCCACGATGCCGGACACCAGCACGCCTCCGGTGATCAGGGCCCGTCCGCGACGCGGCTTCGGGGTGGGACTGTTCTGCTGGTCGGACATGATGCCTCCTCGTTGCCGCCGCCTCGATGCGGCGGCCCCCTCACCGTGTGCCGGGTGGCTAGCACCCAGGTAGGCGGCGGCTAGCACGAGACTGTGACTGCCGTGACCACCGGTCTACTGTGGCGATGCCCCAGACCTTCCAGCATCGGGGAAGCGCATGTCGGTTCGCGGCGGTTCCTACGACAAGGCCCTGGCCACCGCGGTCGAGTACGCCCAGTCGTGGCTCGCGTCGGTCGGGACGCGACCGGTGCCGCCGAGCGCATCGGTGGCCGACGTGGCGGCCCTGCTCGGCGGCCCGCTGCCCGAGCAGCCCACCCCGCCCGAGCAGGTCGTCGACCTGATGGCGGCGGCCGCCGAGCCGGGGCTGATGGCGATCGGGTCCGGCCGGTTCTACGGCTGGGTCATGGGTGGCACCTTGCCGGCGGCGCTGGCCGCCGACTGGCTGGTCAGCGCCTGGGACCAGAACTCCGGCATGCGCCTTGGCACGCCGGCGATCTCGGCGATGGAGGAGACCGCCGCCGGCTGGTTGCTTCAGCTGCTGGGGCTGCCGCCGGCGGACGTCGGCTTCGTCACCGGCGCGACCATGGCCAACTTCAGCTGCTTGGCCGCCGCCCGCACCAGCGTGCTGACCAAGGCCGGCTGGGACGTGGCGCGCGACGGTCTCCACGGCGGCCCTCGGGTACGGGTGCTGGTGGGCGCCGAGCGACACGACACGGTCGACCTCGCGTTGCGCTACCTCGGCCTCGGCGCCCCCGAGGTGGTGCCCGCGGACGACCAGGGCCGGATCCGGGTCGAGCGCCTGGCGGAGGCGCTGACATCCCACACGACGCAGGACGTGCCGACGATCGTCTGCCTGCAGGCCGGCAATGTGCACTCCGGCGCATTCGACCCGCTGCAGCAGGCGATCGCGACGGCGCACGCGCACGGTGCCTGGGTCCACGTCGACGGAGCCTTCGGGTTATGGGCTGCCGCCGCTCCCCGTATGCGGCACCTCACAGAGGGGCTGGCGACGGCCGACTCCTGGGCAACCGACGCGCACAAGACTCTCAACGTCCCGTACGACTGCGGGGTGGCGATCGTCGCAGACCGCGGGGCGATGCGCTCGGCCCTGGGCATCCACGCCAGCTATCTCATCACCGACGGGACGGCAGCCGGGGAGCCGTACGAGAAGGTGCCGGAGCTGTCCCGTCGGGCACGAGGCGTTCCGGTGTGGGCCGCACTGAGATCCCTTGGCAGCACGGGGGTTTCGGACCTGGTCGAGGGGATGGCCGGACATGCCGGTGAGCTCGCCCGGGGCATCGCCCTGATCCCCGGAGCACAGGTCCTCAACGAGGTCCCGTACACCCAGGTCTGTCTCGCCTTCGAGGACGACGAGCGGACCAGGGCGGTCGCGGCGCGGTTGCTCGCCGACGGGACGGTGTGGATGTCCGGCTCCCGCTGGCACGGCCGCGACGTGATCCGCATCTCGGTGAGCAACTGGTCGACCGACGACGAGGATGTACGGCTGTCCCTCGACGCGCTGCGCCGAGCCGCGGGCTGAACCGTCACGGTCCGTGCTTGAGGGCGACGCCGCACAGGGACTGGATGAGCGACGTGCCGTCACAGACCGTGCCCGTCGCGCCCCCCGGGATCCTCGAGCGGGAAGGCGAACTTGCCGTGCTGCGTGAGGCGCTGGCGGCGGTCCAGCGCACCTCCCGCGGTCGCCTGGTCCTCGTCGGTGCCGGCGCTGGTGATCGCGTCCTACCGCAACGACGAGATCGACCCCGCGCAGTGGCCCGTCTGGCCGAGCCCTACTCTGTCGACCTCGAGGAGCTCTACACCAAAACCTCGGGCAACCCGTTCTTCGTCCTCGAGGTGCTGGCCGGCGGCGACGAGGGTGCTATCCCGGAGACGGTCAGGGACGCCGTGCTGGCCAGAGCGGCCCGGCTCACCCAACCGGCACGGGCCCTGCTCGAGGCGGTCGCGGTCGTACCCCCGCACGCCGACATCTGGTTGCTCGAATCCCTGGCCGGCCGCCGCTGAGGCACGACGGCTGGGCCTCGTCGGCCAACCTGGGTAGCCGCAGGTCGCAACATGGGTGGTCGGACCGTTGCCCGGCCCGCGCGCCACCACTACGGTCGCAAGCGTTCCCGTCGCCAACGACCAAGGAGAACCGCCATGCCGCGATACCTCGTCGAACGCACCTTCCCCGCCGGGCTGCACATCCCGCAGAACGCCGAGGGCGCCGCGATCTGCAGCGCCGTCGTGGGTCACAACACCGAAGAGGGCGTCACCTGGGTCCACTCGTACGTCAGCGAGGACAAGAGCAAGACCTTCTGCGTGTACGACGGCCCGAACCCGGAGTCCATCCGCAGGACGGCGCAGCGCAACGAGCTGCCGGTCGACCGGATCACGCAGGTCACCGTCCTCGATCCCTACTTCTACAGCTGAGGAGAAGCGCCACGTCGGGTAACGCACTCGTGGTCAAGTCGGTCGCGCAGAAAGCGGGCTACGGCCTCCTCAAGGACGCCGCCGGCATCAGCTGCATCGCCGACCCGGCGGGTGGGATGGGCGTGCACTACGTCAACAGCAAGCTGGTCGGTGACTCGAAGGTGAACGCCAAGACGCCTGAGGCCCTCGTCTACCAGCCGGTCAAGGGCGGCATGCGCCTGGTCGCCGCCGAGTAGTCGTCTTCCCCAGCGGCACGTTCCACGACTGGAACCCGACGGTTACCTGCCCCTGACAACTGGGCACTCCCCGTCACGTGTCGTCACAGGATCCCGGCTGCGGGGCGCCCACCCGAGGGGCGTTCCGCAGCCTTATGCGCTCAAGAACGAGCGCGGCCACGTCGATGCTTTCCCCGACCCTCGCGAGATTCCGCGGGGTCGGCGTACCTGTGCGATCGGTGAGTATTTGCTCCCGCCGCGTCCGCTACGCCCGAAAGCGTGCGATGGTGGAGAGGTAGCGCCCATGCCCGAGGCCGATGGCCCGGCGGACCCTACGGACCCGGAGGGCCCAACGGTGATGAACCGAGACCCGCATCCGCACCACATGGTCATGTATCTCCCGCCGCTGCGGCCGACGGCCCGCGTAGCCGGCCGACTCGTCGTCGAGAGCATGGTGGTTCCTTGGCTGCTCATGGCGACCCTGCTGCACACCCGCGGCCTGCTCACCGCCTTGCTGGCGGCGCTCGGCTGGTCATGGCTGGTGCTGCTGGTCCGCTGGCGTGAGAAGGGCCGGCTGCCCGGCACGCTCATGCTCACCGGCGGGTTGCTGGCCGCGCGCTGCTGCGTGTCCCTCGCCACCGGGAGCGCGTTCATCTACCTGCTGCAGCCGGTGATCGGTTCCATGGTCATGGCGGCGATCTTCGTCGGCAGCTCGCTGGTGGGCAAGCCGCTCACGCTGACGCTGGCCAAGGACTTCATCGAGCTGCCCGCCCACCTCATCGACCGACCGCGCGTTCGCCGGATGTTCCGCAACGTGGGCCTGTTCTGGGGCGCGACCCGGCTCCTCGACGCCGGCATCTCGTTCAGCTTCCTGCACCTCAGCGTCGACTACGGCATGCTCTCCCGGGCGCTGGTCAGCCCGGTCCTGCTGGCGCTCAGCATCGGCGCCTGCTTCCTGCTCGGCCGTCGCGGCCTGGCCTCCGACGACATCCGGCTGCTACGCCGGCCAGCGGCCGCCTGAGCCTGCCGCCTGGTTCTCAGGTAGCGTCAGCGGCGCTGGGCAGCCCAGCAGCATGGCCGCGACTGTGCAGGAGGGACCACGGCCTCCGTCGACCCCCAGCAGCAGTCCAGCCGGCCACGGCCGCTCCCGGAGCTGGTCCGCGGCCTGGCGGTCTTCGCCGTCTACGTCGTCGTCAACGGCCTCGACTGGCCGGGACGGGCCGCCACGGCCCGGGGCCACGCCGAGGACATCCTCCGGCTCGAGCGGCGGCTGCACCTCGACCCCGAGGCGGCGCTGAACCGCTGGCTGGCACCACACCATGCGCTCCGGGTCTTCGCCAACTACGAGTACGCGACCACGTACGTCCTGAGCGCGTTCGCCCTGCTGTACTGGCTCTGGCGGGTGCGGCCGGAGCTGTACGCGTGGGCCCGCACCTCGTTCATCTGGCTCAACCTGGCGGCTATCGCCGGGTTCGCCGCCTACCCGCTGACCCCACCCCGGCTGCTGCTCCACCAGGGCTTCGTGGACACGGTGCGGAACGGGCACACCTGGGGCTCGTGGGGCTCGCCGCTGGTCGGCCACGCCAACCAGCTGGCGGCGATGCCGTCCTTGCACTTCGGCTGGGCGCTGTGGGTGAGCGCCGTGCTGGCGCGGATCTCCGGCAGCCGCCGCGTGCAGCTGCTCTCCGGCGCCCACGTCCTGCTCACGCTGTGGGTGATCCTCGCCACCGCCAACCACTTTCTCCTCGACGCCCTGGTCGCGGTCGTCCTGGTAGCCGCCTGCGTCCGCTGGACGCCGCTCGCCCCTGCCCGCAAGGTCGCCGCAGCCGACGCGTTCTTCCTGTACGTGGAACGGCGCACCGCTCCGCAGCACGTCGGTGGCGTGGTGCTGCTTGACCTGTCCACCCGGGCCGGCGTACCACTCCGGCGCGAGGAGGTGGTCGCCCGCGTCCAGGAGCAGCTGGGCTCACTGCCGAGGTTCCGCCAGGTGCTCGACCGGGTGGGTCCGGCCGACGGGCCCCGGTGGCTCGACCGGCGCAGGTGGCGGCGGGCCGTCTGGCGGCAGTCCGACCGTTTGGACTGGGACTGGCACGTCCCCGAGGTGGACCTCACGGGAGCGGACGGCGAGCCGGGCGGCGAGCCGGCGTTCCACCGGTTGGTGGCCGATCTCGCCGCGACGCCGCTGCCGAGGGACCGCCCACTGTGGCGGCTGGTCGTCGTGCAGGGGATCGGCCCCTCGACCGCCGGCGTGATCCTGATCGTGCACCACGTCGTTGCCGACGGCATCGGCACCGTTGCGCAGGCGCTGCGGCTGCTGTCACCCGAGCAGGAGCACCGGCACGCCGCGCCGGTCCGGCGGGCCCGGGGCTGGGCCGCCGTCAGGGGGGTGGTCGTCGGGATCACCCAGCTCGCCCGTGACGGCGGTGCCCGCGACCCGCTGCCCGGTGGCGACAGCGCCCTGCGCTCGTACAGCACGGTGCAGTTGCCGCTGCGCACGCTGCGGACCATGGCCCGGACCTACGGCGTACGGAGCACGGACGTGCTGCTCTCCGCCGTTGCCGGCGGCCTCGGCCGGTCGATGGTGCCCGTACGGGAACACGTGCGCGTCTCCGTGCCGCTGATGATGCGCGACCCGGCGACGGCCGCGGAGGGCAACGTGACAGCGGCTGTCATGGTGGAGCTGCCGGTCGGCCCGCGTGCCGAGCCGGCCCGGCTGGCCGAGGTGGCCGCTGAGACCGGTCGGCTGGCAAGCCCCAGCCGGGCGATGGCTTCCCGGTTCGTGATGCAGGCGACCGGTGCGGTGTTCCCGCCGCCGGTCCATGCGTGGTTCGCCCGCACCGTCTACGGTCACCGCTACTTCTCGGCCATCGTCTCCGACATGCCTGGACCCCCCCGTCAGCTCTACCTGCTGGGGGCCCGGCTCGAGGCGGCCTTCCCGCTGTTGCCGCTCGCGCCCAGGGCGCCCGTCGCCGTGGGCGGGCTGAGCTGGAACGGGGTGCTGTGCCTGGGGATCAGCACCGACCCCGAGGTCGTGCCCGCCGATGCGCTGGCCGCCGCGGTCGCCGACGTCTTCGCCGATCTCGCGCCGGGGAACCAAATCGGTGCCGAGGTACGTCCTTTTCCTGACGCCACGACAACATCGCTGTAACAACACGGTCTTCTGACCGCCTGGTTTGTACGCCGGTGACAAATTCGGCCCCCCGTGATGTTGCGTGGCTGCGCGGACGCCCCGTGCTCATCGAACGAACATCGAACTATGCGCGAGAGTGCCGGGCCCGCACCTCTGACGGCGTACCAGACGTCGTCGTCGGTGCTGCGCGACCTGGAGCGGGCTGAGAACTTCCCGGTTGCCCTGCGGATCCTGCCGCGGGAGGTCCGAAGCCGGCTGGCGACGGTCTACGACGTGGCCCGCGTCATCGACGACCTCGGTGACCGCGCCCAGAGCGACCGCGAGGAGCTGCTGCTGCAATTCCGGCGCGACCTGGCCGAGGTGTGGGGCACCGGCCGACCGGTGTCGCCGGTGCTGCAACGGCTGGTCCCTGTGGTGCGCGAGCTCGGACTCTCCCCGGAGCCGTTCGACCGTCTTGTCCAAGCCAACCTGCAGGACCAGCGGGTCGCCACGTACGACAGCTTCGAGGACCTGCTCGGCTACTGCAGTCTCTCGGCAGACCCGATCGGGCGGCTGGTGCTCGCGGTCTTCGGCGCGGCCACTCCTCGCACCGAGGAGCTGTCCGACCGGGTCTGCACCGCCCTGCAGCTGCTGGAGCACTGGCAGGACGTGGCCGAGGACCGTGCGAACGGCCGGGTCTACCTGCCACAGCAGACCCTGCGCGAGCACGGTGTCGAGGAGCACGACCTCGACGCGGCCGCCACGTCGCCGCGACTGCGCCAGGCGCTCCGGGCCGAGACCGCGAGGGCTGAGCAGCTCCTGGGCAGCGGCACCGAGCTGCTGGGGTTGCTGCGCGGCTGGGCCCGGGTCGCCGTGGCCGGCTACGTCGGCGGCGGCCAGGCCACCGTACGGGCGCTGCGGCGGGCCGATTTCGACGTCCTCGCCGGACCACCACGGCCGCGGCGCCGGGACACGGCGCTGCGCGGCGCGCTGCTGCTGAGCGGGGTGTCCCGGTGACGGCCCCGCTCACCGAGGCCTACGCGGCCTGCCAGCAGATCACCCGGTCCGAGGCGCGCAACTTCTACTACGGCATCCGGCTGCTGCCGGCCGAGAAGCGCGCCGCGTTGAGCGCGGTCTACGCCCTGGCCCGCCGCATCGACGACATCGGGGACGGTGACCTGCCGGTCGGGGACAAGCGGGTGGCGCTGGCGGGCGTACGGGAGTCCCTGCACCGTCCCGCCGAGGACTCCGACGCCGTGATGGCAGCCGTCCAGGACGCAGTGCGGCGGTTCCCCGTCCCGCTCGATGCCTTCGACGAGCTGATCGACGGGGTCGAGATGGACGTGGTCGGGCACCGGTACGAGACGTTCGAGGAGCTGGTGACCTACTGCACCCGCGTTGCCGGCTCGATCGGCCGCCTCTCGCTCGGCATCTTCGGCGGCAGCACCGATCGGCGGGCACCTGCCTATGCCAACGCGCTCGGCGTCGCGCTCCAGCAGACGAACATCCTGCGCGACATCCGCGAGGACCTCACTCTCGGCCGGGTCTACCTGCCGGCGGAGGACCTCGACCGTTTCGGGGTGACGCTCAGGCTCGGCCCCGGCGGCCGGCTCGACGACGCTGACGGTGCGCTCGACGCGCTGATCCGTTCGGCCGCGGCGCGCGCGTCGAGCTGGTACGACGACGGTCTGCGGCTGCTGCCGCTGCTCGACCGCCGCAGTGCCGCCTGCTGCGCGGCGATGGCCGGCATCTACCGGTCGCTGCTGGACCGGCTGGAGGAGCGTCCGCAGCTGAGCTACGACCGACGGCTCTCGTTGTCGGGCTGGGAGAAGGCGCGGGTCGCCGCGCGCGCGATGGCCGGGCGAGCGGCATGACCCGGCCCCGCGTCGTGGTGATCGGCGGCGGTCTCGCCGGCCTGAGCGCCGCGGTGCGCTGCGCCGACAACGGCTGGGACGTGACCCTGCTCGAGAGCAGGCCGCGGCTCGGCGGCCAGACCTACTCCTTCGCCCGCGGCGACCTCGTGGTCGACAACGGCCAGCACGTGTTCCTGCGCTGCTGCACGTCCTACCGGGCGTTTCTGGACCGGCTCGGGGTGTCGCACCTGGTACGGATGCAGGACCGGCTCGACGTCCCCATCGTCGACACGGCCAACGGCCGGCGGCACCGACTGCGTCGCAACCGGCTGCCGGCGCCGCTGCACCTCGCCCCTGCCCTGCTGCGCTACCGAGCGCTGTCGCGGGTGCAACGGCTTCGGCTGGCCCTGGCGATGCAGGCGATGGCCAAGGTCGACGCGACCTCGGAGGCCGCCGATACGACCAGCTTCGGTGACTGGCTCCGGGCCCACCGCCAGGACGCCCGTACGGTCGAGGCGGTGTGGGACCTCATCGGCGTCGCGACCCTCAACGCGCGGGCCGACGACGCGTCGCTGGCGCTCGCGGCCACCGTGTTCCAGATCGGGTTGCTGACCGACACGGCGGCGGGTGACCTCGGCTGGTCGCAGGTGCCGCTGCAGCGACTGCACGGGGACCCGGCAGCGGCTGAGCTCGCCCGCATGGGGGCCTCGGTACGCTGCGGCGCTCGCGTCGAGGCGATCATCCGCGGTGCCGATGGGTGGACCGTCCGGCTGCGCGACGGCGAGGAGCTCGCCGCCGACGCGGTGGTGCTCGCGGTGGCCCCCGCAGCCGCCGAGCGGCTGCTGCCGGAAGGCGCCACGTCGCTGCCGACCGGCTGGGCCGAGCGGCTGGGCACCTCACCGATCCTCAACGTGCACTTCGTCTACTCGAGCCGGGTCATGGACGAGCCCTACCTCGCCGGGCTGGGCGCCGTGGTGCCCTGGGTGTTCGACTGCACGGAGCAGGTCGGCCTGACCGAGGGTCAGGCGGTCACCGTCCCGATCTCCGCCGCCGACGACCTGATCGACCTGCCGGCAGCGGTGATCCGGGACAAGGTGGGCGAGGTCCTCGCCACCATGCTGCCGCGAACGCGCGGGGCGCAGGTGCAGGACTACTTCGTGACCCGCGAACGCGAGGCGACCTTCCGGCCGTCGCCTGGCAGCGGAGTCCTGCGACCCGGACCGGTGACCGCCCTGCCGGGTCTGCTGCTGGCCGGTGCATGGACCGACACCGGATGGCCCGCGACCATGGAGGGCGCGGTCCGCAGCGGGGACTCGGCCGCCGCCGCCCTCGGCCGACCCCAGCGCACAACGCTCGCCAGCAGGCTCACCACGAGCCCGACCGAGGGAGTACCAGCGTGACGATCGCCTTCCCGGTAGCCCTGTCCGAGACCCAGGAGCTGGTCCAGCCGGCGCTGCGCAAAGCGGTCGCCCGGCTGGACCCGCACACCCAGGCCCAAGCCTCGTACCACCTGTGCTGGACCGGCGTCGACGGCGAGCCCGAGAGCGGCGGAGGTGGCAAGTCCCTGCGACCTGCGCTTGCGCTGCTCTCCGCGCGGGCGGCCGGAGCGGACGCCGATTTGGCGGTGCCCGGCGCAGTCGCCGTCGAGCTGGTGCACAACTTCTCGCTGCTGCACGACGACCTGATGGACGGTGACCTGTCCCGCAGGCATCGGCCGACCGTCTGGGCGCTGTGGGGCGCGGCGAGCGCCATCCTGGTCGGGGACGCCATGGTGACGCTGGCCCAGGAGGTGCTGCTCGACGTCCCGGGACCCTCCGGTACGGACGCGGCGCGGCTGCTGGCCGGCGCCACCCAGCGGCTGATCCGCGGCCAGGTCGACGACGTCCGCTTCGAGGGGCGCAGCGACGTGACCCTCGAGCAGTGTCTCGACATGGCGGCCGGCAAGACGGGGTCGCTGATCTCGGCCAGCTGCGCCATCGGCGCCGTCCTGGCCGGCGCGCCGAAACCCCTGGTGCAGGCGCTGACCGGCTTCGGCGAGCAGCTCGGCCTCGCCTTCCAGCTCGTCGACGACGTCCTCGGCATCTGGGGCGACCCCGAGCTGACCGGCAAGCCGGTGCTGTCCGACCTGCGCTCGCGCAAGAACTCGCTGCCGGTCTGCTACGCACTCAGCCGCGGCGACCACTACTCCCGGGAGCTGCAGGCGTGGCTCGGCGACCGGGACTACGACACCGAGTCGCGGCTCAGCCTGGTGGCCGCGCTGGTCGAGGTGGCCGGCGGACGTGAGTGGGCCGAGCAGGAGGCGCGGCGGCGGATCCAGGACGGCGAGGAACTGCTGGCGTCCGCCGGCGTCCCGACCGCCGTACGGGAAGAGCTCGTGGCCCTGGGCGAGTTCGTCGTGGCCCGGCGGCACTGATGAGTGTTGCCGAGGACAGTCCTCCGGACACCCGAGCCGACGGCCTCACCGACGCGGTCGAGGCGGCCGTGGCCTTCCTGCGCCGCGAGCAGCACGCGGACGGCTGGTGGAAGGGCGAGCTGGAGACCAACGTCTCGATCGAGGCGGAAGACCTGCTGCTGCGGCAGTTCCTCGGCATCTTGCGCGCCGACGAGACCCAGGAGACCGCCCGCTGGATCCGGTCCAAGCAGCGGGCGGACGGCAGCTGGGCCAACTTCTTCGGCGGCCCTGGAGAGCTGTCCACCAGCGTCGAGGCGTGGGTGGCGCTGCGCCTCGCCGGAGACCGTCCCGAGGACGAGCACATGGCGGCGGGCGCCGCCTTCATCCTCGCCGGCGGCGGCGTGGAGGGTTCGCGCGTCTTCACCCGGATCTGGCTGGCGTTGTTCGGGCTGTGGCCCTGGGACGCCCTGCCGACCCTGCCTCCCGAGCTGATCCTGCTGCCGCGCCGGGTGCCGCTCAACGTCTACGACTTCGCCTGCTGGGCCCGGCAGACCATCGTCCCGCTGACCGTCGTCTGCACCCTCCGACCGGTGCGCCCACTCCCTTTCGGCATCGACGAGCTGCGCACCGGTCAGCCGGCTGCGCGGCCGGCCAAGGTGAGCTCGTGGGCCGGAGCCTTCCAGCGCCTCGACCGGGTGCTCGCCGCCTACGCCCGGCATCCGCTACGGCCGCTGCGCCGGCTGGCGATGCGCCGGGCAGCCGAGTGGGTCATCGCCCGGCAGGAGTCCGACGGCTCCTGGGGCGGGATCCAGCCCCCGTGGGTCTACTCGGTGCTGGCCCTGCACCTGCTCGGCTACCCCCTGGACCACCCGTCCGTACGGGCCGGCATCACGGGACTCGAGGGCTTCGTCGTCCGCGAGCAGACCCCCGACGGCATCGTGCGCCGGCTCGAGGCCTGCCAGTCACCGGTCTGGGACACGGCGCTGGCCCTGACCGCTCTGCTCGACGCGGGCGTCCCTGCTGAGGACCCGATGGTCGCCAGGGCCGCCGACTGGCTGGTGGCCGAGGAGATCACCGTCACCGGCGACTGGTCCGTACGCCGGCCCGAGCTGGCGCCGGGCGGCTGGGCGTTCGAGTTCGCCAACGACGGCTACCCCGACACCGACGACGCCGCCGAGGTGCTGCTGGCGCTGCGTCGTACCAACCGGAGCGACGACGCCAGCGTGGAGCGGGGCACCGCGTGGGTCGCCGGCATGCAGTCCAACGACGGCGGCTGGGGCGCGTTCGACGCCGACAACACCAGCCGGCTGCCCAACCTGCTGCCGTTCTGCGACTTCGGCGAGGTCGTCGACCCACCGTCGGCCGACGTGACCGCGCACGTGATCGAGATGCTGGCCCAGGCCGGGCTTAGTGACTCCCTCGCGACCCTCCGCGGGGTCAGCTGGCTGCTCGACGCCCAGGAGCCGGACGGCTCGTGGTTCGGTCGCTGGGGTGCCAACTACGTCTACGGCACCGGTGCCGCTCTGCCGGCCCTGATCGCCTGCGGCGTCGGACGGCACCACCCTGCCGTACGGCGGGGGCTCGGCTGGCTCGAGGACCACCAGGCCGCGGACGGCGGCTGGGGTGAGGACCTGCGCTCCTACCGCGAGCCTTCCTGGCGGGGCCGCGGGACGCCCACCGCGTCGCAGACGGCGTGGGCGCTGCTGGGCCTGATGGCCGGTGGCGGTGACGACGCGGCGATCGAGCGCGGCATCCGGTGGCTGGTCGACCGGCAGCAGCCGGACGGTACGTGGGACGAGCCGGAGTACACCGGCACCGGCTTCCCCGGCGACTTCTACCTCAACTACCACCTCTACCGGCACGTCTTCCCGCTCACCGCCCTGGGCCGCTACCGCTCGGGGCTCCGATGAGCGCCCCCGTCGTCGCGACGGCACTGCTGGTCGAGCGGCTCGCCCTGCGCGGCCCGCTCGCGCCGATGCCGGTCGCCGCCACCGGCATGGGGGCGAGGCGGGTCCACCGTCACCGGGCCCGGCTCCAGGGTCCGTTGCTCACCGCCGGGCTCGCGGGCGGCGTCGGCGTCGGGATCCGGCCGGGTGACATCGTCGTCGCGGACGAGGTGGTCGTCGACGGGCGGCGGATCGCCATCCCGTCCGCCCCGGCGCTGGCCCAGTCGGTGCGCCGCTGTGGCCTGACCGTCCACGTCGGCCCGGTCGCGGCAAGCGCTGGTGTGACGACCGGCTCAGCCCGCAGAAGCCTTGCCCAGCAAGGGATCCTGGCCGTTGACATGGAGTCAGGCGCCTTCGCCGAGATCGCGGACGGCCGGCCTTTCGCTGTCGTCAGAGCCGTCGTCGACACCGCCGAACACCCGCTCCTGCGCCCGGGCACCGTGATCCGCGGCCTCCAGGCGCTGCGCAACCTGCGCCGCGCAGCCCCCGCCCTGCTGGAGTGGGCCGAGGCGGTCGCGGACCGGGAGGTGCTGCTGGCCGCCCCCCGGTCGTTCTGCGCCGGGGTCGAGCGGGCCATCGACATCGTCGAGAGGGCGCTCGACAAGTACGAGGCGCCGATCTACGTACGGCGGCAGATCGTGCACAACGCCCACGTGGTCCGCGACCTGCAGCAGCGTGGGGCGGTCTTCGTCGACGAGGTCGACGAGGTTCCCGAGGGCGCCCGGCTGGTCTTTGCCGCGCACGGGGTCTCGCCCGCCGTACGGGACCAGGCCGAGCGGCGCCGGCTCGACGTCATCGACGCCACGTGCCCGCTCGTCACCAAAGTGCACACGGAGGTCAAGCGCTACGCCGGCCGCGGCGACACCGTCTTCGTCATCGGCCATCGCAACCACGAGGAGGTCGACGGCACGCTCGGCGAGGCTCCCGGCAACGTGCTGGTGGTCGAGAACGCCGAGCAAGCGGCACTGGTGCAGCCGCCCGAGCCGGACCGGGTCGCCTACGTCATGCAGACGACGCTCGCGGTCGACGAGGCGGAGGAGATCGCCGGCATCCTGCGGCGGCGGTTCCCGGCGCTGAGCTCACCGCGCACCGACGACATCTGCTACGCCACGACCAACCGGCAGCTCGCCGTCCGCCGGATTGCCGGCGACTGCGACCTCGTGCTCGTCCTCGGCTCGGGCAACTCCTCCAACTCCCGGCGGCTGGTCGAGGTGGCCCAGCGCGAAGGCACCCCGGCCTACCTCGTCGACGACGCGTCGCAGGTCGACCTGCGCTGGCTGGCCGGCGTCCGGCGCGTCGGCATCACCGCCGGCGCCTCCGCACCGCCGCCGCTGGTCGACGAGCTGGTCGCCTGCCTGGGCGGCCTGGGCTCCGTACGGACCCAGGAGTCCGTCGCTGCTGTGGAAGACCTCCGATTCACGCTCCCGAGGGAAGTGACCTGACCCGTGTCCATGCCCCTGCGTCAGACCGTCCGGCTCGGCACCTACCTGATCAAGAAGAAGGTGCAGCGGGCCGACAAGTTCGCCCTCCTGGTCGAGCTCGAGCCGTTGTTCGCGTGCAACCTCAAGTGCGCGGGCTGCGGCAAGATCGCCCAGCCGGCGTCCCTGCTCAAGCAGCGGATGCCGGTCGAGCAGGCGGTGGCGGCGATCGAGGAGAGCGGCGCCCCCATGGTCTCGATCGCCGGCGGCGAACCGTTGATGCACCCGCAGATCGACGAGATCGTCCGACAGCTGCTCGATCGCAACAAGATCGTCTTCCTCTGCACCAACGCGGTGCTGATGCCCAAGCACCTGCACAAGTTCAAGCCGCACCGCAACTTCGCCTGGATGGTGCACATCGACGGGCTGCGCGAGCGGCACGACGAGTCGGTGGCCAAGGAGGGCGTGTTCGACCAGGCGGTCGCGGCGATCAAGCAGGCGCAGGACGCCGGGTTCCGGGTCAACACCAACACCACCTTCTTCGACACCGACACCCCGCAGGACGTCATCGAGGTGCTCGACTACCTCAACGACGAGCTGCACGTCGACAACATGCAGATCTCGCCCGGCTTCGCGTACGAGAAGGCGCCGGACCAGGAGCACTGGCTCGGCGTCGAGGAGACCAGGTCGCTGTTCCGCAAGGCGTTCGCGGACGGCCGCCGGCGCAAGTGGCGGCTCAACCACTCGCCGGTGTTCCTCGACTTCCTCGAGGGCAAGCGTGATCTGGACTGCACCGCCTGGGCGATCCCTTCGTACTCTCTGCTCGGCTGGCAGCGGCCCTGCTACCTGCTCGACGACGGCTACGCCAAGACCTACCAGGAGCTCATCGACGACACCGACTGGTCCAGCTACGGGCGCGGCCGCAACCCCAAGTGCGAGAACTGCATGGCGCACTGCGGCTACGAGCCGACCGCTGTGTTCGCCACCATGGGGTCACTGCGGGAGTCCGTACGGGCGGCGGCCGGCCGCTGAGCCGCCCCGAGCGGTCAGCCGAACCGGCGTTCCAGCGCGCGGTACAGCGCCGGGGCCGCCGATCGCAGCCTGATCGGCAGCCACAGCCAGCGCGGGACGACCCGCCGGCGGCCTCCGTCGGACAGCAACCGCACGGCCGCGTGGGCAACCCGATCGGGCGGCATCGGCCGGGGGAACCTGCGGTCGTACGGGCGACCGCGGCGCTCGAAGAAGCCGGTGTCGACGACCCCGGGCAGCAGCGTCGCCACGGTGACCCCGCCGTCCCGCACCTCCTCGCGCAGCACGTCGGCGAACATCTCGACCGCCGCCTTGGCAGCCGAATAGACCGCCTCACCCGGCACCCCCAGCGCTCCGGCGATCGACGTGACGAACAGCAGCCGGCCCGAGCCCTGCGCCAGCATCGGGCCCAGACAGGCCCGCGCCAGCTGCAAGGGAGCCGTGACGTTGACCTCCACCAGCTCGGCAAGAACCTCAGAGGTCATGCGGGCGACGTCGCCGGCAAAGCCGATCCCGGCGTTGGCGACCAGGATGTCCAGCCGCCCGTACGTCTCCAGCGTGTGAGCGACCACCCGCTCAGCGCTGCCGGGGTGGCGCAGGTCGCACTCCAGCGCGGACCCGCCGGTCCGCGCGGCTACCTGCGCCAGCTGCGCGGGATCGCGCCCGACGGCGACGACGAGGACGCCCCGGTCAGCCAGGGCCTCCGCCACGGCGCGGCCGATGCCCTTGCTGGCGCCGGTGACCACCGCCACCGAGCCGTTGAGCCCGCCGGTCGCGGAACGCAAAACGGGTCGACGGCGGCCGCGGCGAGGCATGTGATAGTTCTACCTCGATTGAGTACGCGCTCTGCGGGCAGGCGCCTGACGAGGGCTACTGGGAAAGGTGGCTGCGATGCTGCTCCTGGTCATCCCCCTCGCATTGCTCGCGGCCCTGCTCTACGCGTTCTCCGACTTCTTCGAGCAACGGGCCGCCAGCCTGGACGCACAAACTGTCAAGAACGCGCCAGCCGTCCCGGACGACCGGCCGAGGCTGGTACGCGCCATCTACAGCGTCGCCCGCACCATGCGACGGCTGGTCCGCACCCGCATGTGGTTCGCCGGCTGGGCGATCGGCACCGTGGCGCTGTTCGTCCAGGCCGCGGCACTGCACATGGGTTCGGTCGCCGTCGTCCAGACCCTGCAGGTGACCACGCTGCTGTTCGCGATCCCGCTCTCGACGGTCTACGGCGGCGCCCGGGCCAGCTGGCGCGACTACGCCGGCGGGCTGCTGGTCTGCCTCGGCCTCGTCTCGGTCATCGCGGTGCGGGGCGGCGCCCGGTCGACCGAACGCGACCGGCCGTCCCCGCTGCTGTTCCTGTTCGTGGCGCTGGTCGTCGCCGGGCTCGTCCTGATGGCCACCCGTTGCCCCGGGCCCGTACGGGTGACGGCGCTGGCCACAGCGGCCGGGGTCGCGTTCGGCAGCAGCGCCGCCCTGGTGAAGCTCACCACCACGGACCTGACCACCGTCGGCATCAGCGGCACGGCGCGGGACTGGCCGGGCTACGGGCTGGCCATCGCGACCGGCACCGGGCTGGTGATCCAGCAGCTGGCGTTCGCCGCCGGGCGGCTCGCGGCCGCGACCACCGCGATGATCGTGGCCAACCCCGTCGTGGGCTACCTCATCGCCGTCCTGGGCTTCGGCGAGCACCTGCCCCAGTCGCCGGGGGGGTTGGCCGGCATCGCCCTGGGCGGCGCCTGCGCAGTCGTGGGAGTGACGATCCTGGCGCACTCCCCCGTGCTGTTCGGCGACGACGAGCCGGACGACGGTGCCTCCGGTGACCGGTCGCTGGTCGACTACAGCACGCGCGGTTGACGTGGACGTGCCGCGCACCCTCGTCCTGACCGGGCACTTCCCACCGGCCCACGGGGGCGTGCAACGGTTCACCTGGGAGCTGGTCCGCCGGCTGCCGCCGGACCGGGTGGTCGTGGTGGCGCCCGACGCCCCAGGCGCCGCGGCCTTCGACCGCACCCTGCCGTTCCCGGTGATCCGCAGACCTGGCTACCGGCTCAGCCTGGACCTGCGCCGCATCGTCCAGGAGCACGGCAGCAGCACCGGCTGGATCCCGGCCGCGGCGCCGATCGGTCTCTTCGCCCCCAGCCTGCGCCGAGCCGGCATCCGGACGGTGGTGGCCTCGACCCACGGTCAGGAACTGGGCTGGCTGAACGCCGGCCCGACCAGGGGCGCCCTCCGCGAGATGGCCGGCTGGCTCGACGCGGTCACCTACCTCACCACCTACTCCCACGACCGGCTCGCGGCCGTGACCGGCAGTGTCCCGATGCACCGGCTGGTGGGTGGCGTGGACCTCCACGTGTTCGGCGCCCTGGCCGGTGAACCACGCGACAGCTGGCGCCCGCGGGTGATCACGGTCGGCCGGCTCGTACGCCGCAAGGGTCAGGACAACCTGCTCCGCGCATGGCCGCAGGTGCTCGCGGGGCAACCCGATGCCGTGCTCACGATCGTGGGCACCGGTCCGTACGAGAAACGGCTGCGTTCGCTCGCGGCCGCCCTGCCAAAAGACAGTGTGGAGTTCCTCGGCGGCCTGAGCGAAGATCGTCTGGTGCAGACGTTGCGCCGCTCCCACGTCCTGGTGACACCCAGCCGGGATGATCGGCGCGGCCTGCAGACAGAGGGGCTGGGACTGACCACGCTCGAAGGCTCGGCCGCCGGCCTGCCGGTCGTCGTCGGACGCTCAGGCGGCAGCCCTGACTCGGTCCTGCACGGGCGCACCGGCTTCCTGGTGGACGCCGAGCCGGACGCCTTGGCCGCCCCCATCGCCACCCTGCTCGCGGACCGCAGGCTCGCCTGGCGGATGGGCGCGGCCGGCCATCGGTGGGTGCGCGAAGCCTGGAGCTGGGACACGTCGGCCCAGCGGCTGCGCGGACTGCTGGCCCTGGAAATCTCAGCGAGGTCGGTGCGGTTCGGATAAAACAAGCCATCGGAGGACTCCGCCGCCGTATGCAGGGCATACGGCGCCCGCGAGCTAGTGCCGAAAGGAGCTAACGCAGCCGTGACAATGTCCCGAACGAGCAGACTGTCGCGCCCGTTGGAGACTGCCGGGGCCTGGGGAGCGGCCTTGGTCGGCCGAGGGCTGGCCGGCCTGGTCCGCCTGCCGGCCGGCGAGAGGCGGGCCGCGCCTGCCTACCCTGACGACCGGCCCGCCGTACGCCCGGCCACCGAGGGCAGCACACGATGACGGCACGCTGGGACGCTGCGTACGCCGCCCGCGGCCGGTTGCAGTCCCTGCTTCCGCTGCTCGCCGAGGCCTTGCCCTACGTGCTGGACGAGGCAACGGACCTGCTGCGCGACGGCTGGCCGGAGTACGCAGCGTTCCTCGAGCAGCACCGCGACGAGGTGGCTGCTGCCGCTCCCCTCGCACTCGACCGCATCCTCACCGGGCCGGAACAGGTGCCCTCGGCCGGTCGCAGCCCGGGCACCGAGTCGGACGCCGACCTGCTGAGCACCGTGTTCGAGGAGATCGGCCGGACCCAGTGGCGGCAGGGCATCCAGCTGGCGTTTCTGCTCTCTGCCTACCAGACCGGCGCCCGCGCGGCCTGGCGGCAGATCTCGCGGATGGCGGTCGACCAGGACGTCGCCGCGGCAGATCTGGCCCTGCTCGCCGACGGTCTGTTCGGCTTCGTCGATCAGCTGTCCACTGCGTCCGCGCGTGGCTACGCCGCGGAGCACTCCGAGGCGGCGGCCGGCCGGGAGCGGGCGCGGGCCGATCTGGCCGACCTGCTGCTCGCCGGCCGCGGTGAGCACCGGGCCATCGAGGAGGCCGCCTACCGCGCGGGCTTCGAGTTGCCCCTGACGGCGAGCGTGGTGCTGGTCGACCGTGACAACGTGGCCGCGCTGGACGCCCTCACCCGGGGCAGCGGCGACGGCTGGTTGCCGATCAAGCGGGCGGACGGCTACGGCGTGATCCTGAGCGACCCGGCCGCTCCCGGCCGGCGCCGGCGACTGGTCGAGCTGTTGGCCGGGTCGGCAGCCGTGGTCGGTCCCACCGTCTCGCTGCCGAAGCTGCCGCCCTCACTGCGGATGACCCGCATCGCTTTGCGGCTTCGCCACGAAGGCGTGCTCACCGAAGACCCGGTGTTCCTCGACGAGCACCTCGATGCGGTCATCGTGCACCAGGACGACCGGCTGCTGGCTGCCCTCGAGGAGCGGGTGCTGCAGCCGCTGGCCGGCCTGCCCGCGCCGACCCGGCGGCGGCTGGAGGAGACGCTGGCCTCGTGGCTGCGCCACATGGGCGACCGGGGGGCGATGGCGTGGGAGCTGCACGTGCACCGGCAGACCGTGCGTTACCGGCTGGCCCAGCTGCAGGAGCTGTTCGGCGACGCGATGACCGACCCTGCCCTGCGGGTGCAGCTGATGCTGGCGCTGAGCTGGCGGCCGGTGCACGCCTACAGCGACAGCGACCGGACCCAGGAGGACGTCGAGAGCCGGCAAGCAGCGATCCCGGATGCGCTGATCGACCTCGCGTCCATCGAGCAGCGCCGGTCCGACGGGACCGGGGCCGGCTGCCCGGACTGACCCGGGGGCTGGGTTGGTCGGCCGGGGCTGGTGATTCGCCACCGATCGTGGGAACGCCGACCCCATGACGATCACACCGGATGACGACCGCCCCGTCGACCCGTACGCCGAGCTCCTGGACGAAGAGGACGCCGTCGGCGAGGACGCCATCGACGAAGGCACACCTGCTGAGCGCATCGACGCCGATGACCGGCCCGTACCCCTCATCGACGAGGAGTGACGCTGGAACGCTCCGCTCGCGGATTCCGCTATCCGTTCAGGGCAGCGCCAGCAAATGCGGGTTGATACCGGCCTCCTTCGGGCCCTGAGCGTGCCGATGCGCGGCGAGCCGCTATTGTTTGCCGCGACCCGACGGAGGGGGGCCCGTGAAGCTGGTGCTGCTGGGGGTACGCGGATCGACCGCGGCACCGGGCCCGGACTTCGTCCGCTATGGGGGCCACACCTCGTGCGTCGCCGTCGTGCCCGACGGCGCAACCGACCCCACCCTCGTTCTGGACGCCGGGACCGGCTTGCGTGACCTCACCGACCGACTCTCAACACCGGCCTTCCAAGGCTCAATCCTGCTCAGCCACCTGCACTGGGACCACGTCCAGGGGCTGCCGTTCTTCGCCGCGGGCGACCGGCACACCAGCATGGTCGACCTTTACATCCCAGCTCAGCTCGGCGAGACCGGTCGACAGCTGCTCACCCGGACGATGTCGCCGCCGTCGTTCCCGATCGAGCCGGGCGGCCTGAACGGCGCCTGGTCCTTTCACGCAATGGCCACCGGCAAGCACCAGATCGGTGGCTTCACCGTGACCGCTGCCGACCTGGCCCACAAGGGCGGCCGCACCTTCGGCTATCGGATCAGCGACGATTCCGGCTCGGTCGCCTACCTGCCCGACCACGGGCCGATCCTGGGCTGCAGCGACGAGGCTCGAGCCGTTATCGACCGGGTGGACGTGCTCATCCACGACGCCCAGTTCTTCGAGTCCGAACGGGCCACCGCCGATACCTACGGGCACTCCACGGTGGACGAGGCGATCCGGCTTGCCACCGAAGCGCAGGTCCGTCTGCTGGTGCTCTTCCATCACTCACCGGCCCGCACCGACGACCAGCTCGACAAGCTCGCGGCCGGCCTCGACGCACCCATGCCGGTGATCATCGCCCGTCAGGGCCAGACGCTCGACGTGCCCGCCGCGAGCGAGGTCTAGCTCCGGGCTGGGCGCAACGGCGTTGGGCTCTCAGCAGTCGGCAGCTCGCCTGCCGGCACCACCGGCCTGGTCGCGAACCGCACGCGCACCGTGTCGCTCAAGGCACCCGATGCACCGGCTTCGGCGACTCCGGCCAGAAACACCTCGGCCGGGATCTTCCACACCGTGCACGGTATCGACGCAGTCACCGTCGACGTCCTGGGAGACCCGCGCAGGAGCCCGATCTCACCGAAGTAGTCCGGCGCTGCGAGGTTGCGCAGCAGCACTGGACCGTCCTCCCCCCGGGCCGTCACCTCGACGGTCCCGGCCGCCAGCACGTAGAGCGCGTCGGATGCCTCACCCTCGCGCACGACGGCCGTCCCGGGGCCGACCTCGACCTCGATGATCGAGTCAGCGATCGCGTACAACGTCGAGCGACTCGCGTCCCGCAACAGCTGGAGGCCGCGCAGGACCGACAGCCGTGGATCGAGCAACGGCAGCAGTGATGCCTCCTGGCGATCGAATCGGGCCAGATACGGGTAGAGCGCGAGGCCGGCAAGGCTCGGTGCCAGCGCGCAGATCACCAACGTCGCGCCGAAGCCAGTCAATGCCAGCAACAGCGGTGTACTCAGGGCACCGGCACACGTACCGACCAACACCAGAGATTGCGTGGTGCTGAAGACCCGGCCCGCCATCGACGACGGCACTGCCCGCTGAAGCCCGGTGATCGCGGCAGAGGTCACCAGTACGCTGCCGGCGCCCCGCAGGATCTGAATGGCGATCCCGGCGACGACCGGCGGATCGAGGGCGAAGAACACGACAGGCACCGCGTAGGTCACCAAACCGGCGGCAAGCAGTTTCGCCGTGGGGGCCCGGGCAAGATTCCGCCGCATGGGCGTGATCGCCATCAACCCACCAAGTCCGGTGGCCGCCAGCAGCCAGCCGTACGCGCCCGTACCCGAACCGGAATGGAACAGACGGCTGGCGATCACGGTCAGCACGACGATGTCGACGCCGTAGACGTAGGCGGCGAGCCCGCGCGCCGCCTGGAGCGGCCAGAACACCCGGATGCCGGGGGCCCGCCCCCGCGATTGTTGCGTTGCTGGCCGTTGCCTCTCATGCATAGGGCGCGCCGGCAAATGGCGCGGTGGCCGGCGCTGCTCCGACCGTACGGTCGCGATCAGCAGCGCACTCACAACGAACGTCACGGCATTGACCAGAAACAGGCTCTGCGGCGAAAACCGGACGAGTAGCACCGAGGCCGTGGCGGAACCGGCCGCGGTGGCCACGGCCTCGGCCGCTCCGGCAAGCCGGGCTGCCCTGGCGAGTGCGGACTCTACGACGACGTCGGCCGCGAGCGACAGCACTGCCGCGGCCTGGACGCGGGCCAGCGTCGAGCTCACTGCGGCAACCACCGTCACCAGCCAGAGCGGGGCACCGAGCGAGCCGGCGAGCGCAAGTACGGCCATGACCACGGCGCAACCGAGGTCGGCCGCCAACGCCACCGTGCGCCGAGGCAGCCGGTCGATCAGTGATCGGGCCAGCCAGCTCAACACGAGCGCTGGCAGGTAGCGGCCAACGGTGACGATGGCGACCCACGACGCCGAATGTGTCCGGTCGTAGGCGTAGACCGCGATGCCTACGTTGTAGCTCCAGGTGCCGAAACCTGACACGGCGACCGACGCAATGACCTGCCTAGCAGGTCCGAGTCCCAGACTTCGAGTGTTGCCGTCTTGAGACACATCAGCAGCCTAGAGCGAGCACGCCGGGCGCTCGCAGGCCGCGTGCTAACACCTGGTGGCTTCCGGGTGAACTCTGGTCAAAGCCGGACCGAACGGCTCGGCTCGGAACGCCGGTCGCATCGTGTGTGCCGCGAATCCCCCGCTGATAGGTCATGCTGTGCGCGTGCGGATTCTCGTGGCCTCGGACGTGCACTACCGCCTGCAGTCGCTCGACTGGCTGTGCGAGGTCAGCGGCGACTACGACGCGCTCGTGCTCGCCGGCGACCTGCTCGACGTGGCCAACGCCGTGCCGGTTCACGCCCAGATCGTGGTGCTCGAGTCCTACCTCACCCGGCTGGCCGAGCTCACCACGGTGCTGGCCGTGTCCGGCAACCACGACCTGGACGGCCCTGGTCAGCACGGCGAGCAGGTCAGCCGTTGGCTGCAGCGGCCGCGGAACGGCACGCTCTACACCGACGGCCAGTCCGTCGACCTGGACGGAACTCGGTTCACGTTGTGCCCCTGGTGGGACGGCCCGGTCACCCGTTCGCTGGTGGAGGCTCAGCTCAGCGCGGCGGCTGCGGACCGGCCCGAGCGGTGGATCTGGGTTTACCACTCACCCCCGGCCGGCACGCCGCTGTGCTCCGACGGCAGGCGGTCCTTCCCTGACCACGACCTCGCCGCCTGGATCGAGCAGCACGAACCAGATCTGGTCTTCTGCGGGCATATCCACCAGTCGCCCTGGGTCGAGGGTGGCAGTTGGTACGGCCGGATCGGGTCGACCTGGGCGTTCAACGCCGGCCACGTCCGGACGCGGGTGCCGCCGCACATCGTGATCGACACCGGTCTGGACGCCGCCGAGTGGTTCGGCTCAGGCGAGGTCGGCCGCCTCGACCTGCGGAGCGGTCAGCCGACTCCGGCCTAGCCTTCGGGGTCGCGCGCCGAACCAGGAATGACGGCCGGGGCCTGATGGTGCAACAGGGTCTCGAGCACCCCGTCGACCATGCCGAGGTGGTTTTCCAGATGCCCGAACTGGGCCCGGACGTCCGACAGGTAGCGAGTCATCGAATCGAGCCGGGTCGCCGTCAACCGCAACACGGCGAGAGCGACGCCTGGCCGGGCCAAGAACGCAAGCGGGTCTGGGGCGATCCGCAGCGTGGAGGGAGCACTTGCCCGCACGCTCGCGGTGGCTACCTGACCCATCACGGTCGACATCTCACCGAACACGGCCCCGGGATGGTCGACGGTCGCGAACACCTCACCGTCGCGCTCGATGAGCATGCTGCCTTCGACAAGGACATAGATCGCCGGGGCGGGCACTCCCTGCAAGACCAGTTGCTCGCCGGCCGGAACCGAAACCAGAGCAAGGTCTGCGCTCAACGAGAGCAGATCCCAGTCGTTCGCCTGGCTCCCGAGATTCGCCACCGGTTCAGTGTCCTGTGCGCCGCAAGTGGTGTCCAGCCGGGGCGAACCGAGCCGCTCCCATCGAACGCGATCGGGCGCCCGCCACCCCGGACCCGGCCATGGGACAATGCGCTCGAGCCGATCTTGGGGAAGCAGGTCGCGGTGCCGGACGAACCACTCCAACGATCGCGCGCCCTAGCGGATGCGGGGCCGAGTGGCATTCGGCCGGACAACCCGCAGGCTTACCTGCCCGGTGACCGGCGGCGGGCCTTGGCCGAAGGACGTGAGCTGCCCGACCGAGTGCGCGGCGCGGCGCTGTTCGCCGACATCTCCGGCTTCACACCGCTGACCGAGGCGCTCGTCGCCGAGCTCGGGCCGCAGCGAGGCGCTGAGGAACTGACCGCCGCCCTCGGCGCCATCATCGATCCGCTCATGGCCGAGCTCGACCGGCACGGTGGCGACGTCATTTACTTCAGCGGGGACGCGGTGACGGCCTGGATCGACGGCGACGACGGTTCGCAGGCAGTGGCCTGCGCGCTGGCCATGCAGCAACTCATGGCTGAGGTCGGCGCGCGCACCACGCCGGGCGGGCGTTCGGTGCAGCTGGGCCTCAAGGTGGCGGTGGCCGTGGGGGCGGCCCGGCGGTTTGTCGTCGGCGACCACACCATCCAACTGATCGACGTGCTGGCCGGCGCGCTGATGGACAAGCTGGCCGAGGCCGAACACCTGGCACGCACGGGCGAAGTCGTGCTCGCTCAAGGCGCGGTTGGCGCGCTCGGCGATCGGGTGCGGCTCGCCGAGCGCCGTGGGCCGGCCGGCGAGGGGGCGGTCGTCGAAGCACTCGTCCAGCCACCGGCGTTACCCGCGCCGCGGCCGCCGTTGCCCACGCTGCCCGACCGGGAAGTCCGCAAGTGGGTGTTGCCTCGAGTGTTCGAACGGATGAGCGCCGGGCAGGGCGAGTTCCTGGCCGAGCTGCGTCCGGGCGTTCCGCTCTTTCTGCGCTTCAGCGGCATCGACTACGACGAGGACCCGTACGCGATTGCCAAGCTCGACGAGCTCGTCACGCGTGCCCAGCAGATCGTCGATGGCTATGGCGGCAACGTGCTGCAGCTGACCATCGGCGACAAGGGCGCCTATCTCTACGCGGTGTTCGGCGCGCCCGTGGCCCTCGAGGACGACAGCGCCCGGGCCTGCGCCGCGGCACTCGAGCTGACCGAGCTCGGGGAGAGCACGGCAGCCACCGGCCTGCAGATCGGGATAGCCGCCGGCCAACTGCGCAGCGGCACCTACGGCCATGCCGATCGGCGGACGTTCTGCTGCCTCGGTGACGCCGTGAACCTGGCCGCTCGGTTGATGAGCGCCGCTCCCGCGGGAGGTGTGTACGTGTCGGCCGAGGTGCGCCGCGCGGCCAACCTGGACTTCGACTGGGGTGCTCCGGTGACCTTGCGGGTGGCGGGCAAAGCGGCCGATGTGGTCGCATCGCCGCTACGGGGACGCCGCCGCGGACCGCGCGCGACAGCCACCGGTTTGGGCACGTTCCTCGGCAGGGAGGCCCAACTGTCGGCGCTGCGTGACCTGGCGGTCGAGAGCCTGCAGGGCACCGGACGGGTAGCCGAGATCACCGGCGCCGGCGGCGTCGGCAAGAGCCGCCTGCTGAGCGAGATCGGCAACTGGCTCGGCGGACAAGGCGTGCGGGTCTACCGGGCCACCGCCCAGTCGTACGGGGGCCGCACCAGTTACGGCGTGTGGGCGGAGATCTGCCGCCAGGCCTGGGAGATCGACGACGACGACCCACTCGAGGCGGTCATCGCACGGCTGTCAGCGCTGCTGGACGCGACAGGTCGACAGAAGCTGCCCCGGCTGCCGTTGCTCGGCACACTGCTCGGCGTCACCATTGCGGATACCCCGCTGACCGCGTCCTTCGACGCCCGGCTGCGCAAGACGTCGCTCGAATCGCTCGTCGTGGAGTTGTTCGAGGCCAGCACGTCCAACGGTCCGATCGCCTTGCTGATCGATTCGGCCGAGCACATGGACAGCCTGTCCTGGGACCTGGTCGAGGCGCTCGGGCGGTCCGCGCCGCGCATGCCGGCATTCGTATTGCTGGCCCGCCGCCCCCCGGACGTCCCCGACGGCGACGCGGGCGAGGCCGTTCAGGACCTGCCGCTGGAGTCGCTCGCCCACCTCCACCGGATGTTCCTGGACGAGCTGGACGAACAGACGAGTCGAGAGCTCGCCGTACACCGGCTCGATGCCGCGGGTGGGCGCATCCTGCCCGGGCCGGCGCTCGATCGCCTGATCTCCCTGGCCGGCGGCAACCCCTTCCACCTCGAGGAGCTGGTCAACTTCCTGGTCGAGGGTGGCGGCGACCACTCGCTGTCCGCCCACGCCGACGACGGTCTGCCCACCAGTCTGCGAAGCCTGCAGCTCGCCCGGATCGACGCACTGCCCGAGTCACCGCGGCGGGCGATCAAGGTTGCCAGCGTGGTCGGCGCGCGGTTCTCCACTCCGGTCGTGGCGGGCTCCTACCCCGAGCTCGGCAGCGAGCGCGAAGTCGGCCGGCAGCTGCGGACCCTCGACCGAGCGGCGCTGATCGTGTCGGAGGCAGACGAGGCCGGCTACGCGTTCCGCAACATCACGACGCAGCAGGTGGCCTACGAGACGCTGCCGTTCGTCCAGCGCTCGGGGCTGCACGACCGGGTGCTGTCGTGGTTCGAGGTGAACGCCGACGCCGACACCGCACTGCACCTGCTGGCCTTCCACGCCAACCACGGCACGAACGACGCCAAGAAACGCGACTACCTGGTACGGGCCGGCGTGGCGGCGCAGGCGCGCTATGCGAACGACGCCGCGGTCGACTACTTCACCCAGGCCATCCCCGTGGTCGCCGAGACCGAGCAGGGGGCGTTGTTGCTGCGGCTGGGCAAGGTCCTCGAGATCCTCGGCCGGTGGGACGAGGCAGACGCGGCTTATCTACGGGCGGTCGAGCTGTACGTGCACCAGGACGATCGCCGTGGTTGGGCCAACGCTCACGCGGACCGGGCCGAGGTCGCGCGCAAGCTGGGCCGGTTCGAGGCCGCCCGTGAGCTGTTGCTGCAGGCGAACCAGGTGTTCACCGGCCTGGACGATCGAGCCGGCCTCGCCAATGTGCTGCACCTGCTCGGGACGTTGGCCTCTCAGCAGAGTCGGTTCGACGAGGCCAGAGCCGACTACCGCGCCAGCCTGCAGATTCGCAGAGAGCTCAATGACGAGCTCAAGGTCGGGGCCCTGCTCAGCAATCTGGCGGTCGTTGCCGAACAGCTCGGCGAGTACGACGACGCCCGCCAGCTCAACGAGCAGGCCCTGGAGGTCCGCACCTCGGTCGGCGACCCGTGGGCGATGTCGGTGTCGCACAACAACCTCGGCATGATCGCTCTGCTTCAGCAGGACTACCGACGCGCCGCGACGCACATCGGCGAGTCCAAGCGTCTCGCGGAGGCGGTCGGTGACCTGTGGATCGTCGCGGTAGGGCAGCACAACGACGGCATCGCGCAGCGGGGTCTGGCCGACTATGTCAGGTCCGGAGAAGCCTTCGCCGCCGCGTTGCAGACCTACCTCGATCACAACGACCGCTGGTCGATCACGCTCCTCGTCGAGGATGTGGCGTTCCTGTCCATGGACACAGGGCAGCACCGCAACGCCTTGCGGCTGCTGGGGGCTGCCGACGCGCTGAGGTCCGAGCTGTCCGCTCCCCGGTCGCCGGCGCCGGCGCACCTGCTCGACGAGGCGCTCGCGCCGGCGCGTCAGAGCCTGGGTGAGGACGCCCAGACCGCGATTGACGAGGGTGCGATATCCACCCTTAGCGACATTACTGTTTTGGTTCGCCAGGTCTGTCGCGATTTGCGCGCTTAGCAATGACAGAATTGACGGCTGATTGGACAGTCCATCGATTGCCGTGACACTGTGCCAAAAGTCTTTATCTCGACGCGCCGGCACCGGACCTTGAGTGGATGGCCTCGCCGACCTGGCAGGAGTGCTCCATGCGTTGTGCCCGCACGATTGCCTCGACCGCAGCCGTGTCCGTCGTCATGGCGGTCGCCGGGGTCATGATGGCAGCTCCCGTCGCCCAAGCGGCCACCGCCTCCCTGGTCGAGGAATCCTTCACCGGTACGTCGACGACCCCCCCGAAATGGGTGCTGCCCGCCGCCTCGACCGGGACTGTGGCCAACGACGCGTGCCTGGCCGCGTCGACCGACACGTCCACCACGCCGATTCCCGGCTGCGCAGCGTCAGGTGGTACGGCCGGCCTGCAACTGACCACGGCGGCCGAGGGCCAGGAGGGTGGCCTGGCGTACAGCTCGAGCGTGCCGTCGTCGCTCGGGCTCGACGTCAGCTTCGACAGCTACCAGTACGCCGGTTCGGGCGCCGACGGCATCGTGTTCTTCCTGGCCGCCTCCGACCCGACCAACGCGAGCGCCTCACCGCTGACCCTGGGTCCAGCCGGCGGCCACCTCGGCTACTCCGCCGACACATCGAGCCCGACTGCGACCCCCGGGCTGACCCATGCCTACCTGGGGGTCGGCCTCGACGTCTACGGCAACTTCACCAGCCATGACTTCGCACAGTCCACGTGCCCTGGGTCCACGGCGTCCTCCCCGCAGTCCCTCACCGTCCGCGGACCGGGCAACGACACCAGCGGATACTGCCTGCTCCGCACCGCAGCTGCCGGCCCGCTGGACAGTGGTTCGGCCGTCGCGGTCCCGGTCGAGGTGGCGGTCAACCCGACCGGGGGGGAACTGATCTCCGCAGGCGGCCTCACGGTCCCCGCGGGCTCTTGGGCGGTGAAGGTCACGCCGGTCGGCGCGAGCCCGGTCACCGAGTCCGGTCCGCTGCCCGACGCCACCAGCTACGTGCCGGACTCCAGCTGGGTCAATGGCCAAGGCGTCCCGCACCAGCTGACCTTCGGCTGGTCCGCCAGCACGGGGGCCGCGACGGACTACCACACGATCGCCAACGCAACGGTACAGACGCTGAACGGGACGCCGCCGACCCTGGCCGTGTCGCTGGTCGACAACAGCGGCGGCAACGGGCACGACGGTCAGACGGTGACCTACTCGGCGACGGCTGCTGTGACGGACGCCGACGAGACCCGCACCATCACGATGACCGACACCTTCCCGGCCGGGCTGACGCCACAGGCTGCGGGGCTGGGCGGTGCCGACTGGTCGTGCGGTGTCAGCGGGCAGACCGTGACCTGCACCCACGCGCCTGCCGCAAAAGGGGTTTCGCTGGCGCCGGTCGCGATGCCTGTGCTCGTCACCGTGGCCTCCGGTTCACCCCCGCTGACGCTGGCCGACACGGTGACCGTTGGTTCCCCGGACGCGACGCAGGGCTCGGCCACCGACACCCAGACCTACTCAGCGGTTCCCGTCATCGCCTACACCGATCCGGGTGCAGTGGCGGAGAACACCTCGTGGCCCAATGCAGCGCTGCTCACGACTGCCGGGACGAGCGGCGCGCTGGCCCAAGCCGGCGAGGCCCGCTGGTTCAAGTTCCCCGTCGTGCCGAGCAGCCAGGTCAACGTCGATCTCAGCCAGCTCGCGCAGAACTATGACCTGACCCTGTACAACGACATCGGGGCCGCGTTCAGTGCGCCGGCCGCGACAACCGACCTCAACATCCTGGGCGCCGAGCAGTCCGGCAATGCCTATTCGCCCTCCATCTACTCCCCCTCCATCTACTCGCCGTCCATCTACTCCCCGTCCATCTACTCGCCTTCCATCTACTCGCCCTCCATCTACTCCCCATCGATCTACTCGCCTTCCATCTACTCCCCCTCCATCTACTCGCCCTCGATCTACTCCCCGTCGATCTACTCCCCGTCGGATGCCTTCCTGCAGGCCTTTTCCAACGCGCAGACCCGCAGCCTGATCGGGATCTCCGCGCTGGACGGCACCGCGTCGGAGACCATCAGCGCAGCCACCTGGAACAACAGCGGCTATTTCTACGTGCGGGTCGCCGGGCGCAACGGCGCCTTCTCAGCGTCGCCGTTCCGGCTCGACCTGGCAGTCACCGGCGGCCCCTGCACCGGCATCACCCTCAACAGCTTCGCCGGCAACGCGACGCTGACGGGAACGCCGGGCGGCGCCAAGACGGTGGTCCTGACTGACAGCACGCGTTTGAGCCTGACGACGGCAGGGCTGAGTGCCGACCTGACCAGGCTGGCGTCCGCGACCGGCGGAGCCGTGGTGGACGTTAGCCAGAGCGCGCGGGTGGCGGCCCTCAACCGGCAGGCCGACGCCAACCCGAGCTGCTCGTACGCAAAGAACCTGGTGGCGCAGGCGATCCGCGACATCGTCAACAGCTTCCGTGATACCAGCGGCACCCTCAAGTACGTGGCCATCATCGGCGGCGACTCGGTGATCCCGTTCTTCCGCTACCCGGACGCCGCGGGCCTGGGACCGGAGAACGGCTACGTCCCCCCGGTGCTCGGAACCAGCGCGTCGCAGGCCAGCCTGCAGTCCAACAACGTTCTCGGCCAGGACGCGTACGGTGCGCTCAGTGACCTGACGATCAAAGGCAGTGTGCTGCCGGTGCCGGACCTCGCGGTCGGCCGGCTGGTCGAGACGCCGGCCGAGATCGATGGGCAGATACAGCAGTTCCTCGGCCTGACAAGGCAAACGCTGCCCACCCCGAAGTCCTCACTGGTCACCGGCTACGACTTCCTCACCAGCGCCGCCGATCAGGTCGAGGGGAGCCTGCAGGCGGGCCTGGGTGCTGGCGCCCGCAACGACCAGTTGATCACCAACCAGGGCGTGCCGACGACGACCGTCACCGGATCGTCCGGTCCGAGCCGCACCACGTCGTGGACCGCGACCGACCTCTCCAGCTCCCTGTTCGGGTCGCATCACGACGTGGTCTTCCTGGCCGGGCACTTCAGCGCCAACTCGACGCTGGCCGCCGACTACTCGACCTCGCTGGTCACCCCTGACGTCGCAGCCCACCCCGGGGCGTTCACCAACAGCCTGGTCTTCAGCGCCGGCTGCCACTCCGGCTACAACATCGTCGATAGTGACGGCGTACCCGGGCTCACCCTGGGCCTCGACTGGTCCCAGGAAATGGCTCAGCAGAAGGCAATTCTCATTGCCGGCACCGGCTACCAGTACGCCGACACCAATTTCCTGGCCTACAGCGCGAAGATCTACACGATGTTCGCGGCCGAGCTGCGGGCCGGAGCAGTGGGCACGCCAGTCGCAATAGGACAGGCACTCGTCAGGGCCAAGCAGGCCTACCTCGAGTCGCTGTCGACAGTCGGCGGCATCGACCAGAAGGCCGTCATCGAATCCACGATGTACGGGCTGCCGATGACCGGCATCGACCTACCCGGCGCGCGTACAGGAATCCCGGCAAACGGACCGACTGTCACCCCTTCCGACGTGACGCCGGGCACTCCGGGATCGACGCTCGGGCTGCAGACCGCCGTGGTAACGGTGGCAACGCCGACCACGCCGCACACCAGCCCGGTGCTGGGCCTGACCGGGACGGCGACCGGCCAGGCGTACTCCTGGCTCAGCGGGACGGACGGCACGCTCACCCAGCCCGCGCTGCCGGCGCTGCCGGAGCAGTACGTGCCGGCGACCAGCACTGGTGGTCAGTCCTTGCGGGGTGTCGGCTTCCGCAGCGGCACCTACACCGACGCACCCGGGGTCACCCCACTCACCGGCGCGCCCACCACCGAGCAAAACGGAGTGCACACGACGTTCTCGTCGACGTCGTTCTTCCCACAGAACCTGTTCAGCGTGAACTACTTCGACGCGCTCGGCGGCACCGGCTCGTCCGGCCAGACCAAGGTCGTCCTGACGCCGGCCCAATACAGGTCCGACTCCGCCAGCACGAACACTGTGCGGACCTACAGCAATGTCGGCTTGAGCCTTTTCTACAGCAGCAACATCGCCACCTACGGGCAGAACAGGCCCGCGTTGGCGCAGGCCCCCTCGATCACCTTGGTGAGCAGCACGGTCAACGGCAGCAGCGTGTCTGTCTCCGCTCACGTCACCGGTGACCCGTCTGCCGGCATCCAGCAGGTGTGGACGACCTATACCGGCGAGGCCGGACCGTTCCACGGTGCCTGGGCGTCGATCGAGCTGACGCAGGACCCGACCGACTCGACCCTGTGGTCAGCAACCTTGCCGCTGCCGTCCGGTCAGAACGCGGCCGACGTGCGTTTGATGGTGCAAGCGGTGAACGGCGTCGGCGTCGTCGGTGTCGACAACAACCTCGGCAGCTACTACACCCCCGGCGTCGCTGTCGGAGTGTCGACGACTGGCGCCCCCACCACGCTGACCCTGGACACGGTGCCGGCCACCGTCGCGTACGGCACCAACCTGACCGTCGGGGCCACGCTTGTCGGGGCGCCGGCTGGGAGCGTCGTGACCTTCGACATCGGTGGTCAGGGAGCGGTTCCCGCAGTCACTGCAGCGAACGGGCACGCGTCGGCGTCGATCCGGGTGCTCGGCAATCCCGGGGGCTACCGGGTCAACGCGGCCTACAACGGTGCCGCGAACTATCTGTCGTCCTCGGCCCGCAGCCCGCTGTTCACGGTGCTGAAGGCACCGACGGCACTGACGCTGAGCAGCACCAAGAAGGTGTTCGCCCTCGGCGGCGCGCCGAAGTTGCCGGCACTGCGGGTGACGGCTACCGGCACCGTCGCACCGCCGGGCACCAGTAAGGCACCGGTGTACGACATCGACACCGGCCTCGTCGCCACCCTGACGAGTGCCGGCCAGCCGATGCCGCAGCGCTCGGTGCTGTTCACCCTCAAAGGCCTGCTGACCAAGCAAACGGTGACCGCGGTCCGCACCACCGACCTGAGGGGCAACGCCTTCCTCAGCGTGGTCTCGCTCATGCCTGACGTCTACACGATCACGGCGGTGTTCGGGGTGGCCCAGGCAGGGTCGACGATCGACCCGGTCTACGCGTCGAGCGCGATCCCGCCCGCCACCGTAGCCCTGGCGCCGGGACTCACGATCACCATCGTGTTCCCGACCAAGCCCTGAGCAAGGCCAGCTTGACCGTCTCGTCCGGTCCGGCGGCACCAATCACCCGGGTCCCTGTCACGGGAGGATCGGGTCCGTCTTCTTGGGCACGTCTCCCAGCCAGATCAACGCGCCCACAACCGGAAGGATCGCGGCGAAGATCATCACACCGGTCCAGCCCCAGGCGTTGAGCAGGGCTCCGGTGACGGCTGAACTGACGGCGCCTCCGACGAAGATGCTGGTCATGAAGACGGAGTTGATACGGGCGCGGGCGTCACCACGCAAGGCGTAGATGTCGCGCAGACTCAGCACCTGATGACTCTGGACGGCAAAGTCGAGGAGGACGCCGGCCAGGGCGAGCAGGACAATGCTGGACGCTCCGAATCCCGCCAGCGCCATGGCCGCGATCGCAAGGAAGAGAGCGACAACGCGCGCCCCGACGCTGTGGCCCGCGTCGCCCAGGCGTCCGGCGATGGGAGCCGTGGCGGCCCCGGCAGCGCCTACGAGAGCGAAGACCGCGACCCCGTTCTGCGTGAGGTGATGGTGGCCGATCAGTTCGTACGCGATCGCCGTCCAGTACGCGGTGAAGGAGCCGAACATGCATGCTTGCGTCAGGGCGCGTCGAACCAGCACAGGTTCGGTACGGGCCAGGCTGATGGTCGAGGCGAGCAGGCCGGCGTAGCGGGCGGTGTGGTCGGGCTGGCGCGCGGGCAGCACCTTGATCAGCGCAACGGACGTCAGCACCATGACCACGGCCGAGATCTCGTAGATGCTGCGCCATCCCCACGCCGCGGCGGCGAAGCTGGCGACGGAACGGGCGAGCATGATGCCGAGCAGCAGTCCGCTCATCACCTGGCCGACGTACTTTCCGCGCGCCTCGGGTGGGGCCAGGTGTGCCATGAGCGGTATGAGGATCTGCGCGACCACCGAGGTGACGCCGACCAGGACCGAGGCCACCAGGAACACCCCGAACCCGGGTGCAAAGGCGGCAACTGCCAGTGCGACGGCGGTCAGCAACAGTGTGCGCGAGGCGAGGCGCCGATTCTCCAGGAGATCGCCGAGGGGCAGCAGGAGAGCCAGGCCGACCGCGTAGCCGAGCTGAGTTGCGGTGACGACGATAGTCGCGGTGCCCCGGCCGACACCGAACGAGTTGCCGATCAGGCTGAGCAGGGGCTGGGCGTAGTAGAGGTTGGCCACGGTCGCGCCGCAGGCGAAGGCGAGCAAGATCGTGATGACGCGTAGGCTGCGGCGGTCATGCGGCCTGGTGCCTGGTTCGGTGGCGGGAGCTGTTGCCGTGCGGAGGGTGATGCCGGTGTCGGTCATGGGGGCCCTTCTACGGTCAATTACTGAACGGGTCGTTCAGTAACGACAGGGCGCTACGCGGCGTTATTCCCGGGTGCGCCGATTCCGTGCAGCACATGCTCGACCGAGCGCGCGGCGAACTCCTCGTCGAGTGGTTCATGACTGAACAGCAACCGGTAGTAGACCGGGGCGAAGACCAGGTCCACGGTGGCGGCCAGGTCGAGGTCGGCCCGCAGTTCGCCGTTCTCTATGCCCTTTCGGATGATCTCAGCGACCACAGCTCGGCGAGGCCCGAACCACTGCTCGCGCAGGGCCACAGCGATCTCCGGTTGAGACTGGGCGTCGGCAGCGAGAGAGCGCATGAGCTGCCCGGCCGGGGTGCCAACGAACAGACGGACAGCGCTCGTCGCCAGCACGCGCAGGGCCTCAGGCGCCGAGACACCCTCAGGCAGCGACCAGGAGTCGGCCGCGCTCACCATGAATCCCTCGAGCGCGACAGCGCCGCGGGAAGGCCACCACTTGTAGATCGTCGCCTTGCCCACGCCGGCCCGGGCGGCGATCGCCTCCATCGTGGCCGCCGACAGCCCTCCTTCCAGCATGAGCTCGCCGGCCGCGGCAAGGATCGCTGTGCGCCGTGACTCGCTGCGCGGTCGCCCCGGTCGTACACGCGTTACGGTGCCGGCCGCCTGGCCCTGGCGGCTCACGGTAGCCACGTCACCCCAGATACTGAACGCTATGTGCCATATATCAAGGTATCCGCCTCAACGAGCCTGAGCAACAGGCGCTCCTCCCATCGATTCTGCCCGCCACGCTGTTCGACGCTCTGCCTGGCCCACGCATGTCCGGCTGGATAGCGGGCCTGTGTCAGCCGCCGGCCACCAATGGCCAGACGACTCGTCCGCGGTAGCGAGCCGGGTAGACGACCACCGCGGCCTTCTGCGCGAGCCACCACGAGGAAGGCTTGTTCGTGGTGTTCACCATGGCACCCGCGGCGAGCCACTCCCGCAGCCCGGCTATCGACGCAGCAGGCGACGACCCAGGAGGCAGGTCGAGTGCCCGCATCAGCAGGTCGACCCGTCTCCCTTCGTAGGAGTCCCACCGCTGCCATCGCGCCAGCTCCGACGGACTCCGCGCAGCCCCGAAGTCGGAGGCCTGGCGCCCCAGCGAGGAAGGGCCGAAGTCGACGTAACGCTCCCGCTTGTCGCCCGGGAAGCGCTCCCCAGGCAGGCGTGCGTAGAACGTCCACACGTCCAGGTCCTTGACGCCGTTCGTGCCATCGACCCAGTGCTTCGCGGCCCCTTGGGCGAGTACGACGAGCAGTCGCCGGTCGGCGTACTCGGGTCGGCCCTCGGCTCGCGTGAAGTACAGGTGGTCGAGTCGTGCCAGCTCGGCCAGCCGGGCGAGGTGCTCATCGGTCAGCGGAGTCCGCGTACGCCGTGACCGCCGCTTCGACACCGTCGCCATGTTCCGCAGCCTGCCTGAGGCCACGACGTCTGCCAAATTCGCGCCGGCTCTTCCGGCAGGTGCTTGCCCCGGCGCGCATGCCGACACGGTCACGTACGCGGATGCATCGCTGCATCGTTGGCTGGTGCCGCAGTCTGACCTACCGCGAGGGGGCCAGCACGCAGAAGCGCCCCGGATGGAAGGTCCAGGGCGCCGTCTCTTCTGCGAAGAGTCCTCGCTCGTTCAGCGAAGACCCCATGACTAGCTGGTGGAGGTGCCGGGAATCGAACCCGGGTCCTCCGGCGGTTCGACAGGTCTTCTACGGGCGTAGCCTGCGGTTGTTTCTCGACCCGGCCAGTCACACAGGCCGGCCGGCCAGGTCATAGCTGCTGTTTGATGTCCCGCCCACCACCGCAGCCGCGGTGGGCGGTAAGCCTCCTAGCGACGCCAGGTCCTGAGGCGGAAGCACCCTCAGGCTGACGGCTCTGCTACCGGTCAGGCAGCGAGAGCGAGCGCGTTGTTGTCGGCGCTTATATTTTTGTTCCAGCGGATGGTTAACGAGATCGTCGCTGGTTTCCTCGGCCCGCTTCACCTGTCTCGACGTCCGGAGTCGAAACCGTTCACCCCCTTGATGGGTCTCTAGCGACATCCATCCTACCCAGCGGCGTGTCGCCACGCGAGGCCGCGCAACGTTCACCTGTGAGTTACCCCCAGGTCCGGCTACCTCCGCAGACAAGCCCATGGCGGGCATGTAGCGTCGGTCCCTCACGCGCTACCCATCTCGGACCGCTCGAGGGGAGACCGTCATGAGCATCGCTGAGGCGACCACGGGGAACCCCACGCTCAACTCGTACGTAGCTGAGGCCCGGCACGACCAGGCCGAGGCCGTCTACCAGGCACTGCTGCGCGAGGGGTACGAGCAGGCCGACGACGCCGACCGGCCGCTGCTCGACGCCCTCGATGCGCTCCCCCGGGCGGAGGCGCTGCAGCGGCTCATCGGCGACCTCGCCGAGGGCCGGCCTTCTCCCGTACCAGACGACCTGGGCACGGCGCTCTCTGAGTCCATCCGGCGGCTCGACCCGGACACCTTCGGCCCCGTCGCGGCCTGACCGCACAACCCCCACGGCGTCAGTCTGAGTTGACAACCGGTTATCTGTCAGTTCAAACTGACAGACATGGATCTCGACCAGCTGTCCACCGCACTCGCCTCGGACGACCCGGCCGTCGGGCTTCGCGCCGTCATCGCCCTGCGCCGGCTCGCTGAGCGGGTCGAGGCCAACCAGGTCGCACTGGCCCGACGGCAGGGCTGGTCCTGGCAGCAGGTCGGCGACGCCCTCGGGATCACCCGCCAGTCCGTCCACCAGAAGTACGGGAAGTGAGGCACCACCGTGTTCGGCAACCAGCAGCGGCAGGAGATCGGCAAGGTCTTCGAGGACGCCAGTGCCGAGGCCCAGCGCCTCGGTGATCGCAGGGTCGGCACCGAGCACATCGCACTCGCCATGCTCCACGACCCCGACTCGGTTACCGCCAAGGCGCTCGGCGTCAGCCTGGCAGACGCGCGAGAAGCCCTGCAAACACTGGACTCTGCAGCCCTCGCCGTCGTCGGCATCCAGGCGCTCGAGCCCGGCCCCGCCCAGCCGGCCAAGGTGCGCATCCGGCTGACGCCCGCTGCCCGGGAAACGTTGAACGGCCTGAGGTTCGACCGCAACGCCAAGCCACTGCGCCCGCAGCACGTACTCCTTGGGCTCCTGGGACGCGCCAGTCCGGACCCGGTCGCCGAACTGATCGACGCGCTGGGCATCGACCGCGAGCAGGTGCGCGAGCGGCTGCTGGTGTCCTAGGGGCCGGGCTCAGCCCAGTGCGGAGAGAAACTTTGCGGCCAGCGGAGCTGCCACGGCGCCGCCGATGCCGCCGTTCTGCACGACCACCGCAAAGGCCAGGTCGCCGCGGAAGCCGATGAACCAGGCGTTGGTCTTGGACTTGTCCGCCGTCTCCGCCGTCCCGGTCTTGCCGGACACCGGCGCCCCGGGGAAGTTCTTGAACGCCGTCGCCCCCGTCCCGTTGGTCACCACCCCGGCCATCAGGCTGCGCAGGGCATCGACCACCGGACCAGGCAGTGCCTTGGGTGTCGGGGCCGGCGCGGGGGCGGGGTCGAGCACGAGCTGCGGCGCCCGCCAGGTGCCGCTGGCGACCGTGGCGGCCACCATCGCCATGTCGAGCGGGCTGACGGCGACCCCGCCCTGCCCGATCGTGTCGGCGGCCAGCTCGGCGTCGTCCTTGGGCGGGGACACACTGCCGTGGTTGACCGGCATCCCGATCTGCCACTGTCCGCCGATGCCGAAATCGGCTGCTGCGGTGGCCAGCCGGCCGCCGGCCAGCTTGGCGGACTGGGAGATGAAGGCGGTGTTGCAGGAGATCGCGAAGTCCTTGCTGAACGGGACCGTGCCGGCTACCTGCTCGCCCTGGAAGTTGTGGAACACCTGGCCGAACACGGTGATCGACGGAGGGCACGGCACTGGCGTGTCCGGCGTGACGCCCGCCGCGAGCAACCCCGCGGTCGAGACCACCTTGAACGTTGAGCCCGGCGGCAGGGTGCCCACCAGCGCCGCGTCGTACGAGGAGTTCGAGGGCCGGTTGGCCACGGCCAGGATGTTGCCGGTCGAGGGCTGCATCGCGACAAGCGCCGTGACGTCGCTCGTCGTCGGCGGGGCGCTGCCCAACGCGGTCTCAGCCGCCGCCTGCACCTTGGGGTCGATCGTCAGCGTCACGGGCTGGCCGGGGGTGCCGGCGTACCTGTTCACCGTCGCGACGGTCTTGCCATCGGCCCCGACCAGGACGATGGCCGCGTCCGGGGTGCCGGCGAGCCGCTTCTCGTACGCCTTCTCGACCCCCGAGCGGCCGACCTGCGACTGGGCGTCGTAGCCCGGACCCAGGGTCTTGAGGTCGTCGGCGGTGGCCACGCCGACCTTGCCCAGCAAGGCATGTGCGAACGTGGGCGTCTGCGCCAAAGAGGCAGTCGCCTTGCTGTAGGGGACCCCGGCCAGGTCGTGCAGATGCAGGCTGATCGGGTCGAAGTCGGACTCGCGCAGCGTGATGATCGGCACCGACTGGTCGGGCTTGGCGGAGCCGGCGGCGAACTCGGCCTGCAGCTGCTGCAGCGTGACGCCCTGCGGCTTCAGCAGCTGGGCCAGCACCTTGAGCTCGGCGGTCGGGTCGACCATCCGGGCCGGCCGCATGCTCACGTGATAGACGCTGCCGTTGCCGACCAGGGTCGACTTGCCCGCCCCGAGCACCGGCGCCCGGTCGTGGGCGAAGGCGGTGGTCAGCTTGAAGGTCTGGCCCGCGGCCAGCTGCGGGTGGACCAGGGCCGTCGTCCACTGGACCAGCCACGACTTGCCCGAACGGACCAGTGGCAGCGTGTTGTCCCAGGTCCAGGCCGCGTAGCCAGCCGGGGTGACCGTCGTGTGGAACTGCGCGCTGGCGTGCTTCTTGCTCGCGTCAACGGTCACGGCGTCCAGCCGGATGGCCACCGTTTGCGCCTTGAGCGCGGTCTTGAGCTGCTCGTACGGCGCCCTGAGCGTGTCGGCGCTGACCCCGGTGAGCCGGGCGGCGGTCGCGTAGTCGGCGCCCTGGATGGCGGCGACGAATTGGGTGGCGATCGGGTCGGGCTTGGGGTCCGACCCGCACCCGGCAACACCGACCCCAGTGGCCAGCATCAGCGCTGCCAGCAGCAACCGCGACTTCACCGCACTCCCGAGCAAACCTCGCCGATCCGGACTGGACAGACTTCAGCCTAGTGCCGGGGAGGGACAGAACGTGTCACGAATATCCGGGCTAGCGCATGCCTTTGGCCCGGCGGCCCATGCTCCGCACGACCTCGCGGTTGGCATCCCGCTCGGCGATGGTCTGCCGCTTGTCGTACTCCTTCTTGCCCTTGGCCAGCGCGATCTCGACCTTGGCCTTGCCGTCCTTGAAGTAGAGCGAGAGCGGGATCAGCGTCTGGCCGCCCTCCCGGGTCTTGCCGATCAGCCGGGCGATCTCGTCCTTGTGCAGCAGCAGCTTGCGGACCCGGCGTGGGGTGTGGTTGTTCCAGGTGCCCTCGGTGTACTCCGGGATGTGCACGCCGTGCAGCCACACCTCGCCGTCCTTGACGTTGGCGTAGCTGTCGATCAGTGACGCCCGGCCGGCGCGCAGGCTCTTGACCTCGGTGCCGGTCAGCACGATGCCGGCCTCGTACGTGTCGCTGATCGCGTAGTCGTGACGGGCCTTCTTGTTCTGGGCGATCAGCTTGTTGCCGGTCTCCTTAACCATGGCCGCCGGTCCCGGCGTCGGCGAGCAGCCCGCTGAGCACCTCGGTCGCCCGGCTCTCGGCCGCCTTGGCACCCGCGGAGACCGCCACGTCGATGTCGGGGTCGAGGCCGATGCCGTCCAGCGAGCGCCCGCTCGGCGTCCGGTACTGCGCGATGGTCAGCTCGATCGCCGACCCGTCCGGCAGTGGCATCGGCTGTTGGACGGTGCCCTTGCCGAACGTACGGCTGCCGACGATCACTGCCCGCTTGTCGTCCTGCAGGGCTCCGGCGAGGATCTCGGCGGCGCTGGCCGTCGCGCCGTCGACCAGGACCGCCACCGGTGTGACCGTGTCGGGGTTGTCGCCGCTGGCCTTGAGCACGGTCTGCTTGCCGGACTTGCCGGCGTAGGACACCACGGCGGTGCCCGCGGGCAGCAGCGCCGAGGCCGCTTCGACGGCCTCGTCGAGCAGCCCGCCCGGGTTGTCGCGCAGGTCGAGGACCACACCGGTCACGTGCTCGGCGCGAAGCGTGGAGAGCGCGTCCCGGACCTGGCGACCCACGCCGCGGGTGAAGGCCCCGATGGTGATCCGACCGACGCGCGCGGACAGCTTGTCGACCGTCACGTCGTCGCTGGGTAACGCCCGCCGTACGAGGTTGAGGGTGCGGGCAGCGGTGCCGCTCCGCACGACCACGGACACCTTGCTGCCGGCGACTCCGCGCAGCGCAGCGGCGGCCGCGGCGACGCTCATCGTCTTGGTCGACTTGCCGTTGATCGAGACCACCGTGTCCCCCTTGCGCACGCCGGCCTCGGAGGCCGGTGAGGAGGGCTGGACGGAGGAGACGGACAGGGTGCTGCCGGACTGGTGCAGCCAGATGCCGACGCCGGAGAACCGGCCGTCGAGAGTCTGCTCGAAGCCGGCGTACTGCGCCGCAGTGAGGTAGTTGGCCCACTTGTCGTGCAGCGCACCGAGCATGCCCTGGACAGCGGCCTGGTCGAGCGCGCTCTTGTCGACCGTGCCGACGGCGGACGCCGCGATCCGGTCCCGTACGGCGTCCAGGTGGCCGCTCGCGGACAGCGCCGAAGCCGACAGGGAGGCGGCAGGCGCAGGCGTCGGGGTCGCACCCGCGCGGGCCTGCTGATGCGGGCGCAGCCGGTCGGCCAGGACTCCGGCACCGAACAGCAGCACGGCGACGGCGGCCGCGGCGAGACCGCGCACCACCCGTCGGCGCCGCCGGACGGATAAGAGCATGGACACGAGCATACGGACCGACCCCGTGAGACGGCTGGCAAAATGCAGGCCTGGGGACGGCGGCTCAGATCCGCATGTAGCGGCGCAGCGTCGCCCAGGCGGCGACCAGCGGGAGGATCGCACCACTGAGCAGCAGCCACGGCAGCTTGACCACCACGTCGCGGCTGCCCACCCCGGCGCTCAACAACTTCGTGAACGGGGCGAACAAGTAGGAGCGCATCACGAGCAGCATGACGAACGAGACCAGCGCGCCGATCACCCCGGCGAGCACGCCTTCGAGCATGAACGGCAGCTGGATGTAGGTGTTCGAGGCACCGACCAGCCGCATGATGCCGACCTCACGCCGGCGGCCGAAGAACGCCAGCCGCGTGGTGTTGACGATCATCAGTACGGCGGCGGCCGCGATCAGCAGGGCGACCAGCCCGGCGCCGTTCTGGATCCGGGCCATCAGGTCGAAGACCTTCGCGAAGGCCTGCCGCTGGTCGAAGGCGTTGTCCACACCCGGCATGCCGGCGACCGCGCTGACGATGACGTTGGTCTTGGACGGGTCCTTGAGCTTGACCCGGTAGGACTCCGGCAGGTTCTCCGGCGTGGCCGCCTGCAGCAGCGCGGGACTGTTTTTGAACAGTTCCTGCGCCCGCTGGTAGGCCTGCTGGTGGGTCTCGAAGTAGACGGTCTGCACCTGCGGCAGACTGTGGAGCAATGCGTTGACCGCGTCCTTCTCGGCTTGGGTCGACTCAGTCGGGCACTTCGGCGTGACGGTGACCCCGCACAGGAAGACCGAGACCTGCACCTTGTCGTACCAGTAGCCCTTGGCCCGATCGACCTCGTCCCGCACCAGCAGGGCGAAGCCGACCAGGAACAGCGACACCGCGACGGCGAGCACCACCGACAAGATCATGGTGACGTTACGACGGACGCCGATGAGCATCTCGGAAGCGACAAACTGTGCGCGCATGGTGTCCTTGGGGGCTCGGGGACAGGGCGTGGATCTTCTGCGATGCCCTCGTCAGGGGTTTCGTCAGGTCGGTCAGCGGCTGTAGCCGTAGACCCCGCGGGTCTGGTCGCGGACGATGACGCCGTTCTCCAGCTCGACCACCCGGCGACGCATGGAGTCGACGATCGCGGCGTCGTGGGTGGCCATGATCACGGTGGTGCCGGTGCGGTTGATCCGGTCCAGCAGCTTCATGATGCCGACGCTGGTGCTGGGGTCGAGGTTGCCCGTCGGCTCGTCCGCAATCAAGATCATCGGGCGGTTGACGAAGGCCCGGGCGATCGCCACGCGCTGCTGCTCACCACCGGAGAGCTCGGTCGGCATCCGCTTTTCCTTGCCGGACAGGCCGACCAGGTCGAGCACCTCGGGGACGACCTTGGCGATCGTGTGCCGGGGCTTGCCGATGACGTCGAGGGCGAACGCGACGTTCTCGGAGACGTTCTTGTTCGGCAGCAGCCGGAAGTCCTGGAACACGGTGCCGATCTGCCGGCGCAGCTGCGGGACCTTCCAGTTGGCCAGCCGCGAGAGGTCCTTGCCGGCGACGTGGACGACGCCGCTGGTCGGCCGGTCCTCGCGCAGTACCAGGCGCAGGAAGGTCGACTTGCCCGAGCCGGAGGCGCCGACCAGGAAGAGGAACTCGCCCTTGCCGACCTCGACCGAGACGTCGTCGAGCGCGGGCCGTACGGCCTTCGGGTAGGACTTCGAGACGTTTTCGAACGTGATCACAACAAGAACCTCGGCTCGTACGGGCACGGGCTGATGGGCGAATCCGGGTCAGTCTAACGGCGCAGTCTGGGACGGCGTGGCGTGAGTGGCCGATCCGGAGGATGCTCAGGGGGAAGGTTCCGGCTGCCGACAGTGCTACAGACCGACAGACGGTAGAACAGCCGCAGGGCGAGGGGCGCCTTTGCGGGCAGAGAGGAGGCGCCATGTCGTGCGAGCACCTCGTGTGCGCGAACTGCGCCGGACCGGTCGATGAGGGCCGCTGCCCCACGTGTCGCGCCGCCCACGCCTCGTTGCACGCGCGCGGCGGCGGGCTCACCCCCCAGACCGTGCTGATCATGGCCTCGCTCGCGGTGCTGCTGGTCATGCTGTTCAGCCGGGTGCACGGCTAACCTGCGGCAGTCTCCTGCTGGCGGCGCCACCTGATGGTGGCCTCGATGAGCTCGTCGATCTCGCCGTCCAGCACCCCGCTGACGTTGCCCGTCTCTGCGCCGGTGCGCAGGTCCTTGACCATCTGGTACGGGTGCAGCACGTAGTTCCTGATCTGGTTGCCCCAGCTGGTTGTCGCCTCACCACGGATCTCGTTCATCTTGGCGAGGTCCTGCTGGCGTTGCCGCTCGAGCAGCTTGGCCGCGAGCACCAGCATGGCCGACGCCTTGTTCTGGATCTGCGAGCGCTCGTTCTGGCAGCTGACGACGATGCCCGAGGGCAGGTGGGTGATCCGCACGGCCGAGTCGGTCGTGTTGACGCCCTGGCCGCCGGGGCCGGAGGAACGGTAGACGTCGACCCGGATCTCGTCGTCGGGGATCTCGACGTGGTCGCTGACCTCGACGACGGGCGTGACGTCGACTCCGGCGAACGAGGTCTGCCGGCGGGCCTGGTTGTCGAAGGGGCTGATCCGGACCAGCCGGTGCACGCCGTGCTCGCCGAGCAGGGTCCCGTACGCGTAGGGCACCTTGACCTGGAAGGTGACCGACTTGATGCCGGCCTCCTCGGCGTAGGACGTGTCGTAGACCTCGAGCGGGTAGTTGTGCCGCTCGGCCCACCGGCCGTACATGCGCAGCAGCATCTCGGCCCAGTCGGCGGCGTCGACCCCGCCCGCCTGCGCGTTGATGGTGACCAGCGCCTCGCGGGCGTCGTACTCCCCCGACAGCAGGGTGCGCACCTCGAGGCTGGCGATGTCGCCGGCGAGCTTGTTGAGGTCGTCCTCTGCCTCGACCAGGGTGTCCTGGTCGTGCTCGTCGGCCGCCAGCTCGAACATCACGCCGACGTCCTCGAGCCGGCGGCGCAGCGCCGCGACCCGCTCGAGGTCGGCCCGCAGGTGTGACATCCGGCTGGTGACCTGCTGCGCCCGCTCCTGGTCGGTCCACAGCTCGGGGTCGGCAGCCTGCTGCTCCAGCTCGGCGAGGTCCTCGTTCATCCGGGGCAGGTCGAGAACGGCCTCGATGCTGGTCAGGGTGGTCTCGAGGGCTTTGAGCGTCTCACTCGGGTCGACAGGCACACAGCGAGGGTAGTCGGTCCGCAACAGCCGTGACCGAGCTGTGCTGCTGGGGCCCTTGCGGTAAACCTCGGCAAAAGACACGATGACGGCTGCGTCACCGCCGGCGAGCCTCCACGGGGGTCCGCTCGTCGGCGGTGACGTGGCCCTTGCCTCAGAGCCGGACCGAGCGCGCCCTGGGCCGGGCCGGGCGCACCGGGCTCGGCTGGGCACCGAAGATCCGCTGGGACATCGCGGACAGGTGCGCCGTCATGGACTCCTCGGCCAGCTCCCCGTCTCCCGCGATGATCGCGTCGAGGATCGCCCGGTGCTCGACCAGCTGCTGCGTGCGGGTGTCTCTGTCCCGTCCGGCCAGGCTGTCCACCAGCGTCCACAACGGGTGCTTCCCCGGGTCGATGAGCTGGTCGGTGAGCTCGGCGAGGACGGCGTTGCCGCTGGCTCTGGCGATCTGCCGGTGGAAGTGCAGGTTGCACTCGACGTAGCCGTCCACGCTGTCGGGTCCGGACCCGGCCAGGTGACCCGCCGCCGCCTCGATGGTGGCCGCCAACGCCGCCCGGTCCCGGTCGCCGAGGGTCAGGGCGCAGCGGCGGGCCGCGGCCGGTTCGAGCAGCTGGCGGACCTCGAGCATCTGCCGCGGCGCCGAGTCCACGTGCAGGGACAGGGCGGGCCCGGGCCGGCTGCTGCTCGTCGTGACGAAGCAGCCGGCACCGGGACGGACCTCGATCACCCCGCCGAGCTCGAGAGCCAGCAACGCCTCCCGTACGGTCGACCGGCTCGCGCCGCACCGTTGGGCGAGCGCGCGCTCGTCGGGGAGCCGGTCCCCCGGCGCGAGGTTGCCGGTCCCGATCGCCCGGAGCACCTCCTCGGCCACGGCCAGGTAGCGCCGGCGAACCGCTGGCGAGCCGCGGTTCGCGAAGTCGGCGCTCGAGGGCAGGCTCATCAGAACAGTCTGCTCGGCAACATGCACCCCACCACCCAGTTCGGCCGGTCGACGACCTCCATGATCCGCAGCTCGGCGATCGTCCCCAGCAGCCCGTACGCGACGTGCGGCTCGACCTCGAGAGCACCGGCGAGCCCCTCGACCGCGCGCAGGCTGGCCGCCCGGGCCGCCTGCATCAGGTCGGGGCCGACCCCGAGAAACACCTTGCTGGGCTCGACCGGGTCGTGCACGGCCGAACCGGTGTCGATCACCGGGGCCTGGAGACCACCTCCCGGGACGAGGCCGACCCTGATCACGACGTCCGCCTCGCACTCGATCGCCGTGCCGCTGAGCTCGCCGTCCCCCTGTAGGGCGTGCGCGTCGCCGAGTGAGAGCAGGGCGCCTTCGACGAAGACCGGCAGGTGGATGCGGCTGCCGGCACGGGCGTACTTGACGTCGATGTTGCCGCCGGCGTCCGTCGGCACGGTCGCGGCGAACTGCCCTGGCTCCGGCGGCGCCACGCCGACGACGCCCAGCATGGGCAACAGGCTGAAGGTGTGCCCGGGGGCGATCTCGACGGAGTCGCCGTCGAGGACCCACCCGCGCACGTACGGATCGGGGAACTGGTCGGCCAACAGGCCGAAGCCGGGCAGGATGCCCGACCATCCCCAGCCGCCCGGGTTGATTTCGAGGATGTCGACGGTCACCGTGTCACCCGGCTGTGCGCCGTGCACCCACAACGGACCGGTCAGCGGGTCCATCCGGTTCTGCGTCAGCAACCGCAGATCGCCGGCGACGGTCGACGCGGTGATCTGGCCGTCGGAGCCGTCACGCAGCTCCAACGAGACCTCGTCGCCGGGCTCGACGACGAGCACTGCCGGCTGGTCGCGATCCCAGTAGTGGTGGGCGATCTCGCGGCCGAGGTGGGCCCTAGTGGAGATCAACGGCATCGGCTTTGGCTCCTTCGTGGATCTGTGGCATGGCCGTCGGGTCGAGGTGGATCTGGGCCGGCAGCGTCGCGGTGTCCACGATCCCACCGCCCTGCAGGCCGCGGTATACGGCGGAGAAGCTCATCGTGACGACGAAGTAGGTCAGGGCGATGTACGGGAAGTACCGGATTGGCGCGGGTGGCACCGGATAGATGTTGCCGTACAGCACCCAACCCAGCGCGGCCAGGCCGATCAGCGGCACCAGGATCGGCAGCACCCGGCGGGCCGCGACGTCTTCGGCCCAGTACTCCTTGATGGACGCGATGACGACGAGCCCGTACGAGATCAGCGCCCCGAACGTCGCCAGACCACTGAGGTCACCGATGACCGTGACCGGCGAGGTCCACAGCCACCAGCCGACGACGAGCAGCGCGACCCCGACCGGGAAGGTGACCCCGATGGCGTTGCGCGGCACGCCCGACTTCCCGTGCAGGACACCGGCTTGGTACGGCGCGTAGCGGTCGCGGGAGAGGGCGAACAGGATGTGCGACGAGCCGTTGACGCTGGCCAGCGCACAGGCGAAGAAGCTGATCGCGGCACCGACGTTGATGACGGCCGAGTAGTTGGACCCCAGCAGCCGGGTGGCCAGGTCGTTGAACGGGGTGGGCGAGCCGGCAAATGCCTCGGCGCCCTTGGCGGAGACGCCGAAACCGACGGTCTGGCTGTATGCCACGAAGATGAAGAAGAGGCCGGCCGCCAGGGCGCTGGACCAGATGGCGATCGGGACCATGCGCCTGGGGTCCTTGGACTCCTCGCCCAGGGTCGCGGCTCCTTCGAAGCCGAGGAAGGCTGTCAGCCCGAAGACCAGGGCATGAGCCAGCCCCGAGAAGCCGTGGCTGTTGAGGATGAACGGCTTCACCGCGTCCGACCCGCTGAGGTGCGCGTGCCCGATGAGCAGGATGCTGACGATGACGACGGCGACCATGCTGACCACCTCGAGCACCAGCATCAGCCGTACGGAGGGCCGGATGTTGTTGAGGGCCAGGCCGAGCACGATCGCGGCACCGCCTCCGGCGAGCCAGCCCCATGGCACGTTCACGCCGAAGACCTGGCTGATCGCGAGCTGGGCGAAGGCGCCCGTACCAGCGAGCAGGGCGGCGGTCAGCAGCACGTAGGTGAACAGCAGGCCCCAGCCGGCCAGCACCCCGGCCCATGCCCCGAGCGCGTTGCGGGTCAGCCCGTACGCGGACCCGGCGTGGGCATACTTGCGGCCGAGCCGGCCGAAGCAGTAGCCGATGATCATGACAGCGGTGGTCGAGACCACGAAGGCCAGCGGCACGTTGTAGCCGGCCGCGCTGGCGAGCAGCGGCGTGACGAAGACCATGGCGGTGGTCGGCGCCATCAACGCGACCGACATCGCCACCGTCTCCGGCAGGTTGAGCTGGCGCTTGAACTCAACGGCGGCCACGGGTCGTCACCTCCATTGAGACGCGACCGGCCGGCACGGCCTGCACGGGTTGATACATTCGGGATCTCCGTTTCTCGTGGTGCGCTGACCCGCTGGTCCCGGGCTGGTGTCAGTGCGGACGCTAGGGTCCCGGCGTTTCCGCCGCGTCTGCCGTCCGTTAGGGGCCGATGAACGAAGTGGTCTGACCAATTGCTGCTCCGGACCGGCCAATTCAGGACGACATCGAGGGACGGAATGGGACGAAAGGCCGCTACCGAGGCCGCTCTGCAGCGCAGCGCGGCCGCCATCCAGCGCTGGGAGCCGGCGGTCCACGCCTGGGTGCACCTCGATCTCGAGGCCGCGGCAGCCTCCGCGCGCCGGATCGACGACGAACCGGTCGGACCAATGTCCGGTTTGACCGTCGGAGTCAAGGACGTCATCGAGACAGCGGACCTGCCGACGGAGTACGGGTCGCCGCTCTTCGCCGGCCATCGACCCGCCCTCGATGCCGCCGTCGTCGCCCGGGTCCGCGCGGCCGGCGGCCTCGTGCTGGGCAAGACGGTGACGGCCGAGCTCGCCTGCCTGACCCCCGGCCTGACGACCAACCCGCATCGACCGACCCACACCCCCGGCGGCTCGTCGATGGGATCGGCAGCCGCGGTCGCCTGCGGCATGGTGGATGTCGCCTTCGGCACCCAGACCGCGGCCTCCGTCACCAGGCCGGCCAGCTTCTGCGGGGTCTACGGCTTCAAGCCGACCTTCGGCCTGGTGGACCGGGCCGGACTCAAGCTCGTCGCGCCGTCCCTGGACACGATCGGCTGGTTCGCCCGCGACCCGGCGCTGCTCGGGCTGCTGCTCGAGGTCGTCACCGGCCGGTCATCGGCTGCTTCCGTTGTCCTGCCGCGGTTCTCGGTCGAGCCGACCCCGTTGTGGGAACGCTGCTTGCCGGACGCCCACCAGGCCGTACGGCTGGCGGCAGCCGCGGCCCGCGACGCAGGCGCTGCTGTCGCCGAATCCACGTCCACGCAGTTGCTCGCCGGTCTCGCCGAGGCACAGGAGCTGCTGGCCGCGTACGAGGCGGCCCGGTCGTTGGCCTGGGAGCATGCCCGGGGCGTCTCGCCGGCGCTCGCTGCCTACCTCGACGTCGGCAGGGCGATCAGTGCTGCGGAGGCCGCAGATGCCTTGCAGCGCAGGGACTCTGTGCTCGCCGCCGTCGACGTGCTCTTCGGTGACGCGGACGTGCTGCTGACCCCAGCCGCTGTTGGGGAGGCACCGGCGGGGCTCGGCTCGACCGGCGACCCCTTGTTGAGCCGCACCTGGTCCCTGCTCGGTCTGCCGACCGTCGCTGTGCCGTGCTGCGCCGGGTCGACAGGGCTGCCGGTCGGTGTCCAGCTCGTCGGCCGTCCCGGCGCGGACGCCGAGCTGTTGGACGCCGCGGCCTGGCTCGGCCGTCGGCTCGGCTGGACCGGCCTGGTCGAGAGCGGCTGACCGGCGGCACCGTACGATCCGGCCATGGCCGCTGAGCTCACCGTCCTGCACGAGGGCTACGCCAACGACGACGGGGTGGCCTCCACCGTTGCGCTCATCCGCGACGGCGACGCCCTGATCGTGGTCGACCCGGGGATGGTGCGGTCACCGGACCTGATCCTCTCGCCGCTGCGTGCGCTCGGTGTCGAGGCCGCTGAGGTCACCGACGTCGTGCTCAGCCACCACCACCCGGATCACACCTGGCACCTCGCCCTGTTCCCCAACGCCCGGGTGCACGACGTGTGGGCGGTCTACCGGGGCGACCAGTGGGACGACCAGCCGGCAGAGGGTCGCCAGGTCAGCCCGGCCGTACGGCTGCTCGAGACGCCGGGGCACACACCGCAGGACGTCACGACGCTCGTCAGCACCGGGGATGGCATCGTCGCGTGCACGCACCTGTGGTGGAACGCGTCGGGGCCGGTCGAGGATCCGTACGCGACCGACGCAGAAGCCTTGAGCAGCAACCGTTCTCGCATCCTCGACCTCGGTGTGACGCTGATCGTGCCAGGCCACGGCGCAGCCTTCGTCCCGGACGACACGACCCCGCGCTAATCACGTCGCGCCCTCCCGAGGATCTGCGCGATCATCACCGCATGGAGCTCGTGACCCGGCTGCCCGCCTTCCTGGTGGCCATCGTGGCGATGGCCGCCGTGCCCGGGCCGGCGTTCGCGCTGATCGTGCGGCGCTCGTCGGTCGGCGGCTTGCGGGCCGGCGCGCCGGTGGTGCTGGGCATCGAGCTCGGCCTCTACGTCTGGATCATCGCCGCTGGCGCCGGTCTCGCCGCCCTCGTCGCGACCTCACACCTTGCCTACCTCGTCCTGCGGGTCGTCAGCGCCACCGTCCTGCTCTGGATCGGTGGCCGGTTTCTGCTCGCCACGCGGCGCAACAGGCCTGAGCAGGTCCCGCGGCTGCCCGGCGGGAGTACGCGGGGCGGCTTCGCGATGGGCGCGATCACCAACCTGGCCAACCCCAAGGCGGCGGTCTTCACCTTCGCCCTCTATCCGCAGTTCATCCCGCGCGGCTATCCGCCGCTGGCTACGACGGCCGGCCTCGGCCTGCTGCAGATCACGATGGAGACCGGGCTCTACCTCGCTCTGGCGGCCGCGGTCGGGCGGGCCGGCCGGTGGTTCAGCAGCCGCCGGGTCCGCCGTGCGCTCGACGCGATCTGCGGCTCGGTGCTGGTCACGCTGGGCTTGCGGGTGGCGGCGGAAGGCGGCTAGCGGACCCCACGCGGCCGGAACTGGATGCTGATCCGAGGACCGACCGCCTTGGCCGTCTTGGGGACCGCATGCTCCCAGGTCCGCTGGCAGCTGCCACCCATGACGATCAGGTCACCGTGGCCGAGCTCGTGCCGCAGCGACGCCGCGCCGCCCCCCCGGGGCCTCAGCAGCAGGGCCCGCGGCGACCCGACGGAGATGATCGCGACCATGGTGTCGTGGGTGCTGCCGCGGCCGAAGGTGTCACCGTGCCAGGCCACGCTGTCCCGGCCATCGCGGTAGAGGCACAGCCCGGCCGTACGGAACGGCTCGCCCAGCTCGTCGCCGTAGTAGTCGTCGAGTGCCGCCTTGGCCTCGACCAGGACCGGGTCAGGCAGCGGCTCGTCCTCGCCGTAGAACTTGAGCAGCCGCGGCACGTCCACCACGCGGTCGTACATCGGGCGTCGCTCGGCCTGCCACGGCACTCCGGTGAGCAGGCGCTCGTAGACCTCGTCGGCGCCGTGCAGCCAGCCCGGATGCAGGTCGATCCACGCGCCGTCGGTCAGCGGGGTGCGCCGGGTGCCGTCACGGAGCCGGCCTGGACCGACATCGCCGTCGGCGTCCAGCAGCGAAGGCTGGAACATCGTCGTGGTCATGGCTCGACCATAGCGCGTCCTCGAACGTCTGTTCGAGTGACCATTCCCTGTCCTCGCGCCGAGGGCTCCGCCCGCTCACCGCACCCCAGGCCGGCATCGGACCACCCGGGCCGAGCCGGTGAGGGCGTAGGGCCCGGCCCCTGCCGGAACGACGACGGTGGTGCCGCGCGCCAAAGGGGTGCTCCCCCACTGGCCGACCAGCCGGCCCTCGCCTGCCACGACCACGAGCACCGCGAACCCGGCCGCCACGTTCTCGGCGGACAGCTCGTCGACGCGGAAGAAGGCGTCCGCCTCCGCGGGCAGGAGCGATCCGGGCCGGGCCGTGCGCAGCTCTTCGAGCCGGGCGGGGGTGCAGGCACGTCGGTCGACGCAGCCCATCGCCTCCTCGAGCGACAGGCCGAGAGTGGCCTGTGGCGGCCCGGCCGAGAATCCCTCCCACTCGAGCAGGACGGACAGGTCGGTCGGCTCCTGCACCTCGAGCAGCAGGACCCCCTCACCGATCGCGTGCGGTGTGCCGGCGGGGCACAGGATCGCGTCCCCTGGCCGCAGCGGCAGGCGGTTCGTCGCGGCAAGCATCGCGGCCACGTCCTGAGCCTCGACCCAGCCGGCGAGCTCCTCGGTGCCGACGTCCCGGGAGAAGCCGAGGTGGACGCCGGCGTCCACCTCGGCCTCCAGGACCAGCCAGGCCTCGGTCTTGCCGTACCGCGAGCCCAGGTGCGCACGGGCGAAGTCCCGCGTCGGATGGACATGCAGGGGCAGCCGCTGACCGGCGTCGAGCAGCTTGACCAGCACGCCGATGTCCGCGGTGTGGCTGCCGACCCAACCCATCGGGTCAGCCTGCACGGCCGCGAGCAACGTGCGGCCGTCGTCGAGAGTGGTCAGCCCCGACGGTTCGAGGCCGAACCGGCTCGTGGTGCTGGCCACCCAGTCCTCGGGCAGGGCCGTTGCTCCCAGCCCGCGGAAGTGTCCGATCCGCCCGCCGCCTCGGTAGAAGGTCGGGGGCTGGTTCGGGCCGAGCACGACTGGCTGCACGCTGCCTCCCTCCGTGGCCCAGTCTTTCACCCTTGGCGCACAGACGAGGGCCCCGACCTTGCCGGTCGGGGCCCTCGTCAGTGCTCAGCCGCTGTCAGTCGTCGTTGAGGATGGTCCCCTTTGCGGTGTCGCGAGCGAGGGTGGAGTGCGTCGGCATGTCCAACTTCAGCCAGAAGTACTCGTTGGCCTCCCGTGTCCGGTCACCGTGGACCCACACCGTCACCGTGCGAGAGGTCGTGCCGGCCGCGAAGGTCAGCGTCGCCGAGGCGTTGGTGAAGTCGCTGCCCGCGACAGCCGTGCCGTTGACGGTGTGCCACCACACGGTGACCGGCAACGTGCTGGCCCGGCTGAGCCGCACCGTGAACGTCATGGCCTTGTTGCCGCTGTTGCCCTCGGTCATCGAGACGTCGCCGATGTCGAGCGTGGGCTTCGGCCGCACGATCACGGTCACCGGCAGGGTCGCCGCCGGGCCGGTCCCGTTGGTCGCCGAGACCGTGAACTTGAAGGTGCCGGCCCGGCTCGGCGTCCCCGAGAGCACGCCCGCCGGGCTCAGGGTCAGCCCGTCCGGGAGGGTGGCACCGACGCGGGTCAGCGTCGGCAACGGGTTACCGCCTCGGGTGAACGTGAACGTGTACGGCTCCCCCACGGAGGCGACCGTCGGCGTGCCGCTGACGGTTGCTGCCGTGCCCGTCACCACGATGGTGTCGGTGCGGGTGGCTGCCGGCGAGACCCCGTTGGCTGCCGTCACGGTGAAGGAGAAGGTCCCCACCGCGGTCGGAGTTCCGGAGAGCCGGCCACCCGTGCCCAGGGTGAGGCCGGTCGGCAGTGCGCCGCCGGTCACCGACACGGTCGGCACCGGTGTGCCGCCGAGGGTGTAGGTGAAGTCGTACGCGCTGCCCAGCGAAGCAGTCGCCGGCACCGTGCCGCTGACGGTCGGCGGCAGCTGCGGAGCGGAGACAGTAATCAGGTCGGACAGCGTGGCGACCTGATCGCCGCTGACGGCTTGGAGGATGAAGTAGAAGCTCCCAGGCGTGGTCGGGGTGCCCGACAGCAGCCCGGTCGGCGACAGGCTGAGGCCGCCCGGCAGGGCGCCCGACCAGAGGCTCACCACGGGAGCAGGGTCACCGCCCACGGCGTACTGGTAGGTGTAGGGCTGTCCCACCGTCAGCGCGTCGCCCGCATCGCCGGTCAGGGTCGGAGCCTTGGACACCGCGATGGTGAACGACTTGCTGAAGTCGGGCGCCGAACCGTTGCTGGCGGTGATGGCGAAGGTCGAGGACCCCACCGTCGTCGGTGTCCCGAAGACGTGACCGTCCGGGTCGAGGGTGAGCCCGTCGGGGAGGCTGCCGGACGTGACGCTCAAGCTCGGTATGGCCGAACCCTGCCCGTAGAGCTGGGCGTCGTACGGCACCCCGACCTGGGCAGTGTCGGGCAGGGTCCCGAAGATGTTCAGCGGATACAGCGGGTCGTTGACCGAGAACGGCAGCGAGTCGTTGCTGGCGCCGAAGAAGTCGTCTCCCGAGTAGGTCGCCGTGAAGGTGTGGTGCCCGTTCGGGATCCCGTCGAGCTCGCAGGTCGCGATGAACGTCGAGCCGGCGACGTACTGCAGCGGCAGGTCGGCGCAGCTCTGGACGTTGACCCCGTCCTGGAAGAACGTCAGCGTGCCGCCACCATCGAGGTAGTAGGTCTTGGCGGTGAGCATCACCGGCGCACCGATCGCGGTCGGCGACGGCACCGACGAGGTCAGGGTGGTCGTGGTCGCGGTGTAGCCGATCCAGCTGACCGTGCTCGTGCCGTGGCTCGGACCGTGCGTGGTGTCACCGCTGTAGTCGGCGTCGATCTCCTGGCCCTGGACGGTTGAGGACGGGATCCGGCAGGTGGCCGTGAAGACGATGCCGGTGGCGACCATCGCCTGCTGGGCGCAGGACGCGATCGGGATGGACGCACCCCGGACGACCTGCTTGAAGGCCACGGTGCCGCTGCCGTCGGAGCCGGACACGACGGCTGTCGACGTGACCATCTGGCTCGAGCCCGCATCCTTCGAACCGTTGCTGGTGACCTGCGTCTGCGTCGGCGGCTGGAAGGAGATGGCCACCGAGCCGGCGCTCCCGCTGCCCCCGACCGTGTCGTACGAGACGCGGGTCAGGCTGGGCGCCACCATCGACGCGCCGCCACCACCGCCACCACCGCCGTCCTGGTCCTGGAGCCAGGCAGGGCTCGCGCCGCCGGCGCCGCCGTTCCAGCCTGCTCCGCCGCCGCCGCCTCCACCACCGTCGGTGTTCACGTCGGCGTCCGCCCCGGCAGCACCGGACTTGGTCGGCGCGGCGCCGCCGAGGCCGCCGCCACCGCCGACGCGCTGAACCGTGTCGAGGCGGTTCGCGCTGCCGTTGTAACCCTTCTGCGGCGGCTGGCCGGCCGCCCCACCATCACCTCCGCAGAGGAAGACCGTGCCGAAGTCGGAGCCGCCGGTGCCGCCGCCGCCCCCGCCGCCACCGGCGACAAGCACGACGTCGCTCCGGCCGTTGTGGTTCAAGGTCAGGCTGCTGGAACCGCCGCCGCCACCTCCGTTGTGGGACGTGAAGCCACCCGGCAGCTTGATCAGCCGCTGGTCGTCAGGCGCCCCGCCGTTTCCACCGTGGACGCTTCCGTCGCCCGACGCCTTTCCGCCGGCCCCGCTGAGGTGGCCGCCTTCGCCGGCGAACACGGTGAGGGTGTCTCCGGGGGTGACCGGCACCGAGGCCGTGACCCGGCTGCCCGCCCCGCCGTACCCGTAGCCACAGCGGTAGTCGATCCCGTCACCGCCGCCTGCACCGGTGACGGCGACGTTCAGCTGCCACACGTCGGCCGGAACGATGTACGTCTGGTTCTGGCCGGTGTAGTCAATGGTCACCACCCCGTGGGGCGGCGGCACGATGTCGGCGGCCGCGTGGGGGGCGGCCGCAACGACGCCGGCGCCGATCGTGGCCGCGGTGACCGACGCGGCCACCACCCGGCTGATCAGGGTGACGCTCGGCTGGTGGGTGCGGAGAGCTTTCATGTCTTCTTCCTCGGGCTGCTCGATGTCTCGCCTATGGGGTGACCGCTGCTCCGCCGTGTACTGGCGGCCCTGCGGCGCATTGCCACTCTGGCGTCGCCAGGGCAGCCGGACATCGGGCGACCGCCCAGGATCTGGGCCTCGAACTCCTCAGATTGCAGCCGGCGGAGGGTGCGAAAAGCCCGCGCGAGTGGCCGTCGGAGGCGAGGAAAGGCCGAGCGGCCTAAGGCACCTAAGGCGGTGCTCAGTGACGCGGGTCAGGCCTGGTCGTCGCCACCGTCCGGCGGTTCGATGCCCAGCCGGTGGGCTATCGCGGCTGCGGCGCCGCGGCCGCTGACCCCCAGCTTGGCCAGGATGTTGGACACGTGGACGCTGGCCGTCTTGGGACTGATGAACAGAGCCGCCGCGATCTGGCCGTTGGACGACCCTGCGGCCACGTGGCTCAGCACGACCCGCTCCCGCTGGGTGAGACCGAACGCTCCGAACGCGTCGGCCCGCTCAGCGGCGACCGCCTCCGCGGCGACCGGGTCGGGCTCGGCAACGGAAAGCCGGGCCCGGTGGGCGAGGTCGCGGGCCTGGTCGTAGAGCGGCCGCGCGCCGATGCTCGCCGCCTCGGTCAGGATCGTCCGTACGTGACCCGAGGCCGCTGCCCGATCGCCGTCCTCCGCCGTCGCGTAGGCCAGCCGGAGCTCGACGTAGAGCGGCAACCAGCGGTCACCGCTCTGTTGGGCGGTCTTCATGGCCGCTTCCCAGACAGCAACCGAGGGGCCGGCGACAGTGGCTCGGGCCCGCTCGGCAGCGGCGAGGTCGAGGAAGGCCAGCTCTCGTCCGTTGGCGGCCGTCATCCGGGACAGCGCGTCGTCCAGCGACGCGAGGGCCAGGGCTGCAGCGTCCTGATCCACGCCTCCCCCGCGCTGGCGCAGGTCGGCTTCGACGGCAAACCCGAGCGCGGCCAGCGGCAGCGCGTACCGGCTGTCCGTATCGGACCCGCGGCTGGCAAGAGCCTCCCGTACGGTGCCTCGCGCCGCGAGCAGCTCGCCACGGGCTCGCTGGACGTCGGCGGTCGTGGTGGCGAACGGCAGGACGTACTGCCAGCCGGAGTCGCCGGCCAGCGCGTGGGCTGCCTTGAGGTGCCGCTCCGCGGTCTCGTACTCCCCCTGGTAGGCGGCGAGCTGGGCAAGCACCTCGAGGACGGACATGCGGAACACGCCGGAGGGGTCGCTCCGCATCGCTTCCGCAGCGACCAGTTGGGCCTCGTCCCAGCGACCGAGCCGCACCAGCGGCTCCATCTGGTTGGCCAGCAGGAAGACGCCGAAGTTGCGGGCGAAGCCGGCCTCTGCCGCGATGGCTGCGCCCTTGGCAGCGACGGCCACCGCCTCCTCGTGGTCGCCCGCGAGCTCGAGGAGGTCGGAGAGGTTGACGTATCCCCGCAGCAGGAGCTCCTGGTTCGCCAGGTGCTGCGCCACCTCGATCCCCCTGCGCACCGTCTCGACGCCGGCCCCCACATCTCCCCGATAACCGACGACCACCCCGAGGCTGACCAGGCCGTCGGCCTCGAGGTCGGGACGGTCGGCGGTCCGGGCGGCCTCGATCGCCTCCCGGGCCGCGCGCTCCCCCGCCCCGGACCCGCCCGCGTCGCTGGCGAAGAACAGGGCGTGCGCCAGGTGCGCCAGCAGGGAGGCACGCCGGTCCGCGGGCCCGTCCGGACCCACGAGCGCCAGCGCCTGACGCAGGTCGGCGGCCGCCGCCAGCTCCTGGCCCAAGGTGTGCAGCACCGCGGCCCGCCGCTCGAGGGCGACGGCACGCTCGGGGTCACCTCCCTGGGCCGGAATCGCAGCCAGCGACAGGTCGAGCTGGGTGAGCGCTCGGTCGACCTGGCCGGCCTTGAACGCCGCCACCCCGGCCTGGCCCAGGAGCTCCACCAGGGTGGTGCCGGTCCGTTGGACCGCGTCGGGGACACGCGGCCAGATCTCGAGGGCCCGCTCGAGGTGCCGCTGCGCCTCCGCGTAGGCAGCGGTCGAGGCGGCGACCTGGGCGGCGCCGACGGAGGCCTCCAGAGCGCGCGGCAGGTCGAGAGCCGCGTACCAGTGGTAGGCAAGGGTCGCAGCAATCACCGTCCCGGGACCGGCCAGGTCAGGGTCCGCGGACAACGCCTCCCCGTACGCCAGGTGGATCGCCCCACGCTCGCCTGGCAGCATGTCCTTGTAGACCACGTCGCGGGTGAGGGCGTGCCGGAACGCGTAGCCGCGCCCGGCGTCGTCGACGACGAGCTGGTGCCTCTCGACCGCCTCCCGCAGTGCCGCGTACAGCTCCTCCTGCGGCAACCGCGTGACCGTGGCCAGCAGCCGTTCGGCCACCCAACGGCCAGCCACGGACGCGGTCCGCAGCACCTGGCGGGCCGGGTCGGAGAGCTGTTCGACCCGGGTGAGGAGCACGTCCCGCAGCGACGGCGGCAGCGAGTCGGGGTCGGCACCGGCCTGCACGACGCTGAGCACTTCCTCGACCAGGAACGCGTTGCCCTCCGACCGGTCGACCACTTGCCGGAACAAGGTCTCGTCCGGCTCACTGCCGAGGATCGCGGTGAGCTGCTCGCGTACCTCCGCAGCGCTGAACCGCGCCAGCTCGACCCGAACGACCTGACGCGAGCGCTCCCACGTCGTGAGCAGGCCGCGCAGCGGATGGCCGCGGTACATCTCGTCCGACCGGTAGGTCGCGAGGATCGTGATCGGCGCATCCGACAGCGCGCGGGCAAGGAACGCGACGAAGTCGAGCGTCGACTGGTCCGCCCAGTGCAGGTCCTCGACCACCACGAGTACGGGACCGGCCGTGGCCAGCCGCACCAGGACGCCCAGGAGGAGCTCGAACAGCTGCGCGCTGCTCCTCAGCTCGGTGGTGTGGTCGGGAGCACCGCTGAGCTCCGGAAGGAGTCGGGCAACCTCGGGTCGGGCCCGACCGAGCAGGCCGTCGAGATCGCCGAGTGGTGTGGTGCGGACCATCATGCGCAGCAGGTCGACGATCGGCGCGAACGGCATCCCCTCGCCGCCGCCCTCGATACAAGACCCCGTCAGCAGCTGGGTGTCTCGACTGGCCGCGTACGTCATGAACTCCGCCACCAGGCGCGACTTCCCGACGCCGGCTTCACCGCCGACGAGCACGGTCTGCGACTGCCCCGCGGCGGCCGACGCCAGCGCTCCACGCAGCACGTCCAGCTCGGCGAGTCGGCCTACCAGGAGCGGGCTGACGGCTGAGGCGGGCATGCGCGAATCCTGCCAGGTCACGGCAGCGGGTGGCGAGCGTCTGCCCGTCTTTTCAGCAGGTGTCGCAGCGCAAGGCGGCGTGGGCGACCACGGTCAGCGGGTCGCCGTTGGCGAACTTCGTTTCGACGATGCCGAGGATGCCCGCCAGCGGGAGCTTGACGGTGTCGCGCACGACGACGGTCACGTGGTCGGCACCGTTGGCGAGGCAGTCGCCTGCCTGGTCCCGGCCGTCATCAAGGTGATCAGCACCCAGCCGGGCACGTCGCCCTCGTCACCGCAGGGCGTTGTGATGCGGACGTAGACCGAGGTCGTTGCGCTGTAAAGCGCGGAGTGCGCCATCCCGACGAGGCCGTTGATTGATCCGACGTTGACGATCGCGCCGGTGCCGGGTCAGCCATTGCGGGCGCGAGCAGGCCGGTTAGCAGCAAGACGGCTTTGATGTTGGTGGCCAGCGCCTGGTCGATGACGTCCTCGGGTACGCCGCCGGTCGGCTGCGGCGCGAGGAGCATCGCCGCGTCGTTGACCAGGATGGCGACCGGGCCGGCGGCGAGGATGCTCTGGACGACCTGTTCACCGCGCTCGGCGTTGCGTCCGCTGACGATGACCTGTGCGCCTTCGACTGCGATGGTATGTGCGATGGCCACGCCGATCCCGTCGGTCGGGCCCGTGACCAATGCGGTCCCTCCGTTCACGTTCCAGTGCTTTCAATCGCCTCTCGCAGGCTGCATAGCGCGTAGTAGATGCGGGACTTGACCGTGGCCGCGGACACGCCAAGGGTCTCGGCCGCCTCGGCCACAGATGCACGGCGGAAATAGCACTCGAGCAGCACCTGCCGATGATCGATCGACAGCGTTCGCCACGCGCTCAGCACCAGTTGCCGATTCACCGTTTGCAGCGCCGTGTCCCTCACCCCATGGATTAGGAGCCTGGTCGGTGACCACCGGCGGTCGGCGTCGCGCCGCCCGCCGAGTTGATGGTCAGACGGTGGAGTGCAGGGCGGCTGTGAGGGTGGCGGTCGCCTGGGCGATCGCGGCGGTGGCGGCGTGGGTGCCGCGCAGGGCGTTGAGCATGACGAAGTCGTGGATGATGCCTTGGTAGCGCACCGCGGTGACGGGGACGCCGGCGGCGCGCAGCTTTCCTGCATAGGCCTCGCCCTCGTCGCGCAGCACATCAGCTTCGCCGGTGATCACTAGTGCGGGCGGCAGGTCGGCCAGCTCGTTGAGTGAGGCGCGCAGCGGTGAGGCGGTGATCTCCGCACGCTGGGCGGGGTCGGTGGTGTACTGGTCCCAGAACCACTGCATGGCGTCGCGGCGCAGGAAGTAGCCCTCGGCGAACTGGTGGTAGGACTCGGTGTCGAAGTCGGCGTCGGTGACCGGGTAGAAGAGCACCTGCTGCACGAAGCTGACGTCGCCGCGCTGCTTGGCCAGCAGGGTGAGCGCCGCGGTCATGTTGCCGCCGACCGAGTCGCCGGCGACCGCGATGCGGGTCGGGTCGAGGTTCTGCTCCGCGCCGTGCTGGGCGACCCAGGCGGCGACGGCGTAGGACTCCTCGATCGCCGTGGGGTACTTGGCCTCCGGCGAGAGGCTGTAGTTCGGGAACACCACGGCTGCGTGGGCGCCGACCGCGAGCTCGCGGATCAGCCGGTCGTGGGTGTGCGCGTTGCCGAACACCCAACCCGCGCCGTGGATATACACGATCACCGGCAGCGGACCCGTCGCGCCGCGCGGGCGCAGTATCCGCACCGACACCGCGCCCGATGGCCCGCCCGGCACTGTCGTGTCGCTGACGTCGACGTCGGGCTTGGCGATCTCGCCGGACTGCACCTGGTCGACGACCTCGCGACCCTTCTCCGGGCCGAGGTCGAACAGGAAGGGCGGGTTGGCGGTCGCGTCGGCGAACTCCTGGGCGGCCGGTTCGAGCACGGGCTTCGTGGTCATCGTGGTCATCGTGGTCATTGCGATTCTCCTTCGCTTGTTTCCGCGGGGCCGGTTATCCGTTGAGGAACTCCGCGACGTCGTCCGCGAACTGCTCCGGGTATTGGTCGAGGAAACCGTGGGAGCCGATGCCTAGGCCGTGGTGGCAAGGGAACTGAGCGACTCGACCTCGTCTGGTGAGAGCGCGACGCGCGCGGCGGCGAGGTTCTCGTCGAAGTGGTCGATGCTCGTCGTGCCGGGGATGGGCACGCTGAGCGGTGAGGTGTGCAAGTGCCAGGCGAGGGCGACTTGCTTGGGGGTGGCCTGGTGGTGCTCCGCGATCGTGGCGACGACGGCGTGGGCGTGGCTATCACCGATGGTCGCTGGGTGCCACGGCGAGAACATCGCGCTAGCGGCCTCCGCCGCGGCGAGTAGCGGGCCGCCGAGCCGGTTGGTCAGGTTGTAGTGCGCGGTCGCCGCGGCGATGTCGACGATTGCTCGCGCCGCCTGGAACTGTTCGACGGTCACGTTCGACAGCCCGATGTTGCGGATAACGCCTTGGTCTCGAAGTTCGGCGAGTGTGGCGATCTGGTCCTCGAAAGGTGCGTCGGTGGCTTGGCCGCCGTGCAGGTAGTAGAGGTCCACCGTTTCGACGCCCAGACGGCGAGCGCTCATGTGCGCGCTCTGCCGCAGATAGTTACGGTTGCCGACTGCGTCGAGCGTTGAGTAGTCGTAACCGCCGCGAACGTAGCCGCCCTTGGTCGCGATCACCAGGTGGTCCGGGTACGGGTAGAGCGCGTCGTGGATCAGGATCTCATTCGAGTGCGGTCCATAGACGTCGGCAGTGTCGATCAATGTGACGCCGGAGTCGACCACGTGACGAAGCAGTGCGATGGCGCCGTCGCGATCGAGGTACTCGCCCCATACCTGCGGCCCCGTCAGCTGCATGGCACCGTATCCGATGCGACCGACGACGAGCCCATCGCCGATCGTGATGCTGCTGAGAGCAGCGGCTGCATTGCCGGTCCCCGTGGTCATGATGGGTAATCTCCTTCCGCGGGCAGGGTCGTGGTCGTGCCGTCGGTGCAAGGGTTGACGTATGCCTGGAATTTCGTCCCCGAGGAAGTAGCCGCGGTAGGCGTTCGGTGTCAGTCGCGAAGAAAGTCCAGCGCCTGTGCCACGAACAGGTCGTGCTGCTGGAAGATGCCGCCGTGGCCGGAGTCCGGGTAGATGCTGAGCTGGGCATCGGGCAGCAGCTGGGCGAGGTGGAATGAGCTGACCGTGGGCAGCATGGTGTCGTCGTCGCCGTTGACGACGAGGACGGGCTTGTCGACGTTCGTCAGGCCGGTAGGCGAGCTGCCCTGCTCCCACTTCGCCAGCGCGACCAGTTGCGCGCCGATCGTCTCGTTGGTAACGGGCGCGTCGCGGTCCTTGGTGCGCTGGTCGAGACGGGCGAGGAAGGAGTCCGCGGCCGCCTGACTGGTCACCGTGGGTGAGAAGAACAGGAAGTGCTTCGGATGCTTGCCCTGAGCGCCCGCCTTCTCCAGCGCGGCCTGGAGTACCGCCCCCGTGGCAGCGGGTCCCTGGTCACCGGCGGGTGCGGTCCCGGCCAGGATGACGCGGCGGACCAGGTCCGGCCGCTGCTGGACGATCACCTGGGCGACCATGCCGCCGAGGGAGAAGCCAAGCAGGTCGACCGTGCTCAGCCCGAGCACGTCCAGAAACGCCATCGCGTCATCGGCCATAGCCTCGACGCTGTCCGGGGTGGCGCCACCGGTGCCGCCGACGCCACGCAGGTCAACCAGAATGACGCGCCGCTCTCTGGCGATGCCGTCGACCACGGCGGGGTCCCAGTCGTCGAGTCCCGCGGTGAAATGGTGCAAAAAGATCACTGGGACGCCGGTAGCCGGGCCGACCTCGCGGTAGGCAAAGGGAGTCCCCTCGACGTCCACGGTCTTGGTGACAGCCTTCGTGCTGCTTAAGGACATGGCTCTTGGCTCCTCTCGGTTCGCCGCTGTTGGCGCTGTCGTCCCGCCGGCCGACCGAGCAACAGCGGTCTTTGCGGCCGCCTTCACGGATGGCGTTGCCATGTCGCTGCTTGCTCACCAACCAGGCTGGTGTGTTGTTTGACACAACCGACCCTAGACGGGTCTGTTGTTTCATGCAACCCTGTGAGGTAGACTTTCTTTCATGCTCAAGCGCCACTACGAAGGACAGGAGTCGTGCTCGGTCGCGCAGGTGCTCGAGATCATCGGCGAGCGCTGGACGTGGCTGATCATCCGCGACGCGTTCCTTGGCTTGACCAAGTTCATCGATTTCGAGCAGAGTCTGGGGATCGCTCGCAACGTGCTCACCGACCGGCTCAACCGGCTCGTCGACGAGGGGATCTTCGAGCGCGTGCTCTACCAGGAACGTCCAGCGAGATACGAATACCGCCTTACGGAAAAGGGTGCCGACCTGTTCACGGCGCTGAACGCGCTGCGGCAGTGGGGCGACCAATACCTGACCGGCAAGCCGATGCGGCTCCTCCGTCGCAAAGACGACAAGACACCTGTCATCGCAGCACTCGTTGCCGAAGGAGCGCCCGTTCTCACGGCAGACGAGATCGAGCTCGTACCAGGGCCAGGATTCCCGCGCCGCGCCCGCGGCGAGTGATCCCGGCCCTTCCGCGCGCGCAAGCGGCGGCTGAGGCGTCATATCGCCCGTGCGTTCGTGAGCGACTCTTGATGGGCGACCGGTAGCCCTCACTACTTGACGCCCCGGAGCGCGGTGTTGCCGTACGGCAACACCGACTCGGCCGGCTCCAGCCAGTCCCAGCCCATTCCAGCAAAACGGCCTAGTTGACATTCGACAGGTTTACGATGTCGCAGACCTACAACTCGACGGTGAACCCGTCGGATGTGATCGCCGCTTCGAGAAGGTCGAGGCGGTCGGTCAGCCGAACGGCCGAGGTCACGGTGACAGGCGTCTCGGCGAACCAGGCCAGATTGGTGTTGTGTTGCGGGGTAGTGCGGGAGCGGTAGACGATGCCGGGCATCCGGTCGCGGACACTGTGGCGGTTCCAGTGAAGGTCCGCCAGGGAGTGCGCCGCCTGCCACACCCGCGGGTCCCGGCTGGTGGAGATCTGGTCGTCCAGACCGAACGCGTCGAGGGTGTCGTCGGTTCGCAGGTCCAGCGCTCTGCCGGTCACGGTCAGGGTGACGACCCACCGCTGCAGGGAATCGGCGGGGATGTGGCGGTCGGGGTCGAACGCCTCGCGTAGCATCCCGCGTTCGGAGCTCGCCGCGTATCGGCAGCGGTACGCGCCGGTCTCGCTGTCGAAGCGCCACCGCGGTCGCGGGAACGGCGTCCAGCTCCACTCGTCGGGATGGGTGCCATCGAGCCGGTACCAGGTGCGGCGCAGCGGACGCAGCCGGACCCCGGCCGGCCACCTGCGCGGGAGCCGGTGTGGGTAGCCGCTCAGCGGTCCCCGCCCGCGGTTCCGGCGTAGTGGACCGCCAGTGCAAGCTTTCCGGCCGCGAGCAGGTCCGCGACGGAGCGGCCCCGCTCCTCGGGGATAGGGGAACGGACCAGCCGGTCGGCGGCCAGCGGGGAGCCTGGCAGGACGACCAGTAGCTTCTCCAGCCCGGCCACGACGTCCCCGGCTGGGGTGAACTGCCAGTCAGGGAACCAGGACGTGTTCGCCGCGGGCAGCGCGAGCAGCTTGCCGGCGCGGACCCGTTGGTTCAGCGCCTGCCGGGTGATTCCGCCGAGCTGGGCACGGACCTGCTCACCGCGGTAGGCGTGGGAGAAGAACTCCTCCCGTGCCTGCGCGAGGCGGTGGGTGTTCACCGTCCGGGCGGTGTCAGATAACCGGTTCCGGGCAGGCAGGGCGTCCGGGTGGGCGATCAGGGTGAGCGCCTCACGGACGTGGACAGGGTCCTCCGCGAGCCGGGCCTGCACCTGCGCCATCAACACTGCCGTCGCGGTCATCGCGCACCACCCTCCTTGACGATATTGACGCTATCGGCGAACCGCGTCCGCGTCAAGAGCGTCAAGGCACCGTCCTGGCTGGAGCACCAGGGCTTTGCCCAGTCGAGCGGCGAAGGGGAGGCGGCGTGGGACACCACGGACGCTGCCTAAAGTCCAACACAAGGTCTGGTTCGATGCCGCTGAAACTGCTCGCGGCTTCGTACGGGTTCAGCAGGTGTCGCAGCGCATGGCGGCGTGGGCGACGACGGTGAGCTGGACGCCGTCGGCGAACTTGCTGTCCAGGACCCCGAGGATGCTGACCAAGGGCAGCTTGACCCGGTCCTGCGCGACGACGGTGACGTGGTCGGCACCGTTCGCGACGCAGTCACCGACCTGGTTGCCCGCGTAGCCGGACATGGCCAGGCGGTCGAACCGGGTCGCGAGGTCGTTCGCGGTGCCGTAGTCGGCCACCGCCTGGCAGACATCGCCGTCGAGGCGCAGCCGGGAGCTGTCACCGCCGCCGTACAGGTCCGAGGTCGAGACGGAGTGGGCGGAGGCCAGCGCGGCGCCGTCGGCGACACCCTGCAGCGAGCGCCGGGCCAGGTAGAACTTGGACGCGTCAGCCACGACCAGGATGAGGGTGGCGGCAACGACGAAGTAGAACGCGATCAACGGAATCAGCGAGCCGTCGTCATCGGGGCGCTTCACGGGCACCCCGCGGGCGCCGTGGCGAAGCGGTCGATGACCTCGTCGTGTCTGCCGGTCACCGGGATCCGTGCGGCCTTGCGGTCAAGGGCGGCCAGCCCCGGCAGCGTCGCGTCGACGGTGAGCCGGACGTGCAGGGTTCCCGTACCGGGGCAGCATTCGTGGCTGCAGGAGAACCTGAGCGCGCCGTCGTCGAACGTCACTCCCTGGTCCGCCGCCGCCAGGTGCGCCGCCAGTTGGGCGCGCCGGTCCCGGTCGGTCCCGGCGGGCGCGCTGACCCACGCCCGTCCGGCTGCCCGGGTCGCGGCGGAGACGGCAAAGGCGCTGCGCTGTACGGAGAACAGGCTGATCACGACGTAGACCAGCGGGATCAGCAACAGCAGGCCGAGCCAGATGAACTCGACGAGGGCCGTGCCTTCGTCGTCGCCCCGAGCGAGCCGGAGCCGGGCTCTCATCCGCCCTCCTGCATGGCATGGCCGCGTACGTGGACCGTGCGCGCGGTGCCCCAGAAACCGAACAGCGGCAGCGGCGCTGACACGTCGACCTCGATCGCCGGCTGACCACCGACGTTGACCACGCCGGCGGTGACGTTGCCGGCGAACCGTGCGGCCAGCTCCTTGGTGATGATGTCCCGGGCCTGCTGCTCGGCCGCGGGACCATGCTGGGTGAAGTCGGCGTTTGCGCCGTAGCGCGCGCCCTCGGCCGCCGCCGAGGCGAGCACGTTGCGTACGTGCAGGGCGATCCCAAGCTGCAGGATCATCAGGAAAATTGCGGTGAGCAAGCCGGCGAGCAGCACGAAGTCGACCGGGGCAGCGCCGTCGTCGCCGCCCGTCCCCGGTCTCGAGGACCCGTGCCCACAGGTCACTTGGGGGTGACGCTGTCGAGCGCTGTGTTGAGCAGGTTGCCGAGCTTGTCCCCGGCGGCGGTCCACAATACGGCGACGAGGCCGGCCGTCATCAAGGTGATCAGCACCCAGCCGGGCACGTCGCCCTCGTCACCGCCGGGCGTTGTGATGCGGACGTAGACCGAGGTCATCAGTTGTCGGGCGCTGGTGCGCAATGCCATGGCGGTGGCTCCTGTCCATTTCTCGGGGTTGTGGGCAGATGAGGCGTGCGTTTTCAGGGCACGCCGAAGCTGAGGCCGTAGAGGCCAGGGAAAAGGAGGAACAGCACGGTGATCGGGAGGATGAGGAACACCACCGGGACCATCATGGCGATTTCTTTCTTGCCGCTCGCGTCCATCAGCGCGCGTTTTCCGCTTTCCCTGACGTCGACGGCCTGAGCCCTCAACACCTCAGCCAGCGGGGTGCCGCGCTCGACGGCCACGGCGATCCCGTCGACGAACCTCGCCAACGCCGGCAGTGTCGTACGGGCGGCGACGGCGTCGAGGGCCGCGACCAGCGGTGCACCTCCACGGGCGTCGTCGAGGGCCCGGCCGAGCTCCCGTGCGAGCTCGCCGCCGCTGAGCCGGGTGACCCGCTCGAGAGCGCCGACCGGGCTCTCGCCGGCCGAGACCGCGAGAGCGAGAAGCTCTGCCACCGTGGGGAACTCGGCCGTCATCCGCTGCTCGCGCTCGCGCACCTGATGGCTCAGCCAGCGGTCGCGGCCGAGCACCCCACCGGCCGTTGTGACGACGCAGAGCAGCAGCAATGGTACGGGTGACGGGTGGGCCGACTTGGCGAGGAGCAGCAGCATCAGCACCACGCCGGCAAGCAGCCCCCCGGCGCCCCAGATCACCTGCTCGACCCGGAACTCCTCCACGGTCATCATCAGTCCGGCCTGCTCGAGCCGGCGGCGCACCGATCCGGCGCCGCCGAGAAGCCGTTCGATCAGCCTGACCGCGTCGGCCAGCACCGGACGCAAGAGCCGCTCGAGCGTGGGAAACGGCGTCACCACCCGGCTCTCGCTGATCAACCGGGACGGACGGGCGGTGTCCCTGATGTACGGCGCCAGCCGGCTGTCCAGCTTGGGCCGGCGAAACGGCGGCGCCGCCCGTACGGTGACGATCACACCGCCGGCTACCGACGCGCCGACAATTGCACCTATCGCTGCCGGGGTCATCGCAACACCCGGTGCTCGACGGGCAGCCGCGCAATGCGCAGCATGATCCGGTAGGCAGCAAGGGAAAGCACACCGCCGACGAGCAGGATCAGCGCACCGGAGGCACTGTTGTAGGCCCGCACGGCTTCGGGACGCAATGCCAGGAGTCCGAGCATCAGCCACGGGGCGGCGAGGGCGAGCCTGGCTGCGTTGACCGTCCACCCCTGCCGGGTCTCGAGCTCGGCCCGGGTGCGGGCATCCTCGCGCAGGAACGACGACAGGGTGCGCAGCAACCGGCCCAGGTCGCTGCCGCCCACCTCGCGCGCCATCCGCACCGACTCGATGATCCGATCGCCGACCGGGTCGGCCAGGGTCGCCTTGAGCCGGTCGATCGACTCGTCGAACCGGCCGGAGGTGCGGTAGTCCTCGCCGAACCGGACGAACGGCGGCCGCAGCACCTCCGGTCCCCGCACACCGATCTGCGCAATGGCCTCCGGCAGGGAAAGCCCTGCGCGTACGGCAGAGGCGAGGTTGTCGACGATCTCCGGCCACACGTCGCGCAGCTCACTGCCGCGCTGCCGTTGCCTCCAGCGCAGCAGCGCAAGCGGGGACCAGGCGCCGAAAGTCGCGAAGCACAAGGCGATGGTGGGTGAAAGACTGACCACGAACGTGGTTAGGAACGACACGAGCCCGAGACCCGCGGACGCCGCCAGCACCTGCCCCGGCGACACCGACTCGATGCCGGCCTGCGCGATCAGGTCTGCGAGCTCGACCCGCCAGCGTGGCTCCTTGTGCACCCTGGCAACGGTCTTGACCGTGGCCGCGCGCCAGACCAAGAGCAGGCCGATGCCGAACATCAGCCCGATGACCAGCCCCATCAGACCTCGACCTGGTCGTGGTGCGGCCGGAGCAGCCGCACCAAGTCGTAGCCGGCTGCGCTGAACCGGTCCTGGTGCGGAGGCCAGCCGTCAGCGCGTACGAGCCGGCCTTCCCTGGTCGTGAACAGATCAGCAGTCTCGATGACGTCGCCCTCGACTCTGCCTGGTACAGCGACGATCTCGCGTAGCCGGCGGTGCCCCTGTGAATCGCGTCCGACATGGACGACGAGGTCGACACTGGCAGCAACGGTTGGTACGACGAAGTTGTGGCTCACGTTCTCGCCTGCCAGCAGCGGTAGCGTGCACATCTTGGTGATCGCCTCGCGGGCGGAGTTGGCGTGGATCGTACACATCCCGGGCAGCCCCGAGTTGAGTGCGATCAGCAGGTCGAGGCATTCCTCCTGGCGGACCTCTCCGACAATGATCCGGTCCGGCCGCATCCGCAGTGCCTCCTTGACGAGTCGGCGCAGCCGCACCTCGCCGGTGCCCTCGAGGTTGGGCCGCCGGGTCTGCATCGAGACCACGTCGGGCAACGGCACCTTGAGCGAGAATCCGCGTCAATCCCACAAGTGGCAGCATGCTTGGATCACCGCCGTCGACGCTGCGTCGCCGTGTTACCGACTTCGATACCCAGCCGGTCGCGCGGACAACGATAGGGGTTAATCGACGCTACGGTACGAGCCGTTCTCCGCACTCACGCATACTGGGGACCTGCTCTCACCACGGCGGCGTGGCCAGCCGGTTCTGAGCGTTGTCGACTGGCCCCACGGAGAGCCGGCCCACCGGGCGCAGCTCACCGTTCGGCTTGTCGACGAGGCAGCCGCTACGCCCCGTTGGTGGCGGTTCAGCATAGCGTCCTACCGGGCCTGTGATGGTGGCGGCGACGCGCTAGACCTGGGAGTTGTGTGATGCCCTATATGGCTCAACTGGGGTCCTCACGGTGTTGCCCACGACGACGGCGACCCTGACGGCGCCACGATCCGGTCTGGTCGAGGCAGGCTGCCTCTTTTCCCATCGGTTGGCCGCGAGCGGCTCCGACCCGGGTTGCCAAAACGTGACGTCGCGCGGTCGCTCTTCGCCAGATGAGTGGCGCCGCCCGGCGGCGGTTTAGCCAATATAGACGGGTGGGGCGAACCGACGTCGGGACCAGGACTTGAGACTTCAGACGGACCTCCGGCACAGGACACCATGGATCAACATGGTTCACAGGTTGGTGCAGCTGTGAGAGGCTCCGAGTACTGCCTCCATGTTAGGGGCGGAGGGACAGGGGAGTGAGCATGGACGAATCGGCGGGGTTGCCGGGCGCACCAGTCCCGGATTGGACACACCCACTTCGAGTAGTCGGGCAGATCGTTCAGATCGTGCCGTCAGTCGTGGAAGCCGACGCGCGCACTGGTTTGCCCATGGACGGCCCTATGGTGGTGGTTGCGCTAGCCGGCACCAGATCGAGGAGGCAAGCGGCACGGCGACTGGGTCGGTGGTTGTGGCCTGGAGGCCGCAGGAAGCTGGCCAGTTCAGCCGGGCGCTCGAGGCCGCCATCGCTGCGGCAGGGGAGGACCCGCGGGACCAAGAGCGTCCTGTGCTGGAGCAGCATCAGGTCGTTGGCGGTCAATACGCCGGCGGGCAACGTGACGGCGCTCGGTACGTAGGACTGAGTTTGGTGCTCGACGACGCAACGGTGGTCGAATTCAACTTTCTGGAGCCGCAGCTCGCTGCCCTTTTCGCGCAGGAGATCTTGGCCAAGGTAGCCGAAGTGCTCTCCTAGAGAGATCTGGATGAGACGTTCGTCTCAGGCCGCTGCCGACGCAAGCAGGCCGCGGCGAAGCGACACTACCCGTCCCTGTCCTTCGGCATCCTGCAGTGGATTCAGGTGTTGCGCCGGCGTCCCGAGATCGAGGACGCCATCCTCGGCGACATGACCGTGCTGACCGAGAAGGAGATCAAGGCGGTCGGCTGCGCCGCGGTCGGCGTCAATAGCCCTCCCGGACCACAAGGTCTGCCCGAACGGCTGATGTGGCCGCCATGGCAGCGTCCTAGGCTGGCCCGCTAGCGTAGTGAGCAACGACGGGAAGGAATCACGTGACCCGTGCCGTGACCAGCATCCGGCCGGGCGCAAGATGACCACACCCACGCCACGGCAACCAGTTCGGCGTGAGCCAGCCAGGCCCATCGTGCTGGTGCCGGCGCAAGGGTTCCTTGTCGCTACCATTGTTGAAGCACTGGTTAAGGAGGGCCGTGAGAACTCTGGTCGACATAGCGGCTGGGCGGCGTCGACACCAGGGGCATGAGACGCCTCCTGCTGGTGCTGTGCTCGACGTTGTGCCTGCTGGCCCTGACCGTGGTCAGCTCCGCCAGGGCCACCGTGACCTGGTGGCAGCCCTCCTCGGCCCATCCGCTGCCGCTGCACTAGGTGCTCGGCGACCCGCTGAACACCTCCGACCCGGTGCAGACGGTTGGGGTTGCCAAATAGCGGCGGTCGTATGCCTTGCCCCGACAGCTGGTAGCCCGCAGGGTCCTCACGACCGGATGTCAATGGCCTGTTCGGCCACAAGGTCTGACTGTTCAGGTGAGGCGAGTTCCAGGGCGTAGCCGATACGGTCTCAAGAACCTGACAGCTAGCAGATTGCGATCCTCATGGACTACATATGCGCGGTCACCATGAGGCGCGGCGACGAGAGCGACCCCCAGATACCGTACCCGCCAGAGATGTTGCCAGGGATGGGAGTTGGTGCGACCGAGGCTCCCTTGGCCGTTTGGGAAGCTGCAAATGGAAACGTCTATCGCGTTTATTCGAGTGAATACGACGTCTCCTACTCGAGCCTACAGAGCTACCAGCAAACTCAGGCGGTATTTAACGGCAAGAAATACGGTAGGATCTACGCCGCCATTCGTGGGCAACTGTGGTCTCTCTCGCCAAAGGAGTTCCATGACACCCTCTCCGAAAGTGCGGAGGGTGAGCGAGCCCGTACGTTTGTTCTCGCAGCTGCCATAGAGCACGAACAAGCGGCGGCCCGAAAACTCGCGCGTGCTCAAGCTTTGATCAACGCTGACCGGATGAAGACCGAGGCCAATAGCGCGCCTGGACCGAGAAAGCCAATCCTGGACGAGGTCAAAATGTTTGTGTGGCAGCGTGATGGCGGACGCTGTGTGGGCTGCAGCTCCAATGCCGACTTAGAATACGATCACATCATCCCGCACGTCATGGGCGGCTCGGACTCCGCCCGCAACCTTCAACTCTTGTGTGGAACCTGCAACCGGGCCAAGGGTGGCAACCTGACAGCCTGAGACTTGCGAGTCACACCGTCCCACGCCAAACCCGCAGGTCTCCGAGCGCCTTGACGGCCGGCATCTCCACCCGGCTCGGCTTGACGGTTCTGGGCAAGCCTGACCAGCACGTGATTCTGGCGATCCGCGCTGGCCAGGGCGTGGTTACTGCACTCGGGCTTCAGAGGCCCCAGTCGGCTGGCCAGGAGGCGACCGGAAGGCTGAGGACTATCGCCGCGGCGTCCCTGGTCATCATCGCCCACCTGTCTTCTTCCTCCGGTCTGCGGCACATCTGTGCTTCGCGGACTGCGGCGCGCCTTCCCGACAGCCGCCACCCGAGGCTGTCTCGCCAGAAGTCGCGAGAGGCATGGGCCAGGCGGTTGCCGTTGAGGGTCAAGTACTGTGCCTGGCTGGCCGTCAACTCCGGTCCTGTCGGCTCGCGCACGATGGCCTTCAGCGGGTACCCCATCGCCCCCGCGCCGAGAAGGCCGCCCGAGGACCAGCCCGTGGCAGTGATGACGTTGCCAACTCCGATCGTCGTTCCGAGACCGGCGCTCACGGCACACGCGGTCAGCGTCACTTTTGTGATCGGCATCGGGCCCCACCGCCATGCATGGACGTGATTGCCGAGACCGGACGGGTTCGCCTCCATGTGCCAGACCCACTCACCGGCCACGCGACGCCTCTTGAGGTACTCGCGCACACGATTCATCCGACGCCGGATCGTGTGCCAGTCGTTGCCGACTGCGGTGAACATCAGGGCCTGAGTCGGCTTTGCCGAGGCGATCGCCGCCGCATAGTTGTTTGCCTCCACGACGGTGCAGACGGGGCAGCGAAGGCTGCCGCAGCGAGCAGGTACTACCTTTCCGCTATACAGCCCGACGAGGACGAACGAGGCGCGGCGGGGGCACAAGGGAAGAGGCAGGGCGAGGGGGAGGGTGGAAGATTGGCCGTAATAGGCAAGAGAGGCCCCCCAAGAGCGCTATCCACGGCCAATCTCGACAATGAACCGCAGGTCGGCACTGGTTACCTCTGAGGTCACAGGACGAGTGCCTCGACCTGCTCATCGCGCTCAACTCCGGGCTCCCTGAGTTACCAACTGACAATCAGCCGCCTAGACCAACGTTGGTCGTCCGCAGTGTTCCCCGAGAGGGCCGCGACCCACTAACGAACACGATCGCCGTGGAGTGGCGTAGCGCTGGTACGTCTTCCACCAGTTCGTGGAAATGTCCCGTTGAGCCAGCAGGTGCGGCATCTGGCCAGCGCAGACAAGCTGACGCAGCCGGCCCTCGAGGCGGTCCTTCGCCGCGGCTCCGACGCCCGCCCACGGCTGCGGCCAGACGTTTTTCGTTGAGAGGTCGCCCCCCTGGCTCAGCGGGATAACAGCGTCCAGTTGGTAGGCCGAATGCCTCTTGGTGGAGATGACAGAAGGCTCGGGTGACCGGAACACCGCCTCGACCGGACGCAATCGCTCTGTACCAAGCAGCGCTCGGAGGGTTGTCCTCCAATCAAGTACCCGAGGCGTACAAGCCGCGGCTGCGGGCGATCCTCGACGACCACCCGCATAACCAGCAGGCTGACGTGCTCAACCAGATCCTTGACGGCCTAATGATTCTCGGGCTGACGTTCTAGACCTCTTGCGCCCAGTTCGACCCAGCCGGGCGCACGGCCGAAGCAATCCTCGACGACCTCTGGTTGGGCAACAACCTGGGTGACGACCCAATCGTGGGCTAAGGGGCATCAAATCCCCAGTCGCCGGCGAAGTTGTACCGAGGGCTGTCGAGCACGTCCCGAGCACACTTCTGGTGGAACGCGACGGCATGGCCCTGCACGAGGTCGGGCGGTGCCACAGTCGTTGCCTTCACCATCACCTCACGGATGGGCAGGCCGCACTTCTCGCAGGCATACTCCCCTGGCGCAAGATCAGCTGATTCCAGGCTCACCGTTGCGCCTGGGCAGGGTGAGCTCAAGCGGTCGTTGCAACACCCCGCTGATGTGAGGTGTTGCTGGTGTGGACGAGGAAGCAGCTGGTCGAGAAGAAGGCCGAGTTCTGGGTGCAGCTGGGTCGGGGGTGCAGCCTGCAGGCGGCCTGTGATGCTGTCGGGGTGGACCGACAAAGTGGACGTAGATGGCGGGATGCGACGGGTGGCCGGGTCCCTCGGAAACGGCCGGAGCCCTCGGGGCGGTATCTGTCGTTGGATGAGCGGCTGGTCATCGCCGATCTGGTGCTCGCAGGGGCCACCGACGCGGCGATCGCGGTGGCGTTGAACCGGTCGCCGTCGACGGTCAGCCGGGAGCTGTCGCGTAACGCCTCGACGTCGCGGCCGGGTGGCCGGCGGAAGTACCTGCCCTATGCGGCGCACAAGCAGGCCGAGATGCGGGGCCGGCGACCCAAGGGCAGCAAGTTCGACGACCTAGGCTTGGCCACGTTGGTGCAGGCCAAGCTGTGCGTGAAGTGGAGCCCGGAGCAGATCAGCCTCCACCTCGCCGCGGTGTTCGGCGACCGGGCGGAGATGCAGGTGTCCCACGAGACGATCTACCAGGCCCTCTACGTCCAGGGCCGCGGTCATCTACGCGCTGACCTGCATCAACACCTGCGGACCGGGCGGGCGGTGCGCCGCCCCCGCGGCCCGGCGGCCAGCCGGGGCTCGCGGATCCCGGACATGATCCTGATCAGCGAGCGGCCGGCGGAGGTGGCCGACCGGGCGGTGCCGGGGCACTGGGAGGGAGATCTGATTCTGGGGTCGAACTGCCGGTCCGCGATCGCCACTTTGGTCGAGCGGCAGTCCCGTTACGTGATGCTGGTCCACCTGCCCGAGGGCCACGGCGCCCTCGCGGTCCGCGACGGTCTCCTCGACGTGATCCACACGCTGCCCCAACACCTGCGCAAGTCGTTGACCTGGGACCAGGGCACCGAGCTGGCCCGGCACGCCGAGATCACCCTGGCCACCAAGATGGACGTGTACTTCTGCGACCCGCACAGCCCCTGGCAGCGCGGCAGCAACGAGAACACGAATGGCCTGCTGCGTCAGTATTTCCCGAAAGGCACCGACCTATCGGCGCACTCACCGCAGCGGCTGCTCGAGGTCGCCCACGAGCTCAACGCCCGACCCCGCAAGACCTTGGGCGGGCTGACCCCCGCCGAAGCCATGCAACGGCTCATACTGAACCCCGGACAACCCATCGTTGCGACGACCGCCTGAATTCACCCAGTGCCTGACGAACTTGTCGAACCCGCCCTTGATGATGTCGTAGGCACCCCGGGCGACGATGCTAACGACCACGGTCTCGACGATGCCTCCCGAGCGCTGTTCATAGGGTGGTTCCCACTCGATCTCGGCGCCGGCTTCGGTGAGCATCTGCGCCAGCTGGCTTGCTCGAGCGGCCGGGCCGTTGAACCGAACATTCCAGACGTCTTCCCCGTTGGTCATGGCGAGACGGTATGCCGGTCAAGATCGCGTGTCGAGGATCCGGCCTGTCGTCTCGACGTCGTCAGCCCAGCCTGACAGACTCAGTCTGCCCGTCACGTGATCGCCGTCCGTGGCGGGCCCTCGCGTGTCGTCACCGAAACCGTCCGAGCCGGGCAGTAGCGTGCCCGTCATGAGCGCTCCTGATCACGCCGGCCAGATCGCCTGGTTGCCCTCTACCGATGCTCCGTGGGACGACGACGACGTCGCGGTGCAGGGTTGGTTGGCTGACCGGAACCGGGAAGGCCACCGCGGCTCGACGGTCGTCGCCAACACATCCCAGAGCGACGTCGAGCATCTCATTGGCAGGGCATCCGGGACCGTGAACCGTATCAACCAGTCCGGGCGGGGCGCCGGGACCAAGACGGGCGGTCCTGTCGTTGTCGGCTGGCCGACCGCTCCGACTTTCGTCATGGCTTGGCGGCACGACCGACAGGCACCTTTCTGCGCTGTCGAGGCCGCGCTGATGCCGCTGAGCCGGTGGGCACAGCAGGTCGGTGCCTACGACCTCAACGCTGGCGCGGTAACACCGGACACGCGTAGCCCCGAACTGGTGAAGGACCTCGATCACCTCGAGGGCTACGGCAACAACGGTTTCGGCGACCAATTCGGCAAGAAGATGGCGCTTTCGTACCTGCGCCGGCTGGCCGAGCGTGGCGAGCTCGATCGAGACGTGGTCCTCGGCTACATGCTGGCGAGCTACCGAGTGTCCGATCGTGGCATCAAGCATCTGGGGCTACTCATCGACAAGGTGTCCGGGCCGCGCGACTTCTGACTTGGTGGGACCTTCCGTTTCTGACTGAGTCCCGCGATTGTCACCACTGGGGATGAACCCGCGGCAAGCTCACCGAGAAAGTTGGAGGAACCTGTGCCCTCAAACTGGGCCGTAGTCGTGGCGGGAGGCATCGGCACACTCGGCGGCTTATCCGGTACCGCCGCCGCAGTCGTCACAGCAGGTCGCAAAGCGCGTTCGGATCGCGATGCCCGATTGCATACTGCTGTGGTCGATCTCGTGACTGAGGCGCTGGCAGTCACCTCTTTACCCAACGCTATGGGAGCTTCTGCCGTCCGCCGGTATGTGCGTTGGCATCCGTGGGGACTGCTCACCCTCCTACAGGCTCAGAGCCAAGGTGTCCGCCCATTGCTGCGCGCGAAGAGCACACTCGACATGCTCGTCCCAGCGGGGGACCTACATGATGCTGCGGACGAGTTGCTCGAGGCAGTTACGTCGTCCATCCGGCTCGCATCGGCGGTGCCTCCGTCCACAGAAGCGCAGCTGGCGGCATCGCACGACCGACTGAGAAATGCTCGATTGGCGGTGATTCACGAGGCCGACCTTCTAGCCCTGACGCCGTTCAGTGTTCAGCCAAGTCGGTGGCGGTGCCGTCGGCGATGAATCGGTCGACCACTGGGAACAGGCGAAGCCGTTCCGGTGAGGCCTGCTGGCCACTAGCCTGCACAGCAACGAGTCATCAGCAACGGGGGGAAGCATGCGCTACAACCCGCCACCGAACTGGCCGCAGCCGCCGTCAGGCTGGTCGCCACCGACAGGTTGGCACCCCGACCCGACCTGGCCGCCGCCGCCCCCAGGCTGGTCGCTCTGGCTCGACGACACCATGCAGCGACCGTGGCCGGCCCGCCACAAGGTCCTGACCGGACTCGGAGCCTTCGTGGTCCTTGCGGTGATCGCCGCAGCGATCGGCGGCGGAACCTCGAAACCCGGTGGCGCGCCGGGGAGCCAGTCGACCAAGCCGGCTAGCCAGTCAACTACCAAGGCCGCAGCCACGTCGAGCGCTCCCGCCACCAGTACGAGCCCGGCGCCCACCAGCACCCACGCGAAGCCCAGCCCCAAGCCCAGCAAGCCACCGCCACCGAAGGCGCCCGATCTGACCTTGAAAACGGCCATCGGCGACCAGGACTCACTCGACAAGGTGACCAGCCTCAAGGTCACCGCGGCCACGGCCCGAGGCTCCTCCGTCCACATCGTCATGGAATGCCACGAGACGCTGATCGACGCGCCAACGCAGGCGATCTACGAGGCCGCCGAGCAGGCCATCTACGCCAGCTACCGGCAGAAGTCGGTGAAGGTCTCGACCGTGGTCGTGTCTGTGACGTACCCGACCACTGACGTCTACGGCAAGGTCAAACAGAGCAAGATGATCACCGAAGAACTGGGCGCAACCGATGGCTACCAGCTCAACTTCAGCAACGGCACCATCGGCTACGCCGCGGTCGACTGGGGAGCCCTCTGGGACCAGACCTTTACCGACCCGCTGATGGCCGGCACGGCGCCGAGTCGGTGAACAAGCCGAGTTGGAGTCCGTCGACGTCCTCATGGTCGGTGAGTGGGTGTCAGGCTGGTTCTTCTTCATGGACTCGCGGCCTACGCCAACCCCCTCGAGTCTGCGCACATTGGTTCCTGATGGCGCGTCATCGTCCCCACGGCCGTGGCGGGCCTTCCGCGTGTCCTGGCACAGAGGTTGCAGATGCGCTATAGCGTGCCGCTCATGACGACCAGGGGTCCCGACTGGGGCACGAATGCGGTTCGGCAGGCGATCGAGGTACTCACCGCCGGCGCCTTCATGGACGACCCCGTCGAAGGAGCAGCCCTAGCCACCGAGAGGCTCGGCTTACTGCTCGATGGCGGTGACGACGCTGTCGACGTCGAGGCGATCATGAGCGTTCTCGGTGGGTTCGTCGTCCTCTCGACCAACCTGCTGTCAGACTTGGCGCTCTCTGACGGCCGTTCCCGAACCGAGCTTCTTCGGGCCTACGCGCTGGGGAATGAGTCTCAGCGGTGACTAACGGGGGACCGTCGTGCGCGGCGTAGTTCAGCCATGGTCGTACAGGTCCCCGAACTGCGGCTCGAGCCAGATGATGTGAAACGTGTCAGCCACTCGGACACCCCCCATAGGGAGCTTGCCGCGGTAGCGGAGCATCAGGAACTTGTCCTCGTCCCGAAAGGCTGGCGGGATGGGACCCTTGAGCTGGCCTGTTGGGATCATCTCAGTCCCAAAGCCGTGGCGGCCGGACAGGATGATCTGCGTCCACGTCATTGCCCGTCTGTCGTGCAGGGCCATGCCGAAACTGGCGCGCCCCGCCTGGTCGAGTGCGGCCACGTCGAACCCGGGCTGCAAGTGACGAAGGCAGAAGCGAGGCGTCTCTCCGTTGCTGTCCACCCGCGCTGCCGGCAGGGCAAATTTCCCCGGTCGGTTCTTAGGCGGGGTCCCCCGACCTGACGCCATCTACGGAGCAGTGGGCCTGGCGAGGAAGTGAGCCTTCATAGCATCCTGGGGCTCTTGGTGTTGTCGTACTCCCCGGTGAAATGTTCCTTCCACGGGGCCTCCTCATGGGTCATGTTGCGCAGCCGCCATTGGAGCGAGCTGCGGCTCACCGGCTGCGTGAACCGGACAAGATCGAGTTCACATCGGCGGTTGAGGCAGCCGTGAACGGCACCATCGACATCGCGCAAAAGCAGCGCGGCGGCGAGTCCAGCCACTTGCCCGGCGTATACGGCACGCCGCAGGCGCTCGGCGGGGAGGTGCTGGACAGGCTGGAGTACCTGACGTAGTCCTTCACGGGCAAGACGCTGCCGGTCTGAGAGGACCGGCAGGAGAGGGAACTCTGCCCCACCTCTCGTCCCGGCAGCGCCCTGCATGTCAGCTGACGTTGGCGCAGATCGCCCAGACGGTGATGTTGCCCGCAGCTTGGCCGTTGCTGTTGATTGTCCAGCCGGTGGCGATGTTGCCGGTCATGATCGGCCCGTTGATCTGCATGTTGGCCTGCATGTTCCCGCCGCCGCCCAGGGCCACCTTCCCAGCCGGGCAGTCGACACTGGCCGCACCGGCGAAGTCGTTGGCCACGTAGCTCTGGTGGACGACCTCGTAGCCGCTGATGCCGTTCGTGCCATTGGTCCCGGCAGCTCCAGCCGGACCCTGAACACCCTGCTGCCCGGCCGCCCCGGTGGCACCCGTTGCACCGGTCGGACCAACGGGACCAGCTGGTCCGGGGATGCCTACTCCTGTCCCGGTCGGACCCTGGATGCCCTGGACACCCTGAACACCTTGCGCACCGGTCGCACCGGTCGCACCGGTCGCACCGGTCGCACCCTTGGCGCCGGTGTAGCCACGGGGCCCACGGGGTCCGGTGGCGCCCTTCGGGCCGCGCGGTCCGGTCTTGCCTCGGGGCCCGGCGACAGCTTGGTTCGTCGACGTCGGGGGCTTGGGCTTGGTGACCGGCGGAGGCGTGGAGTCAGAGGTGGACACGGTCACCCAGCGATGCCGGGACCCGCTCGGCTCGCACACCATGTGGTCGATGACTCCGGCGGCGGTGACGTAGTCCGCCGTGTCTCCTTCGGCTGCGGCAGCACAGAACTCTCCTGGCCGCGGAGTGCCCGAAGCCGCAGCGACTCCGACACCAGTCAGCGTGCCCACGATTGCAAGAGCTGCCACCGAAGCGACCCAACGATTGCGCATCTTCTCGAGCATGCTGACACCCCTCGTTAAATCCTGATGATTGATTCAGGACAGTAACGATGTGGACGCGTCCAGGGTATGGCCCAGCGGGCCCAGTCACGCTATGTGTGCGCGTCATCACGAACGTTGGCCAGGTTCGGACCCGACCGTGACGACGGTGGTTGCGCTCATAGTTCAACCTTGACAGGCGCGTACCGCCAGGCGAGCGGATTCGCCGGTGAGATTCGATGCGTGCACCCAGCGGCCGTGAAGGTCAGAAGGCCACGCCACGACCAGCCTTGCGGTCGCCAGGCGCTCTGGACCGACCCGCCCCGCGCCGAGTCAGTGCAGCTGCGTTGGCAGCAGATAAGCGAATTTGCGCGCGCTGAGGTCGTCGTCCAGCGGTGTCCAGTTCAACCAGACCCGGAGCTCCCCGCCTGAGGTCGAGATCTTGCCCGTCGACTCCCGCTTCCACTCGATACCGTCAACCACCACCAGGTCCGTGGGCTGGAAGTCCTCGGCGTGCATCACCTCGTTGATCGTGAGCTCGACCGTCTCGATTCTCAGCGAGCTGCCCTTGACCTCGACATGGCGCTCCGCACCCTCGAGCGTCAGCTTGATGTCGTATGGCTTGCCGAGCTTCACGATGTCGTTGGCACCTAGCGTCTGGTAGTGCTCGATGGCCCGGTCGACGGCGTGGTTCTCGATGGCCGAACGGAGCTCGGGGTCCTGGATGCGGGTGAGCCGGCCTCTGTCGACGCTGCGCTTGGCGGGGCCCGAGTCCTCCCGCTCATCGACGGTGATGTCACCGCCGGACTCCGTCCGCACCGAGCTCAGCTCTGGGAGGAGGTCGAGGAGCTCAACGGGAAACTTGACTAGGTAACCCTGCTGGGCCCGGATCTCAGCGGGGCGATACTGGAAAAACGGGAAGTAGACGGGCTTGCCGTGCGTGGTCTCGAGCTCTTCGCGGAGCCGGAACACCTCTGCCTCGAGCACGTCGAGGTCTCGGCCACGGACGGTGATGGCGAACTCGTGGAGGCCCCCCAGAGGCACGAACCAACTCGGGCCGGTGGTGGCGTGGCCTCGCTCCCGGCCGCGAGTGCCTCGGGCCTGCCACGTTGATGGTACCGGTAGAGGGCACGTCCGTCGCCTCGGACCATCCGACGATGGCCGCACCGCCCTTCTGGTTGGTCAGGTAGTGGAGGACACGGTCGCCGGGCCGGACCTGAGAGACGAGGGTGTAACTCCACTGCTCTCGGCCAGCACCGTCGAGCTTCGGAGCCACGAGGTTCTCTCCGAGCAGGTCGCGCTGGGTGATCTCCATCCAGTAACGCTGGGCGGAGTCACCGTCCCACCATGTGTTGAGGGCCACGGCGGGATCTTGCCACACCGAGCCGTGGCTTGGGCCAACATGGCACTGCTTCTTGCTCCCACTTTGGGCGCTTCTACCAGCGGAAGGCAACGGCTTCGCGTATCGACAGGGCGCCTAGCCGGTCGAGGGACGGACGCTAGTCGGCGTCAGATAGGTCCTGCCACATGGAAGTCCAGTATGGGTTCAACTCCCTATCGATTCGGGCGGCCTCGCTCGACTCGACGAGGCTCGTGCACATCACGAGGGTGAGCTCGTCCAGCTCGAGAAGGCGAACTGCGTTCGCCTCCGCTGAGAGGTCGGGCGTGAAGATGGGCTCGTCGCCGTCGTAGATGAAGTCAAGGTAGGCCTTGACGGTCGTCTCTTCGCCCACGCCTGATCGGGTGGTTGTGCGGAGCGCAACCCCGCCCTGATCAACGACGATCGCCACGTCGTTGATGAGCGGATCGATGATGCCCGGAAACGCCTTGTGCAGTCGAAGCAGCACCGGCGCGTACCCCCCCACAACCACCCTGTCCAACCTGTATGGGGCTGCCTCCTCCATGAGCGCGGAGATCGCTACTCGCGGCGAGATCGAGAAGAACTCCCGCCGGGTCGTCCAGCGCTCCTCGGCGAATCGCCAGTGCATCGCCTTTTCAACGAGCTCCGGGTCGGTCACATACTCGTCCCAGAGTTCGATCAGCGGAACGGCCCTGCTTGTGCCGTGGAGACCCTTGACCCTCGCAGTGGTCGTTTTGCGGGTCAGGCCAACCTTGACGAAGGACGGATGCATCGGTTCCAGCAGGACGTACACGTGCCCAGGGCCCTTGGTCGCCATGGATCCTCCGCTCGTCCGGTGCTTCGACTCTGCTCAGGTTGAGGTCACATCGCCCACCGGAGTGAGCCGACTTAGTTCGGCCTCACTCGCTCGGATAGGGCCAGGCCTTCATCAGCTCCCGCAGCTCCTCGACCGAGAACTTGTAGTCCTTGGGCCCGCCGTAGGACTTGATCTTCCTCTCCCAGACGGGCTTCCAGACGTTGAGCATCCGCTGGTAGGTCGCCAGCATCGGGCTGTGGGAGTTGCCGTGCTCGTGCTTGTTGTCGAAGCGATCTGCGAGGTCGGCCCAGCGGTCGTCCTTGATCTGGAAGTGTGCGTACGAGGCGAGGCGGCTCTCGCGCGAGTCGTTGAAGTCGAAGCCGCGGAACTTGAGGGCGTACTCCCAGTGCTCGCCAAGCGAGTCCCGCTGCTCGTCGGTCAAGTCGGCGACGCTAGCCTCGACGATCCGGAACATGTCGAGGATGTCGCGGACCAGGCTGCACTCCCGTTCCGTCATCTCGGAGTCGATCATCTGGAACGTCCGGTAGTACTCAGCGGTGTAGCCCGAGGTCATGACCTCGATCATCTGCCGGTGGTAGGCCGCGTCGTATTCGTCATCGGAGACGAGGTTGGCCATGATCTCGTGTAGCAGGGCGAACCGACGGCGCTCAATCGCCGACAGCGATGACGGGGTGGTGTCGCCACCGTCTCGGCCGGACTCGCCGCGACCGACGGCCTGGGCGATGAGGTCGCGGAGCAGGTCGCTTGTGTTCTGGCCCCGAGCTCGGGCCAGCGCGTCGAAGAGGTCGCGGGTCTCGTCATCGATACGTATGTTCAGCTGTGCCATGTCAGCTCCTGTATTACGTGCTAGCGCTTCGCCCTACCGTAACACGCAGAACCTGTTGGGCACACCTACGAGCGGCGGGTCGGGTAGCAGTAGGCCAGCGCCAAAGAACACGAACGGCCAAACTGGGCCGCCACGGATCGTGGTGCTGGCGCCGCCTAGGTGTCGCAGCTGGGGACGTTGGTGACGCGGCTGATGGGTGGGTGACCGCCGAGGGCTGAGTGGGGCCGGTGGTGGTTGTAGCTGTGCAGCCATTGTTGCAGCGCCTCGGTGCGGTGCTCGCTG
>JAWWOO010000071.1:0-30375 GCA_033851545.1 Frankiales bacterium | reverse complement strand
CAGCGAGCACCGCACCGAGGCGCTGCAACAATGGCTGCACGGCTACAACCACCACCGGCCCCACTCAGCCCTCGGCGGTCACCCACCCATCAGCCGCGTCACCAACGTCCCCAGCTGCGACACCTAGGGCCGAAGGTCAAGCCTGCTCGTCGGCGAGGACCTGCTGCTGCCACTGCGCCTTGTCCGAGCGCCAGCCGTCCTCGGTCCGCCCGCGTTTCCAGTAGCCAGAAACCGAGAGGACTTCGCGGGCGACACCGCGTTCGACCAGCAGGTGCCGGCGGACAGCCCGAACGGAAGCAGCCTCGCCGTGGACGAAGGCGGAGACCCGGCCGGTGGGCAGGACAGTCTCGCGCAGCGTGTCGGCGAGCAGCTCGGGCCCGGCCGGGCCGGCGGACCGGTCGAGCCAGAACACCGTGAGATCGCCTGGTGTGTCGAACTTCTGCTCTTCGTCGGGGCCTTCGATCTCGACGAACACCCAGGCTGGCGATCCGGCGGGAACCCGCTCGAGCGAGGCAGCGATCGCCGGCAATGCGCTGGCATCGCCGACGAAGAGGTGCCAGTCAGCGCCGAGGTCCGGTGCGTACTCTCCCCCAGGCCCGTTGAGCTGGATCAGGTCGCCGGGCCGGGCGGCTGCCGCCCACGGCCCGGCGAGTCCCTCGTCACCGTGATGGACGAAGTCCAGCGTCAGCTCGCCGGCCTCCTCGTCCCACCGGCGCACCGTGTAGGTCCGCCGGGCCACCTGGCCGGTCCCGGGGTCGGCGAACAGCAGCTTGACGTAGTGATCGGTGAACGCCCCTGCGGCAAAGCCGCTGAGCCCCTCGCCGCCGAGCACCACCCGGACCATGTGGGGCGTGAGCCACTCGGTCCGGGTGACCGTCGCGGTCCGGGCGGGGCGCTCCGGCCGGCGCTCACTCACGAGGAGGAGTCCTCGGGCGCGGCCGGCCCGTCGGCCAGGATCAGGTAGAGCGCGCGACGGGTCTCGGTCAGGACCGCGTGAGCTGCAGCAGCCTGCGCCTCGCTCGCGTTCTTGCTCAGGATCCGGGTCGCGATGTGGATCTCCTCGAGGGCCGAGCGCAGGTCGTAGTTCTGACCCGGCGTTCCCATGAGGGCCGCGAACGGGTCGGCAAGGGTTTCCGCGTTGTCGACCAGATAGGCCCGGCCGGCATCGGTCAGCGTGACCAGCTTGCGGCCGCCCTCGGCCAGCGTCGTGACCAGGCCTTCGTCCTCGAGCTGGGCGATCGTGGGGTAGATCGCGCCGGGGCTGGGCCGCCAGACGCCGTTGGTCCGCTCGGCCATCGCCTGCATCAGCTGGTAGCCGTGCATGGGCTGCTCGGCCAGCAGGATCAAGGTCGCCGCCCGGACGTCACCGCGCTGTGCCCGCCCCCTCCCCCTGTGCCCGTCCCAGCCGCCGCGGGGTCCGCGGGGACCGTGCCCGTGGTCGTGTCCTTCGTGCCCGCCCGGTCCGCCGAGCTCGTGCTCGGGACCGTCGGGGTGGTGCCGCCGCTGGCGGCCGTCTCTTCCGTATCGCATGATGTTGCTCCTCTCGTTGCGATAGGTGAACGATATATCGTGACCTAGCGGTTGTCAACGATATATCGAGAGCCAGTCACTCAGCGCAGCCGCGAGCGGGTCGACCTGATGGGGTGGGGTCATGCTCCCGCTGCTATCCGGGGGCCTACGACAGTTTGGGGCGCCGGGTCAGCGGGTGGCTTTGGCCGCGGCCGCTGCGGCCTTGGCCTGCTTCTTGTACGCGCGTACGCGCTCGAGCGAGCCGGCGTCGCGGATGTCGGCAACGGAGAGCAACGACCCCGCCTCGCCGTACGCGCCGGCGCTCGTCTGCCAGCCGGGCGGGGTCACGCCGAGCTGCTTGCCGAGCAGCGCCACGAAGATCCTGGCCTTCTGCTCACCGAAGCCGGGCAGCGCCTTGACCCGGCGCAGCAGCTCCGGCCCATCCTCGGCCGTCGTCCAGATGGCCGCGGCATCGCCGGCATAGTCGTCGACCACGGCCTGGCACAGTGCCTGCACGCGGGCCGCCATCGAGCCTGGGAACCGGTGCAGCGCAGGCGGAGTGGTGAAAATGGCCACCAGCTCCTCGGGGGCGCGCGACGCCAGGTCGGCGGCGTCGAGGTCGCGGCCGATCCGCTGCGTCAGCACGTAGGGCGAGGTGAAGGCCTTCTCCAGGGGGATCTGCTGGTCGAGCACCATCCCGATGAGCAGGGCGAGCGGGTTGCGGGCGAGCAGGGCGTCGGCCTCCGGCACCTGGCTGAGCCAGAGCGAGGGCGGCGGAAGGGCGGACGCGGACATCGGGCTAGAAGGTGAACTGGCCGACGGCGATGGCGGCGAAGAGCAGGGTCAGGTAGGTGATCGACCAGTGGAACAGCCGCATCGGCTTGGGATTGTCCCCGCGGGCGACCCGGAGCTGCAGCAGGTGGGCCTCACGGAGGAACAGCGCGCCGAGCACGCTCGCCGAGCCGAGGTAGAGCCATCCGGCATGGCCGACCGGTACGAGCAGCAACGAGGTCGCGACCATGGCGTAGGAGTAGAAGGTGATCTGCCGGGCGACCGTTGCGGCGCCGGCCACGACGGGCAGCATCGGCACGCCGGCGGCCGCGTAGTCGTCCTTGAACTTCATGGCCAGGGCCCAGAAGTGCGGCGGCGTCCAGAAGAAGATGACACCGAACAGCACGACGGCCGGCCAGCCGACGGCGCCGGTGACCGCGGACCAGCCGATCAGCACCGGGAAGCACCCGGCGGCGCCACCGATGACGATGTTGCTCGGTGTACGGCGCTTGAGCCCGAGGGTGTAGACGAAGACGTAGACCGCGATGGCCCCGTCGGCCAGCAGGGCGGACGGCCAGTTGACCGCGAAGCCGAACAGGCAGGTCGCTCCGACGCCGAGCAGGATGCCGAACCGCAGCGCCTCGACCGGGCTGACCAGTGTCTTGGCCTGGGCCAGCGGGCGACGCGACGTGCGCTTCATCACCTGGTCGATGTCGCGGTCGACGTAGCAGTTGATCGTGTTGGCGCTGCCGGCGGCGAGCGTGCCGCCGACCAGGGTGAGCAGCAGCAGCCCCCAGGAGGGCCAGCCGCGCGCCGCAAGGACCATCGCAGGGACGGTGGTCACCAGCAGCAGCTCGATGATCCGGGGCTTCGTCAGCGCGATCAGCGCCTGCATGACCGCCTTGGCCTGACGTCTGCCGGTGACGGGGTCACGGCCGGACGACGCGACTTCAGAGGCCTCGTGGGCCGCGGAAGCGAGAGTCGTCACAGGTCGGAGGTCCTTGGTGATGAGGGGGGAAGAAGGGCGCCGGATGCGGACTTGATGTTACGCCCGGCGATGCGGAACTGACCCACCGGGGCCGTGCTTCTCCGCGGGTGGCGCGGGTAGGCTTCGAGCTGAGATCTTGTCGTCACCCGCCGGACCCAGGCTTACGGTGCCCTCCTGGACGCCGGCCCACGAGAGGAGCACACCCCCCGGTGAGCAGCAAGCAGACACTCGAGTGGACGGACGCCGACAAAGCTGCCGTCAACGTCATCAGGGCACTCGCCATGGACGCCGTCGAAAAGGCCGGCAACGGTCATCCGGGCACCGCGATGAGCCTGGCCCCTGCGGCCTACCTGTTGTTCCAGCGGCTGCTGCGGCACGACCCGACTTCACCGGACTGGATCGGCCGGGACCGGTTCGTGCTCTCCGCAGGGCACTCGAGCCTCACGCTCTACATCCAGCTCTACCTCTCCGGGTACGGGCTGACCCTCGAGGACATCAGCCACCTGCGCCAGTGGGGCAGCCTGACCCCCGGCCACCCCGAGCACGGCCACACCCTCGGCGTCGAGGCGACCACCGGGCCGCTCGGCCAGGGCGTCGGCATGGCGGTCGGCATGGCGATGGCCACCCGCCGCGAGCGCGGGCTGTTCGACCCGGACGCCGCCCCCGGCGAGAGCCCGTTCGACCACACCATCTGGTGCATCGCCTCCGACGGCGACCTCGAGGAGGGCGTCAGCTCCGAGGCGTCGAGCATCGCCGGCACTCAGCGGCTGGGCAACCTGGTAATGCTGTGGGACGACAACCACATCTCGATCGAGGACGACACCAACATCGCCTTCACCGAGGACCCCGTGGCGCGCTACTCCGCCTACGGCTGGCACGTCCAGCGGGTCAACTGGCTCGCGGACGACGGTGCGTACGAGGAGAACGTCGCGGCGCTCTACGACGCGCTCGTGGCAGCTCAAGCGGTGACCGACAAGCCGTCGTTCATCGCCCTGCGCACGATCATCGGCTGGCCGGCACCCAACAAGCAGGGCACCGGCAAGGCCCACGGTTCGGCGCTGGGAGCCGAGGAGGTCGCGGCGACCAAGACGGTCATGGGCATGGACCCGACCAAAAAGTTCGACGTCCCCGAGGACGTGCTGGCCCACGCCCGCCAGGTCGTCGAGCGAGGGCAGGCGCTGCACGCCGCGTGGCAGGTCGGCTTCGACGCCTGGGCCGCTGCCAACCCTGAGGGGCTCGGGTTGCTCGAGCGGATGCAGGAGCGCCGGCTGCCCGAGGGCTGGGAGTCCGCGATCCCGGTGTTCGAGCCCGACGCCAAGGGGATCGCGACCCGCGCCGCCTCCGGCAAGGTGCTGACCGCGATCGCGCCGCTGCTGCCCGAGCTGTGGGGCGGCTCGGCCGACCTCGCCGAGAGCAACAACACTACGCCCGACGGCCAGCCGTCGTTCCTGCCCGAGGACCGCCAGAGCAAGGCCTTCCCCGGCGGCCCCTACGGCCGGGTCCTGCACTTCGGCATCCGCGAGCACGCGATGGGCGCGATCCTCAACGGCATCGCGCTGCACGGCGGCACCCGCCCGTACGGCGGCACGTTCCTCACCTTCAGCGACTACATGCGCGGGGCCGTCCGGCTCGCCGCAATCATGAAGCTGCCGGTGACCTACGTGTGGACCCACGACTCGATCGGCCTCGGCGAGGACGGCCCGACCCACCAGCCGATCGAGCACCTGGCGGCGCTGCGGGCGATGATCGGGCTGGACATCGTGCGGCCCGCGGACGCCAACGAGACCGCCGTCGCCTGGCGCACCATCCTCGGGCACACCGACCGGCCGACCGGTCTGATCCTCAGCCGGCAGAACCTCCCCACCGTCGACCGCTCGGTCTACGCCTCGGCGGAGGGGGTGGCCAAGGGCGGCTACGTGCTGGCCGACGCGGGCTCGGGCACGCCCGAGGCCATCATCATCGCCACGGGCAGCGAGGTCTCGATCGCCCTCACAGCGCGAGACCTGCTCGAGGCGCAGGGCACGCCGACCCGGGTCGTCTCGATGCCGTGCCAGGAATGGTTCGAGGCGCAGGAACCGGCCTATCGCCAGCAGGTCCTGCCGCCCGGGGTCAAGGTGCGGGTCTCCGTCGAGGCGGCCGTCACGATGGGCTGGCGCGACTACGTCGGCGACCACGGCGAGATGCTCGGCCTCGACCACTACGGGGCCAGCGCGCCGGCTGCCATCCTGTTCGAGCAGTTCGGGTTCACCCCCGACCGGGTAGTGGCTGCCGTGCGTTCCAGCATCTCCAAGGTGGGCGGCACCAAGGGAAGCACGACGGGCAACTGAGTCGTTGCATCGAACAGCGACGTTTCTTCACAACCAGGGAGCACCCCATGGCATCCGACACCGATCCCCTAGGCGCGCTCAGCGCGGCCGGCGTAGCCGTCTGGCTGGACGACCTCAGCCGCGACCGACTGCGCACCGGCAACCTCGGTGACCTGATCCGCGACCGTCACGTCGTCGGCATCACCACCAACCCGACCATCTTCCAGAAGGCGATCAGCGGCGCCGATGCCTATGCCCCGCAGCTCGACGACCTCGCCACCCGCGGGGTCGACGTGGGCGAGGCCCTCCGCCTGATCACCACCGCGGACGTTCGCTGGGGCTGCGACGTGCTCCGCCCTGCCTACGACGCGAGCGATACCGTGGACGGCCGGGTCTCCCTCGAGGTCGACCCGCGGATCTCTGGCGACGCCGCCAAGACGATTGCGGAGGCGCGGTCGCTGTGGTGGATGGTCGACCGGCCCAACCTCTACATCAAGATCCCCGCCACACTGGCCAGCCTGCCCGCGATCAGCCAGGCGCTGGCCGAGGGCATCAGCGTCAACGTCACGCTGATCTTCTCCCTCGAGCGCTACGGCTTGGTGATCGACGCCTTCTTCGACGGTCTCGAGCGGGCCCGCAAGGCCGGACTCGACCTGTCGTCGATCGGCTCGGTGGCATCGTTCTTCGTCTCCCGGGTCGACACCGAGATCGACAAACGACTCGACAAGCTCGGCACCGACGAGGCCAAGGCAGTCAAGGGCAAGGCCGCCGTCGCCAACGCCCGGCTCGCCTACCAGCTGTACGAGGAGAGGTTCGCCAGCGACCGCTGGGCCTCCCTCGCCGCGTCCGGCGCCAAGGTGCAGCGCCCGCTCTGGGCCTCCACCGGCGTCAAGGACCCGGCCTACGACGATACGATGTACGTCGTCCAGCTCGTCGCCGACCACACGGTCAACACCATGCCGGAGCCGACCCTGCAGGCGGTCTACGACCACGGCGTCATCACCGGCGACACGATCCGCGGCCACTACGGCGAGGCGCAGGCCGTGCTCGACCAGCTGGCCGGGCTCGGGATCTCCTACGATGACGTCGTCGAGACCCTCGAGCGGGAGGGCGTCGACAAGTTCGAGCAGTCGTGGACCGAGCTCATCGAGGCCGTCGAGGCCAAGCTGAAGCAGCACACCTTGGACAAGAGCTCGTGACCGACACCCGTCTGATCCCAGCGGCCCACGGAGCCTGACGTGACCGCATTCGCCGACGTACCCGCCCCGCACAACCCGCTGCGGGACCCACGCGACCGGCGACTTCCGCGCGTACCCGACCCCTGCGCGTTGGTCGTGTTCGGCGTCACCGGCGACCTGGCCCGGAAGAAGCTGATCCCTGCGGTCTACGACCTGGCCAACCGGGGGCTGTTGCCGCCCGAGTTCGTCCTGCTCGGCTTCGCCCGTCGCGACTGGGACCACGGCGAGTTCGAGGAGCTCGCCCGCGAGGCCGCGATGCAGGGTGCCCGCACGCCGTTCCGGGAGGACGTCTGGGCGCGGGTGGCGCAGGCGATCCGGTTCCAGCCGGGTGCCTTCGACGACGACCAGTCCTTCGACGAGCTCGCCGCCTGCCTCATCGAGCTCGAGGAGAGCCACGGCATCGCCGGCAACGCCGCCTTCTACCTGTCCATCCCGCCGTCGATGTTCCCCGTCGTGCTCAAGCAGATGCGGCGCACCGGGATGGCCGACAACTCCGTACGCGGCGGCTGGCGCCGGGTCGTCGTCGAGAAGCCGTTCGGGCACGACCTTCCCTCCAGCCGCGAGCTCAACGCCCTGGTCGACGAGGTGTTCACCCCGGAGGACGTCTTCCGGATCGACCACTACCTGGGCAAGGAGACGGTCCAGAACGTCCTCGCCCTGCGCACCGCCAACGAGCTCTTCGAGCCGCTGTGGAACTCCCACCACATCGACTCGGTCCAGATCACCATGGCCGAGGACGTCGGCATCAGCGGCCGCGCAGCCTTCTACGACGCTGCGGGCGCCGCCCGCGACGTCCTGCAGAACCACATGCTCCAGCTGCTCGCGCTGGTCGCGATGGAGGAGCCGGTCAGCTTCGGCGCCGAGGCCCTGCGCCGCGAGAAGATCAAGGCCCTCGGCGCCATCTCTCTGCCGGAGAACCTCGAGCGCTACGCCGTACGCGGGCAGTACGACGTGGGCTGGCTCGGCGGGGAGCGCGTCGTCGGCTACACCGAGGAGAAGGGGGTGCCCGCCGACTCCCGTACCGAGACCTATGCCGCGGTGCGGGTCGGTGTCGAGACCCGGCGGTGGGCCGGTGTCCCGTTCTACCTGCGGACGGGCAAACGGCTACCCAAGCGGGTGACCGAGATCGCGGTCATCTTCAAGCGGGCGCCGCACACGCCGTTCTCGGCAAACGACGTCGAGGAGCTGGGCCGCAACCAGCTGGTGATCCGGGTCCAGCCGGACGAGGGGGTGACCCTCCGCTTCGGGTCCAAGGTGCCGGGGACCACCATGGAGGTGCGCGACGTGGCGATGGACTTCGCCTATGGCGCGTCGTTCACCGAGTCCTCCCCCGAGGCCTACGAGCGGCTCGTCCTCGACGTGATGCTCGGCGACAAGACGCTGTTCCCCAACCACGAAGAGGTCGAGATGAGCTGGCGGGTCATCGATCCGCTGGAGGCCTACTGGGCCTCGACCTCGCCGGAGAAATACTCCGGCGGCACGTGGGGTCCGACGAAGGCGGACGAGATGCTGGCCGTCGACGGCCGCAGCTGGCGTCGGCCGTGACGACTGCTACCAGGGGAGACCTGCGTTGACCACGCTTTGGGACACCAACTCCGGCCAGGTGGTCCGGGCGCTCACCGCCGAGCGGCGGGCAGCCGGCGCTGTCGCCAGCGGCCTGGTGCTGACCCTCGTCGCCATCGTCGACGAGCGCTCGGTGCCGATAGCGTTCGAGGCGGCAACGGCCGCCTCGATGGCCCACCCCTGCCGGCTGCTCACCGTTGTCCGGCGGCAGCCCGACGCGCATGAGCCGCGGCTCGACGCCGAGGTCACCGTGGGCGGGCACCTCGGGCCCGGCGAGTCGGTCGTCCTCCGGATGTACGGCCGGCTGGCTAACCACGCCGAATCGGTGGTGCTGCCGCTCCTCGCCTCGGACACGCCCGTCGTCACCTGGTGGTACGGCCCTCCCCCGCAGCGCTCCGGCCTCGACCCGCTCGGCGCGCTGGCCAGCCGGCGGATCACCGACGCGGCCGCCGCCGAGGACCCGGTCGGGGCTCTGCGCCAGCGGGCGATCGACTACCAGGACGGCGACACCGACCTGGTCTGGACCCGGCTCACCTCGTGGCGCGCCCTGATCGCCTCAACCTTCGACTCGGTCAGCCTGGCCCCCCGCCGGGTCGTGATCGGGTCCGCGCCGGACGGTATCGCGTCGGCCTGGCTGCTGGCCGCGTGGCTGGGCAGCCGGCTCGGGGTGCCAGCAGAGGTGATTCCGGCCCGCGGGCCGGCCATCTCCGAGGTGACCATCGAGCTCGAGGGCAGCCAGCTGCGGATCGACCGTCCCGATGGCCGGTCGGCGACGCTCGTACGGCCTGGGCATCCCGAGCGCCAGCTGCCGCTGCCGATCCGCGATCTCGGTGAGCTGCTGGCCGAGGAGCTGCGCCGCCTCGACGCCGACGAGCCCTACGCGGACGCGCTCACGGCCTTCGCCAGTGGAGCGGTGACCGAGGCGCCCGCGCCGGTTGTCGAGCCCGTCGCGGGATGACCCGGTCCCCGGTCGTCCTGGTCCACCCTGACGCGGCGGGCGTGGCCGCAGCCGTGGCCGACCGGTTGACCACCCGCATCGTCGAGGCCCAGTCGGCGACCGGCTCGGCGTCGGTCGTCCTCACCGGAGGCGGCGTCGGCATCGCCACCTTGCGCGCCCTGCGCGAAGCCGCCGGACACGGGGCGGTCGACTGGCGGGCCGTCGACCTGTGGTGGGGCGACGAGCGTTTCCTGCCGCTCGGCCACCCGGAGCGAAACGACACGCAAGCCAAGGACGCCCTGCTCGACCACGTCGACGTCGACTGGGCGCGGGTGCACCGGATGCCTGCGCCGGACGGGCCCGACGGGGACGACCCGGACGCTGCCGCCGAGCGCTACGCCGCCGAGCTGGCCGCCGCTGCGAAGCCCGAGGACGGGGGGGTGCCGGCCTTCGACGTACTCCTGCTCGGCGTCGGCCCCGAGGGGCACGTCGCATCGATCTTCCCGGAGTCGCCGGCCGTGGTGGACCGGCGGGTGGTGGTGGCCGTTCGAAACTCCCCGAAACCGCCGCCGACCCGGCTGACCATGACCTTCGGCACCCTGAACTCCGCCCGCGAGGCGTGGCTCCTGGCGGCCGGGGAGGAGAAGGCGCCGGCCGTACACCTGGCTCTGGCCGGGACAACCGCAGACCAGCTGCCCGCGGCCGGGATAGCCGGCCGCTCCGGCACTTGGTGGTGGCTCGACGAGGCAGCGGCGGCGCAACTGCCACCCGGTCTGGGCCGGCCCGTAACCGCCTAGAGGTCAGCCCTTGGCGCGCAGCGCGGCGAGCGCCTCGGAGAGGATCGCGTCCCCGTCGGCGTCGGTGCGCCGCTCGCGTACGTAGGCAAGATGGGTCTTGTAGGGCTCGGTCTTGGGTGGGGCCGGCGTGTTGGCCTGGTCCCGGCCGGCCGGGTAGCCGCAGCGCGGGCAGTCCCAGGTCTCAGGGATCGCGGCATCCGAGGCGAACGACGGCTTGGTCTCGTGGTCGTTGGCGCACCAGAACGAGATCCGCTGCCGCGGTGCGGACTCGCCGCGCTCTGCCTCACCCATCGGGCCTGCTCCGACCCGACTGCCACGAATGGCGTTGCCACCTGCCACGGTGATGCCCCTTGCTCCGGTGCTGCCCGAACGGTTGACCGCGATGATCGCGACCCCGGCGTGGCCGGAGTGCTCCCCCAGTGTACGAGGCTTATCCGGGTCAGCGACGCCGTCTGCTGGCTGAGTTGAGCGGCAGTTGGGCTAGTGCCCGGCCTTGACCTCGAGGCCGAGGGCGATGATCGACGCCGCCCAGAGGATCCCGATGAAGATCGTGAACCGGTCAAGGTTCTTCTCCACCACCGAGGAGCCCGAGGCCGAGGACGACACGCCGCCACCGAACATGTCCGACAGACCGCCACCCTTGCCCCGGTGGAGCAGGATCAGCACGATCAGCACGATGCTGGTGATGCACAGGATCACCGAGAGAAGAATTGTCACCCGGTCATCCTACGGAGTCGGACCCGTAAACGGGGCGCGGCGGTCGCCCCGCTGCCCTGTTGTTCGTCCGCTCGAGCCCGTCGAGGATCAGGTCGAGCCCGAACTCGAACTCGGCCCCGTGGTCGTAGCCAGGCCCGACCACATGCTCGGTCATCAGCTCGGCGAGGTAGTGGTATGCGTCAGCGGGGAACCGGGCCAGCACGGCCTCCGCGAACTGGCCGGTCTCCTCCGGAGTGGAGAACGGCAGGCTGCGCTCCTGCAGTGCGAATCCGTAGCTGTAGCTGTCGAGGACCGAGAACGCGTGCGCGGACAGCTCGATCGAGAAGCCGGCACCCCGCAGGCAGCCGAGGACGGCGTCGTGATGGCGTAGCGTCGCCGGACCGGGAGAGGTCCGGGACTCCATGAACCGGATCGCCCAGCCGTGGCGGGACAGGACCCGGCGCGCCGAGATCGCCCGCTGACGCATCGCCGTCTTCCAGTCCTCGCTGCCGGCGGGCAGGTCGATCTCACCGAAGACCACGTCGATCATGCCGTCGAGCAGGTCGTCCTTGTTGGCCACGTGGTGGTACAGCGACATCGCCTCCACCCCGACCGCCTCCCCGAGCTTGCGCATGCTGAGCGACTCGGACCCGCTCTCGTCCGCGAGGGCGACGGCGGCCTGCAGGACGCGTTCCCGGCTCAGCGGGATTCGGGGCACTCGACCCGCACCGCTCACGGTGGCCATCTGTGCGCTCCTTTTCGGACAGGACTTGACAACCTTACGCCGTAAGAGAACTCTAAAATCGCCAGAACCTTACGGCGTAAGTCCAGGGGGCTACCCAGAGGATCATGATGACAACCGCACAGGTCGACCGACCCACCCAGGCGCCCGGCTCGGGGAGCACCGCATGACCGAGAACTCGACCCCGTACCCCGTCCGCGTCGACGCTTCCCTTGACCCGTCGCTCTCCCGCGGGCTGTGGCTGGTCAAGTGGCTGCTGCTGCTCCCGCACTACGTGGTGCTGGCCTTTCTGTGGGCAGCATTTCTCGTGGTCAGCGTGGTGGCGTTCTTCGCGATCCTGATCACCGGGCGCTATCCGCGGCCGCTGTTCGACTTCAACGTCGGCGTCCTGCGCTGGACCTGGCGCGTGCACCACTACGGCTACGGCGCCCTGGGCACCGACCGCTACCCACCATTCACCCTCGCCGAGGTGCCCGACTACCCGGCGCACCTGGACGTCCGCTACCCCGAGCAGCTGTCCCGTGGCCTGGTGCTGGTGAAGTGGTGGCTACTGGCGATCCCCCACTACCTCGTCCTCGCCGTCTTCGTCGGCGGAGGGCTGTGGGTGGGCACCCGCGGCGGAGCCGGCAACGGCTGGGACGCCGGCGGCCTGGTCGGCCTGCTCGTCCTCATCGCCGCGGTCGTGCTGCTGTTCACCGGCCGCTACCCCGATTCCCTCTACCGCTTCGTCCTCGGTATGGACCGCTGGGCTCTTCGGGTGGCCGCCTACGCCGGGCTCATGACCGACCGCTACCCGCCCTTCCGGCTCGACATGGGCGGCACCGACCCCGCCTCCACGCCCACCTCCACCATCCCGCCACCGCCCCCCGGGGCGCCGGTCGCAGGGCCGTCGGCCCCGGTCACCGCCGGACCCTGAGCCGGCACCGCAGCTCGCGGCCGCACGGGCGGCAGCCTCAGATCAGCTCGAGGCTCTGCGCGAAGTGGCAGGCGGCCGGGTGGCCCTGGCCGTGGTCGACCAGGACCGGCTCGGTGCTGATGCAGGTCTGCTGTTGGCTCTCGGACAGCTCGGTCGCGAACTTCGGGCACCGGGTTCGGAACCGGCAGCCGCTCGGCGGGTCGATCGGGCTCGGGACGTCGCCGGTGATGATGATCCGCTTGCGGGAGCGCTCCTTGCGCGGGTCCGGAATGGGGATCGCCGAGATCAACGCCTGGGTGTACGGGTGCGACGGCCGGCGGAACAGCTCGTCGCCCTGGGCGATCTCGACGATCTTGCCGAGATACATCACCGCCACCCGGTCGGCGATGTGCCGGACCACGCCGAGGTCGTGCGCGATGAACACGTAGGACAGGTCGAGCCGTTCCTGGAGCTCCTCGAGCAGGTTGATGACGCCGGCCTGGATGGACACGTCGAGGGCCGAGACCGGCTCGTCGAGCACCAGCAGCTTGGGCTCAAGGGCTAGCGCCCGGGCAATGCCGATGCGCTGGCGCTGGCCGCCGGAGAACTCGTGCGGGTAGCGCGCGCCGTGCTCGGGGTTGAGGCCGACCATCGACATGAGCTCGCGCACCCGCGCGGCGCCGCCTTCGCGGTAGAGACCATGGATGCGCAACGGCTCGGCAATCGCCTCGTGCACCGTGAACCGCGGGTCGAGCGAGGCGTAAGGGTCCTGAAAGACGATCTGCATCTCGCGGCGCAGCCCGCGCATGTCGCCCTTGGACACCGTCGCCAGGTCGCGTCCCTGGAACAGCACCTCGCCGGAGGTCGCCGGCTGCAACCTGAGGACGGCCCGGCCCGTGGTCGACTTGCCGCAGCCGGACTCGCCGACCAGACCCAGGGTCTCCCCCGCGTAGACGTCGAAGGAGACGTCACACACCGCGTGCACCACGCCTACCTTGCGCCGGACCAGGCCGCCGCTGCGGACCGGGAAGTGCTTGACCAGGTGGCGAACCGAGAGGATCGGCTCGTCGGTGCGCTCCGGCAACGAAGCGGAGGTCTCGAAGGTCGCGGTCACAGCACATCCTTCGGGTCAGGTCCAGGACCAGCAGGCACGTCGTCGACGATCCCCGCCTCGAACACCTCGTTGGCCGCCGAGCCCTCGAGCTCAGCGGAGAAGTGGCACGCCGCCAGGTGCTCCGGGCTGGTGGTCGGCTGCAAGTCGGGCTCCGTGTGCTCGCACAGGTCGCGGGCCATCGGGCAACGCGGGGTGAAGGGGCAGCCGCTCGGCAAGTTGAGCATCGACGGCGGCGAACCCGCGATCGGCGTGAGCCGCTCCTGCCGGGTGGAGGCGTCCAGCCGGGGCATTGATCCCAGCAGACCCAAGGTGTAGGGCATCCGCGGGCGGTAGTAGACGTCGTCGACCTTGGCCACCTCCACCGGGCGGCCCGCGTACATCACCAGCACCCGGTCCGCCTGCCCGGCGACCACGCCCAGGTCGTGGGTGATCAGGATCATGGCGGCACCGGTGGCCTCGCGGGCCCGGCCCAGTGCCTCGAGCACCTGCGCCTGCACCGTGACGTCGAGTGCGGTCGTCGGCTCGTCGGCGATGATCACGTCCGGGTTGTTGGCCATGGCGATGGCGATGACCACCCGCTGGCGCATGCCGCCGGAGAACTCGTGCGGATAGCTGTCCACCCGCTCGCGCGCACGTGGGATGCCGACGATGTCGAGCAGCTCCACGGCGCGGTCGAGCGCCTTGGCCTTGCTCACGCCACGGTGCGCCCGTACGGCCTCGGCGATCTGGTAGCCGATCGAGTAGACCGGGTTCAGCGAGGTCATGGGGTCCTGGAAGATCATCGCGATGTTGCGGCCGCGGATCTCGTTGAGCCGCTTCTCCGAGGCTCCGACCAGCTCGGTTTTGCCGAACCTGATCGAGCCGGAGACCTGGGCGCTGCGCGGCAGCAGCCCCATGATCGTCAGCGACGTCACCGACTTGCCGGAGCCCGACTCGCCCACGATGCCGAGGACCTCGCCGGCATGCAGGTCGTAGCTCACGCCGCGGACCGCGTGGACCATGCCGTCCTCGGTCGGGAACTGGACCTTCAGATCCCGCACGGAGAGCACGACGTTGGGGTCGAGCGCTTCGACGGGCTCGTTGCCGATGTCGACCAGCGTCATGAACGCACCCTCGTCTGCTGGGGGTCGAAGGCGTCACGCAGACCATCGCCGATGAAGTTGACCGTGAGCACGATCACGATGATGAAGATGCCCGGGATCCAGAACAGCCAGGGCCGGGTGAACACCGCCGTCTGCCCCTGGTTGACCAGGAGGCCGAGGGAGGTGTCCGGCGGCTGGACGCCGAAGCCGATGAAGGACAGGGCGGTCTCGGTCAGGATGCCGGTGGCCATCAGGACGGTGGCGTTGACGATGATCACGCCCATCGCGTTGGGCAGCAGATGCCGGCTGATGATCCGCCAGTCGCTGGCGCCGAGCGCTCGGGCGGCTTCGACGTAGTCCTTCTCCCGCAGGGAGAGCACCGTGCCGCGGACCACGCGAGCCACGTAGGCCCAGAGCAGGCCGCCGACGATGAGGCCGATGAGCCACCAGGTGCCGCCACCGACGTTGGCACCGAGAACGGCCGCGACGACGTAGATCGGCAGGGTCAGGACCACGTCGGCGAAGCGCATCAGGAGGCTGTCGGTCCAGCCCTTGTAGAAGCCGGAGACGGCGCCGTAGACCGCCCCGACGCCAGTCGAGAAGAGCGCGATGAACAGCGCGATCTTCAAGGACTGCTGGGTGCCGCGGAGCACGAAGGCGAACATGTCGTTGCCGGTGTCGTCGGTGCCGAACGGGTGCGACCACGAGGGGGACACCGAGAAGTCGAACGACGGATCGGAGTTGTACTTCCACTTCCAGAAGTAGGGAGTCACGAAGGCGACCAGGGCCAGCAGGATGAACACGAACAGGCTGAGGGCGGCGAGCCGGTGCCGGAAGAACCGGCGTCTGGCCATCCGCCACTGGCTCCGCTCGGCCACCTCGAACTCGCGGTCCCCCCTGCCCGGCCCGGCCGGGCCGCCGCCCAGGACGACGGTCTGGCCGCTGCTGCTCGTGTCGTGCAGCAGGTCGGAGCGCTCACTCATAGCGGATCCTCGGGTCCAGTACGGCGTAGAGCAGGTCAGCCAGCAGGTTGAACAGGATGACGAACGCAGCGGAGACGAGCAACCACCCGGCGACCGGGTAGACGTCGTGGTTGCGGATGCCGCTCAGCAGGTATTCGCCCATGCCGTGCCACTGGAAGATCGTCTCGGTGATGACGGCACCACCGAGGATGGACGCGATGTCCAGGGCTGTGACGGTGGTCAGCGGGATCAGCGCCGTCCGCAGGGCGTGGCGCACCATGACCCTCCGCCGGGACAGGCCCTTGGCCCTGGCCAGCCGGATGTAGTCACTGCCGAGCACCTCGAGCATGGACCCGCGCTGGAACCGCGACCAGGCGGCGTAGGAGGTCATTGCCAGCACGATAGTCGGCAGCACCAGGTGGCCGAAGTCGTCCAGGAGCACGCTGCCGAAACCGTGTGGCGGCGGGATCGACGCCTCACCGATGGTGTCGAAGACCCGCTGCCCGAACACGTTCGTGTTGAGCCAGATGCCGCCCTCCTTGAGCAGGATGGCGAACCAGAACACCGGGAGCGACAGGAACAGGAAGCCGGTGAAGGTGAAGGTGTAGTCGAGGAAGCTGTACTGCTTCACCGCGCTGATGACGCCGACGATGATGGCGAGGACGACGGCCAGGACCATGGCCACGAAGATCAGCCGTACGGTGACCCCGAGCCGCTGGAACAACTGCTCGCGGATAACTCCGTGGCGGTCCACCACCGACGGCCCCCAGTCCCCGTGCAGGATCCCGATCAGCCAGTTGACGTAGCGCTCGACCATCGGCTGGTCCAGGTGCAGCCGGATCTTCTCCGCGTGGAGGAACGCCGCGGAGTAGGGCGGGTTGTGCCCCACGTAGGCGTCCAGCGGGTTGCCGGTGCTGGCCTCCATCACGAAGACGATGAAGGACGACACGATCAGCAGCGGGATGGTCACCAGCAGCCGGCGGATGGTGTAGACGAGCACGTCAGGACACCTCATTCGAAGCGATGGGCTTCCCCCCAGAGTTTGCGCCCTCTAGGCGGCGTCAAACAACGGGGGATCGCAGGGTGCGTGCGGGAGGGCCGGACGCCACCGGCGCCCGGCCCCCCTTCACACCACGGGCAGGATCAGCTCGTGGTCGAGTGGCCGAAACCCCACTCCGAGACGTTGTAGGGCGGGCCCGACAGCGATGCGTTGTCCCGGATGTTCACCGAATTGTCCCCGAAGGCCAGGAAAGTGGGCTTCTGGTACAGCGGCATGACGTACGCGGCGGCCGAGAGGATCTTGTCCGCAGCGTTGAGCTCGGCCCGCGCCTTGGCGTCGTCGGTCTCGCCAGCGGCCTGGATCAGCAGCTTGTCGACCTGCGGGTCCTTGTAGAAGCCGTAGTTGCTGGCACTGGTGCTGAGCCAGGTCTGGATCGCTCCCTGGAAGGCGGCGGGAGACGACTGCCAGGCGAACACGATGATGTCGTAGTCCAGGCCCGCCTTGTGGCTCAGGCTGCCACCGAGGCTTTCGGTGCTCTTGATGTTGATCGTGATGCCGATCTTCTTGACGTCACGAGCGAACTCCTGCAGCTCGTTCAGCCGGATGTTGTTGCCCACCGTGTAGCGCGCCGTCAGGGCCGGGAACGGGGTCCCGTCCTTCTTGATCAGCTTGCCGCCAGTGATCTTGTAACCGGCGCCGGTGAGCAGCTTGGCAGCCGCAGCCGCGTCACCCGTGCCCAGGCCCGCGGGCGTGTTGTCGACGTAGCCGGCCTGGCCGGGCACGAACATGTGGTTGTCCATCGCCTTGACGTTCGGGTCGAACTGGCCGACGGTGCGCTTGATCAGCGCCTCGCGGTTCAGTGCGGTGAACATCGCGGTGCGGACGACAGTGTCCTTCAGGGACGGGTTCTTCAGGTTGAAGTCGAAGTGCTCCCAGATCAGGCCACCACCGATGTGGTAGAGGATGCCCTTCTGGCTCTGCACCGACTTGACCAGGTCGACCTCCGGCTGCGGGTTGATCGCGTTGACCTCACCGGACTGCAGCGCCGGGGTCTCCTGTGTGGCGTCGGTGATGATCCGGAAGACCAGGGTGTCGAAGTTGGGGCCGGCCGCGCCGAACCACTTGGGGTTGGGCACCTCGGTCACCGCGGTGTTCTTCTGGAACTTGCTGATCATGTACGGGCCGGCCGACCAGGTCGGGACGGTGTTGCTGAAGTACGTGGTGATCTTGGAAAGGCCGGCCTTGTTGGCCTCGCTGCCGTGCTGGTCGCCGATGTGGGCCGGGTAGATCGGGCCGAACAGGCTCTTCCAGTCCGAGAACGGCTTGTCGAAGACCAGCGTCAGGGTCTTGCCATCAGCCGACGGGGTGAGCGTCTTGATCTGGTTGTAGCCGGCGGAGCTCGCCGGGTCACAGAACAGGTTGGGATTCGCGCTGGTGTCGTTGGGGTCGGCGCCACCGCAGACCCGGTCGTCCTGCAGCTTCCAGGTCAGGATCATGTCCTTGGCGTCGAAGGGCACGCCGTCGTTCCAGACCGCCTTGGGGTTGATCTTGTAGACGATCGTCTGCGGGCTGGCCGACGTCTGCTCGACGGAGGTGAAGTAGTCCTTCGAGAGTCCGAAGCTCAGGTCGGGCAGGGACACGTACGCGTACGGCTCGATCTGGTTGAGCGCCTCGGCCGTATCGAAGGTGTTACCGGTGCTGGTGAGGATGTTCCAGTCCTGGATGTCCTTCTCGATGGTGTAGGTGTAGGTGCCGCCCTTGACCGCCGTTCCCGTGTTGCAGGTCAGCGGGGCCTTGTCACACGCAGCGAAGGCGGCCGCCGGCTTGTTGCTCTTGGCCGGGATGTTGCCGTTCCCCGTGCCTCCCGAGGAGGGGGTTGCCGCGCTCGTGCTTGACGCCCCCGTGGTTGCCGAGGGAGCGCCGGCGCCGGTGGAGGCGGATGTTCCGCTCGCCGTCGTCTGCGTTGCGCCGGTGCTGCTCTTGCCACTGCAGGCGGACACCGACAGCGCCGCCGTGAGGGCGATCACCGCACCCGAATAAAGCCTTCGATTCATCTGGCACCCTTCCCGAGGACGTCCGGGCCGGGTCGGCCGCAGACGGACACCAGCCACGTCGCTGTGACTTCGTTGGAAGATACGTCAGATGGGAGGTCGTGTCATAGTTTCCGGCCCCTCAACGGGCAAGGCGTAACACAGTTGTTACTCGCTGGTAGGCCGGAAACCTTCCGGCAACCGCCGGAAGGGCCCGAAGAATGTCACGGCGAATCGGCGGTAGCGGTGACGATCCCCGCGAAGGAGTCCGCGTCGATACTGGCGCCGCCGACCAGCGCCCCGTCGACGTCGCTCTGGGCCATGATGGCGCCCGCATTGTCCGCCTTGACCGACCCACCGTAGAGGATTCGTACGCCGTCCGCCAGTGATCCACTGTAGAGCTCGGCGACCCGGGTGCGGATGGCGGCGCACACCTCCTGCGCGTCGTCGGGAGTGGCCACCTTGCCGGTCCCGATGGCCCAGACCGGCTCGTAGGCGACCACCAGGGAGCGTGCCTGCTCCGCGGTGACGTCGACCAGGGCGCCGTCGAGCTGGGCCAGGGTGTGGGCCAGGTGGTCGCCGCTCTCGCGCACCTCGAGTCCCTCGCCCACGCACAGGATCGGCGTGAGCTCGACGGCGTAGGCCGCTCGGACCTTGTGGTTGACCAGGTCGTCGCTCTCGTGGTGGTACTGCCGGCGCTCTGAGTGGCCGACCACGACGTAGGTGCAGCCGAGCTTGGCCAGCATCGGACCGGAGATCTCTCCGGTGAAGGCGCCGGCCAGGTGCGCCGAGAGGTCCTGGGCGCCGTACTTGAACAGCAGCCGGTCGCCGTCGACGAGCGTCTGCACGCTGCGCAGGTCGGTGTAGGGCGGAAGCACCGCGACCTCGACCCGGTCGAAGATCTTCTCGTCCAGGGAGAAGGCTAGCTTCTGGACGAGGGCGATCGCCTCGAGGTGGTTGAGGTTCATCTTCCAGTTGCCGGCGATCAGGGGCATCCGGCCGACCCGCTTGCCGGCGGACGAGGTTGCCACGGTCATGCCTCCAAGGCGGTCAGGCCGGGCAGCTGCTTGCCCTCGAGATACTCCAGCGACGCGCCGCCGCCGGTGGAGATGTGGCTGAACTTGGACTCGTCGAGGCCGAGGGCCCGTACGGCGGCGGCGGAGTCGCCTCCACCCACGACGCTGGTCCCCTTCACCGCTGCGACCGCCTCGGCTACCTTGAGCGTGCCGTTGGCGAACGGGGCCAGCTCGAAGACGCCCATCGGGCCGTTCCAGAACACCGTCCTCGCGTCGGCGAGGACACCGGAGAACAGGGCGACAGAGTCGGGCCCGATGTCGAGGCCCTTCTGGCCGGCCGGGATGGCGTCGGCGGGGACGATCTGGGTGGGGGCGTCGGCGGAGAACTCGGCCGAGACCACGATGTCCGTCGGCAGGACAAAGGTGTCCGGGTGGTCGCGCAGGAAGGCCGCGCAGGTCTCGACCTGGTCCTCCTGCAGCAAGGAGTCGCCGACCTCGTGGCCCTGCGCCTTGAGGAAGGTGAAGCACATGCCGCCGCCGATGAGCAGCTTGTCCACCTTGGGCACGAGGGCCTCGATGACGCCGAGCTTGTCGGAGACCTTGGAGCCGCCGAGTACGACGACATAGGGGCGCTCGGTGTCCGTGGTCAGCCGCTTGAGGACGGCGACCTCGGCCGCGACCAGCCGGCCCGCCGCGTGCGGCAGCCGGGCAGGGACGTCGAAGACGCTCGCGTGCTTGCGGTGCACCGCGCCGAAGCCGTCACCGACGTAGACGTCGAAGCCGCCGCCCAGGCCGACCAGCTTGTCCGCGAACGCGCCCCGCTCGGCGTCATCCTTGCTGGTCTCGGCCGCCTCGAACCGGAGGTTCTCGATCAGCCCCACCTCGCCGTCGGCGAGCTTGCCGGCGACCAGGTCGGCCGACTCCCCCACCACGTCGTCGGCGAAGGCGACCGGCCGGCCGAGCAGCTCGCCGAGGCGCACGGCGACCGGGGCCAGGGAGAAGTCGGGGTTGACCTCGCCCTTGGGCCGGCCCAGGTGCGCCCCGACGACGACCCTGGCACCCGCGTCGAGCAGGGCGGTCAAGGTCGGCAAGCTGGCCCGGATCCGGCCGTCATCAGTAATGACAGCGGAGCCGGACGAGCGGTCCAGAGGAACGTTGAGGTCGGAGCGGAGAAAGACCTTCTGACCGGTCACTCCCCCGGCAAGCAGGTCGTCGAGGGTGCGCACGCGGAGAAGCTCCTTTACAGGCCGGCGCCGGCGAGGGCGGCCAGGTCGACGAGGCGGTTGGAGTAACCCCACTCGTTGTCGTACCAGCCGAGCACCTTGACCGTGCTGCCGCTGACCATCGTGAGCTTGGAGTCGAAGGTGCAGGACGCCGGAGTGCCGACGATGTCCGAGGAGACGATCTCGTCCTCGGTGTAGACGAGGTAGCCCTTCAGCGAACCCTCGGCAGCGGCCTTGTAAGCGGCGTTGACCTCTTCCTTGGTCACCTCGCGCTCGAGCTCGACGACGAGGTCGGTGATCGAGCCGTCGGGGACCGGCACCCGCAGCGCGAAGCCATCCAGCTTTCCCTTGAGCTCGGGCAGCACGAGGGAGACGGCCTTCGCCGCACCGGTCGTGGTCGGGATGATGTTCTGGGCGGCGGCCCTGGCACGGCGCAGGTCCTTGTGCGGGAAGTCGAGGATGACCTGGTCGTTGGTGTAGGCGTGGATCGTCGTCATCATGCCCTTGACGATGCCGAAGCTGTCCTGGAGCACCTTGGCCAGCGGCGCGACGCAGTTGGTCGTGCAGGACGCGTTGCTGATGATGTGGTGGTTGGCCGGGTCGTACGTGTCGTCGTTGACGCCCATGACGAACGTGCCGTCCTCACCCTTGGCGGGCGCGGAGATGATGACCTTCTTGGCGCCACCGCCGGTGATGTGCTTCTCGGCACCGGCCCGGTCGGTGAAGTGACCGGTGGACTCGATGACGACGTCGACACCGAGGCTGGACCAGGGCAGCAGGCCGGGGTCGCGCTCGGAGAGCACCTTGATCGTCTTGCCGCCGACCTGGATGCCCTCGGCCGTGGCGGAGACGTCCTCGCCGAACGTGCCGAGCACGGTGTCGTACTTGAGCAGGTGGGCGAGCGTCTTCGTGTCGGTGAGGTCGTTGACGGCGACGATCTCGATGCCGCTGCCCGGGTTGGCGGCGTTGGCGCGGTAGAAGTTGCGGCCGATGCGCCCGAAGCCGTTGATGCCTACGCGGATGGTCACGGTGGTCCCCTTGCTGTCGAGCGGAGCGGCTGAGAACGGAACGCGCCGCTGAGGACGCGCCTGCGTGGTCGTCCCGAGCCTACCGAGCGAGCCTCGCCGCAACGAGCAGGTAAGCCGCGCCCACGTCTGCGGAGTGAGAAGGTCGGGCCGCACGCCTGTGTACGGCATCCGACGCGCCCCGCCGCGTCCGACGCCTAACAGTGCCCCTGGTCGGGCAGCTCAGGGTGCCAGCATGTCCGCGGTGAGGTTGGCCTCGGTGCCTGGGACGCCGATGTCCGTCGCCCGCTTGTCCGCCATGGCCAGCAGCCGGCGGATCCGGCCGGCGATGGCGTCCTTGGTGAGCGGCGGGTCGGCGAGCGCGCCCAGCTCCTCGAGACTGGCCTGGGAGTGCTCGAGGCGCAGGGTGCCCGCGGAGATCAGGTGCTCCGGCGCCTCCGACCCCAAGATCTCCAGCGCACGGGCGACCCTTGCCCCTGCCGCGACCGCAGCACGGGCGGAGCGGCGCAGGTTGGCGTCGTCGAAGTTGGCCAGCCGGTTTGCGGTGGCCCTGACCTCGCGGCGCATCCGGCGGTCCTCCCACGCGAGCAGCGACTCGTGCGCACCGATCTTGGTGAGCAGCGCGCCGATCGCGTCGCCGTCGCGGATGACGACCCGGTCGACACCGCGGACCTCACGCGCCTTGGCCGCGACCCCGAGCCGGCGGGCAGCCCCGACCAGGGCGAGCGCGGCCTCCGGGCCGGGACAGGTGACCTCGAGCGCACAGGACCGGCCGGGCTCGGTTAGGGAGCCGTGCGCGAGGAAGGCACCGCGCCAGGCGGCGGCAGCGTCGCAGGTGGCACCGGCGACGACCTGCGGAGGCAGTCCGCGTACGGGACGCCCCCGGCCGTCGAGGAGACCGGTCTGCCGGGCCAGCGCCTCACCGTCGCGGATGATCCGCAGCACGTAGCGGCTGCCCTTGCGCAGCCCGCCGGCAGCTACGACGTGGATGTCGCTGGCGTAGCCGAACACCTCGCCGATGTCCTTGCGCATCCGCCGCGCCGCGACGCCGGTGTCCAGCTCGGCCTCGACGACGACCCGGCCGCTGACCAGGTGCAGGCCGCCGGCGAACCGCAGCAGCGACGCCATCTCGGCCTTGCGGCAGCACGGCTTCGTGACCACGAGCCTCGACAGCTCGTCCTTGACCGCGGCCGTCATCGCCATGCCCGGTTTCCTTCCGTAATGCTTTCCGTCATGCCGTGGTCGGGTCTGTCTGTGTCGCCCATGTCCCCCGTCTCCCCCTTGGTCTTGCCGTGCTCGGCGGCCAGCACCTCGCGGAACGCAGCGGCCAACCGGCCGGGGTCGTGGCGGGGTGAGCCGTCGTCTACGGCGACCGGCGCCAGGACGAGCTCGGCACCCAATGTACGCGCGCCCCGGGCAAGGACGTCCCGGTCGCCGACGGTGCCCTCGTTGGCGAGCACCACGTCGACCCGCAGGTGGGGGGCGTAGCTCGACAGCACCTCGAGGTGTTCCTGCGGCGAGAAGTCGGCGGTCTCCCCCGCGTCGGCGGCGATGTTGAGCACCAGGACCAACCGGGCCTGTGTGGTGTGCAGCGCCTTGGCCAACTCGGGCACCAGCAGGTGCGGCAGGACGCTGGTGAACCACGAGCCAGGGCCCAGGACGACCAGGTCTGCGGCCAGCACCGCGGCCAGCGCTTCGGGGCAGGCCGGCGGATCGGCGGGCTCGATGGCCACCCGGACGACCCGGGGGGAGACGGCGACCTTGCCCTGTCCCCGTACGGTACGGACACCGTTCTCGGCGGTCGGGTCGGCGATCTCTGCGACGATCTCCAGCGGCGTCGTGGACATCGGGAGCACCCGGCCGCAGCTGCCGATGAGCCGCCCGGCTTCGTCGAGCGCGAGGACCGGATCGCCTAGTACGCCGAGCAACCCGGTCATCAGCAGGTTGCCGACGGCATGGCCGCCGAGGGGTCCCGTACCGGGGAACCGGTGCTGCAGGACCTCGCTCCACAGCCGCCCGTCGTCGTCGTCACCGGCGAGCGCCGCGAGTGCCATCCGCAGGTCACCGGGCGGCAGCAGCTCGGGATACTCCGCGCGGAGCCGGCCGCTGGACCCGCCGTCATCGGCAACGGTGACGACGGCGGTGAGCTGGTCGGTCACCTGGCGCAGGGCGGCCAGCGTCGCGGCCAGGCCGTGGCCGCCACCGAGGGCGACGACCTTGGGACCGTGCAGGACGGCGGTCATTCGCGGCCCAGGTCGCGATGGCTGACCTGCACGTCGACGCCGAGATCGGTCAGCCGGGCAGCCAGCTGCTCGGCCATGGCGACACTGCGGTGCTTGCCGCCGGTGCACCCGACGGCGAGGGACAGATAGCGCTTGCCCTCGGCGCGGTAGCCGGGCAACAGGACGGCCAGCACCTTGCTGTAGAGGTCGAGGAACTCCTCGGCGCCGCGCTGGGACAGGACGTAGTCGCGGACGAGCGGGTCCTGTCCCGTACGGGGGCGCAGGTCCGGCACCCAGTGCGGGTTGGGCAGGAAGCGGCAGTCGACGACGAGGTCGGCATCGACCGGCAGGCCGTACTTGTAGCCGAAGGAGACGACGGTCGCGCGCAGGCTGCTCTCGCGGTCGTCGGTGAACGCCGCGACGATGCGGGCACGGAGCTCATGGACGTTGAGGTCGGTGGTGTCGACGACCAGGTCGGCCTCACCGCGTACGTCCAGCAGCTGCTCGCGCTCGCGCTTGATGCCGTCGATGAGCCGGCCGTCGTCCTGCAGCGGGTGCGGGCGGCGGACGTTCTCGAACCGGCGGACCAGCTCGTCGTCACTGGCCTCGAGGAACAGGACCCGTGGCCGTACGCCCTGCACCTCGAGGTCCTGCAGGGCCGTGCGCAGGTCGGAGGAGAACGCCCGGCTGCGGACGTCGACGACGGCGGCGATGTGCGACACCGCGCCGGCAGACCGGCCGCCAAGATCGGCCATGGTCGTCAGCAGGCCGGGTGGCAGGTTGTCGACCACGAACCAGCCGAGGTCCTCGAGACACTTGGCCGCTGTGCTGCGCCCGGCGCCGGACAGCCCGGTGACCACGACGATCTGGACCGTGGTCGGCTGGGCCGTCATGCGTTCCCCTCGGAGCGTGCGTCCTCGATGATCTCACCGGTCGTCGGGTCGATCGCCGGTGTGGCCGTGGTCCCGCGCAGCGCCGAGACCACCGCCGTCGCCGTACGGGGTCCGAACCCCGGCAGCGCGGCGATCTCTTCCGCTCCCGCCGCCCGAAGCCGTTTGAGTGAGCCGAAGTGCTTGAGCAGCGCCTTGCGCCGGGCGTCACCGAGACCGGGTACGCCGTCCAGCGCGCTCTCGGTCATCGTCCGCGAGCGCCGCTGGCGGTGGAACGTGATGGCGAACCGGTGCGCCTCGTCGCGCACGCGCTGCAGGAGGTAGAGGCCCTCGCTGGTCCTGGGCAGGATCACCGGGTCGGGGTTGTCCGGAAGCCACAGCTCCTCGAGCCGCTTGGCCAGCCCCACCAGGGCGATGTCGTCGATGCCGAGCTCCTTGAGGGCGGCGGCCGCCGCGGCCACCTGCGGAGGGCCGCCGTCGACGACCACGAGGTTGGGCGGGTAGGCGAACTTCTTCGGCCGGCCGGTCTGCGGGTCAATCCCGGTCGGACCCGCCGGCTCCGGGTCCTCGGCGTCCTCGGGCGCCACCCCGAGCTCGCCGGTCTTCTCGCGCTCCTCGAGATAACGGCTGAACCGCCGCCGGATCACCTGGTGCATCGACGCCACGTCATCCTGGCCGTCGAGGCCGCGTACGGCGAACCGGCGGTACTCGCTCTTGCGGGCGAGACCGTCCTCGAAGACGACCATGCTGGCCACGACCTCGGTGCCCTGCAGGTTGGAGACGTCGAAGCACTCGATCCGCAACGGCGCTTCGTTGAGACCTAGCGCGTCCTGGATCTCCTGCAGGGCAAGGCTTCTCGCCGACAGGTCGCTGGCCCGCTTGAGCTTGTGCAGCTGGAAGGACTGCTGGGCGTTGCGCTCGACGGTCTCGAGCAGGGCCCGCTTGTCACCGCGTTGCGGCACCCGCAGCTCGACCCTGGTGCCCCGCAGCTCGCAGAGCAGCTCGGTCAGTGCCTCGGGCTCGGGCGGCAGTACGGGGACGAGAACCTCGCGTGGCACGCCGTTGCCGGTCTCGTCGTCGGCGTACATCTGCAGCAGGAACAGCTCGACCAGGTCAGCCAACGTCTCCTCGGCATCCCCCTCCCCACTGACCCGGTCGACGACCCAGCCGCGCTGCCCGCGGACCCGGCCGTCGCGCACGTAGAAGATCTGCACCGCGGCCTCGAGCTCGTCCTCGGCAAAGGCGATCACGTCGGCGTCGGCCCCGTCGTGCAGGACCACCGCCTGCTTCTCCATCGCCCGCTCGAGCGCCTTGATGTCGTCGCGCAGCCGCGCAGCCCGCTCGAAGTCGAGATCGCCTGCTGCTGCGTGCATGTCCTTCTCGAGCCGGCGGATGAACGGCGCCGTCTGCCCCGCCATGAACGAGCAGAAATCGTCGACGATCTGGCGGTGCTCCTCGGCGCTGACCCGGCCTACGCAGGGCGCCGAGCACTTGTCGATGTAACCGAGCAGGCACGGCCGACCGAGCTGGCGCTGCCGGTTGAAGACGCCGTTGCTGCAGGTGCGGGCGGGGAACACCCGCACCAGCGCGTCGAGGGTCTCGCGGATCGCCCAGGCATGCGCGTACGGGCCGAAGTAGCGGACGCCCTTGCGCCGCGGGCCACGCATCACCTGAAGCCGCGGATATTCCTCGAACAACGTCACCGCGAGGCTGGGGTAACTCTTGTCGTCGCGGTAGCGGACGTTGAACCGCGGGTCGAACTCCTTGATCCAGTTGTACTCCAGCTGGAGCGCCTCGACCTCGGTGCTCACGGTCGTCCACTCGACCGCAGCGGCACTCTGCACCATCGTCTGCGTCCGCGGGTGCAGGTTGACAACGTCCTGGAAGTAGGACGACAGCCGGGAGCGCAGGCTCTTGGCCTTGCCGACGTAGATCACCCGGCCGGTGTCGTCCCTGAACTTGTAGACGCCCGGGGCCTCCGGGATCGACCCGGGGGCCGGTCGATAGGTCGCCGGATCCGCCACGGCCTCAGCGTACGTGAAGCCGCCGACAGATGTGCCCGGTAGCCCACCCCAGTTTTGGCAGACGCTGCCGTCACTCGGCGTACTGCAGGGTGTACTCGTACGGTGCATGCGGGCGTTTGACCGCGACCACCGACGAGGCGGTCAGCGTCGGGACCGACTCGCCCGAGGCCGCAGCAGCGGAGGTTACCGGCCAGGTACCGGTGACCGCGACCCAGGTGTTCGGCGCCGGCGACGATGCCCCGAGGATGCGGATCTGCTCGATCTCGGCGTCAGCGGCACAGCAGAAGATGGTGAACCGGGACAGCAGGAAACCGTTGCCGTCCTTGGCCTTCGCGACGAACCCGACCAGTCGTACGGGCACGCCGGTCAGCGAGTGTGCATCGTCATCGACGGCCCGCGAGGTGTACTCGGCCAACGTCATCGGCACTGCGCCGTCGACCTTGGCGCCTACCGGTGGGTAGGCCCCGCCCTGTGGGGTCACCGCCCGCTGGGCGGTGCTCGCCGCTGAGGCGCCGAGCGGGCCGGGCGCCACCACCAGGAGCACCAGCAACGGGGCCATCACCAGCCACGGCGCCCGTCGCGAGTGCTGGTGGTCGTGCTCGGTCTGCTCCTCAGCCTCGAGCTCCGCGTCCGGAGCGACGCGGCGGCGGACGGCGGGGGCGATCGCTAGCAACAGCAGGACGACTCCGGACGCGAAGAGGTAGGGCACCAGGGTCGGCCGGATGAAGGCCAGGGCGTCGCCGTTCAGCGACAGGACCAGCGCGGCTACACCCATGGCCGCCAGCAACAGCGACTCGGTTCGCCGGTTCACAGCCACCACCACGCGGCGAGGGACCCGGACAGAACCGCGACGACGAAGGTCAACGGCCCGAACCGTACGGCGAACCGGCGGCCGAACGTGCCCCACTGCATGGCCGCGAGCTTGAGGTCGATCGCGGGCCCGACGACCAGGAACACGAGCCGGGCGGACAAGGAGAACTGGCGCAGGCTGGCGGCGACGAACGCGTCGGCCTCCGAGCAGATCGACAACGCCACGGCGAAGAGCCCGAGCACCGGCAGCGCGAGGAGCTTGTGCGTCGCGATGTCGTCCAGCCACACCTTGGGTACGAGCACCTGCAGTGACGCGGCAGCGGCCGCCCCGACCACGAGCCACCCGGCGGCATGCAGGAAGTCGACCCTCGCGACACCGGCGAGCGCCCGTACGCCGCCGCCCTGGTCGGGTATCCGGCTGGTGACCCGGAGCAGAGCACCGCGCGGGTCGAGCCGCGACCAGATCAGCCCCATCACGATCGCCGCGATCAGCGAGCCGGTGAACCGCGCGCCGACCATCGCCGGCCGGCCGGGGAACGCGACGGCGGTCGCGACGAGCACCACGGGGTTGACGGCGGGCGCAGCCAGCATGAACGCCAGTGCGGCAGATCCGGGCACGCCGCGTTGGGTCAGCCGCCCGGCCACCGGCACCGACGCGCACTCACAGCCGGGTAGGGCGGCTCCGCACAGGGCAGCCAGGGGCACCGACACGATCGGACGGCGACCGAGGACGCGGGCGAGCAGGCGCGGGCTGACCAGGGTGGAGACCGCGCCGCTGACCAGGGTGCCCAGCACCAGGAACGGCAGGGCCTGCACGGTGATCGCCACGAAGATCGTCGACCACTGCTGGAGCCGCGGGTCGCCCAACGTGTGCCCGATGATCCCGTGCGCGCCGGCGGCGATCGCCAGCACCGGCAGGACGATTCGCTCGTCGGGGTGCCAGCGGGCGGCGGGGCGGGTGCGCGGCTGGTCCAGCACCGTCACGATCTCATCCACCACCCGCCGCTGGCCGCAATCCGCTCGGGTCAGGGTAGCCCCGCCTGCTGTAAGCAGGCCGACCTTCAGGCGAGCTTGATCTCGCCGTTGACGTTCTTCACCGCGATCGACGGCAGCGGCTGCGGCGGCGGGCCGCTGAGCACCTGGCCGGTCTTGGCATCGTAGAGGCCGCCGTGGCAGGGGCACTGGAACTGCGAGGTCTTCTTGAGGAAGGCGACCGTGCAGCCGGCGTGGGTGCAGATCGCGCTGAAGGCCTTGTAGTCCCCGGCGGCGGTCTGCACCACGTACGCGGGGTCACCCGTCGACGGATCGGTGAACCCGACCCCGCCGGCGGCAGTGACAGCGGCAGCGGTGGTGATGGTCTGGCCGCCGGCGGGAGTGCTGGTGGGGGATGACGTGCCGGAGGTTGCCGGAGCCGGCGCCGAGGAGGCGGCGGGTGACGAGGACCCGGCGGTGGTGGCGGCAGCCGGGAGGGTCGGAAACGCGTTGGCCCCGGCGGACGACGTGTCGTTCGCGAACCCTCTGCCGATCGCGGCGTCCAGCCCGGCCAGTGCCAGCCCGCCGGCCGCCACAGCCCCGGTGGCGACCACCGCGCGACGGCCGAACAGCGGCTCGGGCACGGGCGGCAGGGGCTGCCGGTTGCCCTTCACCGGCCTGGCCACCAAACGCTTGGTGCGCCAGGCATCGAGGGACAGCACGCCGCCTGAACCGGCCAGGATGAACGGGACCCACATGAAGACGAAGACGATGTCCGAGCCGTAGTAGTAGGGCCGGGTCTTCCAGCTGACTGTCAGGTAGAAGGACAGCGAGAGGAACGCGCCGAGGGCGGCAGCGGCCCGGCTCCAGAGACCGACGAGCGTGCCGATGCCGACACCGATCTCGGCGATGGCGGTGAGGACGCCGAACGCGACGGCGTGGTGCGAGATCGGGCCGAGCAGGAACTTGATCGGGCTGGTCGTCCTGAACAGCATGATCTGACCCTGGATCGACTGCGGCCGCGAGGCGTCGAAGAAGTGCGGGTCGGCCAGCTTCTGCAGGCCGGCGAAGGTAAAGGTCACGCCCAGGAACAGCCGGAGCGGCAGCAGGACGACGCCGGGCCTGGCAAGGGCGGCGCGCCACTCGTCTCCGGACCGGGGCAGGGTCAGCGGGTTATCCGTGGTCACAGTCATTTCTCCCAGTACGAGAGGGCCGACGCAGCGGTTCAGCCCGGCGGTTCCTGCCGGCACCCAGCATGCCCTAGCTCCCTGAGTGCCGGATTAGCCGCGTGCGGCGGCCCGGCGCTTCTCTGCCGGGGCCGGCACCATGACCGGTTTGGCCGGCACGGCCTTGACCGCCCGTACGGCAGCCCGCTTGGCCGGCGCCGCCTTGCGGGCCGCGACCTTCTTGGCCTTGGCGACGGTTGCGGGCACCGGCTTGCCCTTGAGCGCGTTCCGGAGGAACCGCCCGGTGTGGCTGGCCTCGATCTCGGCCACCTGCTCGGGGGTGCCCTCGGCGACGACAGTGCCGCCGCCGGTGCCGCCCTCAGGCCCCATGTCGACG
>JAWWOO010000061.1:0-13442 GCA_033851545.1 Frankiales bacterium | reverse complement strand
GGGCAGTCAACGCGCACAAGAAGCGTCGCGTCATCCTCGAGCGGGCCAGCGGCTACCGCGGCCAGCGCTCGCGGCTGTACCGCAAGGCCAAGGAGCAGATGGTCCACTCGATGGGCTACGCCTATCGAGACCGCCGCAAGCGCAAGGGCGACTTCCGCAAGCTGTGGATCACCCGGATCAACGCTGCGGCCCGAGCCAACGACCTGACCTACAACCGCTTCATCCAGGGTCTCAAGGCCGCGGGCGTCGAGCTCGACCGCAAACAGCTGGCCGAGATCGCGGTCTCCGACCCGGCAGCCTTCACGGTCCTCGTCGGCGTCGCCAGGGCCGCCCTGCCCAGCAATGTCACCGCTGCAGCCTGACGGTCCGCGACATCAGCGCAACCCGTGACACCAGTGGTTCGCCGGTCACCGGCGTGTTGTCCTCAGCCCGCAGCCCGCGGGTCACGGCGGCGCGCCGGCTGACCAAGCGGAGCTTTCGCGAGCAGGACCGGCTCTTCCTCGCCGAGGGGCCCCAGGCCGTCGCGGAGGCGCTGGCCGAGGACGGTGCCGTCGTCGAGCTGTTCTGCTCGACGGACCTCACCGGCCGCGCCGCAGACCTGGCCGACCTGGCCCGCAGCTCGGGTCTGGCCGTCACCCCGGTCAGTCGCGAGGTGATGGCGGCGCTCGCACAAACGGTCACACCTCAGGGCATTCTGGCCGTGGCCCGGTTCCGCGACGTCACCCTCGCCGACGCCTTCCAGCCCACCGGCGAAGGCGCCCCCCGGCTGGTGCCGATCCTGGCCGCCGTACGGGACCCTGGCAACGCCGGCACCGTCCTGCGTGCCGCCGACGCCGCGGGCGCCGACGCCGTGGTCTTCGCCGAGGCCTCGGTCGACCCCTACAACCCGAAGTGCGTCCGCGCTTCTGCCGGCAGCCTGTTCCACCTGCCCTTCGTCGGCGGCGTGCCGGCAGCCGATGCCGTGCGGACCGCCCGGGCCGCCGGGATGACCGTGCTGGCCGCCGACGCGGGACCCGGGGCCGAAAGTCTCGACGACGTCGACGACGCCGGGGGGCTGTCGGGGCCGACGGCGTGGCTGTTCGGCAACGAGGCCTGGGGCCTGCCGGGCGCCCTGCGCAGCCTGGCCGACCGGGTGGTTGCGGTGCCGATCCACGGTCGGGCGGAGAGCCTCAACCTGGCGACGGCGGCGGCGGTGTGCCTCTACGCCTCGGCGCGGGCCCAGCGCCGGCCCGGCGGATCCCGGGCATAAGGGGGAACCGGGCTCACAGTCGGCACAGGGGGCGCAAACACCGAACCGTTAGGTCCTGGCGGTCGAACACTGCGGTACGAATGGGTCAAAAGTCGTAACCTGATCCCAGGACACGGGCCGACGAGCCGGCGGACCACGGGGAGGCAAACGGTGGACTCGGACAACTCGGCGTGGCACGTCTGGGACAAGGCAGCGTACGACGAGCTTCCCGACGGGGTGGTCGTGGCCGACGACACCGGCTCGGTGGTCGTCGTCAACGCCGCAGCTGTCCGGCTGCTGGGGCGCACCGTGGACGAGTCCGTCGGGCGTGACTACCGGCAGGTCCTGGCGTTGACCGACCCTACCGGCGCCGACTGGTGGGCCTGCACGCAGCCCTACACCGGGCTCTCGACCCGCAGCGGCCAGCCCGAGCGGCGTCTGGTGTCGACCAATCCCCGGCTCGAGGTCCGCGAGCTGCTGGTAACCGCGCGCTACGTCCGGCACGAGGGACGGGTCATCCGCCTTGTGGTCTGCCTGCGTGACACCGCTTCCCGGGAGCGGCACGAACGCAGCAGGGCCGACCTGGTGTCCACGGTCGCCCACGAGCTGCGGTCCCCCCTTACCAGCGTGAAAGGTTTCACAGCGACGTTGCTCGCCAAGTGGGACCGGTTCAACGACGAGCAGAAGAAGGTCATGCTCGCCACGGTCAACGCCGACGCCGACCGGGTGACCCGGCTAATCAGCGAGCTGCTCGACGTCTCCCGGATCGACGCCGGCCGGCTCGAGCTGCGCAAGCAGGTGGTCGACGTCGCCCGCGCCACCCGACGGCTGGTCGAGGGTCGGGTCGCGAGCGGTGAGGTCGAGAGCCGCTTCGTCTTGACGGCCGAGGACGGCCTGCCCGAGGTCTGGGGTGACCCCGACAAGATCGACCAGGTCCTCGGCAACCTGATCGAGAACGCCGTACGCCATGGGCGCGGCACCGTGTTCATCGCCGTCAGCGGCTTCGGTGACGGCCTCCAGGTGGTCGTCGAGGACGAGGGTGACGGCGTGCCGCCCGAGATGTGGCCGCGGATCTTCACCCGGTTCTGGCGCGGCGACCGCCGCGGCAGCACCGGCCTCGGCCTCTACATCGTCAAGGGACTCGTCGAGGCCCACGGTGGCGTCATCGAGGTCGGCCGGGCTGCCGGCGGCGGCGCGCGCTTCCGTTTCACGCTGCCCGAGGGCCGCCCGTACGCCCTCTGAGTGCCCGTAGGCGACCCTTCTCCTTCGCCCTGCCCGCGCCGGTTCCCTAGACTGCGCGTGGCAACCGGCTCACCCGAACTCTCCGTCGAGCACCTGCGAGTAACCCTTCATGTCTGGACCCAACGACCCGTACGACCCCAAGCAGGTTGCCGCTCTCGGCGACGATGCGCTGCAGGCTGCGCTCTCCGCCGGGCGGGAGGCCTTCGCTGCTGCGGCCGACCTCGAGGCACTCGCCGCGGCCAAGGTCGCCCACCTCGGCGACCGGTCGGCCGTCCGGTTGGCCAACCGCGAGATCGCTGCGCTGCCGCCGCACGCCAAGAGCGACGCCGGCCGGCGGGTCAACGAGACGCTGCGCGCCCTCACCGCGGCCTACGACGAGCGGCGGGCGGTGCTCGAGGACGAGCGGGACGCCCGGGCGCTGGCCGAGGAGTCGGTCGACGTCACGCTGCCGGTCACCTGGCGGCGTACCGGAGCCCGACACCCGCTGACCACCGTCCAGGAGCGGATCGCTGACATCTTCGTCGCGATGGGCTACGAGGTAGCGGAGGGTCCCGAGGTCGAGCACGAGTGGTTCAACTTCGACGCTCTCAACATCAGCCCCGACCACCCGGCGCGGGAATCCCAGGACACCCTGTTCGTGGAGCCGGCCGGATCAGGCCTGGTCATGCGCACGCACACCTCGCCGGTCCAGGTACGCACCCTGCTGAGCCGAGAGCTGCCGGTCTACGTCGTGTGCCCCGGCCGCACCTACCGCAACGACCCGCTCGATGCGACCCACACGCCGGTGTTCCACCAGGTCGAGGGGCTGGCGGTTGACGAGGGCATCACCATGGCTCACCTGCGGGGCACGCTCGACGCCTTCGCCTCCGCCATGTTCGGCGAGGGTCTGCGCACCCGGTGGCGCCCGGCGTACTTCCCGTTCACCGAGCCCTCCGCCGAGATGGACCTGCAGTGCTTCGTCTGCCGCGGGGCCTCGGCGCTGCCCGGTGCCGAGCCCTGCCGCACCTGCTCGTCCGAGGGTTGGATCGAGTGGGGTGGCTGCGGCATGGTCAATCCCAAGGTCCTGGTCAACTGCGGTGTCGACCCCGAGCGCTACACCGGTTTCGCGTTCGGCATCGGTCTCGACCGCACGCTGATGTTCCGCCACGGCATCGAGGACATCCGCGACCTGATCGAGGGAGACGTCCGCTTCTCCCTTGCCTTCGGCACGTCCGGCATGGAGGCCTGATGCGCGTCCCCGTGTCCTGGCTGCGCGACTACGTCGACCTGCCCGAGGACCTGGCCCCCGCCACCCTTGCCGCCGCGCTCATCCGCGCCGGACTCGAGGTCGAGCGGGTCGACGTGCTCGGCGCCGACGTGCACGGCGTGGTCGTCGGCGAGGTGCTCGGCTTCGAGGCCGAGCCGCAGAAGAACGGCAAGACCATCCGCTGGTGCCAGGTCTCCGTCGGTGAAGGTCCACCACGCGGGATCGTCTGCGGCGCCAGCAACTTCGCGGTCGGGGACCGGGTGGCGGTGGCCCTGCCGGGCGCCGTGCTCCCCGGTCCGTTCCCCATCACCGCACGCAAGACCTACGGCCACGTCTCCGACGGCATGATCTGCTCGGCCCGCGAGCTGGGCCTCGGCGACGACCACAACGGCATCCTCGTCCTCCCGGCGGGCACCCCGCTCGGCAGCGACGTGGTCGCGCTGTACGGGTTGCTCGACGCCGTCCTCGACATCGCCGTCACCCCTGACCGTTCCTACTGCCTGTCCGTACGCGGCGTGGCCCGCGAGGCCGCAACGGCCTTCGGTCTGCCCTTTCGCGACCCTGCCCTGGTCGAGGCGCCGCCGGCCTCCGCGGACGGCTACCCGGTCGTCGTGGCCGACCCGACCGGGTGCGATCGCTACACCGCCCGGACGGTCAGCGGGATCGACCCTCATGCGCAGTCGCCGATCTGGCTGCAGCGCCGGCTGATCCTGGCGGGGATGCGGCCGGTGTCGCTGGTCGTCGACGTCACGAACCACGTGATGCTCGACCTGGGCCAACCCCTGCACGCCTTCGACCGTGACGAGCTCAGCGGCGCGATCACCGTGCGGCGGGCCGTCCCGGGGGAGCGGCTGACGACGCTGGACGGCACCGAGCGGGTGCTCGACACCGGCGAGCTGCTGATCTGCGACGAGCAGGGGCCGGTGGCGCTCGCTGGTGTGATGGGCGGCCGGCGGGCCGAGTGCTCCGCGACCACCACCTCGATCGTGCTCGAGTCCGCGCACTTCTCCGCCGTGACCGTGGCCCGTACGGCCCGCAGGCACAAGCTGCCGAGCGAAGCCGCCCGCCGCTTCGAGCGGGGCGTCGACCACGCGCTGGCGCCGGCCGCCGCCGAAGTGGCGGTCCAGCTGCTCGTCCACCTCGCGGGTGCCACCGCCGACCCTGGAGCCACCGACGTCGACAACCGCCTGCCCGGCGAGCCGATCCTCCTCGACGCCGGATACCCGGGCCGGCTCGCGGGGCGCCCCTTCGACGGTTCCGTCGTCCGCGGCCGGCTCCTCGACGTCGGCTGCACCGTCGAGGAGACGCCCGGGGGGTTGCTCTCGGTGACGCCGCCGAGCTGGCGGCCCGACCTCGGTCAGGCAGCCGACCTGGCCGAGGAGGTCATCCGACTCGAGGGCTACGAAACGGTGCCCTCCGAGCTGCCGCGCGCTGTCGCCGGCCGAGGCCTGACCAGGTCCCAGCGGTTGCGGCGGGCCATCGGCACGGCGCTGGCCGATGCCGGTTTCGTCGAGGCGCTGTCCTACCCGTTCGTCGGGTTCCCGGCACTGGACGCGCTCGGCCTGCCGCTGGACGATCCCCGGCGGGCCGCCTCCCGGCTGGTCAACCCGATCTCCGAGGACGAGCCGCTGCTGCGCACGACGCTGCTGCCTGGGCTGCTGGCGGCGCTGCTGCGCAACGTGGGCCGCGGAGCCAAGGACGCCGCCGTGTTCGAGTCCGGCCTCGTGTTCGGCCCACCGACCGGGTTTCAGCCACCCGACGTCCCGGCCGGCCGGCGGCCGAGCAACGACGTGATCGTGCAGCTGGACGCCGTACTGCCGCAGCAGACGCTGCACCTTGCCGCTGCCCTGGTGCCGACCCCGGGCAGTGAAACCGCCGGCTGGTGGGCCGACGCCCGGCCACCGGCCTGGGCCGAGGCGGTGCAGAGCGCTCGGCTGGTCGCCGAGACCGTACGAGTACCCCTCGAGGTGGTGGCCGCCCGCTACGCGCCGTTCCACCCGGGACGGTGCGCAGCGCTGGTGGTCGCGGGCAAGGTGGTCGGGCATGCCGGCGAGCTGCACCCGCGGGTGATCGCCGCCCTCGGTCTGCCCGCGCGGACCTCCGCCATGGAGCTCGACCTCGCGGCACTGCTCGAGCACGACCCAGGTGCCGTCGTTTCCCCGACCCTGTCCTCGTTCCCCGAGGCCAGCCGGGACGTTGCCGTCGTCGTCGAGGATGCGGTGCCGGTCGCTGCGGTCGAGTCCGCGCTCGCGGAGGGCGCCGGAGAACTGCTCGAGTCACTCCGGCTCTTCGACGTCTATGCAGGCGAGCCGGTCCCGAGTGGTCATCGCTCGCTGGCGTTCACGCTCAGGTTCCGCGCCGCCGACCGGACGCTCACCGACGACGAGGTGAACGCCGCCCGGGACTCCGCCCTCGCGTCGGCCCGCGAGCGGACCGGTGCCGCCCTGCGGGGTTAGTTTCGCCATCCGGCTTGCATCATCATGCAGTCGGCTGTATGAATGACTGAATACAGTAGGTGGACGCAAGGGAGCGGCAGCCATGGGGATCAGTGCGGGCATCGTCGGGGCGAGCGGCTACGCCGGCGGCGAGCTGCTCCGTCTCCTCTCCGGCCACCCCGCCTTGCAGCCCTCAGCGCTGGTGGCTGCGGGCTCTGCCGGACTGCCGGTGACCGACCTGCACCCGCACCTGCCGCAGTTCGCCGACCGCGTTTTCGACACCCTGGACAGCGGCGCGCTCGACGGCTGCGACGTCGTGTTCCTGGCCGTGCCCCACGGCCAGTCGGCAGCGATCGCGGCGAATCTGCCGGAGTCGACCCTGGTCGTCGACCTCGGTGCTGACCACCGGCTGACGGACGCGGCGGCCTGGGAGCGCTACTACGGCACCCCGCATGCCGGGGCCTGGGTCTACGGACTGCCCGAGCTGCCCGGCCAGCGCGACCTCATCCGAGGGTCGCGCCGGATCGCGGCGACCGGGTGCTACGCCGTGTCGACCATCCTCGCGCTGGCCCCGTTGATCGCGGCCGGGCTGGTCGAGCCTGAGGACGTGGTCGTGGTCGCGGCCAGTGGCACCACCGGTGCCGGCCGGACGGCCAAGGCGTCGCTGATGGCGAGCGACGTGATGGGCTCCCTGACGCCCTACAAGGTCGGCTCGCACCAGCACGTCCCCGAGATCAAGCAGGCCAGCGGCGCCCGGTCGCTGTCCTTCACCCCCGTGCTCGCGCCGATGCCGCGGGGCATCCTCGCGACCGTCACCGCCCGCCCGGTCGGATCGCCCGACGCCGGCGCTGTCAGGGCTGCCCTGCTCGCGGCCTACGCCGGCGAGCCGTTTGTGCACGTGCTTCCCGAGGGCCGCTGGCCGCAGACGGGAGCCACCCTCGGCAGCAACGCCTGCCACCTGCAGGCCACGGTCGACGTCGACTCCGGTCGGGTCATCGTGGTCTCCGCCATCGACAACCTCACCCGGGGCGCCGCCGGCCAGGCCCTGCAGTGCGCCAACATCGCCCTCGGTCTCGACGAGGCCGCCGGCCTGAGCGCCAGCGGGGTCGCGCCGTGAGCGTCACCGCAGCAGCCGGCTTCCGGGCGGCGGGCGTCGCGGCCGGCCTCAAGTCCACCGGCAAGCCCGACGTCGCCCTGGTGGTCAACGACGGCCCGTCGCACGCAGCCGCAGCCGTCTTCACCGGCAACCGGGTCCAGGCCGCCCCGGTGGTCTGGAGCCGCCAGGTCGTGTCCGACGGCCGGGTCGACGCGGTCGTGCTCAACTCCGGGGGAGCCAACGCCTGCACCGGCGTGCCGGGCTTCCAGGACACCCACCGTACGGCCGAGGAGGTGGCTTCCCTGGTCGGATGCTCGGCCAGCGACGTGGCCGTCGCTTCGACCGGTCTGATCGGCCTGCGGCTGCCGATGCCGGCGCTGCTGGGCGGCGTTGCCTCGGCTGTTTCCGTGCTGTCGCCCGCCGGCGGTGCCGATGCTGCGCTGGCCATCATGACCACCGACTCGGTGCCCAAGAAGGCCGTTGCCACCGGCGAGGGCTTCACGATCGGTGGCATGGCCAAGGGCGCGGGGATGCTCGCGCCCGCCCTGGCCACCATGCTCGTGGTGATCACGACCGACGCCGAGGTCGATCCGGCCGACCTCGACAAGGCGCTGCGGTCGTGCACGTCGACCAGCTTCGACCGGATCGACTCCGACGGCTGCATGTCCACCAACGACACGGTTCTGCTGATGGCCTCCGGTGCCTCCGGCGTCCGGCCGGCGCCCGAGGACTTCACCCAGGTCCTGCGCCAGGTCTGTGCCGACCTGGCCCGCCAGCTGATCGCGGACGCCGAAGGTGCCAGCAAGGACATCTCGATCACCATCCAAGGCGCGGTCTCCGAGACCGAGGCTGTCGACGTCGCCCGGACCGTCTCGCGGAGCAACCTGCTCAAGTGCGCACTGCACGGCGAGGACGCCAACTGGGGCCGGGTGCTCTCGGCCGTCGGGACCACCTCGGCCGAGTTCGACGCCGACCAGCTCGACGTCGCGATCAACGGCGTCTGGGTGTGCCGCGGTGGAGCAGTGGGTGAGGACCGGTCGCTGGTGGACATGACGGGGCGCGAGATCGCGATCGTCGTCGACCTGCACGCCGGGCCGGCCGAAGCGACGTTGTGGACCAACGACCTGACCGCCGAGTACGTGCACGAGAACTCGGCCTACAGCTCATGACCAGTGCAGCCGCCACCGCGCGGAGCCATCACGCGCTGGGCAAGGCGTCGGCGCTGATCGGGGCACTTCCGTGGCTCGAGCGGTTCCACGGCAGCACCGTCGTGATCAAGTACGGCGGCAACGCGATGACCGAGCCTGCGCTGCAGAAGGCGTTCGCCGAGGACGTCGTTTTCCTGCGCTACGTCGGCATCCGGGTGGTCGTCGTCCACGGCGGCGGCCCGCAGATCAACGAGCACCTGGCCAAGCTCGGCATCGAGAGCTCGTTCGCCGGCGGCCTGCGGGTCACCACGCCCGAGACGATGCAGGTCGTCCGGATGGTCCTGGTCGGCCAGGTCAACCGTGACCTGGTCAACCTGGTCAACGACCACGGGCCGTTCGCCGTCGGCCTGTCCGGCGAGGACGCCCAGCTGTTCACCGCCGTACGCCGCGGTGTCGTCGTCGACGGCGAGGAGATCGACCTCGGTCAGGTGGGGGACGTCTCGCTGGTCGACCCGGCCACGGTCGTCGCTCTGCTCGAGGCCCAGCGGATCCCGGTGGTCGCCACGATCGGGCGGGGCGAGGACGGCCAGATCTACAACCTCAACGCCGACACTGCTGCGGCTGCCCTTGCCGTCGCGCTCCAGGCCGAGAAGCTGATCGTGCTGACCGACGTCGAGGGGCTCTATGCCGACTGGCCGGCCAGCGAGGAGCTGATCAGCGAGCTGACCACCGACCAGCTGCGGTTGCTGCTGCCCACCCTGTCGACCGGCATGATCCCCAAGATGGAGGCCTGCGTCCGCGCCGTCGAGGGCGGCGTCCCGCGGGCCCACGTGCTCGACGGCCGGGTCCCGCACGCGCTGCTGCTCGAGGTCGTCACCGACGAAGGCGTGGGCACCATGGTGGTTCCCACCGAGGAGGTGCCGTCATGACGGCCTACGCCGAGCTCAGCGCCCGGTGGGAGGCGGTGATGATGCCCAACTACGGCACTCCGCCGGTGGCGCTGGTCCAGGGCAAGGGCTGCCGGCTCTGGGACGCCGACGGCAAGGACTACCTCGACCTGCTGGCCGGCATCGCGGTCTCCTCCCTCGGCCACGCACACCCGGCGATCGTCGACGCGGTCTCCCGGCAGGTGGCCACCTTGGCGCACACCAGCAACCTCTACCTGCACGAGCCCGGCCTCCGGCTCGCCGAGCGGCTGACCGGCCTGCTCGACACGCCCGCGGACGCACCGGCTCGGGTGTTCTTCTGCAGCACCGGCACCGAGGCCAACGAGGCGGGACTCAAGCTCGTGCTGCGGCACGGCCAGGGCACGGGGCGCCGCCGGATCGTCGCCGCCGACCACGGCTTCCACGGTCGGACCCTCGGCGCCCTCTCCCTGACCGGCAAGGCCTCGATCCGTGACCCCTTCGGGCCGTACGGGACCGACGTGGTCTTCGTCCCCTACGGCGACGCCGACGCGCTGGCTGCGGCAGTTGACGAGCACACGGCTGCTGTCCTGCTCGAGACGACCCAGGGCGAAGCAGGCGTGATCCCGCCGCCCGACGGCTACCTCGCGGCAGCGCGGGCTGTCTGCGACTCCGCCGGCGCGCTGCTGTGGCTCGACGAGGTGCAGAGCGCGATCGGGCGCACGGGCCACTGGTACGCGCACCAGGCCGACGGGGTGCTGCCGGACGTGCTGACCCTGGCCAAGGGGCTGGGCGGCGGCCTTCCGATCGGCGCCTGCATCGGCATCGGGACGGCGGCCACCGCCTTCCAGCGCGGCGACCACGGCAGCACCTTCGGCGGCAACCTGGTCGCCGTCTCCGCCGCGCTGACCGTGCTCGACGTCATCGAGGCCGACGGCCTGCTGGCCCAGGTCCGTGCGGTGGGCGACGCCTTCGCCGAAGGACTCGCCGCCGTACGCCACCCGCTGCTGCTCGGCGTACGGGGGCGCGGACTGTGGCGGGCGCTGGTCCTGGCAGGCGAGGTGTCCGTCCAGGTCGAGCGGGCCTGCCGGGGCGCCGGCTTCCTCGTCAACGCCGTGACTCCGGACGCGATCCGGCTCGCGCCGCCGCTGGTGATCACGGCAGCGGAGTGCCAGGAATTCGTCGACGCGCTGCCGCAAATCCTGGCCATTGCCCAGCAAGAGCTCGACGGCATTAGGGTCGGCTCATGACCGGACCTGCTGTGCTTGTCGTCGAGGACGATCCCAGCGTCAGGGGGCTGCTGCACACCCTGCTGACCGCCGAGGGCTACGAGGTGTCCACAGCCTCCGACGGCATGGCCGGGCTGCGCAGTGCGCTGGACTCCCCACCGGCGCTCATCCTGCTCGACGTGATGATGCCCGACCTCGGCGGCGTACGTGTGCTCGAGGAGCTGGGCAGCGACCCGGTGCTGTCCGGGGTGCCGGTCATCGTGGTCACCGGCCGGGTCGACGCGGTCTCCGACCTCGAGCGGCTGCTCGGCGCCGGGATGGTGTTCGTCAAGCCGTTCGCCGTCGACGAGCTCGTCCGTCGGGTCGCCGAGCTGATCGGCGGGCCCGCCCGTCCCTCCCGGCCGGCGCCATGACCGGCCAGAGCAGCCCGATCAGCCCGAGCAGCCCAGCCGTGGCCTGCCCGGCGGGGCACCCCCGCGGCCCGGCCAGAGAGGCCCTCACGCCATGACGCTGCGCCATTTCCTCGTGGACGACGACCTGAGTCCGGCCGAGCTCGAGCAGGTGCTCGACCTGGCCGACAAGATGAAGCTCGACCGCTTCTCTGCCAAGCCGCTGGCCGGGCCGCAGTCGGTGGCCGTGATCTTCGAGAAGCCCTCGACCCGCACCCGGCTGTCCTTCGAGGCCGGCATCGCCGAGCTCGGTGGTCACCCGATCATCGTCGACGCGCGGAGCACCCAGCTCGGGCGGGGCGAGACGATCGAGGACACCGCCAAGGTGCTCTCCCGCTACGTCTCGGCGATCGTCATCCGCACCTTCGGCCAGGACCGGATCGAGCAGCTCGCGGCGGCCGCCAGCGTGCCGGTGGTCAATGCGCTGACCGACTACGCCCACCCGTGCCAGGCGCTGGCCGACCTGCTCACCATCCGCGAGCACAAGGGTGGCCTGTCGGGACTGACGCTCGCCTACCTCGGCGACGGCAACAACATGGCGCACTCCCTGCTGCTGGCCGGTGCCGCGGCGGGCATGCGGGTACGCGTGGCATCCCCGGCCGGCTACGAACCGATCGCGCAGGTCGTGGGGCGGGCCAACCAGATCGGCGAGCGCACCGGCGGCGCGGCCGTCGTCACGCACGACCCGCTCGAGGCAGCGACCGGGGCAGACATCCTCTACACCGACGTCTGGGCGTCGATGGGCCAGGAGGAGGAGAGCGACACCCGCCAGCTGGTCTTCCAGCCGTACACCCTCGACGAGCGGGCAGTGGCCGCAGCCAACGACGACGTGCTGGTGCTGCACTGCCTGCCGGCGCACCGCGGCGAGGAGATCGCGGCGAGCGTCATCGACGGCGAGCACTCAGCGGTCTGGGACCAGGCCGAGAACCGGCTGCACGTACAGAAGGCGCTGTTGGCCTACCTCGTCGACGGCACGCCATGAGCCAATCCCCTCCCGTGGCGGCCTCGCCGGCCATACCGGCCATACCGGCGACCAAGGCCGCCCGCCAGGCGCGGGTCGCCGCGCTGCTCGAGCGGACGCGGGTGCACTCCCAGGGCGAGCTGGCCCAGCTGCTCTCCCAAGAGGGCGTCTCCGTGACCCAGGCGACCCTGAGTCGCGACCTCGAGGACCTGGGGGCCGAGAAGGTCCGCCAGCCCGACGGCGGCCAGGCCTACGCGGTGCCGACCGGTGGCGCCCGGCTCAGGCCGTTCGACAACGCCGACCCGGACGCCCGGCTCGCCCGACTGCTCGAGGAGCTGCTGATCTCGGCGGAGGCGTCCGGTCAGCTGGTCGTCCTGCGCACCCCACCCGGGGGAGCGCACCTGCTCGCGTCCGCGTTGGACCGCACGCCCCCAGCAGAGGTGATGGGCACCGTGGCCGGCGACGACACCGTGCTGCTCATCTGCCGCGGGCGACCCGGCACGTCGGTCGGCGCCGACGTCGTCGAGCGACTGGTCTCCCTGGCCGAGGGCCGCGGCTGAGCCCTCACGAGCCACACCCACCCGTACGACCGATCAGCACCCCGGACCACCGGATCACCGACAGGAGCACATCTCATGAGCAGCCCCAAGCGGGTCGTCCTCGCCTACTCCGGCGGGCTCGACACGTCCGTCGCCATCGGCTGGATCGCCGCCGAGACCGGAGCCGAGGTCATCGCGGTCGCCGCGGACGTCGGCCAGGGCGGTGAGGACATGGACGTCATCCGCCAGCGGGCGCTCGACTGCGGTGCCGTCGAGTCGATCGTGGTCGACGCCAAGGACGAGTTCGCCGACGAGTTCTGCCGGCCTGCGCTGCTTGCCAACGCCCTCTACATGGGCCGCTACCCGCTGGTCTCCGCCCTGTCCCGTCCGGTCATCGTCAAGCACATGGCCGCGGTGGCCAAGAGCTATGGCGCAGATCTCGTGGCGCACGGCTGCACCGGCAAGGGCAACGACCAGGTCCGCTTCGAGGTCGGGCTGGCCAACCTCGCTCCGAACCTGGTCTGCCTGGCGCCCGTACGCGACTCCGGCATGACGCGCGACAAGGCCATCGCGTTCGCCGCCGAGCGTGAGCTGCCGATCGACGTCAACAAGAAGTCGCCTTACTCCATCGACCAGAACGTGTGGGGCCGGGCGGTCGAGACCGGCTTCCTGGAGGACCCGTGGAACGCGCCGATCGAGGACGTCTACGACTACACCGCTGACCCGGCCACCCCGCGCGAGGCCGACGAGGTTGTGATCACCTTCGCAGCTGGGGCGCCCGTGGCCATCGACGGCAAGCCGGTCACCATGCTCGAAGCCATTCAGCTGCTCAACGCCCGGGCCGGCGCCCAGGGTGTCGGACGGCTGGACATGGTCGAGGACCGGCTGGTCGGCATCAAGAGCCGCGAGATCTACGAGGCCCCGGGTGCGCTCACGTTGATCGCCGCCCACCAGGAGCTCGAGA
>JAWWOO010000041.1:0-175742 GCA_033851545.1 Frankiales bacterium | reverse complement strand
GTCCCGACGATGTCGTCCTCGGTCAGCACACCCTGCGTCGACGGCAGCGACAACCCGATCTTGCGGTTGACCTTGTAGCGGCCGACCTTGGCCAGGTCGTAGCGCTTGCCGTTGAAGTAGAGGTTGTCGAGGAGCGTCTGTGCGCTCTCGCGGGTCGGCGGCTCGCCGGGACGCAGCTTGCGGTAGATGTCGAGCAGCGCCTCGTCCTGGGTGGTGGTGTGGTCCTTGTCCAGGGTGAGCCGGAAGGACTCGTACTCGCCGAACCGCTCGAGCATCTGCTCGTTGGTCCAACCCAGGGCGCGCAGCAGCACCGTGACGCTCTGCTTGCGCTTGCGGTCGATGCGGACGCCGACGGCGTCACGCTTGTCGATCTCGAACTCGAGCCAGGCACCGCGGCTCGGGATGACCTTGCACGCGAACAGCTCCTTGTCGGAGGTCTTGTCCAGGGTGCGGTCGAAGTAGACACCGGGCGAGCGGACCAGCTGGGACACGACGACCCGCTCGGTGCCGTTGATGACGAAGGTGCCCTTGTTGGTCATGAGCGGGAAGTCGCCCATGAACACCGTCTGGCTCTTGATCTCGCCAGTGGTGTTGTTGGTGAACTCCGCCGTGACGAACATCGGGGCGGAGTAGGTCATGTCCTTGTCCTTGCACTCCTCGATGGAGTACTTCGGAGGCTCGAACCGGTGGTCGCGGAACGACAGGGACATGGAACCCGAGAAGTCCTCGATCGGGCTGATCTCCTCGAAGATCTCCTCGAGGCCCGAGACGCTGTTGACGTCGTCCCGGTTGGCCTTCTGCGAGGCAACGAGGCGGGTCTTCCACGCATCGTTACCGAGAAGCCAGTCAAAGCTGTCAACTTGCAGAGCAAGGAGGTTCGGGACCTCCAGTGGCTCTCGAATCTTGGCGAACGAGATGCGAGACGAGCGCGAGGCTGCCAAGAGGTGTCCTTCCGAGCGAAGTACGCGGCGGCGCTGGTGTTCAGCTGTGGGTCGTGCGGGGGCGAGCGGGTCGTGCGTCAAGCTGGATGTGGGTGCGGTGGGCACATGACACACCACTCCCCGGGACGGGGGAGGTGGGATGGCACGGCAAAAGTGCAGTGTAGCGAGTTGCCACACTGCTGTCCAGGACCAGAAATCGGTCCCCTCTGAAGTCTGATGTGACCGCCCAACGACTCGGCATCACGCTTCGCAACGAGAGAGTCCCGCCACTTTGTTCCCACGTCAAGCACCGAGCGGGTGAAACACCGGCTGACCGGCACCGGAAGCGTTACCGGGGGGCCGGCCGAGAGTCGGCGGGTCATGAGCAGAGGCGGGCCACCGGTCTCCCGGTGACCCGCCCCTCGCGGTGCAGCGACGGTCTGGTGCAGGTGCTACCTGACGGTGACGGTGGCGCCGGCGCCCTCGAGAGCGGCCTTCGCCTTCTCGGCCGCGTCCTTGTTGACCTTCTCCAGGACGGTCTTCGGCGCCTCGTCGACGAGGTCCTTGGCCTCCTTGAGGCCGAGGCTGGTGAGCGCGCGGACCTCCTTGATGACCTGGATCTTCTTGTCGCCTGCGGCCTCGAGGACGACGTCGAACTCGTCCTTCTCCTCCTCGGCCTCGGCGGGGGCGGCAGCGCCGCCGCCACCGGCAGCCGCGACCGCGACCGGCGCGGCAGCGGTGACGCCGAAGGTGTCCTCGAACTGCTTCACGAACTCGGAGAGCTCGATCAGGGTCATTTCCTTGAACGCGTCGAGCAACTCGTCAGTGCTGAGCTTCGCCATGGTGGCGGGTTCCCTTCGTCGTGGTCCTGATGTCGTGTGTCTGGTGTGGTGTGGCTGATGCTGTTGGCAGATGCGGTGTGCTGCTGTCGATCGGTGGGGGTGTCGGCCGGCGCCGATCAGACCTCGGGGTCAGCCGTGGGCTCGGTCGTCTCGCTGGCGACCTGCGCCTCGGCCGCTGGGGCCTCCGCGACCTCGGCGGCAGGGGCCTCGGGCTCTGCAGCCTCCGGCTCGGCCGCCTGCGCGACCTCGGCAACCGTGACGGGCGCCGGCGTGCCGGCTCCCCCGCGCAGGATGCTGGGGTCGGCCTCTGCCTTCTGCCGCAGTGCCTCGGTCAGCCGGGCAGCCTTGGCCAGTGGGGCCTGGAACAGTGCGGCGGCGTTGGACAGCGACGCGAGCAGCGCGCCGGCCATCTTGGACAGCAGCACCTCTCGGCTCTCCAGGTCGGCGAGCTTGCGGATGTCGTCCGCGGAGAGCGCCTTCCCGTCGAGCACGCCACCCTTGATGATCAGCAGCGGGTTGGTCTTGGCGAAGTCGCGCAGCCCCTTGGCCGCCTCGACCGGGTCGCCGCCGACGAACGCGATGGCGGTCGGCCCCTCGAGGAGCACCTCGAGAGCGTCAGCGGCGTCGGTCGGGATGTCGGACTCCCGTACGGCCCGCTTGGTCAGGGTGTTCTTGACGACCGCATAGGTCGTGTCGGACCCCAGGGTGCGGCGCAGCGTCTTGAGCTGAGCCACCGTGAGGCCGCGGTACTCGGTGAGGACGGCGGCGTTGGAGTCGCGGAAACCATCCGCGATCTCGGCGACCGCGGTCACCTTGTCAGGCCTTGCCATGGGCCTCCTTCCGGGGTGCGGCGCCGGTGGAGGCATTCCTCGGAGGTCCCGTGACACAACGAACGCCCCGGCGCAGCGCACGGGGCGGCAACCTGCTCGGGAGCAGGCAACTGCAACGAACTCCTGCGCGGGCCGCCCGCTGGGAAGCGGGGCCTTCGGCCTTCCTGTGGAATCACAGGAGGGCAACCGGCGGTCTTGGGCAGGGTCAACACTACGGGGTGGGCGGACGCTGCGCCAAACCGGGCCGGGATCTCACCGGCGCCACCAGTCGTACGGGTGCCGTCCCGGCCGGAAGCCCGCGGCCTCGGCCATCGCCACGGCCTGGGCGAAGCCGTCGCCGACCCCCCACGGCACATGGGCGTCGCTGCCGAACGACACGGCCTCTCCGCCCTCCTCGTACCACCACCGCAGCTGGTCGACGGAGGCCAGCCGGCTCTTCGTGTTGAGCTCGAGGGCGCGCCCGGACCTGGCCAGCGCACGGAAGATTGCGCGGTACTCCTCCTCGTACGCTGCGCCGTCGTAGCCGCCCGCTCTCGGCAGGTAGCGGGCGATGAAGTCGACGTGGGCCAGCACCTGAAACGCGTCACTGCCCTCGACGACCGCGAGCACCTCGGCGAAGTACCGGCGCACCGCGTCCTCGACCGACATCACGTGGTACAGGCTGCCGACCTCGACCAGGGCGCCGTCGTGAACGAGGGCGTGGCAGGACCCCAGCACCCGGTCGAACCGGCCGCCGCCCAGCAGGGTGGCCAGGCTCGCCCCGAACAGGTGCGGCTGGCCCGCTTCGACGCCCGACAGCACCCGCAGCGAGGGGTAGCGCTGCCGGCACTCGTCGATGCTGGCCAGGTAGGCCTCCACATCCAGCGGCCGAACGCGGCCGCCGTAGCCGACGGTCACGCCGGCCATGGCGGCCGAGGAGAGTGCGTCGCCCGCGCCGGGATCGAGAAGCTCGACGTGCTCGGTGAAGGCGACCGACGGCAGGCCCATGGCGACCGCCTGCTCGCAGGCTTCGCGCATGGACGCGGCTTCGCCGGTGTCGTACGAGAACTGGCTGTGGACGTGGTCGTCGGCCGGCAGCCGGACCTGCGGGGGCTCAGCAATCATCGGTTCCACGGTGTCACAGCAGGCGCGCCGGGCGTCCGGCGGGTCAGCCCAGGCTGCCGAGCAGACCCTTGGTGAGGTCCAGGGTCTGGCCCGACGGCGGGGTCGTGAGGACGACCTTCACGCCGTACGAGCTCAGGTGCAGGTTGACCGTCAGCGACAGCGCAGCCGAGGACAGCGTCATCGTGAGCTTGCGCGGGCGGTTGGCACTGTCGAGCCAGGCGTCCAGGTGTACGGCCTTGAGTCCCTCGCTGGTCGCGAGCTTGCTCCAGACCTCGGAGACGTGAGGCAGGGCGGCCAGCGCCTTCTGCAGGTCGACGGTGCCGGTGTAGTGCCGGGTGGACACCCCGTCGATGGTGACGGGCTTCCCGACCGGCTTGACGTTGGCGGAGGACGCCAGCATCGAGAGGTATTGCACCGGCTGGAGCTGCTGGGCCTGGCCGGCGAACTGGCCGAGGTCGACGCCGCCGATGGAGGTCGAGTCCTTGAACGAGATCTTGGCCCACGGCTTGTGCAGCAGCGACGACAGCATCGGCAGCTTGACGTAGATCGCCTGGTCGGTCACCAGCATCCGCGCGGTGCCGACCGCCGTGCCGGCGACGTGCACCCCCGTCAGGGTCAGATCGGCTGCCTGGCTTGGACTCCAGCGCTCCTTGCCGGCGAAGTGCAGCGTCAGCGCTGCGCCCACACCGGTCGGCTTGGTGACGATCGTGCCGTCGACCTTGGCGCTGCCTGCGGCGGCCAGCTTGGCGGCACCGGCGGTGAGTGCCTTGTTCGCCGCCGTCACCTTGACGGGGGCGGCGCTGGTCGACGCGCTCGTCCGGGACGCAGCCGGCGGCGAGGACGTGGCGGAAGCCCCGCCGCAACCGGTGACCGCCGTGCAGGCCGCCAGCAGCAGGGCAGGGACGGCGTACCGGCGGTTCATGTCGGGTCACCCATGTCTGCGTCCAGCCTCTGACTCGTCCGCGAGGGGCCGTACGGCAGGTCGCCGGACGGCCACGACGCCCCCACCAGTATCGGTGGAGGCGTCGCAGAAGGGGTCAGAAACGCGGAACCCGGCTCAGCCGGCCGGAGTCTCCTCGAGCAGGTTGCGCAGCTTGGTCGTGTCGACCGGGATGGACGGGCCCATCGTGGTCGAGAAGGCGATCTTCTTGAGGTACTTGCCCTTGGAGGCCGACGGCTTGGCCCGGACGATCTCGTCGATGGCCATCGCGTAGTTCTCGACCAGCTGGACGTCGGAGAAACTCGACTTGCCGATGATCACGTGCAGGTTGCCCTGACGGTCGACGCGGTACTCGATCTTGCCGCCCTTGATCTCCTCGACGGCCTTGGCCACGTCGTTGGTGACAGTGCCGGTCTTGGGGTTGGGCATCAGGCCACGCGGGCCCAGGACGCGGCCGAGCCGGCCGACCTTGCCCATGAGGTCGGGGGTTGCCACGGCGGCGTCGAAGTCGAGCATGCCGCCGGCGACCAGGTCGATGAGGTCGTCGGACCCGACGAAGTCGGCGCCGGCCGCACGGGCGGCCTCAGCACGCTCGCCGGTCGCGAACACCGCGACGCGGGCGGTCTTGCCGGTGCCGTGCGGCAGGCTGACCGTGCCACGGACCATCTGGTCGGCCTTGCGCGGGTCGACGCCCAGCCGGATGGCGACCTCGACGGTGGCGTCGAACTTCGCGACCTTGCCGGTCTCCTTGGCGAGCCGAACCGCGTCGAGCGGCGCGTAGAGCTTGTCGCCGTCGATCTTGGCGGCGGCTTCGAGGTAGGCCTTGCTGCGCTTCATGTCGTGCTCCTGTTCGGCTGAAGGTGTGGTTAGCGGGCCGGCCTGGCCCTCCCACGAGACGTCGTACGAGCCTTACAACGCGCCGGTCGGGTGGATCAGTCCGAGACCGTGATGCCCATCGAGCGGGCGGTGCCGGAGATGATCTTGATGGCCGCGTCGACGTCGTTTGCGTTGAGGTCGGCCATCTTGGTCTCGGCGATCTCGCGGACCTGGGCGCCGGTCAGCGAGGCGACCTTGGTCTTGTGCGGGACGGCGGAGCCCTTCTCGATCCCGGCGGCCTTGAGGATCAGCCGCGCGGCCGGCGGGGTCTTGGTGACGAAGGTGAACGACCGGTCCTCGTACACCGAGATCTCGACCGGGACGATGTCGCCGCGCTGGGACTCCGTGGCCGCGTTGTACTGCTTGCAGAACTCCATGATGTTGACGCCGTGCTGGCCCAGTGCGGGACCGACCGGCGGCGCGGGGGTCGCGAGGCCGGCCTTGATCTGCAGCTTGATGATCGCTGACAGCTTCTTCTTGGGGGGCATTTCAGTTCCTTCTTGCTGGATACGGGCTGGGTCAGATCTTGGCGACGTCGGAGAAGTTGAGCTCCACCGGCGTCTCGCGGCCGAAGATCGACACGAGCACCTTGAGCTTCTGGGCGTCGATGTTGATCTCGTTGATGGTGGCCGGGAGGGTCGCGAACGGGCCCTCCATGACGGTGACCGACTCGCCGACCTCGAAGTCGACCAGCTTGGTCTTGGTCTTGACCGCGCCCGCCTCGACCTTGGGCTCGGGAGCCAGGATCGGCGCAACCTCGTCGAGCGAGAGCGGCGAGGGCTTGGTGGTCAGGCCGACGAAGCCGGTGACACCGGGGGTGTTGCGGACCGCCGACCAGGACTCGTCGGTCAGCTCCATGCGCACGTAGACGTAGCCGGGGTACTTCTTGCGGGTCACGTTGGCCCGCTTGCCGTTCTTGATCTCGACGACGTCCTCGGTCGGGACCTCGATCTGGAAGATGTAGTCCTCCATGTTGAGCGACCCGATGCGCGACTCGACGTTGCTCTTGACCCGGTTCTCGTAGCCCGCGTAGCAGTGCACGACGTACCAGTCGCCTGGCAGGGCGGCCAGCTGACGACGGAACTCCTCGTAGGAGTCGTCAGCGGGCGCGTCGGTCAGGTCGAGCACCTCGTCACTCTCCGAGGCCAGGCCGTCCGGGCCGACGTAGCCGGCATCGGCGTCCTCGTTGCCACCGTCACCGAGCTCCTCGGCGCTGGCCGGGGCGTCCCCGCCCTCGCTCGAGGGGACCAGGGAGGCGTCCGTGTCGGTCACGTCGAGCGCCTCGGCCTGCTCGGAGACCGCGGCGCCGGCAAGATCGTCGGTCGCGAACGGGTCGCCGGTCTCGGCGGTCAGCGGAGCGTCAGACACGAGATTTCCTGTCCTGTCCTGGTACGGGGAGCGGGTGGGTGGGGGTGAACGAGCGGGTGGGTGGGGGTGAACGGGTCGGGTCAGCCGAAGACCTGCAGGACCAGCCAGGTGAAGGCGTAGTCCAAGCCGTAGACGAGGGCGATGATGAAGCTGACGAAGACGATGACCACCGAGGTGTAGGTGATCAGCTCCTGGCGGGTCGGCCAGATCACCTTGCGCAGCTCGGCGACGACCTCGCGGGTGAAGACAACCGGGTTGCGGCCGGCACGCCTGCCCGGTGTCGGGCGGCTCCGCTCGGCCAGGCCGCCGGTTCGGGTCTCGGTCACGCGTCCTCGCACTCTCAACGTTGAGCTTGGCTGACTTGTCTGGCACTTAACGATCCACCGGGTGAGGACCGTTCCTGCGGGCCCTCGCCTTGCTTGTTCGTGCAGGGCAGGAGGGACTCGAACCCCCAACCACCGGTTTTGGAGACCGGGACTCTGACCAATTGAGCTACTGCCCTCCGTACGGACGGCGCTCGGCCGGACGCCAGACGGCACGCCAGAGCGAGGGCGGATCGCCCGAACGTCGGCAAGTGTACGTCGACCGGCGCTTCCGGGTCGAACGGCCGCGGGGCGCGCGGGCGCGACCCAGAGTGCGAGATAGCGGCTGGACCCGTCCCTGCCCGGTAGGACAATGGCGTCATGACGTCCTCCTCCGCCGCCCCTGGCCAACAGCACTCCCGCGTCTCCCGGCGCATCGGCGCGATCGCCGAGTCCGCCACGCTCGCGGTGGACGCCAAGGCCAAGGCGCTCAAGGCGGCCGGTGCCGACGTGATCGGCTTCGGCGCCGGCGAGCCCGACTTCGCCACCCCCGCGGCGATCGTCGAGGCGGCTATCGAGGCCGCCCGCAGGCCGGCGTCGCACCGCTACACCCCGGCGGCAGGGCTGCCGGTCCTGCGCGAGGCGGTCGCGGCCAAGACCCTGCGGGACTCCGGCTACGAGGTCAAGGCGTCCCAGGTCGTGATCACCAACGGCGGCAAGCAGGCGGTCTACCAGGCCTTCGCCACGCTGCTCGACCCGGGCGACGAGGTGCTGCTGCCCGCGCCCTACTGGACGACCTACCCGGAGGCCATCGCGCTCGCCGGCGGCATCCCGGTCGACGTGCTCACCGACGAGACGACCGGCTACCTGGCGACCGTCGAGCAGCTCGAGGCCGCCCGCACACCGCGTACCAAGGTGCTGCTCTACTGCTCGCCATCCAACCCGACCGGCGCCGTCTATCCGCGGGACCAGGTCGAGGCGATCGGCCGGTGGGCGGTCGAGCACGGCATCTGGGTCGTCGCGGACGAGATCTACGAGCACCTGACCTACGACGGCGCCGAGGCGGTCAGCATGCCGGTCGCCGTCCCGGAGCTCGCCGACACCTGCATCGTCGTCAACGGGGTGGCCAAGACCTACGCGATGACCGGCTGGCGGGTGGGCTGGATGATCAGCCCGGCCGACGTGACCAAGGCCGCCACCAACCTGCAGTCGCATCTGACCAGCAACGTCAACACCGTCGCCCAGTACGCGGCCCTGGCGGCGGTCAGCGGTGACCTCACTGCGGTGGACGAGATGCGCACCGCGTTCGACCGGCGTCGCCGGATCATGGTCAAGATGCTCAACGAGATTGTCGGCGTGGCCTGCCCCGAGCCGCTCGGCGCGTTCTACGTCTTTCCGTCGGTCAAGGCTCTGTACGGCACCACGCTGCGCGGCCGCACGGTCCAGACGTCCGCCGGCCTCGCCGAGCTGTTGCTCGACGAGGCCGAGGTCGCGGTGGTGCCAGGTGAGGCGTTCGGGACGCCGGGCTACTTCCGGTTGTCCTACGCGTTGGGCGACGACGACCTGGTCAAGGGCGTCTCCCGGATGGCCGACGTGCTGGCCGAGGCCGCCAGGGGTTGACGCTCCTCAGCCTGCTCCGGCACCTCGATCGAGCGCGCCCGGCCGGGGATGAACGTCGCACTGACCGCACCCAGGGCGACGATGACCGCACCCACCCACAGCGCGGGGACCAGGCCGCTCACGAACGCGTGGCCTGAGGTGTAGCCACCCCGGGCGGTGAAGATCGAGGCGAGGACGGCGATGCCGAACACGCCGCCGAGCTCGCGGATGGCGTTGTTGGTGCCGGAGGCGATGCCCTCCTGGTCCCGGCGGACCGAGGAGAGCACGACGTTGGCGACCGGGGCGAAGAACAGCCCCATGCCGACGCCGCCCAGGATGAACGGCGGCACCAGGCTGGAGTAGGCGACGTGGACGCTGGTGACGCTCGCCATCCAGGCCAGGCTGGTCGCCTGCATCGCCAGTCCGGTCACCAGCAGCGGCCGGCCGCCGATCTTGTCCGACAGCGCTCCGGCGATCGGGGCGACGAAGACCGGCATCGCGGTCCACGGCAGGGTGCGCAGCCCGGAGTCGAGCGGGCTGTAGCCCTGCACGGTCTGCAGGAACTGCGCCAGCAGGAAGATCGAGCCGAACATCCCGAAGAACATGAACAGGCTGGCCAGGTTGGTGGCGGCGAAGCCGCGGCTGCGGAACAGGCCCATCGGCAGCATCGGCTGCGTGGTCCGGAGCTCGTAGCCGACGAACGCTGCGGTGAGGGCGGTCCCCACGATCAGGGCGGTCAGCACCTGGCCGCTGGTCCAGCCGACGCTGTTGCCGCGGATGACGCCGAAGACGATGCCGAACAGACCGGCGCTGGCCAGGCCGACGCCGGGCAGGTCGAGCTTGCTCGAGGGGCCGTGGCTCTCGCCGAGCATCCGCCAGGCGAGCGGGGCCAGGATGACGCCGATCGGGACGTTCAGCCAGAAGATCCACTGCCACGAGGCGCCCTCGACGACGGCCCCGCCGACCAGCGGCCCGATCGCGATGGCGAGACCGCCGACGGCGCCCCAGGCACCGAGCGCGAGGCCGCGCTTCTCCGGAGGTACGGCGTGCGAGAGCAGGGTCAGGGTGAGGGGGACGACCACGGCGCCGCCGACGCCCTGGACAGCACGGGCGGCGACCAGGGTGCCGATGTTCGGCGCGAGCGCCGCGGCTGCGGAGGCCAGCGTGAAGAGCACGATGCCGCCCACGAAGAGCCGGCGGCGGCCGAACCGCTCACCGAGGGTGGCGCCGGTGAGCAGCAGGACGGCGAAGGTGAGCGTGTAGGCGTTCACCGTCCACTCGAGGCCCTGGATGCCGGCGTGCAGCTCCTTGCGGATGGCCGGCAGCGCCATGGTCACGACCAGGTTGTCGAGCGAGACCATGAACAGCGCGATGGCCGTGACGACGAAGGCCCAGACAGCGGCCCGTGGGGCGGCGGCACTGGGCGGCCGCCCGGTGGAGAGAGTGGTGGAGCTCATGTCGTCCTCCAATGCAGTGATTGCACACTAACTTCAAGAGTCATGGGTGGGCAGGGACAGCGAAGTTGAGGGGTCCTACTCGGCCAGGTCAGGGCAGGTGAGCTGGATCAGGGTGGCGGCCCAGGGCTCGTCCAGCTTCGGCAGATCCATGGCGGCCGCGACGTTGATCAGCATGCCCCTGGCGAAGAAGTCGACGACGGCCTCGTCCGGCAGGCCGGTCGCCCGCTGGACCAGCAGCCACAGTCGGCGGTAGCCGGTGCGGGTGACCTCGCGGATCTCGGGGTCGTCGCAGGCGGCATAGGCGTGCATCTGCGCCAGCAGGAGCTCGCGATCCTGCAGCAGGACGCCGTACTCGGCACCCATTGCCTGCATCGCCTCCTCGCCCACCCTGCCGTCGGCTGCGGCAAGGAAGGCGTTGTAGATGCGGTCGTAGCAGCTGGTGATGACGGCGATGAACAGGTCCTTCTTGGTGGCGAACAGCCGGAAGATGTAGGGCTGGCTGATGCCGGCCCGCTTGGCGACGGCCTCCGTCGAGGTCCCGGCGAAACCGCTGCGCGCGAACTCGGTCAGCGCGGCCTTGACGACCAGCCCGCGTCGCTCGTCCGCGCCCATCCGTACCGCTGTCATCGCCATGGCCCCTAAGTTAGTGGTCAATCACTGCACTCGTCAACCCCGAGGAGCGAGAATATCTTTCCGGCCCCGGAACCGCTGCAGCAGCCGGCCATACGTCTTGGCCGACTCGGCGTCGCGCATCGCCGGGTCGGAGTCGTGGTAGCCGTGGTGCCGGGCCTGCCGTACGGGCAGGTCGGCGGCGGGCACGACCAGCCGGCCGGTGCCGTCGGCGGCGCCGGCCTCGCGCAGCATCAGGCTGAACTCCATGTCGGCGTTGCGGTAGAACCGGGCTTTGGGGTGCGGGCCGCCGACCGCGAGCCCGGCCGAGCGGCGGAAGGCGAACAGGTAGCCAAGGATGGCATCGACGTCTCCCGGACCCGCGTCGACGAAGGACCGCCACTCGTCGGCCAGGTCGACGTTCACTCCTCGCCAGCCGGTCCCCGCCACCGTCGGGTCGTCGAAGGCGGCGATCACCGGCCCCAGCGCGTCCCCCTCGATCACCGTCGACGGGTCGAACCAGACGTGGATCCTGGCGACGTCGTGGCGGAGCAGCGCGGCCCGGGCCTGCGCCCAGCCGGCCGGCCGCTCGACGTGCAGCTCCTCGATCAGCCCCGGGTGAGCCAGGGCCAGCTCGTGCAGCATGTCGCCAGCGCCGTCGACGTTGCCGAGGTCGAGCCCCTGCACCACGACGCCGGGCGGCACGTGCTCGACCAACGCCTCGACGCAGGTACGCAGGTCCTCGGGCCAGCCCTCGACCAGGACGCTGACCGTTGCCGGCCGCTGGTCCTGCTCCCCGGTTCGGTCGGGCAGGTCGGCGACGGACGCGAGCACGTCGTACGGCGGCTTGGGGGCGAGGGTGAAGCCGTCCGGGGTGTCGCGTACGACCCAGCCAGCGGCCGCGATCTCCTCGCGCAAGGCGTCGGAGGCGGCAAAGTCCTTGGCAGTACGGGCTTCTGCGCGTTGCTGGGCAAGGGCCGCGACCTCGGCCGGGGGCTGGCTCACGTGAGCCGGACGACCGCTCGGGACTGGCCGAGGACCCTGGCGCCTGCGCTGGACACGGTGAGCTCGACGCGTACGCGATGGCCGTCGAGGAGCTCGGTGACTTTGCCGGTGACCTCGAGCGTCGCCCCGACGTCGTCGTCCGGGACCACGACCGGCCTGGTGAAGCGGACGCCGTACTCGAGCACCGCCCCGGGGTCGCCGAGCCAGTCGGTGAGGACGCGGGCGGCGGTCGCCATGGTGAACATGCCGTGGGCGATGACGTCGGGCAGGCCGACCTCGCGGGCCACCCGCTCGTTCCAGTGGATGACGTTGAAGTCGCCGGAGGCCCCGCAGTAGCGGACCAGGTCGGGGCGGGTGACCGGGAAGAACTGCGCCGGGAGCTCGGTGCCCAGCTCGACGTCGGCGTAGCGGACGGTCATGACGCCGTCCCGCGGGAGACGAGGGTGGAGTAGGAGGTGCAGACGTGCTCGCCGTCGACCGTCGAGACCTCGCCGCGGGTGGTCAGGATGTCGCTGCCGGCCATCGACTTGATGTTGTCGACGTGGACCACGACGGTCAGCCGGTCGCCGGCGCGTACCGGGCGGGTGCAGACGAACCGCTGGTCGCCGTGGACGACCCGGGTGTAGTCCAGGCCGAGTTCGGGGTCGAACGCGACCTGCTCGGCGGCGCTGAGGGTGACCACGATGGGGAAGGTCGGCGGCGCGATCACGTCCGGGTAGCCGAGGTCGCGGGCCGCGGCCGGGTCGACGTAGGCCGGGTTGGCGTCCCCGATCGCGGTGGCGAACTCACGGATCTTCTCGCGGCCGACCTCGTACGGTGGGGTGGGCGGGTAGGTACGCCCGATGAAGGACGGGTCCAGAGGCATGCGGCCATCCTGCCAGGTCGCGCAAAAGCCGCCCCCCGGTGCGGAGGACGGCTGGCGGTGCTGACTGGAGCTGCGGGACTAGCGGGTCTCGCGGTGCTCACGGTGGCAGCGGCAGTTGGGGCAGAACTTGTTCAGCGACAACCGGTCGGGGTCGTTGCGACGGTTCTTCTTGGTGATGTAGTTGCGGTGCTTGCACTCCTGGCAGGCCATGGTGATCTTCGGACGGACATCGGTGGCGGCCACGGAAGTGCCTCTCTGAAAGTTCGCGGGACTGGTACAGGGTAGCCGGGCGGCGGCGAGCAGCCAAAAAGGCCGGTCACCGAAGCCGGGAACGCAGTAGCGGAGGCCGGACTTGAACCGGCGACACAGCGATTATGAGCCGCTTGCTCTACCAAGCTGAGCTACTCCGCCCGGTGATCTGCGCGATGCCGTGGGAGGCAGCGCTGCCGATCTCCTGGAGCCCCCTTACGGAATCGAACCGTAGACCTTCTCCTTACCATGGAGACGCTCTGCCGTCTGAGCTAAGGGGGCCGAACGCGTAGGCGAGACTACACGGTCGCGTCCACCCCCGACGAACCACTTCGGGCCGGTTCTCACCAGCTGGTCGCGGCCCCGGCTGGCGGCCGTCCGCCGCGGGTCTGGAAGGTCACCCGCCAGTCGTCCTGGGTCTCGCCGTCGATCTCGAGCCGCCACTCGTATCGCCTGCCCGGGGCGAGCGGCACCTGGGCCAGGTTGAGCGCGAGGGCGAACGGCTGGGCGGTGCCGGCCGCGACGCCCGGGGGCCGGCCAACCTCGAAGTCGGTGTGCGCCTCGATACCCCTGGCCGGGCCACCGTCGGGTGCCGGCAGCGGGTGCAGCTGGCCGTCCTCGCCGAGCAGCCGGACCACCATCGCGTGCCGGCGGTTGGTCTGGTCCCACGGCACCTCGACCAGCACGCCGATGCCCATCGTGACCGGGTCCGGCCCGGCCAGGGTCCAGCCGGCGCCGAGGACGTCGAGCTTGCCCTCGGAGACGCGGGCATGGTCGGCGAGGATCAACATTGCCTTCATCGCGGCTTCACGACCTCGACCCTAGCCCGTACGACGAAGGCCCCCGACCGGGTGCGGTCGGAGGCCTCGTACGGGTGCGGTGGGAGGTGCAGGGTTCGAACCTGCGTAGGCTGAGCCGGCAGATTTACAGTCTGCTCCCTTTGGCCGCTCGGGCAACCTCCCGCTCATCGCCGGCGGACCGGCGACGCATGAGAATAGCCGATGCCGTGGGCCCAGCGCCAAGCCATACCCAGCATCCAGAACACCAGCATCCGGAAGGAGTCACGCCGTGGCCGACTCGTCGTTCGACGTCGTCAGCAAGGTCGACCACCAGGAGGTCGACAACGCCCTCAACCAGGCAGCCAAGGAGGTCCTGCAGCGCTACGACTTCAAGGGCACCGGGGCCTCGATCGCCTGGTCCGGCGAGGCGGTCGAGATCAAGGCCAACTCCGACGACCGGGTGCTGGCGGTGCTCGACGTGTTCAAGGAGAAGCTGGTCCGCCGCAGCGTCTCGCTGAAGTCGCTGGACCACGAGGACCCCCAGCCGGCCGGGGGCAACAACTCACGGCTGGTCGTCTCCATCAAGCAGGGTCTCGACGACGAGAAGGCCAAGGCGATCGTCCGCAAGCTCAAGGAGGCGGGGCCCAAGGGGGTCAACGCCCAGCGGCAGGGCGAGACCGTACGGGTGTCGTCCAAGAAGCGCGACGACCTGCAGGCCGTGATCGCGCTGCTCAAGGGGGAGGACTTCGGGGTGCCGCTGCAGTTCGAGAACTACCGCTGACCTGACGCCGCTCTCATCGGAGGAACGGGACACGCGGGCCCAGTTTGTGGAACATCGTGCGGGTCAGGACGACCAGGATGTTCCACAAACGTCCAGGGCGAGGTGAGCGGTCAGGGGCCGGTGGCGAGGTCCGCGGCGCGCAGCACCCACTCCGGGTAGACCGACAGCGCCACCGTGACCGCTGCCGCGACCGCGATCGCCGACGCGACGAGCGCCGGCACCGTACGGGTGGGCACCGCCGGCTCGAGGGTCGTGGGACCGAACAGCGAGAACGCCCACGAGACGTAGTAGTACAGCGCGATCACGGTGTTGACCGCCATGACCGCGGCGAGCCAGGGCAGGTGCCCGTCGAGTACGGCGCGGAAGACGGTCAGCTTGGCGAACAGCCCGGCGACGCCCGGCGGCAGGCCGGCCAGGCAGGCCAGGAAGAACGCCAGCGCGACCGCCAGCAAGGGCTGGCGGGAGCTCAGCCCCCGGTAGTCCGAGAGCAGCTGGCCGGGCGAGCGCCGCCCGACTGCGATGACGCAGGCGAAAGCGCCGAGGTTCATCGCCGCGTAGATCGCCAGGTAGGCGAGCAGTGCCGACTCGGCCGTGCCCAGGGACACCGCCCGGCCGTGGTGGGACGCCGCGACCCCCAGCGGCACCAGGATGTAGCCGGCCTGGGCGATGGAGGACCACGCGAGCAGCCGTACGGCCTGGCGTTGCCGCAGCGCCACGAGGTTGCCGACCGTCATCGTGAGGACGGCGAGAACGGCGAGGACGGGACCCCACACGTCGGCGTAGGGGCGGAAGCCGACGAACAGCAACAACGCCAGCCCCGCGAAACCGGCGGTCTTGGAGACCACCGACAGGAACGCCGCGACCGGCACCGGTGCGCCCTGGTAGGTGTCGGGAACCCAGGCGTGGAACGGCGCGGCGGAGACCTTGAACGCGAAGCCGGCCAGCGTCAGCACGATGGCGGCGGAGGTCACCGGGAGCCGCGGCTGCGCGGACAGGGCGGCCGCGACCTGGTCGAGCTGGAGCGACCCGGTGACCCCGTAGACCAGGCTCATGCCCATGAGCGTGACGGCGGTGGCAACGACCGAGATCAGGAAGAACTTCAGCGCCGCCTCGGCCGAGCGGGCGTCGTCGCGGCGCAGGCCGACCAGCACGAACGCCGGCAGCGAGACCACCTCCAGCGAGACCAGCAGGCTCAGCAGGTCGCGGCTCGATGCCATCGTCAGGGCGCCGACAACGCTTGCCAGCAACAGGAAGTGGTACTCCCCCGCCGGCAGCTTGGAGTCGGTCAGCTCGTGCCGGCCGAGCAAGAGCACAACGACGGTCGACGCCAGCACGATCACCTGGAACGCGACGGCGAACCGGTCCTCCACGTAGGAGCACGCGCCCGGTGACAGGCAGAACGTCGTACGGGGCTTGGCGCCGCTCAGCGCGAGAGCCGCCACCAGCGCGGCGACGACGCCGGCGACGGACAGGGGTAGGGACAGCCAACGGCGTTTCGGCGGCCAGAACAGGTCGGCGACCAGCACCAGCAGGGCCGTGCCCGCAACGACCAGCGCGGGCAGCAGGGCGACCAGGTCGACGGCCTGGGTCTTCGCGAGGTTCACCGCAGGCCCCCGGTCAACGCGCTGACCGCGGCGTTGCTCAGGCCGAGGACCAGCCTGGGGTAGACGCCGATCGCGATCGTCAGCACTACCAGTGGGGTCCACACCGCGAGCTCGACCAGGTCGGCGTCGGGGATCCGTACCGGCCGCCACTGCGGCGGGACGACGCCTTGGTTGACCCGGGCCAGCATCCAGAGCAGGTAGCCGGCGGTCAGCACCGCGCCGATCCCGCCCGCGGTCATCAGACCGAGGAACAGCCCGCGCGGCAGGCCGGCCGCCGGGTGATAGGCGCCCAGCAGCGCGAGCATCTCGCCCCAGAACCCGGCCAGGCCAGGCAGTCCGAGCGAGGCTATGGCCGTGAAGCCGAGCAGCCCGCCGAGGTAGGGGACCTTGGCCTGCGCGCCGCCGCCGATCTCGTCGATGACGTCGGTGTGATAGCGGTCCTTGAGCGAGCCGACCAGGAAGAACAGCAGGCCGGTGATCAGGCCATGCGCCACGTTGCCGATCAGCGCGCCGTTGATGCCGACCTGCGTCAGGGTCGAGATGCCGAGCAGGACGAAGCCCATGTGCCCGACGCTGCTGAACGCGATCATGCGCTTGAGGCTGCGCTGGGCCAGGCAGACGAGCGACCCGTACACGATGCCGATGGTCGCCAGCACCCCGAGGTAGGGCGCAAAGTCGTGCGCTGCCAAGGGAAGTGCGGGCAGTGCGATCCGGATCAGCCCGTACGTGCCCATCTTGAGCAGGACTCCGGCGAGGAGTACGGAGCCGATCGTCGGAGCCTCGGTATGCGCGTCCGGCAGCCAGGTGTGCAGCGGCCACATCGGCGCCTTGATGCCGAAGCCGACCAGCAGGGCGAGGAAGCACAGGTCCTGCGCCCGGTGACTCAGCCCGCCGGCCGGCAGGAGGCTGAAGTCGAACGAGTGGTGGGCGAGCCCGATGCCCAGGAACCCCAGCAGCATGAACGCCGAGCCGAGCAGGGTGTAGAGGATGAACTTGGTCGCCGCGTACTGCTTGCGCTCGGTGCCGCCCCAGATGCCGATCAGGAAGTACATCGGGACGAGCACGACCTCGAAGAACACGAAGAACACGATCAGGTCGGCGGCCAGGAAGGTGCCGAGCATGCCGACCTCGAGCAGCAGTACGAGCGCGACCAGCGCGCGCGGCCGGCCGGCCTCCGGCAGGTGTCTCGCGCTGTAGACCAGGCAGAGGAACGTCAGCAACGCCGTCAAGGCCAGCAGCGGCAGCGAGATCCCGTCGACGGTCAGATGGAAGCGCACCCCGATGCTGTGCAGCCACGACACGTTGACGCCGTAGCGGTGCGGCGAGCACAGCCGCAGATAGTCCTCGTTGGAGACGAACTGCAGCCCCGGCTTGGCCAGGCCGAAGCAGGTGACCGTGACCGCGCCGGTCTTGTGGTTGAAGGACTCCCACCAACCGGAACTGCCGTCCCTTCCGTTGTTCAGCCAGCCGAACAGCAGCACCAGGGTGCCGGCGAGGGTTACCCCGCTGGCCGCGATACCGATCGGAACAGAACGCGACTCCTGCGCACGGGGCAGCAGAACCGCTGCCAGTGCGCCCATCGCCGGCACGACGAGCAGCCCGACCAGGATGACCTGCTGCCAGCTCATGGCACCGCCACCGCGATGGCGAGGACGACGACGCCGAGCAGCATCAGGGTGGCGTACGCCTGGACGTTGCCGCTCTGGGTGAGCTTGACCACCCCGCCGGCCCACCGCGCCGTACGGCCGGAGGCGTTGACGGTGCCGTCGACCACGTCGGTGTCGACGGCCAACACCAGGCGAGCGAGACCCATGACCGGGCGCACGACGAAGGACCGGTAGGCGGCGTCGACGCCCAGGCCGGCCGCCAGAGCCAGCCGCACGGGCGGGCGCAGCAGCAACGCCGGGTCACGGTCAGGCTTGGCCCGTACGAGGAGAAGGACGGCCACGACGGAGACCGCGACCAGGGCGAGGGTCAGCAGCAACGGAGCCCACGCCACGTCGACCCCGAAGGTGCCGGCGACCGGGGAGGGCAGCCAGGTCGGCAGGAACCGGTGCAGGGCAAGGACACCGAGCCCGGCCGAGGGCAGGGCCAGGATCACCAGCGGCGCAGCCATCGCCCAGGACGTGTCGTCGAGTGCGGCGTCGTCATGACGAGGTCCGAGGAAGGTGCGGGCAACCATCCGGGTCGTGTAGAGCGCGGTCAGCACGACGGTCACCAGCCCCGCGGCGTAGACGGTCACCCCCAGCCAGGATGAGACACCCGTGGCCGCGTGGTCACCCGACGCGACGCGCCGGGCGGCATCGAGGATCGTGTCCTTGCTGAAGGCGCCCGAGAACGGCGGCACGCCCGCCAGCGCCAGCGCCCCGACGCAGAAGGTCACGAAGGTCAACGGCATCCGACGCCAGAGGCCGCCCATCTCGCTCATCAGGTTGGTGCCGACGGCGTGCAGCACCGCCCCGGCTGCCAGGAAGAGCAGAGCCTTGAAGGCCGCGTGGTTGAGCAGGTGGAACAGCGCCGGCTGGTAGCCACCAACCGCGAGCCCGGCGGTCATGTACGCGAGCTGGGACACCGTTGACCAGGCGAGCACCCGCTTGAGGTCGTCCTGGACCAGAGCCGCGAGCGCCGAGAGCAGCATGGTGACGACGGCGGACAGGGCCAGCACCGTCATGGTGACCGGAGAGGCCGCGAAGTCGGGATAGAGCCGCGCCACCACGAACACGCCGGCCGCCACCATGGTCGCGGCGTGGATCAGCGCGGACACCGGCGTCGGGCCGGCCATGGCGTCCGGCAGCCACGTCTGCAGCGGGAACTGCGCACTCTTGCCGACCACACCGCCGAGCAGCAGCAGCGTCCCCGCGACGACCGTGCCGTGCGGGAGCCCGGAAACCCTTGTGACGTCGGCAATCGCGAAGCTGTGCGCCGCAGTGCCCAGGGCGAAGATGCCGAACAGGAAGGCCACGTCGCCGAGCCGGGTGACCAGGAACGCCTTGATGGCGGCAACTCCGGCGCCGCGGGACTCGCGGTAGTGACCGACCAGGAGGTAGGAGCAGATGCCCATGACCTCCCAGCCGACGTAGAGCTCGAGGAGGTCACTGGCCACAACCACGAGCAGCATCGCCGCGGTGAACAGCGAGACCCAGGCGAAGTAGGACGGCAGCCGGCGATCGCCGTGCAGGTAACCGATCGAGTAGACCTGCACCAGCAAGGACACGAGGCAGACCATGACCGCGAGCACGGCCGACAGCCCGTTGACCGAGGTGCCCACGTGCAGGGCGACCCCGCCGGTCGGCGTGTAGACGTAGGAGTGGACGACCGTACGGGCGGGGTGGGCGAGCGCGGACGGCAGCAGGCCGATCGCGACCACGGTTGCGGTCAGGGTGCCCAGCAGCGAGACCACGGCCGGACCGCCGGGGAGCCGGCGGCCGAGGAGCAGCGCAACGGCAGCGAGCACGGCAGGTGCCCCCGGCACCAGCCAGGCGACGGAGCTCATCGGCGGGCGCCCGGGGTTGGCTCACGGTCGCTGAGCTGGTCGATCCGGTCGATGTCGACCGTCGAGCGGTGCCGGAACACCGACAGCACGATGGCCAGCCCGACCCCGAGCTCGGCCGCTGCGATGACGATGACGAACAGCGAGAACACCTGGCCGGAGTGCAGCGCCGCATCGCGCCACCAGGCGTCGAACGCGACCAGGTTGAGGTTGACCGCGTTGAGCATCAGCTCGACCGACATGAGGACGAGGACGACGTTGCGCCGGGCGAGGACGCCATAGACCCCGATACCGAACAGCAGCGACGCGACGACCAGCGGATAGACGAGGTGCATCAGCCGGCCTCGTCCGGATCGGGCTTGCGGACCAGAACGATCGCACCGACCAGGGCCGCCAGCAGCAGCACCGACACGACCTCGAACGGCAGCACCCACGACCGGAAGACCGCGGCGCCGTCAGCCTGGGCCGTCCCGATGGGAGCGTGTTGCACGTCCACCCAGCCGGACTTGAACGCGTCGACGACCAGCACTACCAGGGTCGCGGCCGTGGCCAGCCCGACGATCGCGGCCAGCAGCTTGTTGTCGCTGTCGAGGTCGAACGTCCTGCCGATCGGCGCCCTGGTGAGCATCGTCGCGAACAGCAGCAGCACCACGACGGCACCGATGTAGATCAGCACCTGGACCCAGGCCACCAGCTCGGCGGTCAGCACGAGGTAGCCGCCGGCCAGCGCGCCGAGGGTCACCACCAGCCACAGCGCCGCGTGCACGACGTTGCGGGCGGTCACGACGAGCAGTGCGGACCCGACGGCAATCACGCCGAGGCAGCCGAACAACGCCTCCGGACCGTGCCAGCTCCCGTACGAGGGCGCAGGTCCGACCTGCTGGGGCAGCGCGAGCAGCAGGGCGCTCACGCCGGGCCACCATCCTCGGGCGCACTCGCCGAGTCCGACTCGGCAGCCTGTTCGGACGCGGGTTCGGCAGACGACGGCATCGTCGGATCGTCCGGTGCAGCCACCTCCGCGGAGGTGGAGGTGGAGGCGGCGGCACGGGCGGTGGCAGCCTTGTCCAGCGCCTTCTCCGCGGCGAGCAGCTCCTTGGGCTGCTCGGCCGCCGGGTCGACGGCTGGCGGTGCCGGCACGGTCCACATCCAGTCGCGCAGCCGGTCCTTCTCGTGGGTCAGGTCGCCGACGTCGTACTCGGCGTACTCGAACTCAGGGGTCCAGAACAGCGCGTCGAAGGGGCAGACCTCGATGCAGATGCCGCAGTACATGCACAGGGCGAAGTCGATCGCGAACCGGTCGAGCATGTTGCGGGTGCGCTCGCGGGCGCCCGGCTCCTTGGCCGGCACGACCTCCTTGTGCGACTCGATGTAGATGCACCAGTCGGGGCACTCACGGGCGCAGAGCATGCAGACGGTGCAGTTCTCCTCGAACAAGGCGATGACGCCGCGCGACCGTGGGGGCAGGTCGGGCTTGACGTCGGGGTACTGCCGGGTGATCGACGGACGCGACATCGTCCGCAACGTCACCGCGAGGCCGCGTGCCAGGCCGGAGCCGGGGACCCCGCTCATGCCGTCGCCACCCGTACGACAGCGGTCACCACGACCTGGAGAAGGGACAGCGGTACGAGCACGGTCCACGCGAGCTTCTGCAGCTGGTCCTCCCGGAGCCGGGGATAGGCGACCCGGGCCCAGATCACCAGGAACGACAGGCCCAGCACCTTGATCAGCGTCCACAGCCAGCCCAGCTGGTGGTCGAGGAACGGTCCACGCCAGCCGCCGAGGAACAGCACCGTCGTCAGTGCCGCGAGCACGACGATGCCGACGTACTCGGAGAGCAGGAACAACGCGAAACGCAGGCCGGTGTACTCGGTCAGCGGGCCGAAGATGATCTCGCTGTCGGCGTAGGGCATGTCGAACGGCGGCCGGCGCAGCTCGGCCATCCCGGCGACGAAGAACACCACGGCGGCGACGCCCTGCCAGGGCAGCCACCACCAGGACCAGGCGGTCGCGATACCCGACAGGGACAGGGTTCCGGCCGCCATCGCGGCGCTTGCGGCAGCCAGGACCAGCGGCAGCTCGTACGCCATCAGCTGGGCGGCTGCCCGGACACCGCCGATCAGCGCGTACTTGTTGGCACTCGACCAGCCGGCCATCAGCACGCCGATGATGCCGACGCTCACGACTGCGAGGGCGAAGAAGATGCCGATGTCGAGGCTGCTGGCGACCTGCCCCGGGCCGACCGGGATGACGATCAGCACGATGAGGTAGGGCAGCAGCGCCACGAACGGCGCCAGCTCGAACACCCTGCGGTCGGCGGCCTTGGGGACCACCGACTCCTTCTGGGCGAACTTGACGCCGTCGGCGACGAGCTGGGCCCAGCCGTGGAAACCACCCGCGTACATCGGGCCGAGCCGGCCCTGCATGTGCGCCATCGCCTTGTGCTCCATCTGCCCTACCAGCAGGGGGACGGTGAGGAACACCAACAGCACGACGAGCAGCTTGGCCGCGACCTCGAGCGCTGTCGTCATCGCGGGGCCTCGGGACCCCAGGTGCCCGGCTCCGGCACCCCAGGCGGCAGCATCCTGCGACGGCCAACGGTGCCATCCTCCGGCTCACCTGGCTCCTTGGCCCCAGGCCACGGCTTGGCCACCCGGCTGGCCAGGACGAACTCCTTGCGCAGCGGATGACCCTCGAAGCCCTCAGGCAACAGCAGGGGTACGAGCCCCGCGTGCCCGTCGAAGCCGATCCCGAACATCTCGTGCGTCTCGCGCTCGTGCCACGACGCGCCACGGAAGACGCCGGTGAGCGTCGGCAGCACGGCGGCCGCGCGAGGCACGCGGGTACGGATCAGGACGTGGTGGTGCAGTGTCAGCGACCACAGGTGGACCAGGACGGAGAACCCTTCGTCGAGCTCGTCGACCGCTGACAGCCAGTCGAAGTAGGTCGCTGAGATCTGCTCGTCGGCGATGGCCGCCTGGACCGCCTCGACCCAGCGGGGGGTGGGCACGTCGACCGTAGCCGTGCCGTACGCCACCTCGGAGCTGACACCCTCGCCGAGCAGCTCCACCAACCGGGCCGCGACCTCTTCCGGGGTCACGTCGAGTCCGTCGGGAGTTCGGTTGCCGGGTCGACCGACGAAGCAAGCCGGATCGGCTGCGGCAGCCCGTGGACCCGGTGCCGGACCGCGCCGTGCTGCGGCACCTGCGGCGGCGGGGAGACGAAGGGACGCTGGAACACCGCCGCCGATGGCCGTACGGACTTCGCGGACGCCTGCAACGGCAGCCGTTCGCCGGCGATCTTGTCCTGCAGCTTGAGGATGCCGTGCAGCAAGGCCTCGGGCCGCGGCGGGCAGCCGGGCACGTAGACGTCGACTGGGATGATCTGGTCGACGCCCTTGGTGACCGAGTAGGAGTCCCAGTAGGGTCCGCCGCAGTTGGAGCAGGCGCCGAAGGAGATGACGTACTTGGGCTCGGGCATCTGCTCGTACAACCGTCGTACGGCGGGCGCCATCTTGTCCGTGACGGTGCCGGAGACGACCATCAGGTCGGCCTGACGCGGCCCGTTCGCGAACGGGATCACGCCGAGGCGGATGAAGTCGTGCTGGCTCATCGACGAGGCGATGAACTCGATGGCGCAGCAGGCCAGCCCGAAGTTGAACACCCACAGGCTGTAGCGGCGGCCCCAGTTGAGGACGAACCGCATAGGCGCGGGGGCGTCCGTGCCGCTGGGCGCGAGCGGTCCGCCGGAGATGACCGGCAAGGTTGCGGGGGCGAACAACAACGGCTCCTGGCCGGGGGTCACACCCACGTGAGCACCTTGCGCCGCCACGCGTACAGCAGGGCGATCGCGAGGATGCCGACGAAGACGCCCATCTCGACCAGGCTCTGCACGCCGAAGCCGCGGTAGACGGTCGCCCAGGGGAACAGGAACACCGACTCCACGGCAAAGATCACGTAGAGGAACGCGAACACGTAGTAGCGGATCTGGGTCTGCGCCCAGTCGCTGCCGACCGGGTCGACGCCCGACTCATACGTCGTCAGCTTCTCGAAGGTCGGCCGGAACGGTCGGAGCAGCCGGTTGGCCATGACAGCGGTCGTCAGGAAGGCACACCCGACCAGGACCAGCAGGCCCACCATCGCGTACGCGCCGAAGTATCCGGTCAGCACCAGCCGCTCCCTTGCTTGGGTTCGCGGCGCTCATCCTAATGAGACACACAGACTGCAGTCGCGAGGCCTGGCCGTACCCGCGCGCGGGGGACAAATCGGGTGTTGACCCGCCGGCCCCCCAGGAGGGGCTTCCGGCTCGCCGGCCTCGCTGCCTGGTCCCAGGTCAAGCCGGCAGGACGACCCCGACCATGCCGATGGCGATCTCGGGGCGGACCGGCCTGGCGTACCAGAATCCCTGGCCCAGGTCGACGCCGAGCTCCTCGAGCTGCCGCGCCGCTGCCGGTGACTCGACGCCCTCGGCGACGGTCAGCAGGCCGAACGACCTGGCCAGGTCGACCGTGGCCCGCACGATCGCGGCGTCGTGCGGGAAGTTCAGCATCCCGGCCACGAACGACCGGTCGATCTTGAGCTCGTTGACCTGGACCCGTTGCAGGAAGGTGAGCGAGGAGTAGCCCGTCCCGAAGTCGTCGACGGCGATCTGCACCCCGAGCGCCCGCAGCCGGTCGAGGACGTCGACCACCAGGTGCACCTCGCCCAGCATCGTGGTCTCGGTGATCTCGAGCTTGAGACGCGCGGGGTCGAGGTGGTGCTTGCGCAGCACCGCCTCGATGTCGTCGGCCAGACCGAGGTCGAGCAGCGAGCGGGCTGAGAGGTTGACCGCGATGCTGGGCCGATGGCCGTCGACCTCGGGCCAGCTGGCGGCCTGCTCGCAGGCCATGTCGAGCACCCGCAGGGTCAGCTCGCCGACCAGCCCGGACTGCTCCGCGACCGGGATGAACTCGTTGGGCCCGACCAGGCCCCGTTGGGGGTGCTGCCAGCGGACCAGTGCCTCGAAGCCGGCGACCCGGTGGGTGACCAGGTCGACCTGCGGCTGGAAGAAGACCTCGAGCTCGTCGCGGTCCAGCGCCTGGCGCAGCTCGGCGCCCATGGCCAACCAGGCGAAGCCCGCGTTGCCCTCGAGGGAGGTGTCGTACTGGCTGGCCGTGCCGCGGTTGCGCTTCGCGTGGTACATCGCGACGTCCGCCCGCTGCAGCAGCGTGTCCACGTCCACGGCGTCGTCGGGGTGTACGGCGATGCCGGCACTGGCGTGGACGGCGATCTCGAGCGTCCCCACCCGCAGCGGCTCGCTGATCGTGCGCAGCAGCGCCTGTGTCCGGCGCATGGCCGAGGCCGGCGACTCGACGTCGCGCAGCAGCACCGCGAACTCGTCGCCGCCGAGCCGGGCGACCGTGTCGGCGCTGCGGAGCAACGGCGGCAGCCGGTGGCCGACCGCGCGCAGCAGCGCATCGCCGGCCGCGTGCCCGAGGGTGTCGTTGACGTGCTTGAAGTGGTCGAGGTCCAGCAGGACCAGCGCCGAGGAACGTCCCGTACGGCGGTCGGCAGCGATGGCCTCGTCGGCCCTGCGCAGCAGCAGCGCCCGGTTGGCCAGGCCGGTCAGAGCGTCGTGCTCGGCCTCGAACGACTTCAGCGTTGCCTGCTCGAGCACCTCGCGGTAGAGGCGGGCGTTCAGCAGCGCCGAGCTGACCGCCTGGGCGTAGGTGCCGATCAACCGTTCGTCCCGGCGCAGGAAGGGCGCCGGCTGCGAGGACCACAGCCGCAGTACGCCGCTCACCCCGGCCATCGCCGGCAGCGTGGCCGAGGCCAGCTGGTAGGGCTCGTCGGGCACCCGGTGCACGACCAGCACACCGTCGTCGTACCAGGCAGGCGACTCACCGGCTCGTGGGTAGTGGAACTCACCCTCACCCAGGTAGTGCCGGTGCGACACCGAGACGTCTCCCCTGCGCTTGCCGAAGACCTCGATCTCGGCCGCCTCCACCCGGAACAGGCCCGGGGCGCGCTCGGCGGCGGCGGCCAGGACGAGCTCCTCGTCGAGCTGCTGCAGCGCCTTGGTCGCCACCTCCAGCTGCTGCCAGAGGTCGCGCTCGTCCAGCGCGCGGACGTAGCCGCGGTAGGCCAGCACGATCAGCGCGCCGAAGATCGGCAGGACGACCAGCGTGTCCACGGGGACCCGCTCGATCTCGACCATGAAGAACAGCCCCAGGACGATGTTGCCGACGGCGGTGAGGCTGCGCAGGGGAAGCGCCGGGAGGATGGCCTCGCGCAGCGTGACACCGGTGGCCGCACTGAGGACGGCGGAGACGGCCAGCTGGGTCCAGGCGCTGTAGACCAGGACGGCCACGGCGACGGCGACGGCTGACCAGGGGCGTAGGGGGAACATCTGGCCGCCGAGCGCGGTGAAAACCAGGGTGGCCAGCCCCGCGCCGACCACGGCGTTGGCGGTGTTGAACAGCACCTTGATCTTCGTACGGCCGACCAGCAGCGACGTGACCGAGACGGCGACGGCCAGCACCGGGGTCCAGCCGGCAGGCAGCGCGACCAGCGACGCAAGGACGGCGATCTCGACGACGGAGTAGGCCTCGCCCTGGGCGTACCCGACCCTGATCCGCGCGAGCGGCAGCTCACCCACCGCGAGGGTGGCGGCGATGCCGGCGATCCACCAACCGGTGGGCCGGGTCCCGTTCGCGAGGATCGCCCATGCCGAGCAGGCGAGAGTGACCGCCGCGGCGGCGCTGACGGCGAGGACCACCGCACCGACCCTGGTCCCCCCGGCCGACCGCGCAGGGGCGCGTGACGGTGACACGAGCGCTGCTGGCTCCGGCAAGGCCATCACGGCCGGTCATCTCCCCGGTGCGCCAAACCCCGACCGCGCCGCCCCACGGGAGGACCCGGAAGCGGGAGTGACCGTCGGTGGTTCGGTCGCTCCAATATCACCGTAGCGCGACCGTTTAATCACCGCGAGTCGCCATTCGGGTGTTTTCTCCGCAACCCCTCGCCGGCCCAGGCCCGGACCCGCGCCCAGCAGGCGGGACCCCGCTGACCCCTCGGGTGCCGTCCTCCGTGACAATGACCGGCATGAGCGCCGAGAACAGCCCCGCCCAGGCCAGCGCCACGCCGGGGCGGAGCAGCGCCAGGCACGGCGTACCCAGCGAGCTGCGCTCCGAGGTGCGGCTGTTCGGCGCCGCGCTCGGACAGGTGCTCCGCGAGTCAGTGGGCCCGGACCTGTTCGACGACGTCGAGCGGCTGCGGCGCGCGGTGATCGACGCCCGCAACGGCGCAGGGCCGGCTGAGGCCCCGGCGGCGATCGTCGAGGAGTTCGACGAGCTGCGGGCCGAGCAGGTGGCCAAGGCGTTCACCGTCTACTTCCAGCTGGCCAACCTGGCCGAGGAGCGCCAGCGCGTACGGGCACTGCGCGGCCGCTCGCCGAGCGACCGGCCGGACTCGTTCTCCGGCCTGGTCAGCCGGCTCGAGCCCGACCAGCTGGCCGGGCTGCTGCCCGAGCTCGAGGTGCACCCGGTGCTCACGGCGCACCCGACCGAGGCCCGCCGACGGGCGGCCGTCACCGCGATCCACCGGGTCGGTGAGGCCGTCGACCTGCCGGACCAGGTCGAGCGCGAACGGCAGCTGCTCGAGGAGATCACGGCGCTGTGGCGAACCGCCCAGCTCCGCTCGCTGCGGCCGGGGCCGATCGACGAGGTCCGTACGGCGATGGCGGTGTTCGACGAGTCGTTGTTCGCGATGGTGCCGGTCGTCTACCGGGCCTTCGAGTCCGCGCTCGCCGGCGACGCCGCAGGCACCCAACCGCCCACGGTCCCCACCTACCTCCGGCTCGGCAGCTGGATCGGCGGCGACCGGGACGGCAACCCCAACGTCACGGCGAGCGTCACCCGCGAGGCGATCGACGTCCAGGCCGACCACGTGCTGCGGGCGCTGACCGACGCGGCCGAGCGGCTGGCGACGACGTTGACCCTCGACGCCCTGTCCACCCCGCCGTCCGCCGGGTTGCAGGCCGCGACCGAGCGGGCAGCCGACCAGCACCCGGCGCTGATCGAACGGCTGACCAGCAGCGAGGACGAGCCGCACCGCGACTACCTGCTCTACGTCGCCGCCCGGCTGCGGGCCACCCAGGAGCGGCACGCCGACCTGGCCTACCGCAGCGCCGACGACTTCACGGCCGATCTGCGGCTGCTGCAGTCCTCGTTGGCTTCGGCCGGTGCCGCGCGGGTCGCGTACGGCGGCGTGCAGGACCTGCTGTGGCAGGCGGAGACGTTCGGCTTCCACCTGGCCGAGCTCGAGGTCCGCCAGCACTCCGGACTGCACACCGCCGCGCTGGCCTGCTACCTCGGGGACAGTGCCCGCGACTCCGAGGTCCTCGACCTGGTCGCCCGGGAGGGCTTCGGCGAACCGGTCGCACCGCTCGACGACATGTCCCGGGAGATCCTCTCGACGATGCGGGCGATCGCCGCGCTGCAGCACCGGTGGGGCGTCCGCGCATGCCACCGCTACATCGTCAGCTTCACCTCCCGCGCCTCCGACCTCGTGGCCGTGCGCGCCCTGGCCCGGATCGCCGTGGGAGACGGCCCGCTCGAGCTCGACGTCGTCCCACTGTTCGAGACCCAGGAGGATCTCGAGAACTCCGTACCGGTCCTCGAGGAGTGGCTGACCTTCCCGTCGACGCAGGCGCAACTCGCCGCCAACGGTCGCCGGGTCGAGGTCATGCTCGGCTACTCCGACTCGGCCAAGGACGTCGGCCCGGTCTCGGCAACGCTCTCCCTGTACGACGCCCAGGCCCGGCTGGCCGAGTGGGCAGCCCGGCACGGCATCGCGCTGACGCTCTTCCACGGCCGCGGCGGCGCTCTCGGCCGAGGCGGCGGCCCGGCCGGCCGGGCGATCCTGTCCGGTGCACCCGGTTCGGTGGCCGGCCGGTTCAAGGTGACCGAGCAGGGCGAGGTCATCCTCGCCCGCTACGGCACTCCCGAGATCGCCGTCCGCCACCTTGAGCAGGTGACGACCTCGGTCCTGCTGGCTTCGACGCCGGAGGTGGAGGCCCGCACCGCGGAGTCAGCCGTACGGTTCAAGGACCTCGCGCTGCGTACGGGCGAGGCGGCCAAAGGCGCCTACCGGGGGCTCGTCGAGACCCCCGGCTTTGCGGACTTCTTCGCCGAGGTCAGCCCGCTCGAGGAGCTCGGGCTGCTGCACATCGGGTCCCGGCCGGCCCGGCGCAAGAGCGCTGTCGGCCACGACCTCAGCTCCCTGCGGGCGATCCCGTGGGTGTTCGCCTGGGCGCAGACCCGGTGCAACCTGCCCGGCTGGTACGGCCTCGGCACCGGACTGGCCGCGGCTGCCGCCGGCGAGGGCGGGCTGGCGGAGCTGCGGGCGGCCTACGCCGCATGGCCGCTGTTCTCCTCGATGCTGGACAACGCCGAGATGTCGTTGGCCAAGGCGGACCGCGACATCGCCGCCCGCTACCTCGCCCTGTCCGACCGCCCGGCGCTGGCCGAGATCATCCTGGCCGAGTTCGACCTGTCGGTGTCGATGCTGCTGCACGTGCTGCAACGTGACGCGCTGCTCGCCGGTCACCGGGTGCTGGGGTGGGCCGTCGAGCTGCGGAACCCTTACGTGGACGCGCTGTCGCATCTGCAGCTGCGGGCGCTGACGGCGTTGCGATCCGGCGACGGGCTCGACGGACCGGAGGCCGAGGCGCAGCAGCGACTGCTGCTGCTCAGCGTCGGCGGCGTCGCGGCCGGCCTGCAGAACACCGGCTGACCCCCAATCCACCTGACAACCCTCCCGCTGCAGTACTGCGGGACGGGCGCCCCACCGCCCGTCCTGCAGTACTGCAATGAGTCGCTGGGCCGCCCGAGCGGATCGCCGAAGACGAGGCCGGCAGGATGCAGGTGGTCTCGATCGATGCCGACACCAACCCCGAGACGGTACGGGCCTACGGGGTGATGGGCTTGCCGGCGCTGATGAAGGCGGTCGAGCCGCACCTCTGACCCGACCGGTCTCTGTACCGCAACAGTTTCGTCGGTCCGCATGTCGCAAAACCGATCGGCCGATCGTCGCTGGATTGCTAACGTCTTGGGTTGCATACAAAAGAGGAGTGCTTGTGCTCGCCCAGTACCGCGCCGTGCTCTCGAAGCCCGGCGCGCTCGGTTTCTCCAGCGCGGCGTGGATCGGCCGCATGTGGCTGTCGATGACCAACCTCGGCATCCTGCTGCTCGTGTCCGCGGTGACCCACCGGTACGGGATGGCCGGTGCGGTGTCGGCGACCTATGTGACGGTCGGCTCGGTGGCCCAGCCCTACCTCGGCCGGCTCACCGACCGGCTCGGCCAGAGCCGGATCCTGCTGCCGATGGTCGCCGTGCACGCGGCCGGCGTCGTGGCGCTGTTGCTGCTCGCCGAGAACGGTGCCCCGAGCTGGACGCTGTTCGCCGCGGCGATCCCCACCGGGGCCTGCTGCCCGCCGCTCGGCTCTCAGGTCCGGGCCCGCTGGTCGGCGCTGCTCGGCACGGGACGGTCGCTGGACACCGCGTACGCGCTCGAGTCCGTGCTGGACGAGCTGGTGTTCGTGCTCGGGCCGGTGCTGGTGACCGTGCTGTCCACCTCGATCGACCCGGCCGCCGGCCTGCTGACCGCCCTGGGCTTCACGGTGTTCGGCACGGTGGCCTTCGCGCTGCAGCGGCAGACCGAGCCCTCGTCCGGACGACCCGCCGGCCATGGCGCCTCGCCCCTGCGCATCCCGGTGATCCTCATGGTCTGCCTGACCTACACGATGGTCGGCACGCTGTTCGGCTCGACCGACGTGACGATGGTCGCCTTCGCCACGCAGCACGGCAGCCGGGCCGACACGGGCTGGCTGCTCGCGATCATCTCCGCCGGCAGCTGCATCGGCGGCCTGGTGTACGGAAGCAGGCACTGGGCAACCGCGCCCGAGCGCCGGTTCACGCTCACCGTCTCCAGCCTCGCGGTCTTCGCGCTCGGCGTCGCGCTGGCGCCGAACCTGCCGCTGATGGCTCTCGCCGGCGCGTTCATGGGGGTCAGCATCGCGCCGGCGATCATCACGTCCTCGCTGCTGATCGAGAAGTACTGCCCTGCCGACCGGCTCACGGAGGGCTTCAGCCTGATCGGGTCGTCGCTCGGCATCGGCTTCGCGGTCGGTGCCTCGGTCGCCGGCCGGGTTGTCGACCATCACTCGACGCACGCGGGCTTCGCGGTGGGCACGTGCGCAGTGGCGGTCGCGGCAACGGTGGCGATCCGCGGCCGCAAGGTCTCGGAGCCGGCCGAGCTGACCATCGCCGACCTGCCGCGCGAGACGGCTGCCTGCTGACCGGCTTACCTGGACCCAGGGCAGCCACCCGCCGCGCGCTCTCGGGTCCTGCTCGCGCGAGGGTGACAGGATCGCGACATGGCGCAGTACCGGATCTCCGACGACCGTGCCGAGGTCGACCTCGAGGTGCTCTGGGAGTTCCTGTCGACCACGGCCTACTGGGGCCGATGGCGCACCCGGCAGGACGTGGAAGCGCAGGCGTACGGGGCCTGGCGGGTCGTCGGGGCGTACGACGGCGACGCGATGGTCGGGTTCGCCCGGGCGGTCTCCGACGGGGTGGCGATCGCCTACCTGGCCGACGTCTTCGTGCTGCCCGACCATCGTGGACGCGGGCTCGGCAAGGCCCTGGTCAGGGCGATGATCGAGGAGGGCCCGGGGCGGGACTTCCGTTGGATGCTGCACACCAACGACGCGCACGGCCTCTACGAAGCCGCCGGGTTTGTCGTACCAGACGGCACTTTCCTGGAACGGCCGGCGACGCGAGCGCGGCAGCGCGGGGCGACCGAAGCGGGAGCTTGTCAGGCCGCCCGCCGGAGGAACTAAACCACTAGAATGCTCACCACGGGCCCGTCAGGCCCGAGTAGGGAATTAACTTAGCCTTACCTGACTTGGTGATAATCCAGCGCAGTTCATGCGGGATGCAAGACCCGGGCCTGACGTCAGGCGGAAGGAAGGCCGGAGTGAGCGCAGTCGGCGACACCACCGAGACCACCCAGATGTATCTGCGGACGGTTCTCGAGCTCGAGCTGGCCGGGGTGCCTGCCTTGCGGGCCCGCCTGGTCGAGCGGCTGCACCACAGCGCCCCGGCCGTGAGCCAGACCGTCGCCAAGCTGGCCGGGGACGGGCTGCTCGAGCTGAACGAGCCCGACCGGACCCTGAGCCTGACCGACGTGGGCCGCAAGGTCGCCAGCAGCGTGCTGAGCAAGCACGTGCTGGCCGAGCAGATGCTGACGACCCTGATCGGCCTGGACCCGGCATCCGCCCACGCCGAGGCCTGCAACTGGGAGCACGTGATCAGCGACGACGTCGAGGCCAAGCTGCGGCTGCGCTTCGGGCCCGCCGAGCGCTGCCCCTTCACCGGACCGGGCGGGCTGGTCAGCCAGGTCGACATCAGCACGCCCACCCAGTCGCGTACGGCGACGGCGTCTGCGGCCGGCTGACGCCCGTCATGACCGAGCCGGGCCCCGTGCCCGACCCAGCGGACTCGACCGAACCCGGCGCCGGCCGGCTGCTGGTCGCGACGCCGTTGCTCGAGGACCCCAACTTCCGCCGTACGGTCATCCTGCTGCTCGACCACAGTGACGACGGCGTGCTGGGCGTGGTCCTCAACCGCCCGTCCGAGGCCGACGTTGCCGATGCGCTGCCGGAGTGGGCGTTGCACGCCACCGATCCGGTACGCGTGTTCGTCGGCGGACCCGTACAACCGTCTGCCGCCCTCGGCCTGGCCTGGTGCCCGCCGGGGCTGCCCGACGACGACGACGGCGGGCTGCGGGTCCTCGGCGGCTCCCTCGGCACGCTCGACCTCGAGGAGCCGTACGCGCTGCCCGCCGGTTGCCGGGGGGTGCGGATCTTCGCCGGCTATGCGGGCTGGGGCGCGGAGCAGCTGCGGGAGGAGATTGCCGAGGGCAGCTGGTACGTCGTGGACGCGCTGCCCGAGGACGCGGTCACACCCGAGCCGGACAGCTTGTGGCGCAGGGTCTTACGCCGCCAGCCGGGGCCGCTGGCCCTGGTGGCTTCCTATCCGCAGGACCCGTCACTCAACTGACGGCGGCCGCCCGCCCGCCGATCGGCGCCGAAACGAGCAGCGGTTCTCGCGCTACGCGCCCCACGCTAGAGCGCACCCTCGGCCGAAGGCGCGCGGGCGGCGAAGAAGCTGACCTCGCGGCGGATCTCGAAGCCCAGCGACCGGTAGAGCCGGATCGCGTTCTCGTTGCTGGCTGCGGCATGCATCATCGGCGTCTCCCCGCGCGCCCGGATGTTGTGGCCGACGGCCTGCACCAGCCGGGTGCCGAAACCCTGGCCGCGGAAGTCGGGATCGGTGCAGACGGCACTGATCTCCGCGAACCCCGGCGGTCGCAGCCGCTCGCCGGCCATGGCCACCAGCCGGCCTTCGCGGCGTACCCCCAGGTAGGTGCCCATGACGTGGGTGCGCGGCAAGAACGGACCCGGCTTGGTGCGCGCCGTGAGGTCGAGCATCTCCTCGGCGTCCTCGTCGCCGAGAACGACGGCCTCGCCGTACGGGGCCGTCTCGAACCGGTCGGTGGCCAGGAGCTGGACGCCGTCGCCGCTGAACTCGACCGTCCAGCCCGCCGGCACCGCAACACCGTTGCCGATCATGACCATGCTTGCCCCCGCACCGACCAGCGCCCGCAGGTCCGCCCAGACGTCACTGTCGGGGCGGAGGGGCACGCCGACGAAGGGCGAGACGTCCACCGGATAGCGCCGGGCCTGGCCGTGCACCTCGGCCAGCCCTTGTTGCGGTCCGTTGAGGGCGGCCCAGGCGGGATTGTCGAGGATGCTCGCGTCGGGGGTCACCCCACCATCGTGACTCAGTTGTCGATCGTCGCCATGCTCGCGTAGCGGTCGCCCAGGGTCGCTCCGGCGGGGGCCGCCTCGTGGAGACGGGCGAGGTCCTTGTCGTCGAGGGTGACGTCGTTGGCGCCGATGTTCTCCTCGAGGTACTTGCGCCGCTTGGTGCCAGGAATCGGGACGACCGCCGTCTCCGGCGTCGCCTGAGCCATCACCCAGGCCAGCGCGAGCTGGGCGGGCGTGCAGCCCTTCTCCTCGGCAATCTCCCGTACGCGCTGGACGAGCTCGAGGTTCTGCTGGAAGTTCTCGCCCTGGAACCGGGGGTTGTTCTTGCGGAAGTCGTTGTCCTCGAAGTCGTCCGGCGAGGTGATCTGCCCGGTCAGGAAGCCGCGGCCGAGGGGGCTGTAGGCCACGAAACCGATGCCGAGCTCCCGTACGGTGTCCAGAACGCCGTTCACCTCGGGGTCCCGGGTCCACAGCGAGTACTCGGTCTGCAGCGCGGTGATCGGGTGCACGGCGGAGGCCCGGCGGATCGTCGCGGGTGAGGCCTCGGAGAGCCCGAGGTGCCGGACCTTGCCGGCGGCGACCAGCTCTGCCATCGCCCCGACGGTGTCCTCGATCGGCGTGTTCTTGTCCACCCGGTGCTGGTAGTAGAGGTCGATGTGATCCACGCCGAGCCGCTTGAGCGACGCGTCGCAGGCCTGCCGGACGTAGTCGGGATCGCCTGACACGCCGAGGTATTCACCGTTGGGGCCACGCCTGTTGCCGAACTTCGTCGCGAGCACGACCTGGTCACGGCGGCCGGCGATGGCCCGCCCGACCAGCTCCTCGTTGACGAACGGCCCGTACATGTCTGCGGTGTCGAGGAAGTTGACGCCCAGGTCGAGGGCCCGGTGGATGGTGGCGATCGACTCGGCGTCGTCGCGCTTGCCGTAGAACTCACTCATCCCCATGCAGCCGAGGCCCTGGTTGGAGACCTCGAGGGCTGCGGAGCCGGTGCCGAGAGTGCGGGTCATGATGATGCCTTCCGGTAGAGGTCGATCTTGAAGTCGATGTGCTCGAGGTCCCGCCGCGCCTGCTCGAGCCGCTTCCGTACGGTCTCCCGGTGCGCCTCGAGGATGACCAGCCGGTCGCCCTCGTTGCCGTCACCGGCCCAGCACAGCTCGATGTACTGGCGGACCACCCGGATCGGCATGCCGGTCGATCGGAGCCGGGTCAGGAAGATCAGCCAGCGGACGTCCGCCTCGGAGTAGCGGCGGCGGCCGACCGCGTCACGCGCGGGGCTCTGCACCAGGCCGGCCCGCTCGTAGTAGCGCAGCGTGTGGGCGGTCAGCCCGGTCCGCAGCGCCACGTCCGCGATGTCGTACAGCTGCTCCGTCGGCGGCGGGTCCGTCAGGTCGGGGCTCAGGGTCTCGGTCACATCCATCACCCTGCCCCTTCAAGTGCACTCGAAGTCAAATCGCCGGTCAGTCGGTGACCTCGACGCCGTGCCAGAAGGCGACCCGGCCGGTGATCTGCCGGGCGGCGGCCTTGGGCGTCGGGTAGTACCACGCCGCGTCCTTGTTGGTCTCGCCGTCGACGACCACGGAGTAGTAGCTCGCGGTGCCCTTCCAGGGGCAGATGGTGTGGGAGTTCGAGTCGACGAGGACGTCGGGCAGCACCGAGTCAAGGGGGAAATAGTGGTTGCCCTCGACGATCACCGTGTCGTCGGACTTGGCGATGACGGAGCCGTTCCAGGTTGCAGTAGTCATGTACGCGGCAACCTCGCCACCGCCGGACCTATGCCCCGGACCGCTCGCGCCACTTGGCGGGAGTTCGGGGGCTAGAGCTCCTCGTGGGCGATCAGGGAGCGCAACGCCAGCCAGCCCGGCAGCGCGGGAAGGTACTGAGAGAGCAGCTGGTGCACCAGCACCCCGCCCACGGCAGCGGTCTGCGGAACGCCGATGGCGATCAGTGCGCCGGACAGGCCGATGCTGGAGACCGCCGTGCCGCCACCGGGGAAGGGCACCAGCGCCGCTATCAGGGACACGCCGAGGTTGGCGGCGATCAGCTCCCAGATCGACGGCGACACCCCGAAGGCCCGCAACGTCGCCGCGAGCGCCAGGCCGTACAGGACGTAGGCGAGAGCAGAACCGCCTATCAGCAAGGCGATCTGGCGTGGGCTGCGCAGGACGTCGACGATGGTGTGGAGGCCGCGGGTCACCGGAGGGACGACCCTGCGGCGCAGCAGCGGGACGACGAGCACGACCAGCGACGCCGCCAGGATCGCCACCGTCGCGATCAGCAGGACGGTCGTCAAGGTGCCGGTCGGGATCTGCCCGAGGTCGACCTTGCGCGGCGACGCCTCGATCGCGAGGAAGAACAGGCCGACCTGGGTGATCGTGCCGGCAGCGAGGTTGATGATGCCACCGGCTGCGACCGCGGTTGCGGCGTCGACGCCCTGCTTCTGCAGGAACCGGACCTGGAGCGCCATGCTGCCGAAGGGCAACGCCAGGTTGGAGAACACGCCGGCGAGCTGCAGCTTGAGGTTGGGCCAGAACGGCAGCCGGCGCCTGATCGACCCGGCCAGCGCGAGGGCGAAGCCGACGTTGGTACCGAGGATCAGCAGGAACGACACCACCAGGGGCAAGGGGCGCGCCCGTACGATCGCCTTGGCCAGGGTGCTCGGGTCGCCGACGGCGCTGAGCAGGACGCCCACGCCGACCAGCGTGCCGACGGCCAGGGCGAGGTCGGGGCCACTCATCCGCTGCAGCTGCTCGAGCTCCGGTACGGGGGTCGCGGTCGCCGCAGCGGCGGCCTCGCGCAGCTCGGCGAGGTGCTCACCGAGCTTGCGGTGCGGGCCGACGATCCGCCGGCCGTCTCGGCTCAGTGCCGCGGGCTGCAGCAGGGGGAGCGCCGCGACCACGGCCTCGGGGCCGAGCGCGGCGACGGCTGCCCGTACCGCGCGGTCGGCGCCGACCTGCGCGGCGGTCGTGGCCAGCAGCTCGGCGGTGTCCTGCGCGCGCAGCTCCTCCGAGGCCGACGCCGTGGCGAACGCGAACCCGACGATGGTGGCCCCCTGGGTCGTCGCCCGCAGCTGCGCGGTGTTCAGCCGGCCGTGGGCGATCCGGGCCCGATGCAGCTGGGCGGTCTGGGCCCAGACGTCGACCAGCAGCGCCTCGTCGACCTCAGACCCTTCGAGCTCGGCGAGCACCCTGCCGCCGACGTCACGCTCGGCCAGCAGCACTGTCCCAGGGCCGCCCATCCCGGCGACCACGAGCGCCGGCACGCGTGCCCCACTGTTCCTGGCCAGCAGGGTGAGGTAGGCCTGGTGCTCGACCTCCTGGATGCGGGTGAGGAACAGCGTCGGCCCAGAGTCCTTGTAGTACAGGAATTTCCACATCTTGGCGAACAGCCTGGCATCGCGCTCGTCGCGTCCGAGGACCTTGACCACGAGCCCGGCGGCACCGTCGCTGGCATGCATCAGGGTGTGCTCAGGCGGCTGTACGGGCGCCAGGCGCACGTCGGCCGCGCCGAGCACGCCGAGGTCGTGCAACGCGCCCTCGACCTGGTTCGGCGTCGGGCGACCACCCGGTGAGCCGAACAGCAGGTGGATCGCCGCAGCGGCACCCCAGCCCAGGACGGCGGCGCAGGAGAGCGACCGGGGCAGCGCGATGCCGAGGTAGAGCGCGGCGGGGGCGAGCAGGGCGACCAGGACGAACCCGAACCAGCGGACGCGCCGGGTGAGGTAAGGCCCCGCGGCGCTGACGACGGCGGTCAGCAACGAGAGGGGGACGTTCGGGAACACGGGCGTGGTCTTGGTCCGTACGATCGCCCGCAGGCTCGGCCGGAAGCCGGTGGCCAGCAGCAGGCCGAGGCCGCGGGCGGCGCCCCAGCCGAGCAGGCCGGCGAGCAGCAGGTCGCGGGCCAGCCGCCACCTCCTCGCCGCGAGCGCGGCGGCGACGACCAGCGCGACCGCCCACAGCGCGGCCGCCCGGTAGAAGACCTCGAAGACCGGCCGCAGGCTGCCCGGCAACCCGTTGATGGCGTGGAACACCGCGAGCGAGAGGTCGGAGTTGTGCGCGGAGTTCCGGGAGAGCCAAGTCACGCCGGCGACAGCGACGACCAACCGGACGCCATCGGTCGTACGCCGGCGGTAGGGCTCCTCGGAGGCCCGTGCGAACGGCGCCCGCCGGCCATCCCACCAGCGCACCGGCGATCCTCCGAATGTCAACTCGCGCCCCGCCTACACCGCCGATCTTCGACCTACGTGTCGACCAGGGTGACAGAGGGGTCGGCAAGATGGCTGTCGCCGGACCGCAGTCGGCGCCACGGTCGGGCGGAACGCCGCGCGGCGCCCGAGCCGGTTCCGGGTCGCCGATAGCGGCGCTGTCGTCGGTTTCCGCGGCTCTGGGCGCCGATAGCGCCGCTATCGTCGCGGGCGGGCAGCTGGCCGGACCGGCCCGGGCAGCCCTCGACAGTACGAGCGGCCGTCAGTGCGAGACGGCGGTGACGATCCGCTCGCAGAGACTGTGCGTCTCGAGGGCATCGGCAGCCGAGAGCACCTCGCCTTCGCGTACGGCGTCGAGGAACCTCGCGCACATCGCGGTGAACCCGCGGGTCTCGGGGGCGCCGGCCCAGCCGGGTCGACGCCGCAGCCGCTCGGACCCGTCGAACTCGACCACGTCACCCAGGTCGATGACCTTGGTCTTGCGGCCGCCACCGACGACCTCGAGCGCCTCCTCGGCCGCGCCGCTCCCCCGGTGCATCGAACCGAAGCAGGAGAAGCCCTCGCCTGCGAGCAGCAACGAGACCCACTCGAGCGCTCCGTCCCCGCCGCCGGAGGAGATGCTCTCGGTCTTGATCGGGCCGGGTGCGAAGAACCGCAGGGTGTCGGCCACGTGGATGAAGTCGTCGAACACCATCGGGCGGGGCAGCTCGGGAGCCATCCGGGGCCGGTGCTTCTGGTAGATCACCAGATCGCGGCTGGCCATGGCGTGGGCCACGAGGTGGGCCGGGGCGTAGCGCCGGTTGAACCCGACCATCAGGCTCACGCCCGAGCGCTCGGCCTGCCCGACCAAGGCCGCCGAGGTCGGGTAGGAGTCGGTGAGCGGCTTGTCGACGAAGGTGGGGATGCCGGCGTCGAGCAGCGCTCCGACGATCGCCGGGTGGGCAACGGTGGCGGCGTGGACGAACGCGGCATCGACGCCGTCGTCGATGGCCTGCTCGACCGTCGTCGACACCGCGGCCGGCCGGTAGCGGCCGGCGAGGTCGGCCAGCACGCCGCTGTTGCGGGTGACGAGGTGGAGCTGGACGCCGGGCAGCGTGGCGAGAACCGGCAGGTAAGCCTTGCGGGCGATGTCTCCCAGCCCGATGACCGCAACGCGCACCGGTTCAGCCGGTCCGGGCGACGACGAACTCGGTGAGGGCCGCCAGGGCCGACTTGGCCGAGCCGGCCGGCAGCGGGGCGATGGCGGCCAGAGCGTCGTCTGCCCACCCGCGCAGCACGTCACGGGCCTCGTCCAGCACCGGGTGCGCCCGAAGCAGGGCGAGCGCCTCCTCGACCTCGTCGTCGTCCTCGATCGGGCCGGACAGCAACGAGCGCAAGCGTTCGGACCCGGGATCGATGGTGCGGGACAGCAGCAGCGCCGGCAGGGTGGCGATGCCCTCACGCAGGTCGGTGCCCGGGGTCTTGCCGGACTGTCCGGTCTCGCCGACCACGTCGAGGAGGTCGTCGGAGAGCTGGAAGGCCACCCCGATCCGTTCGCCGTAGCGGGTGAGGATCTCGGCGGTGCCCTCGTCCGCGCCGGCCAGCATCGCCCCGAACCGCGCCGAGGTGCCGATCAGGGAGCCGGTCTTGTCGGCGAGGACCCGCAGGTGGTGCTCGATCGGGTCGCCGTCGACGTCGGCCCCCACCGTCTCGCGGATCTGCCCGTGCACCAGGCGTTCGAAGGTGCGCGCCTGGATCCGTACGCAGTCCGGGCCCAGGTCGGCCAGGATGTCCGACGCCCGGGCGAACAGGAAGTCGCCGGTGAGGATCGCGATGCTGTTGCCCCAGCGCGAGTTGGCACTCACGGCGCCCCGCCTCAGCGCCGCCTCGTCCATCACGTCGTCGTGGTAGAGCGTCGCCAGATGGGTCAGCTCGACGACCACCGCAGAGGGCACCACGCCGGGCGCGGCCGCGTCGCCGAACTGGGCGGCCAGCAGCACCAGCAGCGGACGGAAGCGCTTGCCGCCGGCGTCGACCAGGTGCAGCGAGGTCTCGGTGACGAACGGGTAGCTGCTCTTGACCGCCTCGCGCAATTGCTCCTCGACCGCAACCAGCCCGCCGCGGAGCTCACGTTCGAGCTCGGCGTCGGCGAACACGAGACCCAGGGTGCTGGGCTGGTGCGCGGTGTCGGTCACTGGAGCACTGCTCCCTGTCGAGGGGCTGATTCGGGTGGGACGCCGGCCGCCCCTGCCGTGCAATCTACCCGCGCGGCCTCGGGTCGCCCCCGGTCAGGGCAGGAACGGGCCCGCCTGGTGGGCCAGGTCGAGGACCGACTGGGGCCACACACCGAGGACGACCGTGACGGCCACCGAGATCGCGATCGCCGCGTTGGTCAGCACGCTGGGGACGGCGACCGTGGGGCCGTCGGGCGCCGGGTCCTGCCAGTACATCAGCACGATCACCCGTACGTAGAAGAACGCCGCTACGCCGGACGCGACCAGACCGACGATGACGACCGGGGTGGCGCCACCGTCGATCGCGGCCAGGAACACGGCGTACTTCCCCATGAAACCGGAGGTCAGCGGGATGCCCGCGAGGCCGAGCAGGAACAGCGTGAAGGCCCCAGCCATCGCCGGCGAACGCCTGCCCAGACCGCGCCACTGCGAGAGGTGGGTCGCCTCGCCGTCGGCGTCGCGCACCAGGGAGACGATGGCGAACGCACCCACCGTCGAGAAACCGTAGGTCAGCAGGTAGAACATCGTCCCGGCCAGGCCGTTGGCGTTGTAGGCCAGCAGGCCGGTCAGCAGGAAGCCCGCGTGCGCGATCGAGGAGTAGGCCAGCATCCGCTTGACGTCGGTCTGCGTCAGCGCCAGCAGCGAGCCGACCACCATGGTGAGGATGGCGACTGCCCACAGCACCGGGCGGACATCCCACCGCAGCGGGCCGAAGCCGACGTAGAACACCCGCAGCAGTGCCCCGAACGCGGCGACCTTGGTGCAGGCGCCCATGAAGGCCGTGATCGGCGTCGGCGCACCCTGGTAGACGTCCGGGGTCCAGCTGTGGAACGGCACGGCGCTCACCTTGAACAGCAGGCCGACCGCGATCAGCGCGACACCGGCGAAGAGCAGGGTGTCCGACTGGGTGTGGCTCGCCGCGGCCCGTACGGCACCCAGGTCGACCGAGTGCGCGAAGCCGTAGACCAGCGCGATGCCGTACAGGAAGAAGGCGGAGGAGAAGGCGCCGAGCAGGAAGTACTTCATCGCCGCCTCCTGCGAGAGCAGCCGGCGGCGCCGGGCCAGCCCGCAGAGCAGGTAGAGCGGCAGCGAGAAGACCTCGAGGGCGACAAACATCAGCAGCAGGTTGTTGGATGCGGGGAACAGCAGCATGCCGCCGACCGCGAACATCGCGAGCGGGAAGAGCTCGGTCTGCTCGCGGCCGGAGGCCATCACCAGGCGCTCGTCGGAGGAGCCGGGCAGCGTGGAGGCCTGGCCGACGAACGCCCCGCCGCCGGCGTCGAGCGACTTCTCGGCCATGAACAGAAAGCTGAGGAACGCCAGCAGCAGGATGGTGCCCTGGAGGAACAGCGTCGGCTTGTCCTGGGCGACCATGCCCTGCGCGACCACGGCGGCCCGGTCGTGGTTGGCCACCACCGCGACGAAGGCCGCCACCAACCCGCCGAGACTCAGCGTCAGCTGCGTGTTACGGCGGGCCTCGGCCGGAACGAGCGCCTCGACGAGCACGCCGACAGTGGCAACGCCCAGCACGATCAGGATGGGCAGCAGCGCGCGGTACTGGAGGTGCGGCGCCGCGATGGCGGCGGCAGCGACTGCCGTTGTCACTTGGTGCCTCCGGTCCCGACGGAGTCGGTCGATGTGGTGGTGCACGAGTCGAAGCGCGCGGAGACCGGGCTGGTGACCGACTGCTGGGGGTGGGTCGGCGCGGGGTCGGTGCGGCCGTTGGCGCACAGCGTGGCCTTGACCGCCGGGTTGATCGCGTCGATGACCGGCTTGGGGTAGACGCCGAGCACCAGGATGAGCACGAGCACAGGTGCAATCACCCACGCCTCGCGAAGGCTGAGGTCGGAGAACCCACGGTTGGACTCGTTGAGCGGGCCGTGCATGGTGCGCTGGATGACGAGCAGGATGTAGAGCGCCGCCAGCACGATGCCCACGGTGGCGACGATCGCGAAGGCGCGGTAGCGGGTGAAAGTGCCGACCAGCACGAGGAACTCGCTCACGAAGCTGTTCGTGCCAGGCAGCGCGAGGCTGGACAGACCGGCCAGGATGAACGCGCCGGCAAGCCACGGGGCCACGGCCTGTACGCCGCCGAAGTCGGCAACCTGGCTGCTCTTGCGGCGGGTGATCAGGAAGCCGACGACGAGGAACAGCGCGCCGGTGGAGAAGCCGTGGTTGACCATGTAGAGCGTCGCCCCTGTGCCGCCTTGCGAGGTGAAGGCGAAGATGCCGAGGGCGATGAAGCCGAAGTGCGCGATCGAGGTGTACGAGACCAGTCGCTTGAGGTCGCGCTGCCCGACCGCGAGCAGGGCCCCGTAGAAGATCCCGATCACCGCGAGCGACAGGACCAGCGGCGCGAACGTGTGGGTCGCCTTGGGCAGCAGCGGAAGCGTCCAGCGGATGAAGCCGAACGTGCCGACCTTGTCCATCACGCCGACCAGCATGACCGCGCCGGACGTCGGCGCCTCGGCCGCGGCGTCGGGCAGCCAGGTGTGGAACGGCCACAGCGGCGCCTTGATGGCGAACCCGATGAAGAAACCGAGGAAGATGACGTTCTGGGTGGTGTGGGACAGCGCCGGCGCGTGGTCGGCAAGGTCGCCGAACAGGAAGCTGTGCCCGGCGTAGACATAGAGGCCGATGACCGCCGCCAGCATCAGCAGACCGCCGAAGAGGCTGTAGAGCAGGAACTTCACGGCCGCGTACGACCGCCGGGCGCCCGACGCCGCACTGGTGCCGAACGAGCCGATCACGAAGTACATCGGGATCAGCATGACCTCGAAGAACACGTAGAACAGGAACAGGTCGGTCGCGGCGAAGGCACCGATCAGCGCCGCCTCGAGCCCGAGCAAGAGGGCCAGGTAGGCCTTGATGCTGCGCCCGCCCAGCTCTTCCTCACCCCACGCGGCCAGCACGACGATCGGCATCAGGATCGCGGTCAGGTCGATGAGCACCAGGGCGATACCGTCGACGCCGACCGAGTAGCGGACGCCGAAGTCCTTGATCCAGTCGTAGGTCTGGACGAACTGGAAGCCGCCGTTGTTCTTGAACTGCAGCGACATCGCGATCGCCACGCCCAACGTGATCAGCGAGATGCCGAGCGCCACCTGCTTGGCCAGCAGGTCCTGGGCCGGGCGGCGGTCGACCAGGCGGTCGTCGCGCTCTCGCGCGTCGCGGTCGATCTCGTCGGCGTCCAGCAGGTCACCGACGTCGCTGCCGTGCCGCTCGTCGTAGTCGGCCATCCGAGCCTCGAGCTCGGCCTCGATGGCCGCGCTCGCCGGCGCGGCCGCCAGCGCGTACTCCCGCTCGCGCTCGGCCTCTGTCTCGGGGGCGGCGTCGCGGGGCAGCGTCGCGACGACCAGGGCCCCGACCAGCGGGACCGCTCCGATGATGGTCAGCCAGGGAACAGTGCTCATCCGATCCTCACCAGCAGCAGCGCGGCGACGAGGACGGTGGCGCCGCCCAGCATCGACAGCGCATAGGAACGTACGAATCCGGTCTGCAGCCGTCGACTTCGGCTCGATCCGCCGCCGAGCAACGCGGCGAGTCCGTTGACCGCCCCGTCGACGCCGCGCGCGTCGAGGAAGATCAGGAACCGGGTGAGGTACTGGCCGGGACGCATGAGCAGCGCCTCGTTGAGGGCGTCTCCGTACAGGCTCTGCCTGGCCGCCGTGGTGATCGGCGAGACCGGCACCGGGGCGACCGCGGGGACCGTACGGGCCTGGAACAACCAGTAGCCCGCGGCGACACCGCCGGCCACGACGACGAGGGTGAGCAGGCTCAGCACCGTCGGATCGACCGTGTGTACGCCCACCTCCACCGAGCTGCCGACGACCGGTGTGAGCCAGTGCTGGACACCGCCGCCGAAGATCAGCAGGTAGCCGCCGACGACCGACGCAGCCGCGAGAGCCATCATCGGCACGGTCATGGTCAGCGGCGACTCATGCGGGTGCGTGCCCTCGGCCCAGCGCTTCTCGCCGAAGAACGTCATCGCCATCAGCCGGGTCATGTAGAACGCGGTCAGCCCGGCGCCGACCAGTGCCAGGATGCCGAAGATCCAGCCCGAGGTCCCGCCCTTGTCGAAAGCCGCCTCGATGATCTTGTCCTTGGTCCAGAAGCCGGAGAACGGAGGGCAGCCGATGATGGCGAGGTAGCCGGCGGCGAAGGTCCAGAACGTGATCGGCATGACCTTGCGCAGACCGCCGTACCGTCTCATGTTCACTTCGTCGTTCATGCCGTGCATCACCGAGCCGGCACCGAGGAACATGTTGGCCTTGAAGAACCCGTGCGCCAGCAGGTGGATGATGCCGATCGCGTAGGCGCCTGGGCCGATGCCGACGGCAAGCATCATGTAGCCGATCTGGGACATCGTCGAGGCAGCCAGCACCTTCTTGATGTCGTCGTGGCCGCAGCCGATGATGGCGCCCATCGTCAGCGTGATGGCGCCGACGATGGCGACCATCAGGGCTGCCGTCGTCGAGCGGTCGAAGATCGGGTTGGACCTGGCCACCAGGTAGACACCGGCGGTCACCATGGTCGCGGCGTGGATGAGGGCCGAGACCGGGGTCGGGCCCTCCATGGCGTCGAGCAGCCAGGTCTGCAGCGGGAACTGGGCGCTCTTGCCGCAGGCTCCGAGCAGCAGCATGATCCCGATCGCGGTCAGCACTCCGCTCGAGGCGAGATGCGCGCCGCCGAAGACCGCGTCGAACGAGGTCGAGCCGAAAGCGACGAACATCAGCATGATCGCGATCGACAGGCCGACGTCACCGACCCGGTTGACCAGGAACGCCTTCTTGGCCGCGACCGCCGCGCTCGGCTTGTTGTACCAGAACCCGATCAGCAGGTAGGACGCGAGACCGACGCCCTCCCAGCCCACGTAGAGCAGCAGATAGCTGTCGGCGAGGACCAGGATCAGCATCGCCGCGACGAACAGGTTGAGGAAGCCGAAGAAGCGACGCTGTCCCGGGTCGTGGCTCATGTAGCCGATCGAGTAGATGTGGATCAGCGATCCGACGCCGGTGATCAGCAGTACGAAGGTCAGGGACAGCGGGTCGAGGAGCAGCGAGGCGTCGACGTGGAACCCGTTGACCGGGATCCAGGTGAACAGGTGGTTGTCGAGGCTGCGGTCGTGGCCGTTGCGGCTGAGCATGCTGAAGAACAGCACGAGGGCGAAGACGAACGAGCCGACCGGCATGGCGGCCCCGAGCAGGGGGCCCCACCGGTCGGCCCGCCGGCCGGCGAGCAGCAGGACGGCCGCACCCACGATGGGGAACCCCACGAGGAGCCAGGTTGCCGAGAAGACGCCGGTGGCGTGGGTCGCCGAGAAGTTCACGAGCTCGGCAGAGGCGGACGTCACAGCTGACCTCTCCGGGACAGTCGGGGAACGGACATCGGGCGGTCCATCAGTACTTGAGCAGGTTGGCGTCGTCGACCGAGGTCGAGCGGCGGGTGCGGTAGATCGCCATCAGGATGGCCAGGCCGACGACCACCTCGGCCGCGGCGACCACCATCACGAAGAAGGCGATGACCTGGCCGTCCAGGGTGCCGTTGATGCGCGAGAACGTGACGAGGGTCAGGTTGACGGCGTTGAGCATCAGCTCGACCGACATGAACATGACGATCGCGTTGCGGCGGACGAGGACGCCCACAGCGCCGATCGTGAACAGGATCGCGGACAGGCCGAGGTAGTTCTCCGGCGTCACGGCTGCTCCCCCTCGGTCTCGTCGAGCTGCAGAGTCGGCACGATGGCCCTGGCGAGCGAGGCGCCGCCGTCGCCGCCGGCCTCGGTGATCACGTGGGAGACGCTGCCCGGCGCCACGCTGCCGTCGGGCAGCAGGGCCGGGGTGTCGATCGAGTCGTGCCTGGCGAAGACGCCCGGCCCGGGCAGCGGAGACGGCCGTTCGCCTGAGAAGCGCAACCGGGACTGCTCGCGCTGGGACAACCGCGGCACCACCCGCTCGCGGTGCGCCAGGACCATCGCGCCGAGCGCGGCGGTGATCAGCAGCGCGCTGGTGACCTCGAACGGGAACACGTAGTCGCGGAAGATCAGCTTGGCCAGCCCCAACGGGTTGCCGTCGGCGTTGGCCGACGCCAGTCCGACCGTCCTGACGTTGCCCAGCGCGGCCCACACGGCGACGATCGCCGCCGACGCGAAGGCGACACCGGCCAGCATCGCGGCGACCCGCTGGCCCCTGATCGTCTCGACCAGGGAGTCGGAGGCGTCGACCCCGACCAGCATCAGCACGAACAGGAACAACATCATCACGGCGCCGGTGTAGACGATGATCTGCACCGCAGCCAGGAACGGGGCGTCCTCGAGGGCGTAGAACACCGCGAGACCGAGCATGACCGCCGCCAGCAGCAGGGCCGAGTGCACGGCGCTGCGGACCAGGATCATCCCGAGCGCCGCCAGCACGACGAGCGGCGCGACGATCCAGAAGGTCACGGCCTCGCCGGTCTGCACGTTCTGCAGCGCCAGCACGGTCGAGGTCACCGGGCGCTCCCGTCGGAGATGTCGGCACTGTAGTCGCCCTCGCCGGCCGCCACGGCCTGAGCCGCATGAGCGGCATCGTCGGCCTTGAGGCTGTCCATCGCGGCCTGGGCGGCCTGGCCGGGCTGCGGTGCGGTCGTCCGGCTGCCGACGTAGTAGGCCTGCTCGTCGTCGCCGAGCCGCATCGGGTGCGGCGGCATCTCCATGCCGGGGGCGAGCGGCGCCAGCAGCTGCTCCTTGGTGAAGATGAGGTCCTGGCGGCTGTCGTCGGCAAGCTCGTACTCGTTGCTCATCGTCAGCGCACGAGTCGGGCAGGCCTCGATGCACATGCCGCAGAAGATGCAGCGCAGGTAGTTGATCTGGTAGATCGCACCGTAGCGCTCACCCGGCGAGAACCGCGCCCCCTCGGCGTTGTCGGCACCCTCGACGTAGATCGCGTCGGCCGGGCAGGCCCAGGCGCACAGCTCGCAGCCGATGCACTTCTCCAGCCCGTCCGGGTGACGGTTGAGGACGTGCCGGCCGTGGTAGCGCGGCGCCGTCGGCTTCTTGTGCTCGGGGTACTGCTCGGTGGTCACCTTCTTGAACATGGTGCCGAAGGTGACGCCGAATCCCTTGACGGGGTTGAGGAAATCAAGCACGGTCGACGCCCTCCGGCGGTTGCGGGTCGGTGCCGAACGTGCCCAGGTCTGCGTCGGCGTCGGGGACGTCAGCGGGGCCGCCGGACAGCTCGGGAGCTGAGGCGGTGGCGAGGGCACCCACGGGGACCGGACTCGGCGCGCGCTCGGCCAGCAGGTCCTCGAGCCGCGGGACGGGGAAGGTCCCGGTGGTGTCGATGCCGCCGAGGGCGATCTCCTCGTCGGTCTGCTCCGTCTCGACCTTCGTCGGCCAGAAGCCGCTGGCCAGCACCCCTATCACCCCGACCGCGATCAAGGTGATGACCAGGTCGCGGTTGGACATGTGGGCGCGGGCGGTCTTGATCGCGGCCACCATGAGCACCCAGATCAGGCTGATGGGTACGAGGACCTTCCAGCCCAGCCGCATGAACTGGTCGTAGCGCATCCGGGGCAGGGTGCCGCGCAGCCAGATGAAGCAGAACAGCAGCGTGAACAGCTTGATGGAGAACCAGAGCAGGCCCCACCAGCCGACCAGGTGGTTGATCCCCGGGATCGGGAACGGGCGCCAGCCGCCGAGGAACAGCGTGGTCGCGAGCGCCGAGACGGTCGTCATGTTGATGTACTCGGCAAGGAAGAACAGGGCGAACTTCAGCGAGGAGTACTCGGTGTGGAAGCCACCGACCAGCTCGCCCTCAGCCTCTGGCAGGTCGAACGGCGCCCGGTTGGTCTCGCCGACCATCGCGATCAGGTAGATGACGAACGACGGCGGCAGCGCCAGCGCGTACCACAGGGCGTGGTGCTGGGACTCGACGATCTCCGAGGTCGACAGCGTGCCGGCCTGCAGGAAGACCGGCACGAAGGCGAGGCCCATCGCGACCTCGTACGAGATGACCTGGGCCGCCGAGCGCAGACCGCCGAGCAGCGGGTAGGTCGAGCCGCTGGACCAGCCGGCCAGGAGCAGGCCGTAGACCCCGAAGGAGGAACACGCCAGGATCCACAGCACGGCGACTGGCAGGTCGGTGATCTGCAGCGCCGTGACGTGGCCGAAGATCGAGACCCGGCCGCCCACCGGGATGACCGCGAAGGCCATGAACGCGGGGATGGCTGACACCACCGGCGCGAGCAGGTAGATCGGCTTGTCGGCCAGTGCCGGGATGATGTCTTCCTTGAGCGCCAGCTTGATGCCGTCGGCGAGGCCCTGGCCAAGGCCGTAGGGGCCGACCCGGTTGGGGCCGAGCCGCTGCTGCATGCGGGCGACCACGCGGCGCTCGGCCCAGATCATGAACAGGGTCGAGGCGACCAGGAAGCCGAAGATCGCGACGACCTTGATCAGGATCAGCCACCAGATGTCGTGGCCGAACTGGTTGAGCGGGAAGTACGGGGTGATGTTGCTCCCGTTCGCCGCCGCGGCGAGAACCCTCATGCTGTGGCCTCCTGCGCGACGTCGGGACCCGGGATGATCGCCGCAGGCGCCTGGCCGACCCGGACGACCGCCCCGGCGCCAACCCCGAGGTCACAGTGGATGGAGCTGCCGGCCGAGTTGGCCGGCACCCAGACCACGTCGTCGGGCAGGTCGGCAAGCATCAGCGGCAGCGTGATCGTGCCACGGTCCGTGCCGACCGAGAGCAGGTCACCCTCGGCGACGCGCAGGGCGGCCGCGGTGGCCGCGGAAAGCCTGGCCACCGGGCGGCGGGCGGTCGCTGCGAGGAACGGCTCGCCGTCCTGCAGCGAACCCTCGTCGAGGAGCATCCGCCAGGAGGCCAGGATCGCCTCGCCGGTCTTGAGCTTGCCCGGCTTGGCCGCGGGGGGCGTAACCGGCGCCGTGCGCTCGCCGGTAAAGAGCGGCAGCGACTCGAGCTCGGCTTGCAGCGTGTGGATGTCGTAGAGGCCGATGGGAGCGTCGAGCTCGTCCGCCAGCCGGTCGAGCACCCGGTGGTCGGCCAGCGAGCCGGTGGCGTTCAGCGTCTCGGGGAACGGGCGCGGGCGGCCCTCCCAGTCGAGGAAGGTGCCGGCCTTCTCGACGGCGGCCGCCACCGGGAAGACCACGTCGGCCCGGGCGGTCACGGAGGACTCGCGCAGCTCGAGGCTGACGAGGAACCGCACCTGGTCGAAGGCGTCGAGCGCGAGACCCGGGTCGGGCAGGTCGAGCGGGTCGACACCGCCGACCACCAGGCCGGCGAGGGCGCCAGAGGCTGCGGCGGCGAGCATCGCGGTGGAGTCGCGCCCCGGCTTGGCCGGCAGCGCCGCCAGACCCCAGTAGGCAGCAAGCGGTGCGCCGTCGGCGACCGGCCGGCCGCCGGGGAGCAGCGACGGCAGGGCCCCCGCCTCGATCGCGCCTCGCTCACCCGCACGGCGGGGGATCCACGCCAGCTTGGCGCCGGTCGCGGCCGCGAGCCGGGCGGCGGCGGACAACGCTCCCCGGGAGGTCGCCAGCCGCTCACCGACCAGGATCAGGCCCCCGCCGGCGGCGAGCGCGTCGGCGGCAGCGGTCGCCGGGCTGTCCAGGCCCGTACGGTCGGCCAGCGCACCGAGCAGCGCGCCCTCCGTGCCGGGGACGGCCTTGAGCAGCGTCGCGTAGGCCTTGCGGACGGTGTCCGTGGTGTAGGGCGCGATGGAGAAGATCCGCATCTTGCGGTGACGCGCGGCCTTGCGGAGCCGCAGGAAGACGATCGGCGACTCCTCCTCGGCCTCGAAGCCGGCCAGCAGGACCGTAGAGGCCGCGTCGATGTCCGCGTAGGTGACCGACATCGCCCGCCCGGCAACCGAGGACTCGAGGAACGCCAGCTCCTCGGAGCTGTGCTCGCGGGCCCGCATGTCGATGTCGTTGGTCCCGAGCACGACCCGGGCGAACTTCGAGTACGCGTACGCGTCCTCCACGGTCAGCCGGCCACCCGGCAGCACGCCGACGCCGGCACCGTCGCGGGCGGCGGCGAGGCCACGGGCGGCGACGTCGAGCGCCTCCGGCCAGCTCGCCGGCCGCAGGTCGCCGGCCTCGTCGCGGACCATCGGCTGGGTGATCCGGTCGCCCTGGGTCGTGTACTTGAAGGCCCAGCGGCCCTTGTCGCAGTTCCACTCCTCGTTGACCTGCGGCTCCTCACCGGCGAGCCGGCGGGTCACCTTGCCCCGGCGCCAGTCCGTACGCATCGAGCAGCCGGACGAGCAGTGCTCGCACACGCTCGGTGTCGACACCAGGTCGAACGGCCGGGCCCGGAACCGGTAGGCGGCACCGGTCAGCGCACCGACCGGGCAGATCTGGATCGTGTTGCCCGAGAAGTAGGAGTTGAATGGTTCGCCGTCGACCGTGCCGACCTGCTGCAGCGCCCCACGCTCGAGCATCTCGATGAACGGGTCACCGGCGATCTGCTGGGAGAACCGCGTGCACCGGGTGCACAGGATGCAGCGCTCACGGTCGAGCAGCACCTGCTCGGAGACCTTGATCGGCTTGGGGAACGTGCGTTTGACGTCGTGGAACCGCGACTCGGCCGCGCCGTTGCTCATCGCCTGGTTCTGCAGCGGGCACTCGCCGCCCTTGTCGCAGACCGGGCAGTCCAGCGGGTGGTTGATCAGCAGCAGCTCCATCGTGCCGCGCTGCGCCTTCGCGGCGACCGGGCTGCTGAGCTGGGTGTGCACGATCATGCCGTCGGTGACCGTCGTCGTGCAGGCGGTCAGCGGCTTGCGCTGACCTTCGACGTCGACGATGCACTGCCGGCAGGCGCCGACCGGGTCGAGCAGCGGGTGGTCGCAGAACCGGGGGATCTGGATGCCGATCAGCTCGGCCGCCCGGATGATCAGGGTGCCTTTGGGCACGCTGATCTCGAACCCGTCGATGGTCAGGCTGACCATCTCGACCGGCGCAGCGTCGGCGAGATTCGAAGTCACGGACTGTGTTGTCACTGGGCGAGAGCTCCGGCGAAGAGGGTGGCTTCCATCGGGTCGAGCGGGCATCCCCCGGAGATCTGGTGGGCGATGAACTCGTCCCTGAAGAACTGGATCGACGACGTGATCGGGCTGGTCGCCCCGTCACCGAGGGCACAGAACGACCGGCCCAGGATGTTGTCGCAGGTGTCGACGAGCGTGTCGAGGTCGGCTTCGGTGCCGTTGCCCTGCTCGAGCCGGCGCAGGATCTGCACCATCCAGTAGGTCCCCTCGCGGCACGGGGTGCACTTGCCGCACGACTCGTGCGCATAGAACTCGGTCCAGCGCAGCACTGCCCGGACGATGCAGGTGGTCTCGTCGAAGATCTGCAGCGCCCGGGTGCCCAGCATCGATCCGGTCGCGCCGACGGACTCGAAGTCCAGCGGCACATCGAGGTGCTCGGCGGTGAGGATCGGCGTCGAGGACCCGCCAGGGGTCCAGAACTTCAGCTCGTGGCCCTCGCGGATGCCGCCGGCCAGGTCGAGCAGCTCGCGCAGCGTGATGCCGAGCGGAGCCTCGTACTGGCCGGGATGGGTGACGTGGCCGGACAGCGAGTAGAGGACGAAGCCCTTGGACTTCTCGGTCCCCATAGAGGCGAACCAGGCGGCGCCCTTGCTCATGATCGAGGGGACGCTCGCAATGGTCTCGACGTTGTTGATGACCGTCGGGCTGGCATAGAGACCGGCGACGGCCGGGAACGGCGGACGCAGCCGGGGCTGGCCGCGGTAGCCCTCGAGCGAGTCGAGCAGCGCCGTCTCCTCGCCGCAGATGTAGGCGCCCGCGCCGGCGTGCACGGTCAGCTCGAGGCTGTAGCCGGACTCGAGGATGTCGACGCCGAGGAAGCCGGCGGCGTAGGCCTCCTGCACGGCCTGCTGCAGCCGGCGGACGATGTGCAGGACCTCGCCGCGGACGTAGATGAACGCGTGGGAGGCCCGGATCGCGTACGAGGAGATGATGACGCCCTCGACCAGCGTGTGCGGGCTGGCCATGAGCAGCGGCATGTCCTTGCAGGTGCCCGGCTCGCTCTCGTCGGCGTTGACCACGAGGTAGTGCGGCTTGCCGTCGCCCTGGGGGATGAAGCCCCATTTCATGCCGGTGGGGAACCCCGCTCCGCCACGACCGCGCAGGCCGGAGTCCTTGACCTGCGAGATGACGGCGTCCGGGGTCATCACCAGTGCGGCGCGCAGGCCGGCGTAACCGCCGATGGCCTGATAGCTCTCCATCGTCCAGGACCGCGGCTGGTCCCAGAACTCGGAGAGTACGGGGGTGAGGGGCACCGTCATGAGGAAGCCTCGCCGTCCTTGGCCGGCACTGCCGGAGCCGTCTCGCCGCGCCGGCGGGCCAGCTCGAGGCCGACCAGCGACGCCGGGCCGGCGGAGACCCCGTCGTTGGCCCGGCCGTCGGGGAAGCCGGCGAGGACCCGCTCGGCCTCGCGCCAGGTGCACAGCCGGCCACCGCGGGTCGGCTGGGGCAGGTCATCAGGAGCGTTGGTGCGCAGCGCGTCGACCAGGTCGCGGGCCGACTGCGGGGTCTGGTTGTCGTAGAACTCCCAGTTGACCATCACGACCGGGGCGTAGTCGCAGGCCGCGTTGCACTCGATGTGCTCGAGGTGCACCTTGCCGTCCTCGGTGGTCTCGTCGTTGCCGATCCCGAGGTGGTCGCGGAGGGTGGCGAAGATCGCGTCGCCGCCCATCACCGCGCACAGCGTGTTGGTGCACACGCCGACCGAGTAGTCGCCGATCGGGCGTCGCTTGTACATCGTGTAGAACGTCGCGACGGCGCCGACCTCAGCCTTGGTCAGGCCCAGCTCCTCGGCGCACAGCGCAATCCCGGCCGGGCTGACGTAGCCCTCCTCTGCCTGCAGCAGGTGCAGCATCGGCAGCAGGGCCGACCGCGGCTTGGGGTAGCGCGCGATGATCTCCCGTACGAGATCACGGGTGTTGTCGGTGATCGGCACTATCCGTCCGCCCTCATCTGTCCACCCATATTTCTTGGTCGTGGACGTCTTCGCATGCCGCTGAGGCGATCACGTCTGTTCTCAGCCGTTCGAGCCTGCTCATCGGTCCACTCCCCCCATCACGGGGTCGAGACTTGCCACCGAAGCAATCACGTCGGCGATCTGGCCGCCTTCACAGGTGGGCGGGATCGCCTGCAGGTTGACGAACGAGGGGTCGCGCAGGTGGACCCGGAACGGGCGGGTGCCGCCGTCGGAGACTGCATGCACCCCGAGCTCGCCGCGCGGCGACTCGACGGCGACGTAGGCCTGCCCGGCCGGCACCCGGAAGCCCTCGGTCACCAGCTTGAAGTGGTGGATCAGCGCCTCCATCGAGGTGCCCATGATCTGCCGGATGTGGTCGAGGGAGTTGCCGAGGCCGTCCGCACCGAGGGCGAGCTGCGACGGCCAGGCGATCTTCTTGTCGCCGATCATCACCGGGCCGGGCTCGAGCCGGTCGAGGACCTGCTCGATGATCCGCAGCGACTGGCGCATCTCGCCGAGGCGCACGAGGTAGCGGGAGTAGCAGTCACCATCCGGGTCGGTGACCACCTCGAAGTCGTAGGTCTCGTAGCCGAAGTACGGGAGCTGCTTGCGCAGGTCCCACGGCAGCCCCGACGCCCGGAGCACCGGGCCGGTGACGCCCAGGGCGACGGCACCTTCGCCGGAGAGGTAGCCGACGTTGCGCAGCCGGTTGATCCAGATGGGCTGCCCGGTGAGCAGGGTGTCGTACTCGTGGACCTTGCCGAGCATGTACGGCAGGAACTCGCGGATCTTGTCTACCGCGCCAGGTGGCAGGTCCTGGACCAGGCCGCCGGGTCGGATGTAGGCGTGGTTCATCCGCAGGCCGGTGATCATCTCGAGCATGTCGAGGATCTGCTCGCGCTCGCGCAGGCCGAACAGCATGCCCGTGCTGGCTCCGAGCTCGAGGCTGCCGGTCGCGAGCCAGGTCAGGTGCGAGCCGATCCGCTGCAGCTCCATCACCAGGATGCGGATCTGCTGGGCCCTGACCGGGATCTGGTCGGTGACGTCGAGCAGCTTCTCGACGGCCGCGCAGTAGGCGGCCTCGTTGAACAGCGGCGAGAGGTAGTCGGCCCGGGTGAGGAAGGTGACCGCCTGCGTCCACGTGCGGTACTCGGCGCTCTTCTCGATGCCGGTGTGCAGGTAGCCGATGACCGAGCGGGCCTGCGTGACCCGCTCGCCCTCGAGCTCGAGCACCAGGCGCAGCACCCCGTGGGTGGACGGGTGTTGCGGGCCCATGTTGACGACGATGTGCTCGTCCTCGATGGGGTCGGAGGTGATGGTGTCCCAGTCACCGCCGCTGACGGTGTAGACGCGGCCCTCGGTCGTGTCGCGGTAGCCGCCGTACATGTCGGTCGTCGTCACGCGTACGCCCTCCGCTCGTCCGGCGGCGGCACCTCGGCGCCTTTGTACTCGACCGGGATGCCGCCCAGCGGGTAGTCCTTGCGCTGCGGGTGGCCCTCCCAGTCGTCCGGCATCTGGATCCGGGTCAGGGCCGGGTGCCCGTCGAAGATGACGCCGAACAGGTCCCAGCACTCCCGCTCGTGCCAGTCGGCCGTGGGGTAGAGGCCGACCAGCGACGGCACGTGCGGGTGCCCCACGGTGACGGCGACCTCGACCCGCAGCTGGCGCCGGTAGGTCATCGAGGTGAAGTGGTAGACGACGTGCAGCCGTCGTTCGGTGCCGATGTAGTCGACGCCGGAGACGCAGGAGAGCATCTCGAACCGCAGCGCCGGGTCGTTGCGCAGCGCGGCGGCGATCTCGAGCAGGCCGGCCGTCCTCACATGGAACGACAGCTCACCGCGGTCGACCACGACCCGCTCGACCAGGCCATCGAAGCCGGGCACGGCCGCCCCGAGACGGTCGGAAACCTCGTCGAACCAGCCGCCGTACGGCTTGGGGCTGGATAGCTCAGCGGGTGCGGGGACGGTCAGGCCGCCGAAACCGGACGTATCGCCACTGCCGTGCACGCCGAACATGCCGCGCGCGGCGGGCTTGCCGGCCGCTGCCGCTTCTTCGGTCGTGCCACCACTCGCCTGAGGCAGGTTGCGCGACTCCTCATGTGGGCTGGTCACGTGGATCCGCTCCCGATGTGCGCGTTGCCCTTGGTCAGCGTCAGCGGAAGGCCGCGCGCCTTCTGCGTGTCGCGGTCGATCGGCTTGAGGTAGGGCGCGTTCTCGTCGCCCCGCTGGGACGTCGGTGCCTTGCCACTGATGTCGGCGTTCTGGATCTTCATGTGCAGCTTGAGGATCGCGTCGAGCAGCATCTCGGGCCGGGGCGGGCAGCCGGGCAAGAACATGTCGACCGGGACGATGTGGTCGACGCCCTGCACTATCGCGTAGTTGTTGAACATGCCACCGGACGAGGCACAGACGCCCATCGCGATGACCCACTTGGGCTCGGGCATCTGGTCGTAGATCTGCCGGAGCACCGGTGCCATCTTCTGGCTGACCCGGCCGGCCACGATCATCAGGTCGGCCTGCCGCGGGGTGGCACTGAACCGCTCCATGCCGAAGCGGGCGATGTCGAAGCGCCCGCCACCGACCTGCATCATCTCGATCGCGCAGCAGGCCAGGCCGAACGTCGCCGGCCACAGCGAGTTCTTGCGCTGGGTGTTGACGACCTTGGCCATCGTGGTCAGCAGGAAGCCGTTCGGGATTTGCTCTTCGAGACCCATGTCCGCCTCCTCCGCCTAGTCCCACTCGAGCCCGCCGCGCCGCCAGACATAGGCGTACGCGACGAACACGGTGACGATGAACAGCACCATCTCGACCAGCAGGAAGACCGAGGCCCCGTCCGGCTGGCCGAACGCGACCGCCCACGGGTAGAGAAAGATGATCTCGATGTCGAAGACGATGAAGAGCATGGCGGTGAGGTAGTACTTCACCGGGAACCGGCCGCCACCCATCGCCTGCGCGGTGGGCTCGATACCGCACTCGTACGCGTCCAGCTTGGCCCGGTTGTAACGCTTCGGGCCGATCAGCGCGCTCATCGCGACCGAGGAGACGGCGAAGCCGGCGGCGACGACCAGGAGGTAGAGGAGGGGCACGTACCAGCTCAGCATCGGGCATCTCCTTCCGGTCGCGGGACGGGCACGGGCGGCGTGATTCTCGCCCGGCGCATCAGTCTAGGCAGACGGTGAGAACGGCTCCGCGCGGGGGCGTACGGGTCTGCACAGGAAGTCCTGGGAGTCCTCACGCGGCCGGCGCAATCCTGGTCATCAGGTTGATCGTCCGGTCCATCGCGTCCCCGCCGCGGGTGTCCGTCAGGTTGGCCAGCAGCTTGAGGGCGAACCGCATCAGGGTCGGGTGCGGCAGGCCATGGCGGGTGACCAGCTTCATGATCGACGGGTTGCCGATCAGCTTCACGAACAGGTTGCCGACGGTGAAGTAGCCGCCGTACTCCGCCCTGAGCGCGGACGGGTAGGCCTCGAGCGCACGCTCGCGCGCGGCGCCGCTGCGGGCGAGTGCCTGGATCGCCGCGCGGGCCGCCATCTCGCCGGACTCCATCGCGTACGGGATCCCCTCGCCGTTCATCGGGTTGACGGTGCCCGCCGAGTCACCGACCAGCAGGACGCCCTGGGTGTAGGCCGGCACCCGGTTGAAGCCCATCGGCAGGGCGGCGCCGCGGATCGGGCCGGTCGCGTTGTCCTCCTGGTAGCCCCACTCGCCGGGCATGTTGGCCAGCCATCGACGGAGCAGGTCTCGATAGTCGACGTTGCCGAACGCGGCACTGGTGTTCAGCACGCCGAGGCCGACGTTGGACGTGCCGTCGCCCATGCCGAAGATCCAGCCGTAGCCGGGCAGCAGCCGGCTCTCGCCAGGCGTGCCGTCCCACAGCTCCAGCCAGGACTCCAGCCAGTCGTCGTCGTGGCGCGGGCTGGTGTAGTAGCGGCGGTAGGCGACCCCCATCGGCCGGTCGTCCCGCTTGTGCAGGCCGAGGGTCAGCGCGAAGCGGGCAGACACCCCGTCGGCGGCGATGACGATCGGCGCACGGTAGGTCAGCTCCTGCTTCGTCTCCGTGTTCCGGGCGATGACGCCGACGACCCGACCGGAGTCGTCCTGCACGGGACCTGTGACGTTGGTCCGCTCGATCAGCCGGGCGCCCGCCTTGACCGCCTGGCGAGCCAGGATGTCGTCGAAGTCCTGCCGCGGCCGGACCAGCCCGTACCCCGGGTAGTCGCCGAGCTCCGGCCAGGGCAACTCCAGGCGCATCCCGCCGCCGTAGATCCGCAGCCCCTTGTTGTGCAGCCAGCCGGCGTCCTCGCTGACGTCGACGCCCATGCCGACCAGCGCCTTGACCGCCCGCGGGGTGAGCCCATCGCCGCAGACCTTCTCCCGGGGGAACGTCGTCTTCTCGAGCAACGCGACGTCGAGGCCGGCCTGCGCCAGGTGGTAGGCGGCGGCGGAGCCACCAGGCCCGGCACCGACGACGATGACGTCGGCATCCTGGACCTCGTACGGGGATCCTGCGGTCACGGCGGTCCTGTTCTCCCTCGGCGGGCCTTGTGAACGGCTTCACGAGCCAGGCCCGGCAGGAAGTCTAAGACCAGGGCCCAGCACCTCACCACCCGGCCGCTGCGCTGAGGGATCTCGCGTTCACTGTCGAGGAGGCCTCCGGCCAGCTCGACCCTCGTTCGTGGAACATCTTTTGCCCCCAAGCGCAAAGGATGTTCCACGAACCGGTGGGCCACGGGTCAGGCGGTCCCGCGGTGCAGGGCGACGATGCCGCCGCTGAGGTTGCGCCACGCCACCTTGGACCAGCCGGCCTGCTGCAGCCGTACGGCCAGTGCCGGCTGGTCCGGCCACGCCCGGATGGACTCGGCGAGGTAGACGTAGGCGTCCGGGTTGCTGCTGACCGCCCGCGCGACCGCCGGCAGCGCCCGCATCAGGTACTCGACGTAGACGGTCCGGAACGGCGCCCATGTCGGGTGGCTGAACTCGCACACGACGAGGCGCCCGCCCGGCTTGGTCACCCGGTGCAGCTCGGCCAGCGCTAGGTCCACGTCGTTGACGTTGCGCAGCCCGAACGAGATCGACACCGCGTCGAAGCTGTCATCGGCGAACGGCAGCCGCAGGGCATCCCCGGCGACGAACGGCATCGACGGCCGGCGGCGGCGCCCGACCTGAAGCATCCCGAGGGAGAAGTCACAGGCCACCACGGACGCCCCGCGCTCGGCGAACGCCGCGGTCGAAGTCCCCGTACCGGCTGCGAGGTCGAGCACCAGCTCACCGGGTCCTGCCCCGACGGCGTCGACGACGAGCTTGCGCCACCGCCGGTCCTGGCCCAGGGACAGCACGTCGTTGGTCAGGTCGTAGCGGGCGGCGACCTCGTCGAACATCGACGCCACCTGCCGCGGCGTCTTCTCCAGGTCGGCGCGGGTCACGCCGGCTCCTCGAGTGCCGAGCGGTGGACGAGGCGGCCGCCCAGGACGGTCGCCGTGCAGGAGCCGGCGCCGTGGTCGAGCAAGGCGGTGTACGGGTCCCCTGCCGTTGGCACGTCGAAGACCGCGAAGTCGGCCCGGACGCCGACGGCGAGGCGCCCGGCGTCGGCCAGACCCATCGCCCCCGCGCCGCCAAGCGTCGCCGCCTCGATGATGCGCCGGTCGAGGTCGTCGGCCAGGTAGCCCTGAGAGCGCGCCACCGCCCGGGTCGCTGCCGCCTCCTCGAGCAGGTCGAGACTCGGCGAGCTGGCCAGCGAGTCGGTACCGATGCCGAACGGGTTGCCCTCGCGCAGGTAGTCGGCGACCGGCGGCTGGCCGGCTTTCAGAATCTCGTTGGAGCGTACGCACAGCGCGACGTAGGTGCCGGATTGCCGCAGCAGCAGGCGATCCGCGGCATCGAGGTGTACGCCGTGCGCCACGTGGACGTCCGGACCGAGGCCGCCCAGGTCGGCCAGGTGCTGGGCCGGCGAGACCCCCGCGCCGGCGCCGATGAGCTCGAAGTCCATCGCGAACTGGGCGGCGAAGTCGGCGAACGGCCCGGTGCCGGTGAGCACGTACTCCGACTCGGCCATCGACTCGGCGAGGTGGGTGTGCGTCCGCAGGCCGCGGGATCGGGCCAACGCCAGCAGGTCGGCGAAGACGCTGGTGCCGAGCGTGTAGAGCGTGTGCGGCGAGACCCCCACGGCGTTGGGTCCGCCCGGATGGACCAGCAGGTCGGCGAAGGCACTTCCCCGCTCCGCCCAGGCCGCCGAGTCGAGGAACAACGCCTCCAGGTAGGCCGTCCCGGCGAGGCCGCTGCGGGCGAGGGTTGGCAGCACCGCCGGGTCGGTCACGATGTCCGCCACGGCCGTCGTACCGCTGCTCAGGGCGAGGTGGATGCCCCTGCGCGTACTCGACTGCCAGGCGGCGTCGTCGAACGTCGAACGCCGCGCGGCAACCATCGCGATCCACTCCGGGAACGGTTTGCCGGTGGAGGCGAGGTCGTTGAAGTCGGTGTACTGGAGGTGGGCGTGGGCGTTGACCAGGCCGGGAGTCAGGACACCGCGATGCTCGCGGCGCCGGGCGTCCCGGTAGGCCGCGACGATCTCCGTACGGGGGCCGATGGCCGCGATGGAGGCGCCGTCGACGAGGACCGCGCCGTCGGGGACCGGCTCGCTGACCATGGGGAGCACGACATCAGCCGTGTGGACGGTGAGCACCTGCCCATGATCCCTGTCCCGGCCGGGTCAGTCGCCGGTGACCCCGTCCGCCATCTCGCGCAGCAGGTCGATGTGGCCGTTGTGCCGGGCGATCTCCTCGATCAGGTGAAGGATGATCCAGCGCATCGTGACGTGTTCGCCGGTGCTGATGGTCCCCACGCTGCGCGCGTCGAGGTCGGTCTCCGCGACGAGCGCGCGGTACCGCTCCGACTGCGCGTCGTAGGCGTCGAGCAGGTCGCCGATCGGGGTGTCCAGGGCGAAGTGCATCTCGCGGTCCGGGTCCTCGTCGGTCCACGGCCCGAGGTCCTCCTCGCCGAGGAAGCGCACCTGGAACCAGAAGTACTCCACCCAGCGCACGTGGCTGACCAGCCCGGAGATCGACATCAGCGGTGAGGTCGGCAGCGGCGTCGACCGGCCGTCGGCCTCGGACAACCCCTCACACTTCGCCCGTACGGTCTCCCGCACGTAGTCGAGCATCGCCGTGAGAGTGCCCCGCTCATCCCAGACCTGGGGGGTGTCGCTTCGCATCCGCCTACCCTGGCAGACTCCCTCACGTGGCGACAGCGCAATTGGGCATCTTCGCGCTGGGCACGGTCGAGCACTTCTACGTCGAGCTCGACCTGGTGCCCGGCACCGACCTGTCCATGCTGGCCCGCGGCCTGGCGGAGCTGGCCGGCCCCGAGACCAGCATTCACGGAGTCAACGTCGTGGTCGGCGTCCGGCCGTCACTGTGGGCAGAGCTCTCCGGCAACGCCCCGGCCGACGCAGCCGACTTCGACGAGGACATCGTCGGCGCACAGGGCTACCGGATGCCCGCGACGCAGCACGACGCGTGGCTGTGGATCTCCGGGGGCGCCCGCGACGCGGTGTTCGACGCCGGCGTCGCAGCCCTGACGTTGGTCAAACGGTGGGCGTTCGTCGCGATGGAGCTGGGCGGCTGGCTCTACCAGCACGACCGTGACCTGACCGGCTTCATCGACGGCACCGAGAACCCGTCACAGCTCGAGGCATACGACGTCGCCGTCGTACCCTCCGGACCCGGCGCCGGGAGCAGCGTCGTCCTGGTCCAGCAGTGGAAGCACCAGTCCGAGGCGTTCATGCAGCTGCCCGTCGAGGCGCAGGAGCGCATCATCGGCCGGTCCAAGCCCGACAGCATCGAGCTCGACGAGTCGGTCATGCCCCCGACCTCGCACGTGTCCCGCACGACGCTCGAGCGCGACGGCGTCGAGCTCCCGATCTTCCGCCGGAACACCGCGTACGGCGGCGTGACCGAGCACGGGACGCTGTTCGTCGGGTTCAGCCAGGAGCAGTTCCGGCTGGCCGAGATGCTGCGCCGGATGGCCGGGGTGGGCGACGGGGTGCGGGACGCGCTGACCCGGTTCACGACGCCGCTGACCGGCGCCTACTACGTGGTGCCCGCCGTCGAGGAGCTGCTCGGTCTGCTGGCTGAGCCGTAGCCGCACGCCCCCGCGGTCGATCCGGCACAATGCCTGCATGGCTGCACCGAAAGCACGCAAGCCCGCCGGCAAGCCGGGCTCGGCCAGGCCGGCGCCGACCAAGGAGCTCAGACCCTGGCAGCTGGTGGCGTTCATCCTGGTCGGGCTGATCATCGCCGGCGTCTTCGTCGGGGTCGGCTACGCCAAGAAGTCGCACGACGAGTACGGCCAGTGGCCGTGGGCGCGGTCGGCGGTGCCGCCGCAGATGTACTACGACCACAAGCACTACAAGGCGGCCGGCGCGGGCTCGCTGACCGGCGTGATCCAGGTCGGCAAGAACCCGGGCGGCGGCATCATCTACGCGGTGAACGCCGACAAGAAGAACGCGCCGGCGACGATCCAGGTCAAGCAGCCGTCCACCGGCATGGTCTTCGCCTACTCCCTCGTCACGACGCCCTGACCGGTGCCCGATCCGTGGTGGGACCGGGCCGTTGCGCTGGATGCCGCCGACCCGCTGGCCCCGTACCGTGCGCAGTTTCTCGACTCCCCCGGGCTGATCGCCTACCTCGACGGCAACTCGCTCGGCCGCCCGCTCGCCTCGACGGCGCTGCTGATCGACTCGTTCGTACGGGAGCAGTGGGCCGGCCGGTTGATCCGCGGCTGGGACGAGGGCTGGCTGGACTGGCCGGTGCAGCTCGGTGACCGGCTCGGCGCGGCGGCGCTGGGGGCCGCGGCCGGCCAGGTCGTGGTCGCCGACTCCACGACCGTGATGCTCTACAAGCTGGCCCGGGCCGGGGTCGACGCCCGGCCGGGCCGTCGCCAGATCGTCCTCGACACCGACAACTTCCCCACCGACCGGTACGTGCTCGAGGGCATCGCCGCCGAGCGGGGGCTGGAGCTGGTGTGGGTCGAGACCGACCCCGCTCTCGGCGTGACACCCGACCAGGTCGCGCGGGTCGTCGGTGACCAGACGGCACTCGTGCTCTTCAGCCACGTCGCCTACCGGTCCGGCTTCATCGCCGACGCCGCTGCCATCACCGCCATCGCGCACTCCTGCGGGGCACTGGCGATGTGGGACCTCAGCCACTCGGTCGGCTCGGTGCCGCTGGCGCTGGACGCCTGGGGCGTCGACCTCGCGGTGGGCTGCTCGTACAAGTACCTCAACGGGGGCCCGGGCGCTCCGGCCTTCGGTTATGTCCGCGCGGGATTGCCTGTGCAGCAACCGATCTGGGGCTGGATGGGCCGTCGCGACCCGTTCGAGATGGGGCCCGGCTACGTACCCGCTGCCGGCATCCGGTCGCTGCTCAGCGGGACGCCGCCGATCCTGGCGATGCTGCCGTTGCGGGCGGCGCTCGAACTTATCGAGGCGGCGGGAATGCCTGCCATCAGGGCAAAGTCGGTCGAGCTGACCTCGTACGCGCTGGAGCTCGTCGACGCCTGGCTGGTGCCGCTCGGGGCCGAGGTCGCGTCGCCCCGCTCCGCCGACCAGCGCGGCGGTCACGTGACCGTACGGCGGGCCGGGTTCCGTACCCTGCTCGAGCCCTTGTGGGCGGCCGGGGTGCTGCCGGACTACCGCCAGCCGGACGCGATCCGGATCGGGCTCTCCCCGCTGTCGACCAGCTTCGCCGAGGTGCACGCCGGGCTGCGGATGCTCGCCGACCTGACCGGGGCGCTGTAATCGGCTTGCCCCCATAGGGGATGCTGGTGGGGTGCTGATCTCGCTGCTGACTTTCTCGTTCGCCGCGTTTCTCGTGGTGCTGCTGCCGGGGCCGGACACCTTGGTCGTGCTGCGCAGCCTGCTCCGCTCGGGCAAGGCGGCCGCGACCCGTACCGTGGCCGGCGTCCTGACCGGGCTCACCGTCTGGGCGATCGCGGCGTCGATCGGGCTGGCGGCACTGCTGCGCGCCAGCTCGGACGCCTACCTGGCCCTGCGCATCGTCGGCGCCGTCTACCTGTGCGTCCTCGGCGTCCAGGCGCTGCGCTCGCGAGGGGCTTCCAACGAGTTCTCCGAGCTCGGCGAGGTCCAGCCGCGACGCAAGGGTCTGCTCGGTACGGGGTACGGGGCCGGGCTGACCACCGACCTGCTCAACCCCAAGGTCGGCGTGTTCTTCGTGACGTTCCTGCCGGCGTTCGTGCCGCACGGCAAGCCGGTGGGCGCAGTGTCCCTGCTCTTCGGCGCGATCTTCGTGGCCGAGACCGCCGCCTACTTCGCGCTGCTCCTCGGCGCTGCCGAGCGCGTGGTGGCGGCCCTGCGGGTGCCCCGCCTGCGTCGCCGCCTCGACCGGGCCACCGGCGCCGTACTCATCGGCTTCGGCGTCCGCCTAGCCACCGAGCCCTAACCTCCCCCCAGCCCTCCCTGCAGTACTGCACGGCGGGCGGTCCAGCGCCCGCTACGTCTATCACCGATGGCCTGTGGACGACGGCAGGCGGCACCGCAGCCGTTGCGGCACCCTCGCATGATGAAGACGGCGACAGCACTCCGGTACGACGGCCGCGTCGCCGCCCTCATCACGGCGCAAGACTCCGTCACGACTCGACTACAGCTCGCGTCCCTCGGCATCGACCGCGGCCACATCCGCAACCAGGTCAAGGCGGGGCGGTGGCGGACCGAGGGCCACCGAATCGTCGTCTTGCACACCGGGCCGCTCAGCGTGGACCAACAGCGTTGGGCCGCGGTGTTGGGGCAGACAGCCGGAGCTGCCCTTGGCGGCATCACCGCAGCGCAGGCGCATGGATTGCGGTGGATGAGCCCGGAGCGAGTGCACATTGTCGTGCCCGAGGGGTCGCGCATCGTGGCCACCGACGGCGTGGTTGTCCACGCGTCTCGGACGTACCAGCCGAGTAGGGATCAGCACCCTGGCAGCGGCCCCACCCGGACGAGAATCGACCGGTCGGTCATCGATGCTTCGGCGTGGACAAGCAGCGATCGACGGGCCTGCGGTGTCCTTTGCGCCGCCGTCCAGCAGGGCCTCGCGACGGCAGACGGTCTACTGGAGGCGCTGGCGAGCGCAGGCCCCATCCGCCGTCGCCGGCTCATCGGGTTGACGCTGGGCGACATCCAGGGCGGCGCTCAGTCGCTGCTCGAGATCGACTTCGTGGGGCTGGCGGCGCTCGCCGGCTTGCAGCCGCCCCGCCAGCAGGTCGTACGAACCGATGCGGCGGGCAGGCGCCGCTACATCGACGTGGACTTCGAGATCTTCGACGTCGAGGTCGACGGGGCTGTCCACCTGCTGCCCGGCAACTACTGGGACGACATGGACCGGCAGAACGAGCTCACGATCGGCGGGTCGCGCCTGCTCCGCTTCTCCACCGTCGCCATCCGCCTGGAGCCGGACAAGGTGGTGTCACAGCTGCGCAGGGCCGCAGCGGCCTTTCGGCGTTAGACGCAGCGTGCGCTGGAGCGCCCGCATTGCAGTACTGCAGCGGGAGTTAGCGGCTGACAACTGCCAGGGGCGTGCCGACGCCGCCGCCGGGGAGGGCGGTCGACGCGAAGTGCGACACCACGCGCGCATCGTCGGCGGGGTCGTCCGCCGGCGTCCAGTGCACGGCAAGGTGGTTGTAGAGGGTGTCCCGCTGCGCCGGCACCCGGTCGGCGGAGCGGATCAGGTGGATGATCTCGTGCAGGTTCGAGCGGTGCTTGGCGCCGGCCGAGGACACCACGTTCTCCTCGAGCATGATCGAGCCGAGGTCGTCGGCGCCGTAGTGCAGCGTCAGCTGGCCGACCTCCTTGCCGGTGGTCAGCCACGACCCCTGCAGGTGCGCGACGTTGTCGAAGAACAGCCGCGCCACCGCGATGAGCCGGAGGTACTCCAGCGCCGACGCCTGCGTACGGCCCTTGAGGTGGTTGTTCTCCGGCTGGTAGGTCCACGGGATGAACGAGCGGAACCCTCCCGTACGGTCCTGTACGTCGCGGACCATGCGCAGGTGCTCGATCCGCTCGGCGTTGGTCTCGCCGGTGCCCATCATGAACGTGGCCGTCGACTGGACGCCGAGCCCGTGGGCGGTCTCCATGACCTGCAGCCAGATCTCGCCGGACTCCTTGAGTGGCGCGATGGCCGTACGGGGGCGCCCGACCAGGATCTCGGCTCCTGCGCCGGCAAAGCTGTCGAGACCGGCGGTGTGCAGCCGCCCGATGACCTCGCCGAACGTCAGACCCGACACCCGCGCGATGTGGACGACTTCGGATCCGCCCAGCGAGTGCAGGGTCAGCGAGGGATAGGACGCCTTGATCGCGGCGAAAGTCTCTTCGTACCAGTCGATCCCGAGGTCCGGCGAGTGGCCGCCCTGCAGCATGATCTGGGTCGCGCCCAGCGAGACGGCCTCGCCGCAGCGGCGCAGGATCTCCTCGAGCGAGTGGGTCCACCCCTCGGCGTGCTTGGGGGCGCGATAGAACGCGCAGAACTTGCACGCGGTGACGCAGACGTTCGTGTAGTTGATGTTGCGGTCGATGATGTACGTCGCGATGTCCGCGGTCCCGTGCTCGCCCCCGAACCGACGGCGCCGTACGGTGTCCGCAGCCCGGCCGAGCGCGTGCAACGGCGCATGGACGTACAGCGAGAGGGCTTCTTCGGGCGTGATCCGCCCGCCATCGGCCGCGCGGTCGAGAACGTGCTGCAGCTGGGTGTCCACGCGTCCAGGTTAACCGCGCCCGCAACCCGTACGGTCAGGCGGGCTGGCAGATGCTGCGGAGCCGGCCGACCAGGTCGACAACGCCGGCGGTCTTGTCGATGTATGCGGCAGCGCCGTAACCGCGAGCCCGGTCGGCGAGCCAACCGGAGTCGTACGCGGAGTACATGACGACCTTGGTGTCCGGGGCGACCGCGTGCAGCTGCTGCAGCGCGTCCATGCCGTCCATCACCGGCATCGCGATGTCGAGGACGACCAGGTCGGGCTGGAGCTCAGCGGTGAGCCGGACCGCCTCCGCGCCGTTGGCGGCCTCGCCGACGACGACGAACTCGGCATCGAACTCGAGCACCAGCTTGAGTAGGCCCCGGATGTCCGCGGCGTCGTCGACCAGCAGCACGCTTATTGGAGGTGCGGAGGGTACGGCGGGCGTGGCGGACACTGACAGGGATCCTTCCGGAGCGAGAGCCCGCCAGGGTCAGGCGGCGAGCAAGGCACCCTGAGGCACCGTGACTTCATCGTCGGGTCCAGGACAGCGCTCGCACAGACCCCGAAGTAGTCATTCGTCCATCGGGTTCCGACTAGTCACCGCTGCGTCCGTTCGGCCTAACGGCCCATCGAACCCGCAGGTCAGAGGTCCGCGAGCTCGGGATAGGCCGTTGCCGGGACCGCCCCGCGGGCAGCAGCCCGGCGGGCGAACTCGCGGACGCCGGCAAGCTGGCGCTCGCCGAGGGAGAAGTCCAGCGCCCGGAAGTAGGTGGCCAGGGTCGGCTGGTCGAACGACTCCCAGCGGGCCGCATGCGCCGCGACCTCGTCGACGTGCTCGAGGGAGAGGTCGCGTGAGCGCAGGAACGCCTGGTGCACCTCCTTGACCAGTCCCGGGTGCGCAGCGAGGAAGTCCCGGCGGACTGCCCAGACGGCGAAGACCATGGGAAGCCCCGTCCAATCACGCCAGGCTGAGCCGAGGTCGTGCACCGCGAGACCGAGCCCCGGCCCGTCGTGGGTCGCCCGCAGCGCCGCGTCGCCGATCAGGACGGCGGCGGCCGCCTCCTGCATCATGGCGCCGAGGTCGGGCGGGCAGGAGAAGTAGGACGGCGTCACGCCGTACACCTCGTCGAGCAGCATCTGGGCGAGCAGCACGCTCGTCCGGCTGGTCGAGCCCAATGCCACCCGCTCGCCGTCGAGCTCCGCGAGCGGCCGCTGGGACACCAGGTTGACCGACAGCACGGGGCCGTCGCTGCCGACGGCCAGGTCGGGCAACAGGACCAGCTCGTCGGTGTGCCGGAGGTACTCCACCAGGCTGATCGCGCCGAGGTCGACCTCCCCGGCGACGAGCAGGTCGTTGAGGTGGTCGGGGGTGTCCTTGACCAGCTCGACGTCGGCCAGGGCGCCGGACTGGATGAGCCCCCAGTAGAGCGGGAGGCAGTTGAGGAACTGGATGTGGCCCACTCGCGGGCGCCGTTGCCCGACCTTGTCTTCCATAGGGTCAGGCTAATCCGCCGTCCTGGAGCATGCTGACCGGGGCGTCTCAACCTTTCGGCCGCGCCAGACGTGCGTGGGGTGTCCACGACGAGAGGGGCACACCCATGGCGGATCCACCGTCGTACGAGGCCCAGTTCCCCGCGCTCCACCGCCGTGCGTACGCGGTCGCGTACCGGCTCCTCGGCCTGCAAGGTCCCGCCGAGGACGTGGCGCAGGAGACGCTGGCCCGCGCCTACGTCCGCTGGGCCAGGATCGGCGACGACCCGACCGGCTGGTGCGTGCGGGTCGCGTTCAACCTGACGATGGACGGCTTGCGCAGCACGGAGCGGGACCGGCGGCGGCAACGGCAGCTCATCGCCCTCGAGCCACACTGCACCCGCGACCCGTACGTCGCGGAGCGGCTCGACCTCTACACCGCACTGCGCGCCCTGCCCAAGCGGCAGCGGCAGATCGTCGCTCTCCGCTACCTCGGCGACCTCAGCGAGGCGCAGACCGCTGCGGCGCTCGGACTCAGCCTCGGCTCCGTCAAGTCCCAGGCCTCGCGCGGCCTCGATGCCCTCCGCGCCCACCTCACCCTCCCCGAACCCACCAGGAGCAGCCATGTTTGAGCACCTCGACGACCCCACCGGCGGTACGCCTGCCTCGCTCGGCGCCGTCCAGAAGCGTGGGCGCGCGATCGTCCAGCACCGCCGGCGTACGCGGCTGGCGACCGGCTCGGCAGCGTTGGCGGCGACCGCCGGCGTCACCGCCGTGGCCACGGTCGGTATCCCGGGCGGACAAGCAGGGGCGAAAGGCATCTCGGCAGGCACCGCCTCCCCGAGCCTCGCTACGAGCGCCTTGCCCACGAGCGCGTCGCCCACGCCCACGACTGCCGCCCCGGTCGCAACCTCCGCTCCCTCGGCTGGGTCGTCGCAAGACCCGACCAGGTCGGTGGACAAACAGGGCAAACCAGGCCCGGCCCCGGCGATCCCGGCTGCCTGCGCCGCGGTCGGCGACAGCCTCGGTCACGGCGTCGCGCCGACCGGCTACGAGCTGTGGAAGGGGTCCACGTCCGGCCACCAGGACTGGGAGCGCGCCGGCGCACATCCGGCGTCGCTGGGCCTCGACGTGTTCTGCGGGCCCCTCGACAAGTCACAGACCACGCCCGGAGGAGACGGCAAGCGAACGCTGGTCAAAGTCACGGTCAACGGCCACCCGGCGTGGCTGTGGCACGAGTACTCCGACTCCCTCGCAGGCGTGCTCTGGGCCGTCGGCGACACAGCGTGGGTGCAGGTCGAGGCCGCGGGCGTGGTGACCGCCTCGGCCGACCGGGGCTCGCCTGAGCTGGCCGCTGCGCGGATGTCCGACGCCGACCTGCTCGCGTTCGCCCGGGCGCTGCCAGGGAGCTGAACGCAGGTTTCGCGATGTGGCTGGATTCCCGGTTGCCGGGAATCCAGTCACATCGTCGTTTTGGTTGACACTTCAACTACCCCGGGCCTATCGTGGTGGTTGAACATTCAACGAAGGAGCTCGTCATGACGGCAGGCGCGGCGTTCGACCAGTTGCTCCGCGACCAGGCCCCGGCCAGCGCGGGGCAGCGGGTGTGGACACCCGAGGACGGCGCCATGCCGGCGCTGTACATCAGTCACGGCGCCCCGCCCACGTTCGACGACGCCGTCTGGATCGACCAGCTGTTCTCCTGGTCGCAGGCCCTGCCCAAGCCGACGGCGATCCTCATCGTCAGCGCCCACTGGGAGGCGGCGCCGCTGACCCTGTCCGTTGCCGACGCCGACACGCCGCTGGTCTACGACTTCGGCGGGTTCGACGAGCGCTACTACCGGATGACCTACACCACCCCCGATGCCAACGCTCTTGCTGCCAAGGTGGCGGCGCTGATGCCGGACACCGAGCCCGTACGCCAGCACCGCCGGCGCGGCCTCGACCACGGAGCCTGGGTGCCGCTGAAGATCATGTACCCGTACGCCGACATCCCCGTACTCCAGTTGTCCATGCCCACCCACGACCCCGAGCGGCTGCTCGAGCTCGGCCGGCGGCTGCGGCCGCTGCGCGAGGAGGGCGTGCTCGTCATCGGCTCCGGCTTCATGACCCACGGGCTGCCGTTCCTCACCCGGGAGGCGTTCCTCGACAACGTCCCGCCGACCTGGTCAGCCGACTTCGACCAGTGGGCGGCGGACGCGCTGTCGCGGGGCGACGTCGATGCCCTCGCCGACTACCGGAGCAAGGCGCCCGGGCTGCCGTACGCACACCCGACGGTCGAGCACTACACGCCGCTGTTCATCACCCTCGGCGCCGCGGCCGACCCGGAAACCCCTGTCCGTACGGCAATCGAGGGCTACGCCTTCGGTTTGAGCAAGCGGTCCTTTCAGGTCGCCTGACCGTTTCACCCGACCGGGAAAGGCTGCGACACGCCACAGGACACGCCAATGCTCGCGCCAGGTGGCGGTTTAGGGCTGGTTGTCCTGCTGGGCAAGGATTTCGTCGGCGATCGCGTCCTCGCGGGCCGTGCGCTCTGCCGCCTTCGCCTTGGCGTCCCGCACCTTGCTGTCGACGGCCGCGCTGAGCGCCAACCGCTGCCGGGCGAGCAGGAAGTAGCCGACGATGCCGGACAGGATTGCGGACAGCCCCAACGCCCAGATCAGTCCCATGCCGGCGGCGTAGAACACGACCAGGCAGAGCAGGAAAAGCCCGAACCGGTAGGCGGTGTAGACCACCACCGCCCGCCCCGGAGCGGGACGCTCGGTCATGCCGGCATCGGCTGCGGGACGTCGCGGCGGGCGAGGTCGGGCCCGTCGTACGTGCGGATCTCGCGGTAGCGGGTGTCCCGCTCGACCGGCGTGAAACCGGCCTCACGGATGATCTCGAGCAGGTCGTCGCGGGTCATCTCGTTGGGGGTGCCGAAGTGGTCGGCGTCGTGGGTGATCTTGTACTCGACCACTGACCCGTCGAGATCGTCGGCCCCGTACGACAGCGACAGCTGGGCGGTGGTCAGCCCGTGCATGACCCAGAAGTTCTTGACGTGGGGGACGTTGTCGAACAGCAACCGCGACACGGCGAACGTCTTGAGGGCCTCGGCGCCGGTCGCCATCGGCTGGCCCATCAGCCGGTTGCGCGGGTCGCCGGCGGCGTCGTGCTGGAAGCGCAGCGGGATGAAGACCACGAAGCCGCCGGTCTCGTCCTGCAGCTCGCGCAGCCGCAGCACGTGGTCGACCCGGTGCCGCGGCTCCTCGATGTGCCCGTACAACATGGTGGCCGGCGTCCGCAGCCCCTTGCCGTGGGCCAGCCGGTGGATGCGCGACCAGTCCTCCCAGTGCGTGGCGTGGTCCACGATCTTCTGCCGGACCTCCCAGTCGAAGATCTCGGCGCCACCACCGGTCAGCGACTCGAGCCCCGCGTCGACCAGCTCGTCGAGGATCTCGTCGGCGCTCAGGCCGGAGATCTTCTCGAACCAGTGGATCTCGGTCGCCGTGAACGCCTTGATCGCCACGGCGGGCAGCGCGGCCTTGAGCTCGCGGATCGAGCGGGGGTAGTAGCGCCAGGGCAGCGTCGGGTGCAGCCCGTTGACGATGTGCAGCTCGGTGATGCCGGCCGGCTCCATCTCCTTGGCCAGCGCGACGGCCTGCTCGATGCGCATCGTGTAGGCGTCCTTCTCCCCCGGCTTGCGCTGGAACGAGCAGTAGGCACAGGAGGCGGCGCACACGTTGGTGAGGTTGAGGTGCCGGTTGACGTTGAAGAAGACCTTGTCGCCGTTCAGCCGCGTACGGACCTGGTGGGCCAGGTCGCCCAGCCACGCCAGGTCGTCGCTGGCGTAGAGGTCGACGCCGTCGGCGAAGTCCAGCCGCTCACCGGCCAGCACCTTGTCCTCGAGCTCACGCTTGCGACCCAGATCCATGTGGACGACTCCATACGTCTCGACTGCAACTACCCCACTGACGAGGGTACGGCCGACCCCGGGGTCCGTCGTCGCGAGGGCGTCCCAGACGGGCAATGCACAGACTTAGCGTCGGATTAGCACCGTTTTCGCGGCCATTTGGGACTTACAGTGAGCAAACCGTGGCCGACAGGTGACAGAAGCCGGACGAGCGTGTACACACAGGACCACTGGATCGGGGGGGAAGGAGCGTGACGTGGAGGCACGGGAACGACTTCTGACGCCCGGAGAGGTTGCCAACCTGTTCCGAGTCGACCCTAAGACGGTCACTCGGTGGGCAGCAGCCGGGCGGATTGGCAGCATCAGGACTCCCGGCGGCCACCGCCGTTTCCGGGAGTCAGAGGTACGGGCACTGCTCAGTGGCGAGTTCTCCGGTGAGGTCCCGGAGCAGGCCGGCAACGGCTCGAGCGCGGCCTCTCTGGAGCCCGGGTTCGCCCAGGCCTGACCAACCGACCACCCCGGTCAACGTAGCCCGGGGCCGGTCGCGTTCAATCCCGAACGTCACCGCCGGGCGACTGGCCGGCCGCGGCGCCACCGAGCTTGCCGCCCCACCGCAGGAACAGGTCGTGCTCGACGCCCAGCACGTCGAGCACCTTGCCCGCGACGAAGTCGACGAGCTGCTGCACGCTCTGGGGCGCGTGATAGAAGGCCGGGCTCGCCGGCAGCACCGTCACCCCCTGGTCCGCCAGGGCCAACAGGTGGGCCAACGTCGTACGGGTGACCGGCGTCTCGCGCGGAACGACCACCAACGGCCGGCGCTCCTTGACCGTCACGTCAGCCGCGCGCTGCAGCAGGTCCTTGGACAGCCCGATGGCGATGCCGGCAACCGCGGCGGTGCTCGCCGGCACGACGACCATCCCTCGGGTCTCGTACGACCCGCTGGACGGACCGGCTCCGAGATCGCCTGCCGGCCAGTGCACGACGTCGTCGCCGGCGAGGTCGCGACCGAGCCATTGCTCGAGGTCCTCTCGCCAGTGCCCGTCCCGGAACGAGATCCCCGTCTCGTCGAGCAAGGTGAGCCTGGCCGTACGGGAGACGACGAGGTCGACAGGAAGTCCCGCAGCCAGCAGACCACGCAGAACCGCTGCAGCGTAAGGAGTTCCGGAGGCTCCGGAGACGCCGACGATCCACGGGACCCTCACCCGGCCAACCCCCGGGAGACCAGGTCGACCAGGGCGAACGCGAACAGTGCGATGCCGACGAAACCGTTGGTGACGAAGAACGACCGGTTGACCCGGGACAGGTCCGCCGTCTTGACGATCGCATGCTCGTAGACGAACGCGGCGGCCGTGACGGCCAGCCCTGCGTACCACCAGCCGGTGAAGTGCTCGCGTACGCCGAAGGCCACGAACAGCGCGAACGTCCCGACGTGGACGATGGTCGAGGCCACCAACGCGGCGTGCACGCCCCAGCGCGCGGGGAACGACTTGACCCCGATGGCCCGGTCGACGTCGACGTCCTGCGTGGCATAGATGAGGTCGAAGCCGCCGATCCACGAACCGACGCCGAGACCGAGAATCGCTGCTGACCAGGACCAGTGGCCGGTCACCGCGATCCACGCACCCACCGGGCCGACCGCCTGAGCAAGGCCGAGGATCGCGTGCGGCGCCCAGGTGAACCGCTTGCCGTACGGGTAGACGACCAGCGGGATCACCGCGACCGGAGCGAGCGCGAGGGCCAGCGGGTTGAGAAGTGCTGCTACTGCGAGGAAGACGGCGATCGCGACGACGGCGCCGGTCCATGCGGTGCGCACCGCGACGACACCGGTGACCAGCTCGCGCTTGGCCGTACGGGGATTGCGGGCATCGATCTCGCGGTCGATGACCCGGTTGGCCGCCATGGCAAACGTGCGCGCAGCCACCATCGCGACGGTGATGAGCAGCAGCTCGACCCAGTGGACGTGCCTGTTCGCAACGAACATCGCGGAAAGCGCTGCTACGTAAGCGAACGGGAGCGCAAAGATGGAGTGCTCGATGGCCACGAGGCGCAGGAACGAGCGCACCCGACCGACCCGTACCAGGGCGTCGGCGGTGTCAGTGGCTGCGTGGATGGTCAAAGACCGAGCTCCTTCCACCGCTTGTCGACCCTGGCGACGACGTCCGGGTCCTGCACGATCATCTCTGGCCAGCCGCGGGTGTAGCCCTCTGCAGGCAGCTTGCGCGTGGCGTCGATGCCGAGCTTGCCGCCCCAGAACTGCGAGTAGGCCGCGTGGTCGAGGTGGTCGACCGGCCCTTCGCTGAGCAGGATGTCGTGCGCGTAGTCGACGTTGCCGAACGCCCGCCACGCCACCTCGCGGTAGTCGTGCACGTCGCAGTCGGCGTCGACGACCACGACACACTTCGACAGCGACAGCAGGCCGGTGCCCCAGATGGCGCTCATCACCTTCTGGGCGTGCTTGGGGAACCGCTTGTCGATCGCGACGATGGCGCAGTTGTGGAACACCCCCTCGACCGGCAGGTCGTAGTCGACGATCTCGGGGATGGTCAGCTGGATCAGCGGCAGGAAGATCCGCTCGGTCGCCTTGCCCAACGGCCCGTCCTCCTGGGGCGGCCGGCCGACGATGATCGACTGGAAGATCGGGTCCTTCTGCATCGTCATGCAGTCGACGGTCAGCGCGGGGAACGGCTCGACCGGTGTGTAGAAGCCGGTGTGGTCGCCGAACGGTCCCTCCGGCAGCCGGTGACCCGGCTCGAGCCAGCCCTCGAGGACGACCTGGCTGTTGGCCGGCACCTGCAGCGGCACGGTGAGGCAGTCGACAAGCTCGACCCGCTCGCCGCGGAGGAACCCGGCGAACAGGTATTCGTCGATGCCCGGGAGCGGGGCACTCGCGCTGTAGGTGACGGCGGGGTCGGGCCCGAACGCGATCGCGACCGGCAGCCGCTCGCCCCGGCGCTCGGCCACCGCGTGGTGGGCGTTGGAGTCCTTGTGGATCTGCCAGTGCAGGCCGACCGTACGGTGGTCGTGGCGCTGCAGCCGGTACATCCCGAGGTTGCGGACGCCGGTCTCCGGGTGCTTGGTGTGGGTGAGGCCGAGGTTGAGGAAGACGCCGCCGTCCTCCGGCCACGCGTGCAGCCCCGGCAGCATGGTCAGGTCGACCTGGTCGCCTTTGCGCACGACCTGCTGGCACGCCGCCGACTTCACCATCTTGGGCGGCACGTTGCGCAAGGTGCCGAGCTTGTGCAGCGCCTCACGCATGCCGCCGAAGCCGGTCGGCACCTCGGGCTTGACCAGCTCACGGATCCGTTCGCCGATCTCGTCCAGGCTCTCGACGCCGAGAGCCCTGGCCATCCGGCGCTCGGTGCCGAACACGTTGATGGCCAGCGGCATACTCGAGCCGAGGACGTTGTCGAAGACGAGCGCCGGCCCTTGGTCGCGTACGACGCGGGTGACGATCTCGGTGACCTCGAGGTGCGGGTCCACCTTGGCCTTCACCCGGCGCAGGTCGCCGTCCTTCTCGAGCGTGCGCAGGAAGTCACGAAGATCGTCATAGGCCACGGGCCGATTATCCGCCGACGGAACCGCAACGCCCGCAGCGCCGTCCCATAGGACATGAACGTGCGCCCGGTCGCCCTGCTCGCAGCCGGCATCGCCCTGGCCGGCTGCGGGGGTACGACGACCTCGTCGGCGACCTCACCCGCGCCCCACCTGGCCACCTGCGGCACCGTCCCCGTCTCCGACGGGCCGTCACGGGCAGAGGTCGACGCCACGGCCATCGGTCCGACGTCGGCGAAGGCGGCAACCTCCCTGCACCTGGCCGTGCGCCTCCGCTCGCTGGACGGCAAGGCGCACGTGTTCGACACCGGGGTCGCTGCCGTGCTCCTACTGAGGGACGGCATGGTCGTCGGGCAGTACGAGGGCGCCGTGGCCGCTGTCGGCCTCGAGACGACTGTGCCGGCGACGGGGCAAGCCGCCTCCGACCTGGCCGCCGAGGTCCGGCTCTCCGGATGCCCGACACGGCCGGTCGACCTGGCGTCACCGGACGTCACCCGCAAGCCGCTCCCCGTCGGCGAGTACGAGGTCGTGGTCGTCCTGCCCGACCTGCGTGCGGGCGGGCCGTTCGGCAAGCTGGTGACGGCGCCCATCCCGCTCCGGGTCACGCCGGCGTCGGAGCCCCTCCCGACCTGTGGCGACGTGCCGGTCTCCGACGGGCCCACACGCAACCGGGTGGGGGCGACACTGGAGGTGCCGACAACGGCGAGGTCGGGCAGCACAGTGCCGGTGCAGGTGCAGCTGCGATCGACGACTGGCAAGGCCGAGCCGTTCGACACCGGCCTGCCGATCGACGTCCTGGTCGTGCGCGACGGGAGCGTCGTCGGCCGGTCCGACGGCCCGATTGCCGGCGTGGGGCTTCAGCTCAACGTGCCCGCCCAGGGGTCGATCCCGATGATCGACCAGAACAACCGGTTCCCTTCCTACTTCGGCCAGGTGAGCTTGTCCGGCTGCCCGGCAGCGCCGGACGGGCCATCCCCATCCCCCCGCGTCCCCCTGCCGCCCGGCAGCTATCAGCTGGTCGCCGACGTCGAGGACAACGGCGACTTCCACAACGGCAACCCTGGCCCTCACGGCCGGCTGGTCACGCAGGCCGTGCCGATTCAGGTGACCTGACCGGCGGAGGGAGCCCAGCAGCACCCCGCAGACCCGCACCTGAGCCCTTGCGAGGAGCCGCCGGCGCCGGTCGTCAGCCGCCGGCCATCGCGCCGACGACCAGCAACGGTTCCGTCCCCTCGGCAACGGCTTGCGGGAGCGGCGCGTCCGGGTCGTCGTGGGACAGGTCCTCCTCGCACGCGAAGAACCGTACGAAGGGACGACGCACGCCGGTGCGCGGGTCGCGCATGGTCCCGCGCAGCGCCGGGTGCAGCGCCTCGACGGCATCGAGGACGGCTCGCTGCGTCGGAGCGGCGTCGACGCTGATCTCACGGTCGCAGTGGGCGATCGAGCGCAGGTGGGCGGGCAGCAGGACGCGGATCATGGCAGCGTCTGCACCTCGACCGACAGCACCGCCGGCAGGTCCCGTACGACGGCGGTCCAGTGGTCGCCGGAGTCGGCGGAGGCGTAGACCTGGCCACCGGTCGTGCCGAAGTAGACCCCGCACTCGGGCAGCGTGTCGACCGCCATGGCGTCCCGGAGGACGTTGACGTAGCAGTTCTCCTGAGGCAACCCCGAGGTGAGGGCCTCCCAGCTGGTGCTGCCCCCGCGGCTGCGATAGACCCGCAGCTTGCCGTCGGGCGGGAAGTGGTGCGAGTCGCTGGTGATCGGCACGACGTAGACAGTCTCCGGCTCGTGGGGGTGCACGCTGATCGGGAAGCCGAAGTCGCTGGGCAGGTCGCCGCTGATCTCGTGCCAGTGCTCGGCCCTGTCGTCGGAGCGCATGACGTCCCAGTGCTTCTGCATGAACAAGGTGTCCGGCCGGGTCGGGTGCATGGCGAGGTTGTGCACACAGTGACCGACCTCGGCTGCGGGCGACGGGATGCCGTCGGAGAGCAGCCCCTGATTCAGCGGCTGCCAGGTGGTGCCCCCGTCGTCGGTGCGGAAGACGCCCGCAGCGGAGATCGCGACGTAGATCCGGTCCGGGTCGCGGGGGTCCAGCAGGATGGTGTGCAGGCACATCCCGCCGGCTCCGGGCTGCCACTGGGGACCGGACCCGTGCTCACGCAGCCCCTGCAGCTCCTGCCAGGTCGCAGCGCCATCGGTGGACCTGAACAGCGCCGCGTCCTGGACCCCGGCGTAGACCGTGTCCGGGTCGGTCGGCGACGGCTCGAGGTGCCAGACCCGGGTGAACTCCCACGGCCGCAGCGTGCCGTCGTACCACTGGTGCGTGCCAGGGACGCCCTCATAGTGGAAGTCGTTGCCGGCCGCAGTCCACGTCCGCCCACCGTCGTCCGAGCGCTGGATCAGCTGGCCGAACCAGCTCGTGGACTGGGACGCGTACAGCCGGTCCGGGTCGGCGGGTGACCCGGCGACGTGGTAGACCTCCCAGCCCGGGAAGTGCGGACCGTCGACCTGCCAGTCCCGCCTGCCCTCGTCCGAGGTCAGGACGAACGCGCCCTTGCGGGTCCCCACCAGAACTCGTACGCCCACCATGTCGCCTCCACGGTCGTGTCCTGGCACTAGGACGTCCGGCCGAGGCCAATCTCATCGCCCTTCGGCGGCTCAGGTCAACGGCCGGCGTACTCGTCGTCGGTGATGTGCTCGCCCCACTCGGTCTCCGGCGTCTGCTGGTCCGCCGGGCCCTCCCACATGGCGAGGTGGCACATGAAGTGTTCGGCGGCGGCACCGTGCCAGTGCCACTCCCCCGCTGGCGTCCAGACGGTGTCGCCCGGCCGCATGACGACCAGCTCGCCGCCGCGGGACTGGACCAGCCCCATCCCCTCGGTGACGTGCAGGGTCTGACCCATGGCGTGACGGTGCCATGCGGTCCGGGCCCCTGGCGCGAACCGCACCAGGTTCACCCGCAGCCGCGAGGGCTCAGAGCCCTTGGCGATGACGTCGAACCACACGTCACCGTTGAACATCGATGCCGGCCCCTTGGCCGACGGTTGCTTGGTCAGGATCTCCACCGCGGTCTCCTCATCTCGTTCTCGTACGGGACGACGAACCTGCCGCCCGGCTGGGCGGCCCCCAAACGGGACACCTCAGACGACGACCAGCTCCTCGGCCGACGGTTCCAGCGGGCGCGGCGCAGCCGGGGTGCCCACCCGCAGGAACACGACCAGCGCGACGAGCGTCGTCGCGGCCATGAGGCCGGCCATCGCGGTCGCTGAGCCCTCGGCCCACAGGCCGGCCACCGGCGCCAGGACGGCACCGATGACGAACTGCAGGCAGCCGAGGAACGCCGACGCCGTGCCCGCGATCTCGGGATGGTCGGCGAGGGCGATCGCGGTGGCGTTCGGGCCGACCAGGGCTTGGGCGAACAGCATCACGCTGAGCGGGATCATCAGCCCGACCACCCCGCCCGTACGGGTCGCTGCCACGATGATGAGCACCGCCGCCGCGGCGGTCATGACCGAGAGGCTGACCAGGATCAACCCTCGTGGCGCGACCCGGCCGACGATGCGGACGTTGACGTGGCTCGCGCTGACCATGAACACGGCATTGACCCCGAAGATCACGCCGAAGCTCTGCGCCGACAGACCGTACCCGCGCTCGAAGACGAACGACGCCACCGAGATGTAGACCAGCAACGCCGCGAAGGCGAACGACGAAGTCAGGGCCGCGCCGAGGAAGATCCGATCACGGCTCAGCATGCGGTACGCGGCCCGGCTGGCCGGCCAGCCACCGGTCTGCCGGAGGTGGGCGGGGTTGGTCTCCGGCAACCAGCGGGACATCGCGGCCAGCTCGACGGCGCCGATGACGGCCAGCACGACGAAGACGCCCCGCCAGTCGGTGAGCCGCAGCAGCTGGCCGCCGAAGAACGGCGCGAGGATCGGCACCAGGCCGGTGATGGTCATCAGCCGGGACAGGAACCGTGCTACCTCGACGCCTTCGTACAGGTCTCTGACCAGCGCCCGCACCACGACGATCGAGGTGCTGGCGATCACGCCCTGCGCGACCCGCAGACCGATCAGGACACCGGCGTTCGGCGAGAAGGCACAGACCACGGTGATCGCGACGTACAGCCCGAGGGCGAGCCGCAGCGGCGCGATCCGCCCGTGTGCGTCGGACAACGGACCGGCCACGAGCTGGCCGACCGCCGTACCGATCAGGTAGGCCGTCAGGGTCAGCTGGATCGCCGACTGACCGGCGTGCAGGTCGTGCCCCATCGCGGGGAAGGCCGGCAGATAGAGGTCAGTGGTCAGCGGGCTGAGGGCCGTCAGCGCCGCGATGAGAAAGGTCAGCTGCTTGCGTCGTTCGGGTGCGGTCAACAGCAAGACGGGCTCAAGCTCCCAGGACGTTCTTTAGCGGTCAAGTCCCATGGTACGCGACTCACCGCAGCCGCACCTCGGCTTCCTCGACACCCGCCGCGAGGCGCAGCCCTTCAGCCTCCCCGATCCGGGCGGCGCCGTTGACGACGACGGACCAGGGGGCGGCGACGGCCGCCGTACGCCGTACCCGCAGGACGTCCCCCTCGCGGGTCGTGACGAAGGTCGCCGCCCGGGAGCCGTCGACGGACGGGACCGCGGTCGTGACCTCAGCCCCGTCAGCGAGCTGGAACACGTTGAGGGTGACCCCGTCGGCATACGGGTAGTCGGGGCGGTCGTCCCTGCTCCCCGTCGCGATGACCGACCCCGGCCGGGCGAACACCGGCACCGAGTGCACGTCGTACGTGGCCCGGACCCACCGCGGCCCCTCGAGCATCTCGCCGCTGAGCAGGTGCGACCAGCGACCCTCCGGCAGGTAGAAGTCGACCAACCCCTCCGGGCTGAACACCGGCGCCACCAGCACGTCCGGGCCGAGCATGTACTGCCGGTCCAGGGTCGCACAGCCCGGGTCGTCCGGGAACTGCACCACCATCGGCCGCATCACCGGCTCTCCGGTGTTGTGCGCGTGCACCGCTGCCTGGTAGAGGTAGGGCATCAGCCGAAGCTTGAGCGAGGTGAACTCGCGCAGCACGTCGACCGACTCCTCGTCGACCAACCACGGCACCCGGTAGGACTCGCTGCCGTGCAGCCGGCTGTGCGAGGACAGCAGACCGAAGGCAATCCAGCGCTTGAACGTGTCCGGGTCGGGCGTGCCCTCGAAGCCGCCGATGTCGTGGCTCCAGTAGCCGAAACCACTGGCAGCCAACGAGAGTCCGCCGCGCAGGCTCTCCGCCATCGACTCGAAGGTCGACTCGCAGTCACCGCCCCAGTGCACCGGGAACTGCTGCCCGCCGGCGGTCGCCGACCTCGCGAACAGCACGGCGTCGCCAGCCCCGCGCTCCTTCTCGAGCAGCTCGAAGACGGTCCGGTTGTAGAGATGCGTGTAGTAGTTGTGCATCCGTACGGGGTCCGAGCCGTCGTGCCACACCACGTCGGTGGGGACCCGCTCGCCGAAGTCGGACTTGAAGCCGTCGACGCCCATGTCCATCAGAGCCTTCAGCTTGCTTGCGTACCAGGCAGCCGCGTCCGGGTTGGTGAAGTCCACGAGCGCCATGCCGGCCTGCCAGCGGTCCCACTGCCAGACGCTGCCGTCCGGCCGCTTGAGCAGGTAGCCCTTGTCGCTGCCCTCGGCAAAAAGACGTGACCGCTGGGCGATGTACGGGTTGATCCAGACGCAGATCTTCAGCCCCTTGGCCTTGAGCCGGCTGAGCATGCCTTCCGGGTCGGGGAAGGTTCGCGGATCCCACTCGAAGTCGCACCAGTGGAACTCCCGCATCCAGAACGAGTCGAAGTGGAAGACGCTCAGCGGCAGGTGGCGCTCGGCCATGCCGTCGACGAAGGAGGTGACCGTCTGCTCGTCGTACGAGGTCGTGAACGACGTCGTCAGCCACAGGCCGAACGACCAGGCGGGCGGCAGCGCGGGCCGGCCGGTCAGCGCGGTGTACTTGCGCAGCACGTCGAGCGGGGTCGGCCCGTAGATGACGAAGTACTCGAGAGTCTCGGCCTGGATGCTGAACTGGACCCGGGACACGACCTCCGACCCCACCTCGTACGAGACCCGCCCCGGGTCGTTGACGAAGACGCCGTAGCCGCGGTTGGTCAGGTAGAAGGGGACGTTCTTGTACGCCTGCTCGCTGCTCGTGCCGCCGTCGGCGTTCCAGATGTCCACCTCCTGGCCGTTCTTGACGAACGCACCGAAGCGCTCGCCCAGCCCGTAGACCTGCTCACCGACGCCGAGCGCCAGCTGGTCCCGTACGAAACGACCTTCGCCGTCGACGTCGAGGAAGGCCATCGACTTGCTGCCACTCGACGTCAGCTCGCGACCGTCGGCATGGAAGGACATCCGCCACGTCGCGCCCCGGTCGAAGCGCACCTCAAGGCCACCAGAGCGTAGAACCGCTGCAGCGTCGGCGATCTCGACCACCGGGTCGACGGTCCCGTCCTGTGCCAGCTCGAAGTGCGGGCCGAGCCCGAGCCCACCAGCGTGGTGGGTCATCCGGACACCGATCACATCGGGCATCGGCGAATGGCACTCAACGGTGACGATCGGCGCGTTGAGGGTGTCGCCGCGGTGCCGGATGGCCCGGCTGGCGGCGAACACCCGCAGGGTGCCCCCTGCCTGCTCGACCTCTTCGACATGGTTCGGGTAGATCGGCGACACGCCGTCGCGCAAACCCCAGTACCCGTCGCTGAACTTCATTGTCGATGAGACCTTTCGGAGGTTTGCGGTACGAGGGCCGGGACCGTTGTCATTTCACGGATCCGACCGCCACACCGCGGGTCAGGGTCCTCTGGAAGATGAGGAAGAACACGATGGCGGGCAGGATCCCCAGGAGGGACGACGCCGCCGTGCCGGTGATGTCGGTGGTGTGCTCGCCCTGCAGCTGCGCGAGGGCAACGGGCACCGTCTGGTTGCTGTTGGACACCAGGAAGATGAGCGGGAGCAGGAACTCGTTCCACGTCCAGATGAAGAAGAACGTGAACAGCACCGAAAGCGTCGGCAAGCTGACCGGGACGACCACCCGCCACAGCGTCCGCCAGCTCCCGGCTCCGTCGATGGCGGCCGCCTCGATGAGCTCTCGGGGAAACGCGGAGTAGACCGACGACAACAGGTAGGTGCCGAAGGCGCTCTGGATCACGGTGAAGATGACGACGATGGCCCACTTGCTGTCGTACAGGCCGACCTGCTTGGCCATGTAGTAGAGCGGATAGACCAAGCCTTCCTGTGGCAGGACGTTGGCGAGCAGGAAGAAGACCAGGAAGGCCGTGCGACCGCGTACCCGACCGATGCCCAGCGCGTAGGCGTTGAACACGGAGACCAGGACGCCCAGGACAGCAACGGCGAGGCTGATCTCGAAGCTGTTCAGCAGCTTGCCGCCGAAGTCACTGCTGTTCCAGAAATTGACGACGGTCTTGATGTGCAGTGAGTGTGGCCAGCCCAGCGGGCCGTGCGCCGCGAAGTCGGCCGGGGCCTTGAACGCGTTCATCACGATGACGAGGAACGGCGCGAGGACCAGCAGCACCAGCACCGTCATGCCGCACAGCACGCCGTACGAGGTCGGGGTGCGTCGCGCCGCCGGCAGCTGATGACCGGCCGACGGCTTCTGGACCGGCGTTGCCACGTCCTCCGCGACGACGGCACTCATGACAGTCCGCTTTCGGTGGCCCGGGTCTGCGCCCGCAGGAAGACGAAGCCGACCACGACGATGATGACCGTCATGACGCTCGAGATGGCTGAGCCGTAGCCGACGTTGAGGATGTCGAAGAAGTTCTTGTACGCGAAGTAGGACGGCACCAGGGTTGCGTTGCCGGGACCGCCGCTGGTCAGCACGAACACCTGGGCGAAGACTTTGAGAGCCGCGATCGTGGTGGTGACCAGGACGACGTAGAACTCCGGCCGGATCAGGTGCACGGTGATGTGCCGGAACCGTTGCCACCACGAGGCTCCGTCGAGGTCGGCGGCCTCGTACAGCTGAGGGTCGATGCGCTGCAGCCCGGCCATGAACATGACAACCGGATAGCCCAGCTGCACCCAGACGAGGACGAGCATCACGCTGATCAACGCCCAGCTCGGGTTGCCCAGCCAGTCCGTCTGGCCGGACAGCCCGACGTCCTTGAGGACGGAGTTGATGGCCCCGCTCGGCGCGAGCAGCCAGCCCCAGACGATGCCGGTCACGGCCGCGGGCAGCACCTGCGGCAGGTAGAGCCCGGACCGGAACAGGCTGGCGGCGCGGTCGCCGTACTTCTTGGCGACGTAGTCGAACAGCACTGCAGCGAGGAACAGTCCCAGCAGCGTCGGCACGACGGCCATGGCGATGACCATCGCGCCGATGTGCCGGAACGACGCCCAGAAGTTGGAGTCCTGGAACAGCCGTGTGTAGTTGGCGAAGCCGGCCCAGTGCGGCCGGCCGATCCCCTGCCACCGGGTGAAGCTGATGCCGATGTTGGCCACGACCGGCACCAGGATCACGGGCACGCACAGCAGGACACCCGGGATCAGGTAGACCGCGTACGACCCGTTGCGGCGACGTCTGCGACGGCTCATCGGACCTCCTTCGGCTGGCGGCACGGGACGGACGTGATCTTCAGCGGCGGCCGGGTCAGCCCTTGCCGATGTTGGCCAAGTTGTCGTCGTACGGCTTCGCCAGCTCACTCAGCACGCTGGACGGGCTCTTGCCGTTCATCAGGTCCTGGATGGACGCACGCATCACGTCGTAGTAGCCGGGGGCGGGCCAGTCCGGGTAGTACGACAAGCCGTTCTTCGTGTTGAGCGTGTTGAAGTCGGCGATCAGCTGCTTGTTGCCCGGGTCGGTGATCTGCGAAAGGTCGGCGTTGACGGGGATGCCGCCCGAGTTGCCCATCAGCGTCTGGACGTCCTTGCCCAGCGTGATGTTGATGAAGTCGTACGCCAGGTCCTTGTTCTTCGCCTTGGACGGGACCACCCACAGGTTGCCGCTGGAGCCCGCGTTGTAGGTGTTACCGGGGAAGAGGAAGGTGCCCCACTTGAAGTTCTTGATCTCGCTCGCCAGGGTCCCGTACCACCAGGTGCCAGAGATCATGATCGGGTTCTTCTGAGCCTCGAAGGCGTTGCCCATGTCCTGAGCCTTGAGGTTGACCGTGTTCTTCGCGATGTAGCCCTTGTTGACCCAGTCCTGCAGGGTCGTCGCCCCGAAGGTGAACTGGGGTCCCTGGAAGTTCACCTTGTGCTGGTAGAGCTGGAAGTCGTTGACGAACTGGCGGTCGGCCTTGGACAACGACAGCTCGTAGAAGATCTGCTGCGTCGGGTACTCCGCGCCGCCGTTCGCGATCGGGGTGAGGCCGGCGGCCTTGAGCTTCGCCAGGTCGGACTCGAAGTCGGCCAGCGTCGTCGGGACCGAGATGTTGTTCTTCGCGAACAGGTCCTTGTTGTAGTAGACGAAGACGAACTCGCCGTACGTCGGGATGCCGTACCACTTGCCGGAGCCCATCGAGCCGGTCGGGTCGTACTTCGCGGTGACCTGGAGGCTCGGGCTGAGCAGCTTGTCCCAGCCGAACTTGCTCACCTGGGAGCCGAGGTCGGTCAGCAGGCCCTGCTTGGACAGCAGGCCGGAGGTCGCGTTGCCCTTGTTGTACTCCATGACGTCGGGCGCGCTGTTCGAGTTGAGGATGAGGGACGCGCTGGAGTTGATCTGCTCGAACGACTTCAGCTCGTACTTGACCTTGGCGCCGGGGTGGGAGGCCAGGAAGTCCTTGATGGCGAGCGCCCGCGCTTTGCCCAGCGCGCTGTCGGCCGTCTCGTAGTCCCAGAGGGTCAGCGTCTGGCCGGCGTACTTGCCGCTGCCACCGCCGAGGACCTGGGTCGAGGCGGGTGCGGCACTGGAGGTGGGGGACGCGCTGCCCTTCGCACTCGCCGGGGCCGCGGTCGACGAAGCGGCGGCACTGGTGGCCGATGCAGGCGCGGCTGCACTGCCGCCGGCCGCGGAGGTCGCGGACGCGTTGCTGCCGCTCGAGGTTCCGCAGCCGGCCAAGGCCAGCGATCCGGCGGTGGCCAAGGTCAGCGCGAGACCCAACGTGCTGCGTGCTCTGGCCGGGCGCTTCAGGGTGATGCCCATGGCGATCCTCTCAGGAGGTCATCGGACGGTGGGAAGCGGAGTCGGGGGGTTGTCGAAGGTTCATCGATGCGCTTCGACGCAACGCCGTGAGAGTAGGTGCCCCGTCTTTCGGGTGTCAACGGAGGAGAGCCCGCACCGGCAGACCGTGTCCGAATCGTGATAAGGCTGGGCGGCCAACTAACCTGAGGGTGGTAGCGAGGACTTCGTCGGCTTGGGTGGATCCTTGGCGGTACAGTGACTTCACGCGCTCGTCCGGGTCGATGCGCTTCGACCGAAGGGGAGCACAACCGTGGTGAGCATCGGTGACGTCGCCAAGGCTGCTCAGGTCTCGGCCAGCACCGTGTCGTACGTGCTCAGCGGCAAGCGGCCGATCTCCAAGGAGACGGCCGACCGGGTGCTGCGGGCCATCCGCGACCTCAACTACCAGCCCAACGCCGGAGCCCGGGCGCTCGCCGGCGGGCGCACCAACGTGCTCGCCCTGGTGGTCCCGCTGCGCGCCGACCAGAACGTCCCCGTCGTGATGGAGTTCGCCGCGGCCGTGGTCACGCGGGCCAGGCTGGCCGACTATGACGTGCTGCTGCTCACCCAGGCGGAGGGCGTCGCCGGCGTCAGACGGGTCGCCGCCTCGGCACTGGCCGACGCGTTCATCGTGATGGACCTGCAGGCCGATGACCCGCGGCTGCCGATCCTGCGCGCGCTCGACCAGCCGGCCGTACTGATCGGCTTGCCGGAGCGGCCGGTCGGGCTCAGCGCCGTGGACCTGCACTTCAGCGCGGCTGCGGCCCTGGCCGTCGACCATCTGGCCGACCTCGGCCACCGCTCGCTCGCCCTGGTCGGCGCTCCGGCCGCTGTCTACGAACGACGTACGGGATATGCGCAGCGCACTCTCGCCGGTTTCGAGAAGGCCGCTGCCCGACGCGATGTCGCCGCAGTGGCCACCGCCTGCGAGCCGAGCTTCGACGGGTTGCGCAGAGCGGTGGCCGACGTCCTGGACCGGCAGCCAGGGACCACCGGATGGTTGGTGCACAACGAGAGCGTGCTGCCATCGGTGGTCGCCGTGCTCCAGGAGTTCGGCCGGGAGGTTCCCGCGGACGCCTCCGTGGTCGCGGTGTGCCCCGACGACATGGCCGACACCCACGCCGTCGCGTTCACCAACATCGGCCTGCCGGCGGGCGACGTCGGCGAGATCGCGGTCGAGATGGTGCTGCGTCACCTCGAGGGCGCAACGGCGGTCGAGACCCGGCTACTGTCCCCCGTACTCACCGAGCGCGAGTCCACGCGCCGCATCTGAGCCGTCCGCCCCTGACGGCACAACTCGGGACGAATGGGACCGGTTTCGCCAATCCCCTCCCCTCGATCAATGGCTGCGTTTCAATGTGCCGCGGCGTGCGTCGCGCTATCCGGCTGCGCTCTGCCTTTCGCCGGAGCAGCGTCCATTCCTGCACGCTGCCCATCCTCTTGGAGGTCGCATGACCGAGCCCACGAGAGCTCCGCTTCAGCCCTGGGGGGCGCCCCCGACTGCCGGGCCGCCCTCGATCCCGCCACCGCACGGCGCTCCGCCTTGGCCTCAGTACGGGCTTCTGGCGCAGCCCCTGCCCGCGGCGGCGCCCATGATCCGCGACGGACGGCAGTTCGCTTTCGACGGCGGGGCAGCAACGTACTTCGGCACAGGTCTCCTGGCGTTGCTGATCACCGTCGTGACCCTGGGTATCTGCTACCCGTTCGCACTGGTGCTGCGGCAACGTTGGCGCGCCAAGCACTCCTACATCGACGGGCACCGGCTTCAGTTCACCGGCAGCGCGTGGGGGCTGTTCGGCAACTGGCTCATTTGGTTCGCGCTGTGCGTCATCACCCTGGGCGTCTACAGCTTCTGGGTCGGACCAAGGATCGCCCGCTGGCTGTGGGAGAACACCGAATTCGAGGCCCCGGTGCACACGGTCCGACACGGGTAGTCGCGCCACTCGGCCGGCCATCGAAAGAGGTGAGGGGCGGGCCGCCTCGACAGCCCGCCCCCCCACGTTCAACCGGTTAGCTCAGGGTCAGGGCCGTGTCGTCGACGAAGAACGACGTGGCGAGCGAGCTGTCCTCCGTGCCGGTCCACTTGATGGTCACCGTCGACCCGGCGTAGGCACTCAGGCTGACTGTCCGCAGTACGTATCCGGTGCCCTTGTTGACGTTGGAGTAGGACTGCACCGTGGTGCCGTTGGCCGAGACCGCCAGCTTGTCGTACGCCGCCCCCGTGCCCTCGCTCGAGCTGATGTAGAGGTAGTACGAGAGCGAGGCGCTGCAGCCGGCCGGGATGGCGACCGCCTGCGAGAGGGTGTCCGTGTGGGTTGTGCCGTAGCCGTCGAGCCACGCATATCCGGTGCCCGCGTGGGAGTGCGCCGAGTCGGTGTTGATGACACCGCTGGTCTGGGACCAGCTGGTGGCGCCCGACTCGAAGCCCGGGTTGAGCAGCTTCTGACCGCTGCACGAGCCACCGCCCGAGGCGCTGATCGTCCACGTGAACGACGTGCTGCCGGTGGCGCCGGTTGAGTCCTTCGCCGTCGCGGTGACGGTGAAAGTGCCTGCTGCGGAAGGAGTTCCGGAGATCAGGCCCGACGAGCTGATCGACAGCCCGGTCGGCAGGCCGCCCGCCGTCCAGGTGTACGGGGACGTGCCGCCGCTGGCCGACAGCTGCAGCGAGGTCGCCGTGCCCACCGTGCCGGTCTTGGAGCCGGGGTTGGCCACGGTGACCGGAGTGGGGCCGCCGCTGCCCGCCTTGAAGGCCGCCACGCCGTTGGGGGTGCCGAGTCCGGTCGGACCGTCCCAGCCGGCGCCGGCGGTGCACAGCGGCGCGCCACAGGTGCCGTTGGATCCGGTGGTCACGTCGTAGAGGTTGCCGGTGTGCGCGTACGGATAGGTGTTCGGGTTGTCCGACGCACCAGGCGTTCCGGCCAGCGCATAGACCGACGCGACGATCGGCGCGGCTGCGCTCGTACCTCCGTAGACCGCCCAGCCGGAGCCGCCGTAGGTCTGGTAGACCGCGACGCCGGTGGCCGGGTCGGCGACGGCGGAGACGTCCGCCTCTGCCCGCTTGGTGCACCCGGTGGTGATGCCGTTCTGGAACGCCGGCTTGGCGACGTACTTCGAGCAGCCCGACCCGGCGCCCTCGGTGTAGCTGGTGGTGTTCCAGACCTTTTCGGTCCAGCCGCGCGCGTTGCTCGCGGTGTTCAGCGTCGTGCCGCCGACCGCCGTGACGTAGGCGCCGGTCGCCGGGTAGGAGCCGCCGTCGTAGTCGGAGTCACCCGAGCTGGCGGTGATCGCCACACCGGCATGGTGGTAGTAGGAGGTGTCGTAGCTGTTCTCCGAGCCGCCCTCGGGGCCACCGTAGGAGTTGGACACGAACTTCGCGCCCATCGTCACGGCGCGGTTGACAGCAGTGCCGAGGTTGGCCGTCGTCGGGGTGGTCGCCTCGACGAGCAGGATGTGGCAGAGCGGGCAGACCGCAGAGACCATGTCGAGGTCGAGCGAGATCTCACCGGCCCAGCCGGTGTTGGGCGCCGGCAGCGACGTCGTCGAGCCGGTCTGGCTGACCTTGGCGAAGCAGCCGTTGGCTGTGGTACACGCCGGCAGCCCGTACTGGCTGCGGTAGGCGGCAAGGTCCGACTCGGCGTTGGGGTCGTCGTACGCGTCGACGATGGCCACGGTCTGTCCGGATCCGGCGGTGCTGGACGGCAGGGCGTACGCGGACTGCAGGCTGCTGGGGCCGTAGCCGCTCGGCGTGACGTTGGGCGTGACCGCGTCGGCGGAGAGGCCGGCCGGCTCGGCCGGGTTGAGCACCTTGATCGCCATACAGGCCATCCGGCCCGGCTTGGCAGCAGCGCACACCTTGGCCGTCTTGAGGTGTGCTGCGCTTACCGGCGACGCGGCACCGGCGACTCCCCCGGTCAGTGCGGTCGCGACGCTGAACGCGGTCAGCACCGCCGCACCGACTGTCCCGCGCCGGGCACGAGCCCGCCCGCCGGACGTGATGGACAACCTCATCGTTGATCCTTTCGGCTGGGCCCGCGAGCCCGAAGGCGACGCCGCCATCGGCGGGCTGCGCGTCAGAATGGCACAGCAAAAGGGGAGTAAACACCCATACTTCGTAAAACTCCCGTTACGAGAGGAAGTCACGCCTCCCCGTCGTTGGCAAAGAGATCCTGCGGCCAGCGGCCAGATCCAAAAGTGATCCGCTCGCAGGGCGGCGATGCGGCCGCTGAGCTCAGTGCAAGGCCGACAGGGCGCTGGCAACCTTGACGCCGGCGTACGAGTGCTTGCCGACGATGAGCAGGTTGACCACGTAGTAGTTGAAGATCATCGTCGCGAAGGCCAGGGACGAGATGTGCGCCGCCCACTTGCGCAGGCCCGGTGTCGAGCGGGCGTGCAGGTAGGCCGCGTAGACGATCCAGCTGATCAGGGCCCAGGTCTCCTTGGGATCCCACTGCCAGTAGTGGCCCCAGGCCGCCTCGGCCCAGATCGCGCCGGCGATGACGGCGAAGGTCCAGATCGGGAAGCCGAACGCGATGATCCGGTACTCGACCCGGTCCAGCGTGCGCGCGTCCGGCAGCATGCGGGTGAGAGCCGAGAAGCCCGGCGCCTTGCCCGCCGTGACCAGCCGCTCGTAGCGACGCCGGCCCAGGTGGACAGAGCTGACCACGCCAGAAAGCATCAGCGTCCCCGTCGCGATGATGGCCGCGGCGACGTGAATGACCAGCCAGTACGAGTTGAGCACCGGCTGCAGTGGTTCGGCGCGGGCGTAGAGGACGGTCCCCGCAAGGCCGAGGTAGAGGACGACCGGCACCATCACGAACACGCCGAGGTTGGTGGCCCGCCGCTGGACATTCAGCACGACGAATGCCCCGACCACGACCAGGCAGATCGCCGAGCTGAACTCGTACATGTTGCCCCACGGCACCCGCATGACCCCGATGCCCCTGGTGATCACCTCGGCGGCGTGCACGAGCCAGCCGGCACCGACCAGGCCGACGGCGAGCAGGCCGAACGTGAGCCGTCGCGACGACGAGGGTCCAGCGCTCCGGTCGACCGGCGCCGGCGGCAGCGGCCCCCCGCCGACCGGAGCACCGGCGCCGACGAGCGCACGCTCCTCGGGCACGGCCACGGCTGCCGGCACCGCCTCGCGCGACCGGATCAGGCCACGACGGGCAAAAGCGAGCTCGGCGACATAGGCCAGCATGGCCATTGCGTAGAGGGCGAGGGTGATCCGGAACAACAGGTCGGACGCGTGCGCGAGGCTCGGGTGCGGCACTCTCACTCCTCCACTATCGGGCCAGTCGCGCCGGTCAGCGGCCTCAGCCGTTCGACCAGCGCCGCGAACTCCTCGGCGAACTGTTCAGGGTCGGTACGGGCGAGGCCACCTGCTTCGATCACGGTACGCCCGCCGTCCTGGAGCCTTGCGCGCACCCAGAACCTGCGGCGCCGGACCCGCAGCGAGAGGATCAGCCCGACGACGATGAGGATCGCGGCGACCAGCGCGAGCTCCTTGCCGGGGTCGTCGGTGATCTGGAAGTTGGCGAATTGGGTGATGCCGGTGAACGTCACGGTGTAGCCGTTGGCCAGCTTCCAGGAGTCGCCGACCCGCAGGCCGGCCGTGGTCGACTTGTCGGCGCCGAGCAGCTGCTGCATTCCGGCCGGCACGTCGTAGACCGAGGGTGCCGAGGGGTCGCCGGACAGCGCGTTGACCAGCAGCTCGGGGTCGTTGGCGGCGGGGAAGCCGGAGATGATCTGGCCCTGCACGCCTTTGGCCTTGGTGGGGGTGAAGACGCCGTGGATGGCGAACCACTGCTTCTTGTCCGCGATGTTGGTGACCTTGACGTAGCCCTCGGACAGGTAGTTCGTCGTCTCCGTCGGCAGGAAGACGTCGTCGTCGTCGGAGACCACGTTGCCCTGCGGGTCGGTGATCCTCAGGTGCGGCGCATAGCCGTGGCCGCCGAGGTAGACCTTGGTGCCGCCGGTGAACCACGACCCGCCGATCACCAGTGGGTGATTCTCGCGGATGTCGTATTTCTGCGGCGTGGCGCCGGGATGGGTCGTGTACGTGACGTAGGCGTCGTACGTCTTGGGCTCGCCGGTCGGCAGGTAGACCGCCTTGAACGAGTCGAACGTGACGCTGAACGGCGCGAGCTCGGACTGCCGGAACGCGCGGCCGGTGCTCTGCTCGTCGTACTGGCCCAGCAGGTTGGCCCAGCCGACGCCGGGTGTCCGGATGATCTCGCCCTTGTAGCCGAACAATCCGCCCATTGCGACGCCGGCCAGCAGCAGCACCAGCGAGATGTGGAAGATCAGGTTGCCGGTCTCGCGCAGGTAACCACGCTCGGCCGACAGCCCCTCGTCGCGTACGAGGACACGCCATCCCTTACGCCGCAAGGCTTTTCCTACGATGTCCAAGGTCGCGGCTGGGGTGGTGTCCGCCTGCCAGGTGGTCGAGCGGGGCAGCTTGGCGAAGTGCCGCGGGGGCGCAGGCGGCGGCGTGCGCATAGCCCGGAAGTGCAACCGGATCCGCGGCATGAGGCAGCCGATCAGCGACACGAACAGCAGCAGGTAGATCGCGGCGAACCAGGGCGCGGCGAAGACGTCGAACAGCGAGAGCCGGTCGAACAATGGTCCGTACCAGTGGGTATTGATGAACGTGGTGACCAAGGCGTCCTGCTGCCCGTGCTGGGGCAGGATCGATCCGGGCACGGCGCCGAGCGCGAGCAGGAACAGCAGTTGCAGCGCGGTGCGCATCGACGTGAGCCGACGCCAGCCGGAGCGGACGTGCTGCAGCGGGGATCGGGCTGGGGTCGAGCGGCGGACGTCGACCGGCTTGGTGGTGAGTGCGGCGCGGGCGGCGGTGTCGGTCGGGTCGGGTCGCTCGGTGGTCTCGGTCATCTCAGATCGTGCCGGTCGTCGGGAAGTGCTGCTGCATCGTCGCCACCAGCGAGCCCCACCAGCCGGTGACCAGCATGAGGCCCACGACGATCAGCAGCGCGCCACCGAAGCGCATGATGGCCTGGGAGTGCCGGCGCATGAAGGCCATCGCGCCGAGAGCCCGCTCGAGGCCGAGGGCGACGGCCACGAAGGGGATGCCGAGGCCGAGGCAGTAGGCGAAGACGAGTACGGCGCTGCGCACCTGGCCGGAATGGCCCGCGTACGCGAGCGCCAGGACAGCGCTGAGCGTCGGACCCACGCATGGCGCCCAGCCGAGACCGAAGACGAACCCGAGCAGCGGCGCACCGGCGATGCCCGCCTTGGGAAGGCGGTGCACACGCACCTCGCGGGAGAAGAACGGCAGGTAACCGAGGAACGCCAGGCCCAGAAGGACGGTGAGCGCTCCGAGGACGCGGGTGACGGCGACGTTGCCGGACAGACCGATGGTCAGGTTGTTGAACAGCGCCCCCTCGAGCACGAAGACGACCGTGAAGCCGAGGACGAAAAGCACGCTGCCCGCCAGCATCCGGCCACGGTGCTTTCCGTCATCCGTCAGATCGGCGCCGGACATGCCGGTCACGTACGAGAGGTAGCCGGGCACCAGTGGCAGCACGCACGGTGAGGCGAACGAGACCAGGCCGGCGATCGCGGCGACCGGCAGCGCGAGCAGCATCGACCCGCTGGTCACCGTGTGACCGAAGCTGGTGCCGATCGAGCTCGCCAGCACCATCATGCTGCTGCCTGCTCTTCCGCGATCTTGTCCCGCAGCTGGCTGTAGACCACGGCGCCGTCGATCACGTCGGCGATCCGGCCGTGCTTGTCGATGACGAGGGTCAGCGGCGGCGCGGCGATCGTCACCTTGTTCCGGAAGGCCAGCACGGTCTTGCTGTCCGGGTCCGACAAGCTGTCGTACGGGACGTTGTGGCCCCTGAGGAAGGCCTGGGCCGCGCTCTTGCTGTCCCCGTGGAAGCTGACCCCGATGAACGTGACGCCCTTGGGGCTGAAGTCTTCCCAGACCTGCTGCAACGCCGGCGCCTCTTCACGGCAGGGGTCGCACCAGGACGCCCAGTAGTTGACGACGACGACCTGGCCCAGGTGAGCGGCGAGGGAGAAGCGGTCATCCTTCATGACGGTCGTACCGGTCAGGTCGGGAGCGGCCGGGCGGGCGTCCGGGGCAAAACTGACCGGCCCCGAGCCGGTGGCCGTAGTGGCGCCGGAGCAGGCTGACAGCGCCAGCAGACACACCGAGACCATGGCGGTACGGAGTCGGCGGGTGGCGAGCGACACGAAGCTGACCCTCAACGGCGAAGGAGTAGGGCTCCCGGAAAGGGGAAACCGGCCGGCGCCTGGTGGCGCCGACCGGTCCCATTGTCACTCCCGTCGCTGGCAACCTGCCGCTGGGGGTGGGTCAGCTGACGCGCAGACCCGTGGCGCCATCGAAGACGTGCATCTCGCCCTCGTTGATCGCCAGGTTGACCACACTGCCGGCCTGCGGGATGGAACGAGGCTCGACCCGGGCGACGATGTCGTTGCTGAGCGCGATCTCGCCGCTGGTGTTGCCGGTGGTGCCGTACAGGAAGGCGTCGGAGCCGAGCTCCTCGACCAGGTTGACGGTGACCGGGAAGCCCTGGCCCGCGCCCACGACCGACAGCGACTCGGGCCGGAAGCCGACCGTCGCGGTGTCGCCGGTGATCTTGGCCAGCCGGGCGCGGTCGACCGGGAGAACAGCACCGTCGAAGGCGATGCCGTCAGCGCTGACCTTGCCGCTGATCAGGTTCATCGCCGGTGAGCCCATGAAGCCCGCCACAAAGACGTTGTCAGGGGTCTCGTAGAGCTCGCGCGGGGTGGCGCACTGCTGGAGCAGTCCGTCCTTGAGCACGGCAACGCGGTCGCCCATGGTCATGGCCTCGACCTGGTCGTGGGTGACATAGACCGTGGTGACCCCGAGGCGGCGCTGCAGCGACGCGATCTGGGTGCGGGTCGAGACGCGGAGCTTGGCGTCGAGGTTCGACAGCGGCTCGTCCATGAGGAACACCTGCGGCTTGCGGACGATCGCCCGGCCCATCGCGACACGCTGGCGCTGGCCACCGGAGAGCGCCTTGGGCTTGCGCTCGAGGTAGGGCTCGAGGTCGAGGATCTTGGCCGCGTCAGCCACCCGGCTCGCGATCTCGCTCTTGTTGACGCCGGCGATCTTGAGCGCGAAGCCCATGTTCTCGGCGACGGTCATGTGCGGGTAGAGCGCGTAGTTCTGGAAGACCATCGCGATGTCGCGCTCCTTCGGCGGAAGGTCCGTGACGTCACGGTCGCCGATGTGGATGGATCCGCCGTCGATCTCCTCGAGACCGGCCAGCATGCGCAGGCTGGTCGACTTGCCACAGCCGGAGGGGCCCACGAGGACGAGGAACTCGCCGTCGTTGATCTTGAGATCCAGGGCGTCGACGGCGGGCTTCTCCGTCTTGGGGTAGATCCGCGTTGCCTGGTCGAAACTGACACTAGCCATGCGTTACCAGCTCCTTCACCGGCAGGAACGTGCCGGACGATCCGAGTGAGGGAGTTCACACTTTTGCACGTCAACGCGGTTTTGTCTCGCGTGGACTTCGTCACACCTCCCGCGCGCTGTCGCCCAGCCCCCGTTCCTTCACCAGGTGGCGCGAGTTGTGGCGTGTCGTGCGGCGAGTCGCGCAGCTTGCCGAGCCATCAGCCGCGTGATCATCGTCCAGCCCTATTTGTGGAGGATCACCCGTGTGGGCACGCGGGTGATCCTCCACGAAAGATCCAGGTGCCCAGACCTCAGGAAGAAGTGGGCCTCGGCTTGGCCTTGGCGGGCGCCGTGACCTTGGCCGGCCCGGAGGTCTTGGCGGCCGGCGTCAGTGAGGGCGGCGGAGTGACGGCAGTAGCCTGCGGTGTGGCGGTCAGTGCCGCTCCCGCCATTGGCGGTACGAACACCGTCGGCGTCGGCATCGGGGTCGCGACGGCGAAGGCGGCCTCGGCACTCGGCCCGACGGTGGGCAATACGCCGGTCGCCCGGGTCCAGGTCAGCAGCTGCTCCAACGGCGCAGCGGCCACCCGCTGCGGGTACTCGTTGCTCACCACGGCACCCGCAGCGTCGCTGGGCAAGACCCGCACCAGCTTCTGGCCGTGCTGGTCGGTTCCCGGAAGTCCCTCGATCGGGCGCCCGCGATCGTCGTAGAGGCGGACGTTGGTGAGCAGGTGGCCCTGGGCGTCGTACGGGTAGATGTTGAGCGGATGCCGACCGTCGACGGTGATGCCGTGGTAGCGAGCCGGGGCCGCGGTCGGCACCAGGTAGATCGGCCGACTGGGGGTGCCGAAGCCCTGCGCGACGTTCTGCAAGGGCCCGTACATGCCGATGGCGTAGAGGACCACGACCATGTCCGCAACAAGGACACTCCTCCGGAGCCATCTCGGTAGCGCGGCCGTGCGCAGACCGAGCCACACTGACCCCGCGATGGCGCCGACCACTGCGGCCAAGCCGATCAGCCAGTGACCGTGGTAGGTCGGCAGGACCAGGTAGGTGGTGTACGGGGCCAGGTCGCCGCCGTGCAGCCAGACGACCAGCACGAACAGGGCGAGCCAGCCGCGGAGCACCCACCAGCCCGGGCGCAAGGTCGGGAGGAACGCACGCACGTCACGGGCCCACGGCTGCTCGAACGCGCAACCGAGGGCGTGCCACAACGGCGACGTCGAGACCCGTCGCTCCACCCGGCGCAGCCACCGAACGTCACCGTCGGGCGCCGGATCCAGTCCCGCTGAAGCGCGCAGCTCGGCCGCGTACGCGGTCGGGGAGCCGAGGCTCGCCTCGAGCGTCGCGCCATCGGACTCGGCGAGGACCTCGTGCAGGTGCGCCTCGAGGTCCTCGATCAGGTCGTCGCGGTCGCCGGCGGGCAGGTCGGCGAGCGCTTCCCGGATCGCGGCGAGATAGCCGACCACCTCGGAGCTCTCGGTCACGGTGTCGGTCATGCTGCTGTCCCCTCCGTCTTCAGCAGGGCGTCCAAGGTCTCCGCGAACGCCGTCCAGGTCTTGGTCGAGCGCTCGAGCAACGTGCGGCCGGCGTCGTTGAGCCCGTAGTACTTGCGGTGCGGCCCTTCGTCGGACGGCACCACGTACGAGGTCAGCGCACCGGCCTGGAACAGCCGGCGCAGCGTCCCGTACACCGAGGCATCGCCCACGTCCTCGAGACCAGCCTCGCGCAGCCGGCGTACGACGTCGTAGCCGTAGCCGTCCCGCTCGGCGACCACGGCGAGCACCGCCAGGTCGAGCACGCCCTTGAGCAGCTGGGTCGTATCCACGCGGCACCACCTGATTTCCCGATTCGCCGATGTGACGTGGTGCACGGTACTACGGATCACGCACTAGTGCGCAGAAGGCAGCACCGACGCGCCGTCCATGTCCGTGAACGGGACCAGCCGTGAGCCAGGGTCGTACGGCAGGATGTGCGACGTGAGCCGATTCGAGCTGGGGACCGACGGGCCGATGGTCGTGCTGACCGGCGTCGACGGCAGCCGGACGTCCCTGCGGGCAGCCGCCTACGCGGCGGGACTGGCCCGGCGTCAAGGGTCCCGCCTGGTCGTGGTCTACGTCGCCGGTGCGGGCGCGATGGGCGGTCTGGCCGGGCTCGCCCCTGGCTCGGCCGCGGCGATCGCCGTGTCCGCCAGGGAGTACGGGGAGCAGCTGCGTCAGCAGGCTTACGAATCCGCCAAGCTGATGAACATGCCGCCCTTCGAGTTCCTGACCGCCGAGGGTGACCCGTACAACGAGATCACCCGGATCGCCAAGGAGGTGCGCGCGGACACGGTGGTCATCGGCGCCTCGGAGTCAGCGGGGCACCGGCTGGTCGGTTCACTGGCAGTGCGGCTGGTACGGGCAGGGCTCTGGCCAGTGACCGTCGTTCCCTGAGCGGGGGCCTATCCGGTCGGCGCGGCGCTCGGAGCCGGCACCGGATAGGCGGAGGGCGGGTTCGGGTTGGCGGCCGCCGGCCTCGGCGTGGCGGGCACGGGGCGTACGGCCACCGGCGTGGCGCCCACCGCGGGCGGCACCGGGCGTACGGCCACCGGGGTGGCGCCCACCGCGGGCGGCACCGCGCGTACGGGCACCGGGGTGGCGCCCACCGCGGGCGGCACCGGGCGTACGGCCACCGGGGTGGCGCCAGAGGAGGCCACGCCCCCGCCAACCCCGGTGGGACGGGGACTGGACCGGAGTCCCGCCGATGCCACTCCGCCGACCGCCACTGCGGCCACCGCCGTCCCGCTGACGGCGGCCACCTGCAAACGGCGTGCCCGGTTGCCGTGCCGCAGGGCCACCTGCGCCAGTCCGGCGCGCGGACCCGGCACCAGCTCGGTGTGCTCGATCATCGCGTCGCGCAACAGCTGCTCGAGACCGCTCATCGGGGGACCTCCTGCAAGGTAGGAAAGGGATCGAGGTCAGGGAGCAGGGTCCGCAGTCGCGCGGTCGCCCGGCTGGTGGTGCTCTTGACAGTGCCGGTGCTGACCCCGAGCGCCGTGGCTGTCTGGGCTTCGGAGAGGTCGTCGAAGAAGCGGAGCACGAGGACCGCCCGCTGCGACGGCGTGAGCTGCAGGATGGCGGCGATCAACGCCTGGCGCACCACGACCTGGCCGACGAAGTCGCCATGGGCGCTCTCCGGCGGGTCACCGGCGACCTCGCCGACACGGGAGCGCAGCCGTCGCCAGCGGTCGGTCGCCAGTCGGGCCAGCACCACCCGCGCGTACGCCTCCGGTGATCCGTCCAGCCGGGTCCACCGGCGGGCCGTACGTTCCAGCGCGGTCTGCACCAGGTCCTCGGCATGCCCGTAGTCTCCGGTCAACAGCACCGCCGTCCGCAGCAGCCGCCGGCCCGAACCGGCGACGAAGGCGGTGAACTCGGCTTCCTGTACGCGGTTCATCTGCCTCCCGATCACCCGGCGGTTGTCTGCCTGGTTTCACGTACGGGGCGTTGCTTCGGTTGTCGCCAGGGATCAGGCAATTGCCGAGCCGGCTCAGGCGCCGGGCGTCACGTGCTTGCGTGAAGCCTCGCCGGCCGGCTCGGTGTAGGCGACCGACACCAGCCGATCCCCCTCGTACTCAAGGGAAGTCAAGCTCGCGAGCCCGCACTGCCGGCGGTCCGGGCGGTGCGGCAGCCGCCGTCCCTCGACGAAGCGGCGCACGGTCCAGATCGGCAGCTGGTGGCTGACCATCACGGCTTCGTGGCCGGCCGCCTTGTCCCTGGCGTCCTCCACCGCGGCGAGCATCCGCTCGGCGATCTCCTGGTACGGCTCGCCCCACGACGGGGTGAGCGGGTTGCGCAGGTGTTTCCAGTGGGTCGGCCGGCGCATCGAGCCGTCGCCGACGCCGTAGGTCAGGCCCTGGAAGACGTTGCCGGCCTCGATCAGTCGCGGATCGGTGACGACCTCGAGACCGAACACCTGGGCAATCGGCTCCGCGGTCTCCTGCGCCCGCTCGAGCGGGGAGGCGACCACCAGCACGACGTCGCGGCCGGTCACGGCGCGGGCCGCGGCCTCGGCCATCGCCCGGCCGCCTTCGGACAGGTGGTAGTCGGGCAGCCGCCCGTACAGCACGCCGTCGGGGTTGTGCACCTCGCCATGACGGAGCAGGTGGACGACGGTGCGCTCGGTCACTGGTCTCCCTCGGAAAGTGCTTGCGCTGCAGCGGTTGCGGCGTGCGGCAGGGCGTCGGCGATGAGCTCCAGCACCGTGTCGTCATGGGCGGCGGAGACGAACCACGCCTCGTACGCACTCGGCGGGAGATAGACGCCGCGCCCCAGCATGGCGTGGAAGAAGGCGGCATAGGCGGACGAGGACTGGCTCTTGGCGGTGGCGTAGTCCACGACGGCGATGTCGGTGAAGAACACCGAGAACAGGTTGCCGGCGGCGGACACGCGGTGCGGCACACCCACTGCGGTGAGCGCCTCGCCGACCAGGTCGCGCAGCGCAGCAGACGTGAGGTCGAGCTGCGCGTAGACCTCGTCAGTGCACCCCTGCAACGTCGCCAGCCCCGCGGCAACCGCGACCGGGTTGCCGGACAACGTGCCGGCCTGGTAGACCGGCCCGACCGGCGCCAGGTGTGCCATCACGTCGGCCCGACCACCGAACGCCGCCGCCGGCAGGCCGCCGCCCATCACCTTGCCGAACGTGGTCAGGTCGCCGGCGACACCCTCGAGGCCGTACCAGCCGGCGCGGCTGAGCCGGAATCCGGTCATCACCTCGTCCATGATCAGCAGGGCGCCGTGCTGCCGGCACTGGTCACGCAGCAACGCGTTGAACCCCGGCAGCGGCGGGATCACGCCCATGTTGGCGGCGACCGCCTCGGTGATCACGCAGGCGATCTCGTCGCCGTACTGAAGGAAGGCCGCCCGTACGGCGGCCTCGTCGTTGTAGGGCAGCACGATCGTCTCGGCCGTCGTCGCCCCCGTGACCCCCGGCGTGTCCGGCAGCCCGAGGGTAGCGACACCCGACCCCGCCGCGGCGAGCAGCGCGTCGACGTGGCCGTGGTAGCAGCCGGCGAACTTGACCACCTTGGTGCGGCCGGTGAACCCGCGGGCGAGCCGGACGGCGGACATCGTCGCCTCGGTGCCGCTGCTGACCAGGCGCACCTGCTCGACCGGCTCGACCCGGGCGACGATCTCCTCGGCCAGCAGGACCTCGCCGGGCGACGGGGTCCCGTACGAGGTCCCGTGCTCGACCGTGTCCTGGATCGCCTTGAGCACGTCGGGATGCCGGTGCCCCAGGATCATCGGCCCCCACGAGCAGACCAGGTCGACGAACCGGGTGCCGTCGGCGTCCCAGAGGTAGGCTCCGTCGCCGCGCACCATGAATCTCGGGGTGCCGCCGACCGCCCGGAAGGCCCGGACCGGCGAGTTGACCCCGCCTGGCGTGACTGCCTTGGCCCGCTCGAACAGGGCGACGGAGGCGGGCGCTGCGGCGTCGAGGTCAGGCATGCGTCCATTGTCCAGCACGCTTGGCTCAGTCGTCGTCGCGGCCCTGCCAGGTGCAGACGCAGATCTCGTTGCCGTCGGCGTCGCCCAGGATCCAGAACGACGGCGCGTACTTGTCCGAGAGCAGCCGCCCGCCGGCCGCGAGTGCGGCCTCGATCCGCGGCGCCGCCTCGTCGTGCGCCACCGTGACGTCGAAGTGGATCCGGTTGCGCTGCGTCCGGGGCTCGTCCATCTGCTGGAACCAGATCGACGGGCCCTGACCACGGGGATCGACGACGCTGTTGGGCTCGCCGCGGTAGGACGGCTCGTCGCCGTAGCCCAGCACGGCGCGCCAGAACGGCCGGATCGCCGAAGTGTCCATGGTGTCGATGGCCAGCTCGAGCACCTGGCTGGCCCGGGGACCAGCGGTCGGACTGTTCTGGAGGCCGAGCTCGGGCAACAGCTCGGTGATCGCGTGGGCGAGCTGGACGTCCCGGGCGGTCACATCCAGGAGCCTGGCCGTCTGCAACGTCAGGCTGACCAGCCCCGGACGCAGGTCGAGGCGCAGGTGGTCGTCGGCCTCCTCGCCGATGACCTCGACCAGCCGGGTCGCCAGCCTCGCAGCCTCGTCCATCGACTGGACCGGGACGGTCGTCTGCAGGTCGTTCATCAGGTAACGCCAGCCCAGCGGGGAGACCGCGTCGGAGGCTTCGGTGCGGGAGAGAAGTGCACTGGAGTCGGTCATGACTGCATCCTCACCCCGGGTACTGACAAGAAACGACTCCGACTTGATGTGTCGCAGGAGCGCTGCGGCCGCCGGCGACACCGCTAGGCTGCGCGGATGACGCCGTACGTCGGGGTGGTCGGGCCTGGCGATGCCCCGCCTGCGCTGGAACGGCTCGCCTACGAGGTGGGCGAACGGCTGGCCCGCGCTGGAGCGGTTGTCCTGTGCGGCGGCTTGGGCGGCGTGATGGCCGCGGCTGCGGGCGGTGCTGCGGCCGGTGGCGGCACCAGCATCGGCCTGCTGCCGGGCACCGACAGGACCACAGGCGCCGAGGCGTTGACGTACGCGCTGACGACCGGGCTCGGCGAGCTGCGCAACGGGCTGCTCGTCTCCGCAAGCGACGGTCTGGTCGCGGTCGGCTCCAGCTGGGGCACGCTGAACGAGGTGGCGCTGGCCGTACGCCTCGGCAAGCCGGTGGTGGCGTTGCGCGGTTGGCGCATCACCGATGATGGAGCGGACGTGACGGGAATCGTCACGGCGGACTCGGCGGAGCACGCCGTGACGCGGCTGCTCCACCTGCTGGCCTGAAACGGGAGGCCTGAAACCGGAGGATTGTGTGTTCACGACCCGGCCCGAGCTTCGCGGCGACTTCGGGATGGTCGCGAGCACCCACTGGCTCGCCTCCGCAGTCGGCATGGGCGTCCTCGAGCGGGGCGGCAACGCGGCAGACGCGGCCGTGGCCGCCGGTTTCGTGCTGCAGGTCGTCGAGCCGCACCTGAACGGACCTGGTGGCGAGGTCCCGATCCTGCTCTGGGATCCGGCCGACGAGCAGCTACGGGTGATCGCCGGCCAGGGCGTCACCCCCGCGGCGGCGACACCCGAACGCTTCGCAGAGCTGGGGCTCGACCTCGTTCCGGGCACCGGTCCGCTCGCGGCGACGGTCCCCGGAGCGGTCGGCGCCTGGTTGCTGCTGCTCCGGCAGTGGGGCACCTGGCGGCTGCGCGACGTGCTCGAACCGGCCATCGGGTACGCCGAGCGCGGCTGGCCGCTGCTGCCCTCGATCGCCCGCACCATCGCCACGGTCGAGCAGACCTTCCGGGACGACTGGCCGACCTCGGCAGCGACCTGGCTGCCGATGCCGCCGGCGGGCAGCCGGATGCGCAGCCCGGTCCTGGCCGCCACCTGGCGACGGCTGCTCGCCGAGGCCGAGGCCGCGACGCCCGACCGCGACCGGCAGATCGAGGCTGCGCGGACGGCGTTCTACGAGGGGTTCGTCGCCGAGGCCATCGACGCGCACGTACGTCAGCCCGTACGCGACAGCTCGGGCTCCGTGCACGCGGGCCTGCTCACGACGGACGACCTGGCCGCGTGGCACTGCCCGGTGGAGGAGCCGACCACGCTGGACTACGGCGAGTACACCGTGTGCAAGACCGGGCCGTGGGGGCAGGGCCCGGTCTTCCTGCAGCAGCTGGCGTTGTTGTCCCGGTTCGACCTGGCAGGCGCGGGTCACCTCTCGCCGGACTACGTCCACCTCGTCGTCGAGGCGAGCAAGTTGGCGTTCGCCGACCGGGAGGCCTGGTACGGCGACGGCGCGGACGTCCCGATGCAGGCGCTGCTTTCCGACGCCTACAACGACGAACGGGCCGCCCTGATCGGCTCCACCGCCTCCCTCGAGCTGCGGCCCGGATCGCCCGACGGCCGCACGCCGGCATTGCGGGCGCCCGTGTCAGCTGCCGGCACAGTCGCGGCGGGGACCGGCGAACCGACCGTCTCGCGCGACGGCACCACGCGCGGCGACACCTGCCACGTGGACGTCGTCGACCGGCACGGGCTGATGATCTCGGCGACCCCGAGCGGCGGCTGGCTGCAGAGCTCTCCGACGGTGGAGGCTCTCGGCTGGTGCCTGGGGACACGCGCGCAGATGACCTGGCTCGAGCCGGGACTGGCCGCGACGCTGCGTCCGGGCACCCGGCCGCGGACGACGCTGAGCCCCTCACTAGCCCTGCGCGAGGGCCGGCCGTACCTCGCCTTCGGCACGCCCGGCGGCGACCAGCAGGACCAGTGGTCGCTGTTGTTCTTCCTCGCCCACGTGCACTTCGGCCTCGACCTGCAGGCCGCCATCGACGCGCCCGCGTTTCACAGCACGCATTTCCCGAGCTCGTTCTGGCCCCGTACAGCGGAGCCGGGCGGCGTCGTCGTCGAGGACCGGATCGGCGCCGCGGTCATCCACGAGCTGCGCCGACGCGGGCACCACGTGTCGGTCAGCGACGGCTGGAGCCTCGGCCGGGTCAGCGCGGCCGGCATCGAGCCGGGCACCGGTTTCCTGCGCGCCGCGGCAAATCCGCGCGGCGCCCAGGGCTACGCGGTCGGCCGGTGACCTTGCGGCCTCGGTCGCCCGCGCTTGGGAAACCGTGCCGCAGGCGGCGGCCAACCCAATCTCGCCGTGTATGAGTTGCTGGCAGATCTGCCAGCAACTCATACACACGAAAGCGGTGCTACCCGGCCGCGGGCCACCTCGCCCACCAGCACCTGATCGTCGGCGGTCAGTGCAGGTTGGACGCGACCTCGGTGGCCCAGTAGGTCAGCACGATGTCGGCGCCGGCCCGCTTGATCGCCGTCAGGCTCTCGACGATGGCCCGATCGCGGTCGATCCAGCCGCGCAACCCGGCCGCCTCGATCATCGCGTACTCCCCGGAGACCTGATAGGCGGCGACAGGGACGTCGACGGCGTCGGAGACGGCACGCACGACGTCGAGGTAGGCCCCCGCCGGCTTGACCATCACCATGTCGGCGCCTTCCGCGAGATCCAGGGCGACCTCGTGCAAGGCCTCGCCGACCGTGCGGGCCGGGTCCTGCTGGTAGGCCGACCGGTCGCCGAACTGCGGCGCACACTCGGCGGCCTCACGGAAGGGGCCGTAGAACGCCGAGGAGTACTTCACCGAGTAGGCAAGGATCGCCACGTCGGTGAAGCCGCCCTCGTCGAGCGCTGAGCGGATCACACCGACCTGGCCGTCCATCATGCCGCTGGGCCCGACGACCTGCACGCCGGCGCGGGCCTGCGCCAGCGCGATCGACGCGTAACGCTCCAGCGTCGCGTCGTTGTCGACCTCCCCGGAGGGGGTGAGCAATCCGCAGTGCCCGTGCGAGGTGTACTCGTCCAGGCACAGGTCGGCCATCAGCACCGCCGAGTCACCGATCTCGGCGGTGAGGTCCCGCAGGGCCAGCTGGACGACGCCCTCGGGATCGTCGGCACCGGAGCCGCGCTCGTCCTTGTCGGCCGGGATGCCGAACAGCATCAGCCCGCCGACGCCGGCGGCGACCGCCTCGGCCGCCGCCTTGCGCAGCGAGTCGCGGGTGTGCTGGACGACACCGGGCATGGACTCGATCGGCGCCGGCTCGGTCAGCCCTTCCTTGACGAACATCGGCAGCACCAGGTCGGAGGGGCGCAGCCGGACGTCCGACACCAGCCGGCGCAGGGCGGGTGTCCGCCGCAGCCGGCGCAGCCGTACGGCGGGGAAGCCGGTGGTCATGACTCGGACACCTCCAGCGGTTCATCGACCTCGAGCTCGGGGTCGGACATGATCACGTCGGAGACGGCGAGCGGCTTCTTGACCGCCGGGCGCTTGCGTTGCCGCGAGCGGGCCAGCCGCTCGGTGGGCCGGAACGGCACGCCCTCGGCGACCGACTCGGCCCGCAGCCCGTCGGCGTAGGTCGCGAGCGCCTCCACCAGCGCCGCCACCGACGGGGTCGCCGCGCGGACGTGCACGGTGAGCCCGTGCTCCTGGGCGGTCTCGACCGTCTTGGGCCCGATGCAGGCGATCACCGTCGACTCGTGCGGCTTGCCGGCGATGCCCACCAGGTTGCGCACGGTCGAGGACGAGGTGAACAGCACGGCGTCGAAACCGCCGCTCTTGATCGCCTCGCGGGTCTCGGCCGCCGGCGGGGCGGCCCGTACGGTGCGGTAGGCGGTCACGTCGTCGACCTCCCAACCGTGCTGCTTCAGCCCCGCGACGAGCGTCTCGGTCGCGATGTCTGCCCGGGGCAGCAGCACCCGGTCGATCGGGTCGAGGATGTCGTCGTACGGCGCCCAGTCGGCAAGCAGGCCCTCGCTCGACTGCTCGCCCGAGGGCACCAGGTCGGGCTTGATCCCGTACGCCTGGACGGCCGCAGCTGTGACCTCGCCGATGCACGCGATCTTGATGCCGGCGAACGCGCGGGCGTCCAGGCCGTACTCCTCGATCCGCTCACGGACGGCCTTCCACGCGTTGACCGACGTGAAGACGACCCACTGGTAGCGGCCCTGGACCAGGCCCTTGATCGCCCGCTCCATCTGGGCCGGGGTGCGCGGCGGCTCGACCGCGATGGTCGGCACCTCGACCGGCACGGCACCGTGTGCCCGCAGCTGTTGGGACAGCGCGCCGGCCTGCTCCCTGGTCCGCGGGACCAGCACCTTCCAGCCGAACAGCGCGCGGGTCTCGTACCAGGACAGCTTGTCCCGCTGCTTGACCACGGCACCCACGACGACGACCGCAGGGCCGGCCACAGTGGTCTGGGCGGTGGAGATCGCGTGCTCGATCCCGTCCAGGGTCGCGACGATGGTCCGCTGCTCGGGCGTGGAGCCGGCCACGGTCAGCGACACCGGCGTCGAGCCGGGCCGGCCGGCCGCAGTCAGGGACTTGGCCAGCCGGCCGGCATCCTCGGCGGAGACGCCCATCACGACCAGCGTCTCGCTCGCGGCGACGGCCGCCCAGTCCGGCTCGGCGTGCGTGACGTCGACGGTGGTGAAGGTGTGGTGCGAGGCGTCGGTCAGCGGGACGCCGGCGTAGGCAGGGACCCCGGTCACCGAGCTGATGCCCGCGACCAGCTCGAAGCCGAGCTTGGCCCTCGCCAGCGCCTGCGCCAGCGCCGGTCCGCTGCAGCCGACGAACGGGTCGCCGTGGAACAGCCGGACGACGTGGCGGCCGGCCCGCACCTGCCCGACGATCAGCTTGACCAGCTCGGCGTCGGTCTCGGGGCCTGTCGTGTCGATGATCTCGACGCCGGGACGGCAGCGCGAGAGTACGGGGCCGAAGCGCTCTGCCGCCGCGAACACGACGTCGGCTTGACCGAGGACGGTTACGGCACGCAGCGTCAACAGGTCCGGGTCCCCGGGACCGGCGCCGACGAGGGCGACCGTGCCGGGCTCGACCGCGGTCTTCTTGGGGGTGCGGGGTGTGGTCACGTGTCTCTTCCCATCAGGTCGGCCGCACCTGCGTCGAGCAGGTCGGCGGCCAGGCTTCGGCCGACGGCTTCGGCGTCGTCGAACGGACCGGTCGCGGACAACCGGAGGTCTGTGCTGCCGTCGACACTGACGACAACGCCGCGCAGGTAGATCTCGAGCCCGTGGTCGCCCTCGGCGACCTCGGCGTAGGCACCAACCGGGGCCGTGCACCCGGCCTCGAGCTCGGCGAGCAGGGTGCGTTCGGCGAGGACGGCTGCTCGGGTGCCGGCGTCGTCGAGCAGCGCCAGCATCCTCGCCAGCTCAGGGTCGTCGGAGCGGCACTCGACGGCAAGCGCGCCCTGACCGGGGGCCGGCAGCATGGTCAGCGGGTCCAGCACCTCGGTGATGTCGTCGAGCCGGCCGAGGCGGGCCAGCCCGGCGCGCGCCAGCACCACGGCGTCGAGCTCGCCGGAGCTGACCTTGCCGAGGCGGGTGTCGACGTTGCCGCGGACCGGGACGACCTCGAAGCCCAGGCCGAGCGCCCGCAGCTGAGCCGTACGGCGTGGGGAGCCGGTGCCGATCCGGCAGCCGGCCGGCAGCTCGTTCAGCGTCAGCCCGTCGCGGGCGACCAGCGCGTCGCGCGGGTCCTCGCGCACGGGGATCGCGGCGACGACCAGTCCCGGGGCGGCGCCGGTCGGCAGATCCTTGAGGGAGTGGACGGCGAGGTCGATGTCCCCCGCCAGCAGCCGCTCGCGCAGCGCGGTCACGAACACCCCGGTGCCGCCGAGCTGCTCGATGGCCGCGCTGGAACGGTCGCCGTGGGTGGAGATCTCGACCAGTGTCACCGAGACACCGGCGGCGAGCTCGAGGGCCCGGGCGACCGTTGCCGACTGGGTCATCGCCAGCTTGCTGCCCCGCGTACCGAGGGCCAGGACCCGGGTCACGACCGGTCCTCGTCGATCTCGACCGCCGTGCGGCTTACCGCCTCGGGCGCCGCGGGGTCGAGCTCGAACAGCTCACGCAGCGCCTCGGCGTACTTGTCGCCGCCGGGCACGTCGGCAAGCTGCTTCACCCGCACCGTGGGGGCGTGCAGGATCTTGTCGACCACCCGGCGCACGGTCGCAGCGACCTCGGCCTCGGCCTTGTCGTCCAGCTCGAGCCGGCCGGCGAGCCGGGCCAGCTCGGCCTCGACCACCGACTCGGCCTTGCTCCGCAGGGCGACCACGGTCGGCGCCACCTGGACCGAACGCTGCCAGGTCAGGAAGGTCGCGACCTCGTCGGCCACGATCTGCCGTACGGCCTCGACGTCCTCGGCGACCTCGGCCGACTCGAGCACCGTACGCAGCGACTCGAGGTTGGCGACCACGACGTCTTCCAGCAGGCCCACCGCCGCCTCCACGTCGTGCGGCAGCGCCAGGTCGAGGAAGAACAGCGGCCGGCCCGCCCGACGGCCGGACTCAACCGCAGGCAGGACGGCGCTCGCGTGGATCACCGTGCCGACCGCCCCGGTGGCCGTGACCACGACATCGGCGAGATCCAGGCCCTCAGTCAGCCGGTCGAGGGGCAACGCCTCGCCGTCGACGGCCGCGGCGGTCCGCTTGGCGTGGGACAGCGTCCGGTTGGCCACCAGGATCCGGCCCACACCGCGGCGGCGCAGGGTCGCAGCGGCGAGCGCGGCCATCGAGCCGGCACCGACCACCAGCGCCGTACGGCCACTGAGGTCGCCGACCGACTCCTCCGCCAGGTCGAGCCCGACGGTGACCAGCGACTGGCCGGCCCGGTCGATGCCGGTCTCGCTGTGCGCCCGCTTGCCAACGCGCAGCGCCTGCCGGACCAGCTCGTTGAGGACCCGCCCGGTGGTGTTCTCTGCCTGCGCCGTACGGAATCCGGCCCGGAGCTGGCCGAGGATCTGCGACTCGCCGACCACCATCGAGTCGAGCCCGGTCGCGACGGAGAGCAGGTGCTGGACGGCAGCGTCCTCGTAGTGCACGTAGAGGTGCCCGGCCAGCGTCTCCCTCGGGACGCCCGTGACCCGGGACAGCGTCTCCGACACGTCCTGCAGCCCGCCATGGAACTTGTCCACCTCGGCGTAGACCTCGACCCGGTTGCAGGTCGAGAGCAGCAACGCCTCCTGGACGTGCGGGCTCTCGAGCAGCGCGTGCTGGGTCTTGACCACCAGCTCGCCCGGTATGGCGACCAGCTCGAGCAACGGAACGGGCGCTGTCCGGTGCGAGATGCCGACGACGAGGACGCTCATGACGGCACCACCTCGCCGTTGTCGAAGGCGAGCACCGCGAGCGCGGAGGCCTTTCGCTGCTCGTGGAACGACAGGATCTGCAGCTCGATGGACAGGTCCACCTTGCGCAGGTCGACCCCCGGCGGGACGGACAGCACGGTCGGCGCGAAGTTGAGGATGCTCGTCACGCCGGCGGCCACCAGCCGGTCGCACACGTCCTGCGCCACCCCGGCAGGGGTGGCGATGACGCCGATCGAGACGCCGGTCTCACGCACGACCTCCGCCATGTCGTCGACGTGGCTGACCGCGACGCCGTCGACCCACTCGCCCACCCGGGACCGGTCGGCGTCGATCAACGCGGCGACCCGAAAACCACGCGTGGCGAAGCCGCCGTACTTCGCGAGCGCGTGACCGAGGTTGCCGACCCCGACGATCGCCACGGCCCAGCGCTGGGTCAGGCCGAGCTCGCGGGAGATCTGGTGGATCAGGTAGGTGACGTCGTAGCCCACCCCCCTGGTCCCGTACGAGCCGAGGTAGGACAGGTCCTTGCGCACCTTGGCGGAGTTGACGCCGGCCGCCGCGGCGAGGGCGTCCGAGGAGATGGTCGACGTGCCGGCCTCGGCGAGGGAGTGCAGCGCCCGCAGGTAGACCGGGAGCCGGGCGACGGTGGCGTCGGGGATGCCGCGGCGGACCTTGACCGGCTCGCGTACGGCTGTGGCAGCGTCGGTGGACGCTGTGTTCGCCGGCTGCTCGTGCGCGGTCAACCTGGGAGGGGCCCTTCGGGCAGAGAGAGGTCGTACGGGGAGGTGCTGGTGCGCCCAGGGTAAGCCCTTGTGAATGCACGCACAAAGTTGAGATTGCGGCCGGAAAGTGCTAGCCGGCCAGGGCCTCGCGCAACCGGGCTTCGTCGACGCGCCAGAAGTCGTGCACCTCGCCGTCAACGAATGTCACCGGGATGTCGTCGACGTGCCTGCGGAGCAGCTCTGGCGAGCGGGTGATGTCGTCCTCGCGCCAGCCGACGCCGAGGTCGGCACAGACCCGCGCCACCACGGTCCGGGCGTCGTCGCACAGGTGGCAGCCCTCGCGGCTGAGCAGCACCACCCGGACAAGTTCCATCCCCAAACGGTAACCCAGCGTGCTCAAGACGGCCGACCCTGCCGTCGATGAAACGAGTGCTGCCCGTGCGCGCGGGTGGCTCTGGGAGGTCGCGGCGTGCGCGGAAGAGCAGCTTCAGGCAGCGGTAGGACCCAGCGGGGGCTGCTCCGGTCGTCAGCAGCATTCGTCACGCTGTGTGCCGGCCTGGGTCTGTCACCTGCGGCGGCCACGGCAGCCGCGCCCAAGCCGGCCGCTGCCTTCATCGCCGACATCAACGCAGCCCGTACGGCGCACGGCCTCAAGCCGGTCAAGGTCAGCAGCGACCTGACCGCCGTGGCTGCCCGGTGGGCGGCCACGATGGCCCGGAAGCACAGCCTGTCGCACAACCCCCGGCTGGGCTCGGCCATCCACAACTGGCGCGGACTGGCCGAGAACGTCGGCCTGGGCTACTCGGTGAGTCAGGTGCACGGAGCCTTCATGCACAGCGCTCCGCACCGGGCGAACATCCTGGACCGGACCTACACCCAGGTCGGCGTGGGCGTCGTGGTCGTCGGCCAGCAGGTCTACGTGGTCGAGGACTTCCGCCGGCCGGCCTGACCAGCCCTTTACCAAACCGGCTGAGGTCAGCCCGCATCCCCCTGCCTGGTCAAGCGTTATCCATCGTGCGTGCCGCACAAGCCGGACTAGCATTCGTTCCGGCCGGTAACCACGAGGGAGCAACAGGGTGAGTGTCCGCGTACTGGTCGTCGATGACACCGAGCACGTCCGCTCGATGCTGGTCGACATGCTGAGCCTGGACGGGTTCGACGTGGTCGGGCAGGCAGGCGACGGCGCGAGCGCGGTCACCGTCGCGGACGAGACCGACCCGGACGTCATCGTCATGGACCTGCGGATGCCCGGCGTCGACGGCATCGAGTCGACCCGCCGGATCCGGGCAAGGCGCCCATCCCAGGCGATCGTCCTTTACACCGCCTATTTAGATGACAAAATCATCACCGAGGCACACAACGCAGGCGCGAGGCTGTGTCTGGGCAAGATCGAAGGACTGCTCGAGCTCGAGCGTGAGCTGTCCCGGATCAGCCTGGAGATGGCCCACGAGTCGCGCTACAGCAACGACTGAGTTGGCTCCGCAAGCTCGTTTACAGCAAGGGCGTCAGGGTAGGCGCCGACCCGACGTGTCCCGGCACGCTGCGTGCGCGCGGAGGCCGTCGTCGGCCCGTCGGCGCGTGTCCTGCTCGGCTCCATGGAGGGGAGGCACGGTGGCCTACGCCGCAGCCGCCATCCCGCCTGGCCCCTGGCAGGCCGGTCTGCCCCGCCGGCTCGACGCGCTGATCTCCGCCCTGCTCCAGGTGCAGATCGCCGAGAGCGTCGGTCCCCGCCTGTCCCGGCCCGCGCGTCGGCTGTTCCCGTCGATCAGCCTGAGTGCCGAGGCCGACCCCTATCCCAGAGCACCCAATCTCCGGATCGTGCGGCCGATCGGCTCCGGCGGCCGTTCCCTCGCCTCCGAACCTGCCGTCGATCCCGACGACGACGCCGGACAAGAGCCCGAAAACGGACCCGGCCAAGACGTGCTCGAGGTCCAGGACGACACCCGCGACCTCGTACGGCAGGCCCAAGGTGGCGACGCCGAGGCGTTCGGCGCGCTCTACGACCGGTACGTCGACCTCGTGCACCGCTACGTCTACTACCGGGTCGGCAGCCAGGCACTTGCCGAGGACCTGACCAGCGAGACGTTCCTGCGGGCGCTGCGCCGGATCACCACCTATACCTGGCAGGGCGTCGACATCGGGGCCTGGTTCGTCACGATCGCCCGCAACCTGGTGGCCGACCACTACAAGTCGGGCCGCTACCGCCTCGAGGTGCAGGTCCAGGAGGTCAGGGACGACCGGGCCGCCGACGGCCCCGAGGACGAGGTCCTCGACGCGCTCGACCATCGCGTGCTGCTCGAGGCGGTCACCAAGCTCGGCGCCGAGCAGCAGGAGTGCATCGTGCTCCGGTTCCTGCAGGGACTCTCGGTCAGCGAGACTGCCGCGGTGATGGGCAAGAACGACGGGGCGGTCAAGGCCTTGCAGTACCGCGCGGTGCGCAGCCTGTCCCGGCTGCTGCCTGCGGGGTTCGTCAGATGAGCAGCCTCCAGGCCAATGCCGCCGTCTTCGCCGACGCCCTCGACGGCAGCGCCGCCGGGCTGGTCGAGGACACCGAGCTGCTGCTGGTCATCGTCGACCGGCTGCACGAGCTGCCCGGCTCCACGTCGTTGGCCGGCGCCGGTGCCAACCTGGACTTCCGGGCCGACCTGCGCGCGCGACTGGTCGAGGAGGCCGGCCGTGAGCACGACGGCACGGGCCGGGGCAAGGTCGTCCCGATCACCAGCCGGTGGAACCAGAGCTGGGGCCGGCGCAACCGGCTACGGATCGTCTCGGGCATCGCGGCGGGCATCGTCGGGCTGACCGCGATCTCGATCGGCGCTGCCAACTCACTGCCCGGCAACCCGCTCTACGAGCTCAAGCGGGGCGGCGAGTCCGTGCAGTACGCGCTGGCCGGCTCGGACGAGGCACGCGGCAAGCTCGAGTTCGGCTTCGCCCGTACGAGGCTGCACGAGATCGACCGGCTGACCCAGCACAATGCGGCGTACGGGATCCAGCCGACGACGGCCCCCCAGGCGGCCGGCGGCTCGTCGGTCCTCGCGACCTCGGTGGCGACCAAGGTCGTGCGGCTGTTCGCCGACATGGACTCCGAAGCAGCCAAGGGGTCCCGCCTGCTGGCCCAGTCGTACGCCAAGGACCCGCGGCCAGGGCCGCTGCTGGCCGTCCAGCAGTTCGCCAAGGACCAGCAGAAATCCTTGACCACCCTCCGCGGGCGCCTCTCCGAACCGGCTCTGAGCAAGGCCACCAGCTCACTGGCCTGGGCCAACCAGGTGGTCAAGTCGACCACCGCGGCGCTGGCGAAGTGCTCCGGAGCCACCTGCCCGCCGGTGACGGTCGCCCAGTTCGGCGGCTCGATCGTGCCGAGCCTGGCGCCGTCGATGCCTGCCTCCGGCGGGCCATCGCTCGGGGCCCCGGCCAGTCAGGCGTCGCTCGTCCCGTCACTGCCGGGTGCTCCGAGCACGGTGCCGGGCTCGAGCGCCGCAGTGCCCACCCTGCCGGTCACCTCACCGCAGCCCACCACCGGGCAGCCAACCGTCGGGCAGCCGACCGACACCCCGCCCACAACAGCTTCGCCGACCACCGACCAGCCGACCGATTCGCCGACCACCGAGGCACCCCCGAGCGTCGGGCCCACGAGCACCCAACCGCCGACGACGTCTTCGGAGCCGTCACCAACCACATCGACCACCGACACCACCCCGCCACCGAGCACCCCGGTGGTCGAGACCACGCCCCCGCCGCCGTCCACGGTTCCGCCGACCACGCCAGTTCCCTCGATCACACCGGTCCCGACGACAGCACCGCCGGCCACCTCTGCGGCAGCGCTGCCCACCGACCCGCCGACCACGACCAGTACCCGGCCGGTCCGCGGCGGCCGGCCGCCGCTGATCTGCCTGCCGCCGTCGGTCGTGCGCAACGGCCACTGCGTCCGCGGCCCCCATCCGCCCGGTGTGGGCGCGGTCGCCAGCTGACCGTTCGGGCCCTCGCCTGCCGGCCGCTGGGTAGGCTGGCGCGATGATGCGGACCCCGTTCGGAGCCGGCCACAAGGCCCGCCGACAGGCATCGCAGCACCAGCGCACCGAGCTCGCCGGCGAGGCCTCGGCTGCTGCCGCCGCCGTCCAGCCCACGGTTTCGGCCGTCGCTGCCGATCCCACGGCCGCGGCGTTCTTCGACGTGGACAACACCGTGATGATGGGCTCGTCGCTGTTCCACATCTCGCGGGGGCTGGCGGCCCGCAAGTTCTTCACAACCCGTGACCTGGGCAAGTTCGCCTGGCGGCAGATGGTGTTCCGGGTCGGCGGCAGCGAGCCCGCGGGATACCTGCAGGAAGCGCACAAGGCTGCGCTGGCCTTTGCCGCTGGGTGGCGGGTCGACGAGGTGCTGCGCCTCGGCGAGGAGATCTACGACGAGCAGATGGCCGAGCGGATCTGGCCGGGCACCCGCGCCCTCGCCGAGGGACACCTGGCAGCGGGCCAGCGGGTCTGGCTGGTCACGGCGACCCCGGTCGAGCTGGCCTCGATCATCGCCAACCGGCTCGGGCTGACCGGGGCGCTGGGCACCGTCGCCGAGCACAAGGACGGCGTCTACACCGGCGAGCTGGTCGGCGAGCTGCTGCACGGGCCGGCCAAGGCCGCCGCGATCCGCGCCCTTGCCGAACGCGAGGGCCTCGACCTGCAGCGGTGCACGGCGTACGGCGACTCGGCCAACGACCTCCCGATGCTCTCGCTGGTGGGTACGGCCGTGGCCATCAACCCGGACCCGGAGCTGCGCCGGGTGGCCAAGGCGCGGGGCTGGCAGGTCCGGGACTTTCGAAGCGGTCGCAAAGCGTTGCGGGTGGGTGTGCCCGCCGCAGCCGTCGCGGGGGCGCTCGGCGGCGCCGTCTCGACGACGCTCGCGCTGCGCAGGCGGCGTACCGGATCCCGGATGAAGGGACTGTTGTGACCGCACGACCGGAGCTGCTGCCGGCCAAGAACGACGCCTGCTGGTGCGGCAGTGGCCGCCGCTACAAGAACTGCCACCGCCTTGCGGACCTCAACCCCCAGGCAGCGTCGCTGCGCGCCGCGGTGGCCCCGCCCGCCCGCCGGGTGCGGCCAGGACGGCAGAGCCCGCGGCGTGCCGTACCCCTGTCCATCGCCCGGCCGCCCTACCTCGCCTTTGCCGACGGCGAGCCGCGGGACCGGGGATCGTCGGACCCCAAGTCCGCCGATGTCATCTCGCGGATGCGCGCGTCCGGGCGGGCGGCCGCCGAGATCCTCGCCGTGGTCGGTGCCGCCGTACAGCCAGGCGTCACCACCGACGAGCTCGACGCGATCGCCCACGAGGAGTACGTCCGGCACGGTGGCTACCCGTCGCCACTGGGCTACCGCGGCTTCCCGAAGTCGCTGTGTACGTCGGTCAACGAGGTCATCTGCCACGGCATCCCCGACTCGACCCGGCTCCGCGAGGGTGACATCGTCAACTGCGACGTCACGATCTACCTCGACGGGGTGCACGGCGACACCAACGCCACGTTCTGCGTGGGCGAGGTCGATCCGGAGACCGCGCGCCTGGTGCAGGTGACGCGGGAGTGCCTCCAACTCGGCATCGCCGCCGTACGGCCGGGGGCCGAGGTCCGCTCGATCGGCGCGGCCATCCAGCAGCACGCAGAAGCCGCGGGGTTCGGCGTGATCCGCGACTTCGTCGGGCACGGGATCGGCGAGCAGTTCCACACCGAGCCGCAGATCCCGCACTACGACGACGGCCGCTCGACGCAGCTGCTCGTACCCGGCATGACCTTCACCATCGAGCCGATGATCTCGGCCGGAGACTGGCACATGCGGATGTGGGACGACGGCTGGACGGCCGTCACCGCCGACCTGTCGAGGTCGGCCCAGTTCGAGCACATGATGGTGGTCACCGACGACGGCGTCGAGGTCCTGACTGCCCTGCCCGCCTGACTCCGTTTTCGCGTTGCAGGGATGCGCTCGTCTCACATCGCGGATTAGGCGTTGCGTATGTTGAGACGCAGCGGCAGAGTCCCCCGCATGACGACCTACACCCACGGCCACGTCGACGCCGTCCTGCGCTCGCACCGGTGGCGTACGGCGGACAACTCCGCCGCCTACCTGGTGCCGCACCTGCGCGCAGGGCTCGACCTGCTCGACGTCGGCTGCGGGCCCGGCTCCCTGACCGCCGACCTGGCCCGCCGGGTCGCGCCGGGACGGGTCATCGCCATCGACTCCGCCGTCGCCCCGCTGGAGGAGGCGCGGGCAGCAGCAGCCGAGGCGGGCGTCGAGGTCGACGTGCGCGTGGGGGACGCGTACGCGATCGACCTGCCGGACGACAGCGTCGACGTGGTGCACGCCCACCAGGTGCTGCAGCACGTGGCCGATCCGGTCGCCGTGCTGCGCGAGATGGCCAGGGTCTGCCGCCCGGGCGGGCTGGTAGCCGCTCGCGACGCCGACTACGCGGCGATGACCTGGGCGCCTGCTGACCCTCGCCTCGACCGATGGCTCGAGATCTACCGGGCCACCGCTCGGGCCAACGACGCCGAGCCGGACGCAGGGCGCCGGCTGCTCGGCTGGGCGCACGCGGCCGCTCTCACCGACGTCACCGCGACGGCGAGCACGTGGTGCTTCGCAACGCCGGAGGACCGCCGGTGGTGGGGCAGTCTGTGGGCCGACCGCACCACGGGCGCGTCGTACGGGCAACACGCGGTGGCCGCCGGACTGACCGACGCCGCCGAGCTGGCAGCCGTCGCGGACGGGTTCCGCGCCTGGGCCGAACAGCCCGACGGCTGGTTCGTCGTCGTCCACGGCGAGATCCTCTGCCGCCTCCCCAACTGACCCCCTGCGGCCGCATACTGACCCGAGAACGGCACTTTCGGCCGGACGTGGGGAGATCGTGGTCACCGAGGAGCTGAGCTCCGGCCCCGAGAAGTCCGGGCGACCGTGGGCGCTGGCCCTCATCGTCTGCCTGTGCCTGCTCGCCACCGTGGCGCTGCTCACCAAGACTGGCGGCCACGCGAAGACCGCCCCGACCCCGCAAGTCCCGAAGCTCACCGTCCCGACCGGGTCGGCCGAGATCACCCTGCCGCCGGCGCCCAGCCAGCCACCCCCTACCGACGGGCCGATCGGGAACCGAACCGCACCTCCGAGCGGGTCACCGGCGTTCGTCCCTTCCAGGCTCGACGGTGTGGCGGCCAAGATCCCGAAGGGCGTCAGGCTGCTGCTCGGCGGTCACCGTCCAACCGTGCTCGGCGGCAACGCGCACCAGTTCAGCCACGTACCCATTGACGCGCACCAGGAGGTGACCGGCATCGTCCCGGTGAAGGAGGGCTTCGTCGTCCAGGTCCAGGACGAGGCCGCCCTGAACGAATCGGCACTGGCGGTCTACTGGGTGCGGGCCGACGGGAAGGCCAGCCTGGTGACCAACACCGACGTGGTCATCCCGGCGCAGGCGGGAGACCGGATCTTCGCGTACGCAACCGGGGCCGGCAATGCGGTGCCGCTCGCCAAGCAGGTCGGACGCCTGAGCGAGGTGACCTTGGCCGGCCGCGTGGTGGCAACCCACACCCTGGCGGCCGGCCTGGTGCCGTTGGCGGACAGCCCACAGGGCCTGGTCTTCAGCGACCTGGCCAGGGACAAGGTCGAGATCCGCGACCGGCGGACCTTGGCCGTACGCAAGGACCTCGCCACGGCGGAGGCCCACGTCGCCGTCGACCACGGGTGGCTGGTGTCCTCCGCCGACCCCTTCTGCAACGTCAGCTGCCGGCTCACGGTGCAGAACCTCGCGACGGCCAAGAGGTACCAAGTCGCGATCGCCGACCACCTCTACGTCGGCGAGGTCGCGGTCAACCCGAACGGTCGCAGCGTGGCGATCAGCTATTGGGGCGCCCAGACGCCGGGCTCCGTAGTGGTCGCGGACCTGGCCGGCGGGGCAGTGAAACGGATCCCGGGCGTGGTCACCGAGAGCAGGCGGGTAGCCGACATTGCCTGGACACCCGACGGGCGGACGCTGGCTGTCTCCGTCACCTTCACCGACCACGACCTCCGGCGGATCGCCCTGTGGCCAGTCAACGGCCGCGCCCTCAAGGTGCTGCCGGACATCCAGCAGGGGGCGACCACGCCTTGGTCACTGGCTGCGTTCTGACCGACGGCAGCCGGCGACCGGCGGAACGTCGCCAAAACGTAAGCACCTGCGCCGCCCACACCTGGGTAGCCTGAGGCCATGCCGCCACCCCGCAAGCGGGCAACCCTGCGCGACGTCGCCGACAAGGCGGGGCTGTCCCCCTCGGGAGTGTCGTACGCGCTGCGCGGGTTGCAGTCCTCTGCCGAGACCCAGGCCCGGGTGCGGCAGGCGGCCGACGAGCTCGGCTACGAGGTCGACCCGATCGCCCGCGCCCTGGCCAGCGGCAGGTCCGGCATGATCGGGCTGCTCTGCGGCTCCCTCGACGACGTGTGGCAACAACTGCTCGCCGCCGGGGTCGGCCGCGAGCTGCTGGCCCACGACCGGTTCGCCCTCATCCTCGATGCCCGGGGCGACCCCGAACGCGAGCTGACGATGGCCCGGCAGCTCCGCGACCAGCGGGTCGACGGCCTGATCGTGTCCTCTCTCGACCCCTCGTCCCCGGACTGGTCCAAGGTGACCAAGGCGGTGCCGGTGGTCTCGATCGGCGACGCGCTGCAGGGCGCGTCCGCGGGCGAGGTGCTCTTCGACAACCGAGCAGGCGTCACCCTCGCCCTCGAGCACCTGCAGAAGCTCGGCCACCGCCGGGTCGCCGTCCTGACGCCGACCGACGCCAGCACGCCTGACCGACCGGCCGACGTCCACGTCAGCAGCGAGGCACAGCGGCTTGGTCTCGAGGTCTCGATCGTCGCCTCCCCGCACGCCCTGACCGATGCCAGCCAGGTGGCCCAGGCAGTCATGTCTCGGCGGCCGCGACCCACCGCGGTGTTCTGCTTCTCCGACTCCATCGCGTACGGGGCCTACGCCGCAGCCAACGCCCTTGGTCTGCGCATCCCCGACGACGTCTCGATCTGCGGCTACGACAACCATCCGCTGTCCACCCTGCTGTCGCCGCCGCTGACCTCGGTGGACTGGGACACCGAGGGGATCATCCGCGACGCCGTACGCTTGGTGCTCGCCGCCGCCGACGGCAGCCAGCGCCGCAAGCGGATCACCAAGGCGCCCACCCTCTTCCCGCGGGCGTCGACCAGCCGACCGCCGAAGTACGCCGCAGGCCGCGCCGCCGCACGCGGCTGACCGCCCTTCCCCTCAAGGTCCCACGGCTCACAGCCGAAGTAGTCAACCGCTTCACTGAAGCGCTACAGTGAAGCGGTTGACCTGACCCGCTGCGCTCGGAGGGACGCGTGCCTGCCGTGAACGTGGATGTCCACCAGCACCTGTGGACCGACCAGTTCCTCGAGGCCCTCCGCCGCCGCACCAGCCCGCCCAACCTCACCGGCTGGACGCTGCACCTCGACGGCGAGCCTCCGTACGAGGTCCGCCCGGACGACCACGATCTCGCCCTGCGTGAGGCCATGCTCTGGGATGACGGCTTCGACATCGGGCTGGTCTCACTCTCCGCGCCGCTCGGCATCGAGTGGCTGCCCCCGGACGAGGCGCACCCGCTGCTCGAGGCCTACCACGAGGGTGCCGGCGAGCTGCCCCGGCACTTCGCCTCGTGGGCCGCCGCCTGCCTCACCGAGCTCGAGCCGGACCGACTGGCCAAGGAGCTCGACGCCGGCTGCATCGGACTCCAGCTGCCGGCGACGGCCTTGGCCAGCCCCGCGGCGCTCGAGCGGTGCGGGCCGCTGCTCGAGGTGCTGCAGGAGCACGACCGGCCGCTGTTCGTGCACCCGGGAGCGGTCGGCTGGACCGACGGCGCCCAGAATGCCGCCTGGTGGCCGGCCCTCGTGCCGTACGTCGCCCAGATGCATGCCGCCTGGTACGCGTTCCTGCTCGCCGGCCGGGAGCTCTTCCCTGACCTGCGGGTCTGCTTCGCGATGCTGGCCGGGCTCGCCCCTGCGCACCTGGAGCGCTTCGCCGCCCGCGGTGGCGAGCGCCGTCCGGTGGACCGGCTGGTGTTCCTCGAGACCTCCTCCTACGGCGTCACCGCCATCGACACCATCGTCCGGGCCGTCGGCGTCGATGCCGTCGTCCTGGGTTCGGACCGTCCCTATGCTGCGCCCTTCAACGGCGACGTGGGCAGCGCACTCTCGCACGCCATCCGCAGCGTCAACCCGCAGCGGCTGCTCGGCCCGAAAGGCATATGACCATGGATTGGAACGCGCTGCCCGCCCGTACCCTCGACCAGACCGAGCTGCGTGAGCTGGTCGACACCATCGCCGCCGAGCCAGAGCTGTGGCAGCAGCACGTGCAGTTCGCAGTCGGCGACCGGCACTACGAGTCGCTCTACCGTGACGAGCACGTCGACGTCTGGGTGCTGTGCTGGGTGACCGACAACGACACCGGCTGGCATGACCACGACACCTCGTCGGGGGCGGTGCGGGTGGTCCAGGGCGCGATCGCCGAGTCCAACCCGCGCTTCTCCGGCGAGCACCTGGTCAGCGACATGCCGGAGGGCACGACGTTCTCGTTCGGCCCCGACCACATCCACCGGCTCAGCACCGTGGACGACGGCAGCGTCACCCTGCACGCCTACTCCCCGCCGCTGTGGCGGCTGGGCCAGTACGCGCTGACGGAGAGCGGGCTGCTGCGGCGGACCTCCGTGTCCTACGCCGAAGAGCTGCGCCCGCTGGAGATGTCCGCGGGCTGAGACGCCAGTGCGGACAGGACCGCACCGGCCTGGAGCAGGTCGTCGGTCAGGTTGCGGTCGGCGAGTTCTGCCGGCAGGCCCGCGGCCGGAGCGGGCACATCGAGCCCGCGCATCCGCAGGGCCCGCACCGCCGCGACGAGCTCGCACGACAGCACGGTCCCGTACGCCGTGACGGACGCCAGCGCCAGGCTCGCGCCGAGTGAGGCAAAGCTCGCGTCGTCCTCGGCCCCGCGGGAGATCGACACCGTCTGTACGGCCGTCGGGCTCGCAGCCGACCGGAGCTGGGCCAGCGCCGAGGCCGCCACGTACTCGAGCACCATCACCCCGGAGGCGCCGGGGCTGTCGGCCAGGAACGGCGTCAGCCCGGTCAGCTCGGGGTCGACCAGGTTGGCCAGCCGGGCCTGGCTGAGCTGCGCCGCCTGCGCCAGCGCCGAGCGCATCGTGTCCAGCGAGGTCGCGAGGTAGGCGACGTGGAACCCGCCGTGGTGCGCCACCTGCGGTGGGTCGGCGCGGAACACCGGGTTCTCCGTCGCGGCAGCGGCCAGTGCCTCGACCGTGGCCGTCAACGCGGCAAGGGCGTCCAGCAGGACGCCGTGGACCTGCGGCAGCGTCCGCAGCCCGAACGGGTCCTGGATCCGGGCGGGCGGCGAGGCACCCTGGGTCAGCGAACGCATCGTGCGACAGACGTGGCGCGCGCCGGGGAACGGCGTGACCGACTCCACCGCCTCGGACCAGGCCTCGGCGTTGCCGTCCACGGCGGCGCAGGTCAGGGCGGCGACGTCGAGCGAGGCCTGCGCGAGCGGCGACAGGTCGTGGACGGCCAGCGCGGAGTCCCCGATCGTGGCGGCGTTGCTGCTGAGGAACGCCAGCGCGTCGTGTTCGTCGAAGCCGACCAGGTGGGCCGGAGCGGGCTCGACCTGGCCGAGCAGGGCAAGGGCCGTCGTCGCCAGCGCGGAGAGGTCGCCGGTGCCGATCCCGCCGAGCTCCCGTACGGGAGGCAGCGCGTCGGTGTTGAGCATCTCGACCAGCGCCTTGAGGACCTCGGGGGCGATGCCGCTGCCCGCTGCGGCGAGCTGGGCGCAGCGTACGGCGAGCATGGCCCGGACGCGGCGCGGAGCGCGCAGCTCGCCAGCACTGGTGGCATGGCTGCGCAGCACACCCAGGGCATGGTGGGCCGGCTCGGTGATCACGACGCCCTTGTTGGCACCGACGCCGGTGCTCCGGCCGTACACGGGCCGGGTCGCAGCGACCGTCAGCGCGGCGTGCCGGGTCCTTGCCAGCGCTGCGTAGACCGCCTCGGTGACGGCGAGCGGCACGCCCGCGTCGGCGATGGCGGCGATCTCAGCGACGGTCAGCCGTACCGGGCTGTCCAACGAGATGTCCGGTCGCATCAGCCACCAACTCCAGTTCGCATCTCGCCCAGTCTGGCATTGCCGTGGTGTGGCACTCAGGTTTTACCTAGTGGTAACAGGGGTTGGCTACGATTCGGCTGGGCCCACCGAGGCGCGGACGGGGTGATCACAGTGTTTGCCTCAGAGCAGTCCCAACCGGCGACGCCGCGCACCCGTCCCTCGTTCCCCTCCGCTCCGGCGCCAACCCGGACCGTCGACCGTGCGCTCGCCCTCCTGGCCGAGGTCTGCAGCCACGACCAGGTCAGCCTCGCCGACTGCGCCCGGAACACCCACCTGCCGGCGAGCACCGCCCTGCGCCTGCTGCGCACGCTCGAGTCCAGCGGTTTCGTCCACCGCGACAGCTCCGGGAGCTTTCGCGCCGGACCGCGCATGATCCAGCTCGGCGCGCTCGCGTACGGCCGGCAGAGCCTCGTCGCAGCAGTCGAGCCGGCCATGCGCCGGATCGTCGCCGAGTGCGGCGAGTCGACCTACTTCGCGGTGCCGGGGACGGTCGGGACGGCGCTCTACGTCGGGATGGTCGAGGGCACCTACTCGGTGCGGCACACCAGCTGGGTCGGCCGGTCGGTGCCCATCGACGGCACGGCGGTCGGGGCCGCCATGTCGGGCCGGACCGGGCCCGAGGGCTTCGTCGCGCTCCGCTCAGCCGTCGAGTCCGACGTCGCCGCCGTCGCCGCCCCCGTACGCCGGGCCGGTGCCGGAACCTCGGCAGGACAGCCGGGTCCCGTTGCCGGTGTCATCTGTGTCGTAGGTCCGTCGTACCGTCTGGATGAGAATCGGCTGTACGACGTTGGCATCATCGTCAGCCGCGAGGCCCGCGCCCTGTCCCAGCGCTTCGGCATCGATGCGGAGGCGCCGGCATGAACACCCTGACCGCCAGTCGACCCAACGACGACGAGGTAGCCGCAGGATGATCAGGTTCGAGTCCGTGACGAAGAGGTACGACGGCGGCACGGTGGCCGTCGACAACTTGTCCCTGGTTGCCCCATCCGGCCAGATCACCGTCCTGGTCGGCCCGTCGGGCTGCGGCAAGACCACGTCGCTGCGCATGATCAACCGGATGATCGAGCCGACCAGCGGCACGATCTGGATCAACGACATGGACACGGCCACCGGGTCGTCGTCGGACCTGCGCCGGGGCATCGGCTACGTGATCCAGCACGCCGGCCTGTTCCCGCACCGCACCATCGTCGACAACGTGGCGACGGTCCCCTATCTCCTGGGGTGGGACAAGCGCGAGGCCCGCAAGGGGGCGATGGAGCTGCTCGAACGGGTCGGCCTCGATCCGGCGTTCGCCACCCGTTACCCGGCCCAGCTCTCCGGCGGCCAGCAGCAGCGGGTCGGCGTCGCACGGGCGCTGGCCGCCGACCCGCCGGTGATGTTGATGGACGAACCGTTCAGCGCCGTCGATCCCGTGGTCCGCGAGCAGCTGCAGAACGAGTTCCTGCGGCTGCAGTCCGAGCTGGGCAAGACGATCGTGTTCGTCACGCACGACATCGACGAGGCGATCAAGCTCGGCGACCAGGTCGCTGTCCTGCGGGTCGGCGGCCGGCTCGCGCAGATGGCCTCACCGGCCGAGCTGCTGGCCCGACCGGCCGACCCGTTCGTCGCCGGTTTCGTGGGCCGTGACCGCGGCTACCGCGCGCTCGGGTTCACGCCTGCCGGCCGGCTCGACCTGGACGAGGGGCCGGCGGCCAAGCTGGGCAGCGACCTCGCGGCGGTCTACAACAGCACCGAGGACGGCTGGGTCCTCGTCGTCGACGACGGCAATGTGCCACAGGGCTGGATCAACACGCGCGGCCTGACCCCGGAGCAGCTCCAGGGCCAGATCACGCCGGACATGCTCAACCTCGGCGGCACGCTCGCCCACCAGGGCGGCTCGTTGCGCGAAGTGCTCGACGCCGCCCTGTCCTCGCCGAGTGGCTGGGGTGTGGTGGTCGACAAGGAGGGACGCCTCGCCGGCACCATCACCGCCGACCGGGTGCTGGCCAGGATCAAGCAGGAGCGGGCGGCGGAGCCGGCGACATGAGCGGGATCTGGGACTACTTCACCAACCACCAGAGCGAGATCGGCCACTGGGCCTGGACGACCGTGTGGCTTGCCGCCCTGCCGCTGGTGGTGGGGACGCTGATCGCCTTGCCCATCGGCTGGTGGGCCAGCCGGACCCGCTGGCTCTACCTGCCACTGATCACCACGGCCGGCATCCTCTACACGATCCCGTCCATCGTGCTGTTCGTGTCCATGCCGGGGCTGATCGGTACGAAGATCCTCGACCCGATCAACGTGGCGATCGCCCTGACCGTCTACACGTTCGCATTGATGGTCCGGGTGAGCGCCGACGCGTTCGGCTCGGTCTCCAGCGACACGATGTCGGCGGCCGCGGCCATGGGCTTCACGACGCGGCAGCGGCTCTTCGGCGTACAGCTGCCGATCGCCGTGCCGGTGCTGGGCGCCGGTCTGCGCGTGGCGGCCGTGTCCAACGTCAGCCTGGTGTCGGTCGCCTCGACGATCGGGGTCGCCCAGCTCGGCTCGCTGTTCATCGAGGGCAACCAGACGTCCGACCTGCAGCCGATCATGCTGGCCCTGATCCTCTTCGTCCTGCTGGCGCTGATCTTCGACGCCGTGGTGCTGCTGGGGATCCGGCTCCTGACGCCCTGGCAACGAGCGGTGGCGGCCCGATGACGGGCACCGAGGTCCTGGCCGGGGGGTCCGGGCTGCCCAGCCTTCGCTACGTGCCGACCTGGCTGGGCGACTCGGCGAACTGGTCCGGGATCAACGGCGTCCCGACACTGGTCAGGCAGCAGCTCACCTACACCGCGCTCGCCGTGGTGATCGCGCTGGTCATCGCGCTCCCGCTGGGCCTCTGGATCGGGCACACCGGACGAGGCGTCGCTGCCATCGGCGGCGTCGCCAACGCCGTGCGCGCCGTACCCGTCCTGGGTCTGCTCCTGTTCCTGGTGGTCTGGCTCTCGCCCAAGATCCACCACACCGCCGCCGTGACCGGCCTGGTCCAGCGCGGCGGCTTCCCCTACTTCGTCCCGCTCGTCATCGTGCTGGTGGTCCTGGCGATCCCGCCGATCCTGACCAACAGCTACGCCGGCGTCCAGAACGTCGACCCCGAGGTGCGAGATGCGGCCAGGGGCATGGGGATGACCGGCTGGCAGGTCGTCCAACGGGTCGAGTTCCCGTGCGCGCTGCCGCTCATCATGTCGGGCCTGCGTTCTGCCACCCTCCAGGTCCTGGCCACAGCGACGATCGCCGCCTACGTGCCCCTGCTCGGCGGTCTCGGCAGCCTCATCTACATCGGCGACCAGAGCATCACCGACCCGCACACCGGCTACCCGGTCATGGTGGCTGCCGGGTTGCTGGTGGCGATCCTCGCGGTCCTCGTGGACGTCGCGCTGGTGGCCGTACAGACCCTGATCGTCTCGCCCGGGCTGTCCGGGCGATACGCTTCAAAGAATTCCGACCTGAATGCTTCCACCACCCCCACCGGCGAGGCTGTTCCGGTCCACTGAACCGCCGCTGCGACGGCGCCCAAAAACGTCACCACCTAAGGAGAAAAATGAAGAGCAAGATCCTGCTTGTCACGGCGACCGCCGGTGCGGCTCTGCTGACGGCGGCCTGCGGCGGCGGCAGCTCGTCCAGCGGCGCCACGTCGACCTCGAGCACTGCGGCCGCCACCAGCGCCGCCACCTCGGGCGGCGCCACCTCCGCACCCGCGACCTCCGGTACGGCGTCCTCCTCGGCGGGTGCCACGACCGGTGCCGCCGGCGGAGACCCCGGCTCGCTGATCATCGGCTCGGCCGACTTCTCCGAGAACACCATCCTCGCCTACGTCTATGGCAACGCGCTGGCCGCCAAGGGCGTCAAGGTGACCTACAAGGTCAACATCGGCGAGCGCGCCGCGTACATGCAGGCCCTCAAGGACGGGTCCATCAGCTTCATCCCGGAGTACACCGGCTCGATCCTCGACTACCTCGACACCAAGGCGACGGCCAAGTCCCCGGCCGACGTCGCCGCCGCGCTCAAGACGGCAGCGGCCGGGGTCAACCTCACCGAGCTCAACTACGCACCCGCCCAGGACGCCGACACGATCACGGTAACCAAGAAGACGGCCGACCAGTACAAGCTCACCACCATCTCCTCGCTGGTGCCGGTGGCCGGCAAGCTCACCTACGGCGCTCCGCCGAACATGCAGACCCGCATCGACGGCATCCCCGGCTTCAAGAAGGTGTACGGACTGACCTTCGGCCGCTTCACCCCGCTGTCGGCCAGCGGGCTGGTCACCCAGACCGCCCTCAAGAACGGCGCAGTCGACGCGGCCGACATCTTCTCGACCGACCCGTCGATCGTGGAGAACGGGTTCGTCTCGCTCACCGACGACAAGAGCGTGTTCGCCGCGCAGAACATCGTCCCGCTGGTCACCACCTCCAAGGTGACGCCCACCATCACGAGCGCCGCCAACGCGGTCTCGGCCAAGCTCACCACGCTCGACCTGGCCAAGCTGCTCGAGCAGGTGCAGGTCAAGAAGATGGACCCGCAGGCGGTCGCCAAGGCCTGGGACCAGGCCAACGGCTTCCTCTGACCCGGCCCGTACGGGCGGCCCGACCATCCCCGGTCGGGCCGCCCGTCCCCCGTCGTACGACGTCTGGCGGGCCGCTGAGCTGACCGCGCGGCCGTGGCGCAACGGCGGTGGGTCGACGTACGAGATCGCCTCGGAACCCGCCGGCTCGACCCTGGCTGACTTCGACTGGCGGGTCAGCATTGCGGCCGTCGACAGGCCCGGGCCGTTCTCGACCTTCGAGGGCGTCGACCGCATTCTCGCGCTGATCGTCGGCCCCTCGATGCATCTGCGTGTCGACGAGACCCTGCACGTGCTGAAGCCGCTGGACCAGCTGGCGTTCGCCGGCGAGAGCCGCACGACCTGCGAGGTTCCGGACGGCGCCACCCGCGACCTCAACGTGATGACCCGCAGAGGCAAGGTCTCGGCCACGCTCGAGGCCATCGAGGTGACCGGGCCGGTGTCGATCCCGAGCTCTTGGCGGCTGGTCGTCGTCGTGCTCAGCGGCCGGCTCGAGATCGGCCCGGTGCGGCTCGGCCCGCTCGACGGCCTCATCAGCCGGCGGGCACCGCTGACCGTAGGAGGCAGCGGCCTCGTCGCCGTCGCTCGGCTTTCGACCTAACCGGTCCTGGACCACGACGTATGGCGGGGACCCGTGCGGCTATACCCACTACCCGACCCTTCCGTCCTCAGGAGGCGCATCATGAAGGCAGTCGTCATCGACGAGTTCGGCGGACCCGAGGTGCTGCACGTGGAGGAGGTGCCGGCGCCGGCGCCTGGTGCCGGCCAGATCCGGGTGCAGGTCAAGGCGGCGGGTGTCAACCCGATGGACGGCAAGATCCGTTCCGGGGCACTGGAGTCGATCTTCAAGACCCCGCTCCCCGCGATCCTTGGCTTCGAGCTGGCGGGGGTGGTCGATGCGCTCGGCGAAGGCGTCACCGGGGTGGCCGTAGGCGACCGGGTGTACGGCTGGGCCGACCCGCCGCCCGGCTCGTACGCGGAGCTGGCCTTGTCGAAGGACTACGGCGTGGTTCCTGACACGCTGGAGTTCACGGAGGCCGTCACCCTGCCGGTCGCCGCGGAGACCTCACTGCGCGCGCTCAGGCTGCTCGACCTGAAGCCGGGCGAGACCTTGCTCGTCCACGGCGCGAGCGGTGCGGTCGGGCAGGTCGCCACTCAGTTCGCGATCGCCCAGGGTGTGCACGTGATCGGGACCGCGAGCCCCGACAACCAGGAGTTGTTACGGTCCCTGGGCGCGACTCCGACGACCTACGGGCCTGGTCTGGTCGAGCGGGTGAGGTCGCTGGCCCCGAACGGCGTCGACGCGGTGTTCGACGCCGCAGGCAAGGGCGCACTGCCGGACTCGATCGAGCTGCGCGGGGGCACCCACCGGATCGTCACCATCGCCGACCCGGCCGCCCGGGAGCTGGGCATCACCTTCAGCTCTTCCAGCGACCGGTCGGCGGTCGACCTCGACGTCCTGGCCCGGATGCTCGCAGCCGGTGAGCTGCGGACGACCATCGCTGCCGTCCTGCCGTTCGAGGAAGCACCCAAGGCGCACGAGCTCGTGGACAGCGGCCACGCCGGCGGCAAGGTCGTCCTCACGCCCTGACGGTCCCGCGGCCGCTCACTGGCGGGTCGCGTACCACCTGGCGAGGGCGGCGAAGCCCTGGTCGAGGCTGACCTGCGGCGCCCAGCCGAGTGCCTCGCGGGTGCGCCGCTGGTCGAACCAGTGCGCGGTCGCCAGCTGTTCGGCGAGGAACCGGGTCATCGGTGGCGTGTCCCGCCAGCGCAGCAGCCGCCAGCCGGTCTCGATGACGGACCCGGCGGCGGCGGCGACCGGCAACGGCAGGTGCCCCCGCGGCCCCGGAACCCCTGCGGCCAGGCACAACCGGGCGAGGATCTCGGCGACCGGCCGCGGCTCGCCGTTGGAGACGACCAGCGCTTCGCCGTGTACGGGGGCGTCGACGGCCGCGAGCAGCGCCGACACCGCGTTGTCGACGTAGGTCGTGTCGATCAGGGCGGCACCCGTACCGATGAGCGGCAACCGGCCGGCCCGCGCCCGCTCGACGATGCGTCCGACCAGCTGGGTGTCGCCGGGCCCCCACACCAGATGAGGCCGGATTGCCACCACAGCAAGGGTTGTCGAGTCCGCACCCAGGGCGAGCCGCTCCGCCAAGGCCTTGGACCTGGCGTAGTGGCCGTGAGCCCCGGCAAGGTCGGCGGGCTCAGCGCCAACGCCGACCAGCGAGTCACCCGAGTGGGCGACCGACGGCGAGGAGACGTGCACCAGCCGGGACACCGACGATGCCTCGCTGGCCTCGACCACGGTGCGGGTGCCGCCGACGTTGGCGCGCTCGTACTCCGGCCAGGCGCCCACGACATCGACCTTGGCTGCGAGGTGCAGCACCGCGTCCTGTCCGGCCACTGCCCTGTCCACCACCGACGCATCTGCCACATCGCCCAGCACCTCACGGCAGTCGAGGCCGGCCGGCCGACGCTGCAGCACCGTCACCTCGTCGCCGCGGTGGAGCAACGCCAGGGCGGTCGCCCGGCCGAGCATCCCGCTGGCGCCGGTGACGAGGACCTTCACGGCCTGGCGCCGGCCAGCACGTCGGCCGCCCAAAGGGACAGGGCCTGCCGGTCGATCTTGGACTGGTGCCGGATGTCGACCGGCAGGGAGCCGCGGACGAGTACGGCGGCGATCGGGACGGCACAGGCTGCCCGTACGGCGTCGGTCAGCGCGAGCGAGGCCAGCGACTCGCGTTCGCCCGGTGCGACGACGACGACCACCACCTGGGCAGTGCCGACCGGGCCGACACCCACCGCGGCTGCCTGCTCCACGCCCGCAACCGACTCGACGCGCTGCTCGACTCCGACAGGGGTCACGACTCCGGCCGCCGTGGCGATGACGTGCACCAACCGGCCCTCGACCCAGAGCCGGCCCTCGTCGTCGAGGTGGCCGACGTCGCCCGTACGGTGCCAGCCGGCATCACGCGAGCTGGCCTGCTCGACGGCCCACAAAGCGTCGTAGTGGTCCTTCACATGTGCTGCGCGCACGGCGAGCTCGCCGAGCACGCCGGGCGAACCGGTCAGCTCGCCGTCGGCGACACCGAGCGACGACAGCGGCGAGACCTGCACGGCGACACCGGGCAGTGGCCGGCCCACGCAGACACCTTCGCCGTCGTCGATCTGCGCCAATGAGATGTCGGTCACCGGCAACACCTCGGTCATCCCGTACGGGGTGTGCGCGTGCGCTGCGGGCATGACGTCCGCAAGCTGGTGCAGCAAGGCGGAGGGCACCGGGGCGCCGGCCGACATCAGCAGCCGGACCCGGCCCAAGGCCTTGCGATGTTCGCCGGTCAGTGCGCCGGCGGTCGCCAGGACGTTGCGCAGCGCCGCCGGGGAGGCGAACACCACCGTCGCGTCGATCGCCGCGACCGCCTCGGCAAGCTTGGCGGCACTGAGCGTCCCTGGCGACGTGACGTCCATGTCCGGCACGGCTGAGCCGATGCCGAGAGCGGGTCCGTACAGGGCAAAGGGCGCGAACGCCGCGACGATCCGGTCGCCGTCGGTCAGCTCATAGGCCGCCTTGATCAGCGCCACCTGCGCGCGCAGCTGCCGATGCCGGTAGACCACGCCCTTGGCCGGCCCGGTGGCGCCGGAGGTGAACACGACGGCGCACTCGTCGTCGCCGGACGGCTCCGGCAGGCGGTCGAGGTGGTCCCGCCCGGCCCGCGCGAGGTCGGCAAGGGAGACCGAGGCGCCGAGCAGCTTGTACGGGGGCCCGGCGGAGATCCGCAGCCCGGTCGGCCGCAGCCGCATCGCCTTGGCGGCAGCGAGACCTTCGGCCGTACCGACGAGGTGGTCGACCCGGGCGCTGCGCAGGGCCCGGCCCATCCCGCGTACGCCGAGGCCCTTGTCGGCGACGACGATGACAGCGCCCGCCCGCCAGACCGCGTAGACCGCGAGGGCCAGGTCCGCCGAGGGCGGCACCAGCAACGCGACCCGGTCGCCCCGGCCCACGCCCTGCGCCACCAGTCCGGCGGCCACCTCGGCGACCCGGCGGTTGAAGACCCGCCAGGAGACGGTGCGGCCGCCGACCTCGACGATCGCTGGCTCGTGGTCTTGGGCCCGGTCCTCAAGAGCGGCCCACAGCTGCGGCTGCTCGGCCAACGCACGGACCGGGACGGGCGACGGCCTGGTGACCCACCGCCAGACCGTCGACGCGTAGTCCGGCGCATCCTCCATGACAAGGTGCGAGGCAGCTGCATAGCGGTGGACGTCGGCCCGCGGCAGCCGCCGGCGCAGGTCGTCGAGATAGGCCTCGCCGAAGACCGGGTCCCGCGGGCCCCACAGCAGCAGCGCCGGCACGTCCAGCGTCGACAGCTGCCCGGCGATAGCTTCGACAGTCGGACGGGTGGGATGCCCTGGTACGAAAGGGATGTCGGCGACGAACTCACCGATGGCCCGCCGCCGCGAGGCCGTCCCGTACGGCGCGAGCAACGCCTTGCGCACGTCCGCGGGCGTCTTGCGGGACAACGCGACCGTGGCCTTGAGGAACGCCGGAGTAGTGACGCAGGCGAGCGTGCGCAAGGCGGCGTTGTTGGTCAGCCGGATCACCGCGGGACCAGCGGTTCCGGGCGGCAGGGCGATCGCGGTGTTGCTGAGCACCACGCCCTGCAGCTGGTCGCGGTGGGCAACCGCCCAGCCGAGGGAGACCGCGCCGCCCCAGTCGTGGGCCAGCGTGACGACCGGCCCGGTGATGGCCAGCGCCTCGGTCAGCGCCGAGAGGTCGCGGATCCGCTGGGCCAAGGTGCGCGGCCCCGCGGTGCGCTCGGACCAGCCCATGCCGAGCTGGTCGGGCGCGACGACCCGCCAGCCGGGCGGCGCCTCGGCCAGCACCCGACGCCAGATGTAGGACCAGGTCGGGTTGCCGTGGACGCACAGCACGGTGCCGACCGGGTCGACGACCTGGTTGTCGAGCACGTGCCAGGTGTTTCCCTCAACGGTGACGGTGCGGGACCACGCCGGGTCGAGGCCGGGGAGGCCGTCGAGCGGCAGGGTCACCAGCGGATCTCGGTGCAGGACGTGTTGAGTCCCGACCCGATGCCCATCAGCAGCACCCGGTGCCCCGGCTCCAGCTCACCCGCATGGGTGGCCAGGGTGAACGGGATTGACGCAGGGCCGATGTTGCCGCGGGTCGGGAAGGTGCGCGGCACCCGCTCCGAGTCGATGCCGACCCGGTGGCACAGGGCCTGGGTGTGGATCTCGGAGACCTGGTGCATGACGTAACGGTCCAGGTCCGCCCAGTCGAACTCCCGTGCCGCGTCCGCCCACATCGCGCCGGCGAGCTCGAGACCGGCGTCGAGCAGACCGCTGGAGTCGGTGCGCATCATGTCGAGGTCGCCGACGCACAGCTCGTGGTGCTCGGTGCCCGCTCGGCTGACCCCGCCGACGATCCGGTGCCCCTCGGGGTGACGGTCGGCCGGTCCCAGCACCATGGCAGCAGCACCGGACCCGAGGGTCAACGTCGCGAACTCGGCCATCACGTCGCGGGCGGTCACCTCGGCACGGGAGAGCCGGGCAATGGTGTTGTCCTGCACGGTCTGGGCGTCCTCGCCGGCGACCACCACGGCGTACGAGATCTGGCCGCAGTCGATCATCGCCGACGCGAGCTGCATGCCGTTGACGAAGCCGAGGCAGGCGTTGGACACGTCGAAGTTGAGGCAGGGCGTGGGCAGGCCCATCGTGTCGTGCACGTAGACCGCGGTCGAAGGCTCGAGGTGCGCCCGGCTGACGGAGGTGTTGACCAGCAGCCCCACCTGGGACGGGTCGATGCCGGACTCCGCGAGGGCCTTGTCCCCGGCCATCGCAGCGCCGTCGGCAAAGGTCATCCCGTCGGCCCACCAGCGCCGCTCATAGATGCCGGCCAGCCGCTCCATCAGGCCCGGGCGCAGCCGTACGCGGCGGTAGGTCGCCTCGAGCCGGTCGTCCAGCTCACCGGAGGTGACCACCCGGGTGGCATCGACAGCACTGACCGAGAGGATGGCGGTGTTCGTGGAGCGGTAGGTCGCGTTACCGCCGGTGCTGCCGGTCATGCACTTCCCTTCGCGGGCGGGCCGACCGGCCTCGCCGCCTGGTGAACATCGCCGACACACGCGTGGTCACGCTTGCTGCACGGACGCAGCTGGATCAAGTCTGACATCACTCGGGCCGCGTGACCGGCGGTTGGGCGGAACAGCAGTCCAGCCGGCGACCGCTGCGGCTCGCGCGCGGTGCACCGGCTGGGGCGACGACGCACCGGGGCAGCCCCGGTGGCGGCAGCAGCGGGCGAGGCCTACTTCTTGTTACGGCGCTGGACGCGGGTCTTCTTCAGCAGCTTGCGGTGCTTCTTCTTCGCCATCCGCTTGCGTCGCTTCTTGATGACCGAGCCCACTGTGCGACCTACCTGACCGTCGAGAGCAGAAATGAGCGGGCCGGACTCCGGCGCCGCAGTTGGTCCCTCACCTTACCCGGCTCAGCCGGCCTCGATGTAGGCGGTCGAGAGGTACTGGTGAACCGCACGCTCCGGCACCCGGAACGACCTGCCCACCCGTACGGCCGGCAGCTCGCCGGAGTGCACGAGCCGGTAGACGGTCATCTTGGAAACGCGCATCAGATCGGCGACCTCCTTGACGGTCAGAAAACTGACCTCGGGGAGGGGCCTCTCGCTCTTCGGCATGGCGCACACCTCTGGCGCGTGTCGAGGGCCGGCTTCCCCACCGGCCCCACAAGTCGCACGCGATCTCTGTACGCAGAGTAGCGGGACGCGGGACGTATGTGCAGGGGCAACTTTTCTGGGGCCGATGGGACTGGGCCTGCGCCCGGTCAGCCGGACCGGGAACTGTCCGGCCGCAGCATGATCACGGTCACGTAGAGCAACCCCTCGCGCGTCCTGGTACCGACCCCGATCTGCCGCATGCCCGGCCCCAGCAGGTTGGCTCGGTTGGCGGCCGTGGACAGGAAGGCCTTCTCGAGGTCGCTCAGGGAGGCGGCGCTGCCGACGTCCTCCCCGAGGGTGAGCCAGCCGTGCACCTCACTGCCGAGCAGCCGGTTGTGGAAGACCCGGTCGTTCTTGGCCATGTGCGCGGTGTGCCGGTGCGCCAGCGCCGTGAGGTCTGCGGCCTTCGAGACCGGCCGCAGGCCGGCGTCCCGGCGCTGCACGTTGACCCAGTGGATCAGCGCGTGCTCCGCGGTCTCTTTGGGCTTGCCCTGCTTGGTGGTCTTCGCGAGGGCCGGCGTCGCGGTCGTGACGAGCGCGGCACTGAGCACAGCGACCGCTGCCGCTCGCCCGTACCGCCCTGCCGAGCTCCGCACAGTGTGCCCCTGACCGATGACCGCCGCCCTGGCTGATGACTCAATGTACGGGACTCCCTTACCCGCGTCGTGGCCGCGTCCACCGGCCGCGCGGCTACTCCGCGCGGAGAGCGACGACCGGGTCGAGCCGGCCGGCCCGGCGGGCGGGGGCAACGCCGAAGAAGATGCCGACGAACGCCGACACCCCGGCCGCCAGCACCGGCGACCACCAGGCGACGGTTGCCGGCACCGGCGTGAACTGCGCCATCGCCAGCGAGCCGCCGATCCCGATGCCGATGCCGATCACGCCGCCGAGCGTCGTCAGGAGTACGGCCTCGATGAGGAACTGGGCGAGGATGTCGCGTTGCCGGGCGCCGAGGGCCTTGCGCAGGCCGATCTCCCGCGTCCGTTCCCGTACCGAGACCAGCATGATGTTCGAGACGCCGACCCCGCCGACGAGCAGGCTGATGGCGGCGATCGCCGCAAGCACGCCGGTGAGCAGACCCAGGATCTTGCCGATCGTGCCGAGGATCTGGTCCTGCGTGATGGCCGAGAACTGCTGGTCCGTGTGCCGCTGGCCGAGCACCGCGAGCACCTGCTTCTCCAGCGCCGGGATCTGCTTGCTGCTCGACGCCTTGACAGCGATGGCGTCCACCCGCTGCGTGTCGAAGATCCGTTGTGCTTCGGTGATCGGGATGTGCACGACGTCGTCCTGGCTCACGCCGAACGCCGACCCGCGCGCGGCGAAGACCCCGATGACACGGAACCGTACGCCGGCGACGGTCACCCGCTGGCCGACAGCGTCGATGCCGGGGAAGAGCCTGGCCGCGGTCGCCGAGCCGAGCACCGCCACCCGGCGCCGGGTCTGCACGTCGGCAGCGCGGAAGTAGACCCCCCGGGCGATCGGCTCGTTGAACACGGTGGGTACGGCTTCGTTGGTGCCGCTCACGGTGGCGAACGCCGTGTTGTGCCCGGCCCTGACGTTCTCGCCGGACTGCAGGTCGACCGCTACCCCGCCCGGCGGGGACACCGCCTGCGACACCGCGGCGACGTCGGTGAGCCGGAGGCGGGACAGCGTCGGCGCGGACCCGAACTGGAACTTGCCAGGCACGAAGATGACCAGGTTGGAGCCAAGGCCCTGGACCTCGCTCTCCACCTCGTTCTTGGCGCCGGTGCCGATGGACACGAGGGCGACCACGGCAGCAACCCCGATCACGACGCCGAGCATGGTCAGCACGCTGCGCATCCGGTTGGCCCGCAACGCGCCGAGGGCGACCCGGAACGCCTCCCCCAGCCTCATGGGCGGGGCCCGACGTCGTTCTCGATGAGGCCGTCCCGCATGAAGATCTGCCGGGGTGCCCGGTCGGCGACCTCATGGTCGTGGGTGACGACGACGACCGCCACGCCGTGGTCACGGTTCAGCCCGTCGAGGACCGCGAGCACGTCGGCTCCGTTGCGGCTGTCGAGGTTGCCGGTGGGCTCGTCGGCCAGCAGGACGGCCGGCTCGCCGACCAGGGCACGGGCGATCGCCACCCGTTGCTGCTCGCCCCCGGAGAGCTGCCCCGGGTGGTGACCGAGCCGGTGGCCCATGCTCACCGTCTCGAGCGCGGCGACGGCGAGCCGCCTCCGCTCGGACCGCCGAACGCCGCGATAGACGAGCGGCAGGCCGACGTTGTCGACGGCCGACGTGCGGGGCAGCAGCTGGAAGGACTGGAAGACGAAGCCGATCGTCTTGTTGCGCAGCTCGGCGAGCTCGGTGTCGGACATGCCCGAGATGTCGCGGCCGGCGAGCAGCAGCCGACCGGACGTCGGCCGGTCGAGGGCTCCGAGCAGGTGCATCAGCGTCGACTTGCCCGAGCCGGACGGCCCGACGATGGCGACGTGCTCGCCGCGCCGGATCTGGAGGGAGACGCCGGCGAGCGCGGTGACGTCGACCCCCTCGAGCTCGTACACCCTGGTCACGTCGACCACCTCGAGCGCCGGGATCGTCATGCGGGCAGCTTCTGGCCCTCGGTCAGGTCCCCAGCGTTCTGGATGACGATCCGCTGCCCTTGCCGGAGTCCGGACAACACCTGCACCGCGCTGTCACCCTGGGCGCCGAGGGTCACGTAGGTCTTGTGGGCGACCCGGTTGTCGGCGGCCCACACGAAGTCTCGGGCACCCTCGTGGATCACGGCCGACGACGGGACGGTCAAGGTGTTCCTGGCGTCCCGGACCAGCATGTCCACGACCGCGCTCATGCCGGGCCGCGGCTTGGGCGCCGACGACTTGTCCGGGTTGGCGCCCCTGCCCAGCGCCAGCCGTACCCGGTAGGTCACCCCGCCCTCCGCTGACGTCGTCGGGGTCTGGCCGACCGACTGCACGGTTGCGGTATAGGTCGCGTCCGGCACCGCATCGAGCTGCACCGTCGCAGAAACGCCATGGCGTACGAGGAGTACGTCGGTCTCGTCGACGTCGGCACTCAACGTCAGGATCGAGCCGTCGGTCACCGTCGCCAGCGTGGTGCCCGTGCTCACCGGCGTGCCGAGCGAGATCGTCGTGCTCGCAGTGGTGTCCGACGTCGAGCCGCCGAGCAGCTGCGCGGCCTGGCCCTGGACGCTCGACGGCAGCTGGCTGAGCTGGCTGGACAGACCGCTGCTGCCTGATGAGGCGGCCCCGCCGAGCTGAACGATGCCGGCGACCGGCGCCTTGATGGTCAGCGCGTCGATCGTCTGCTGGGCAAGGACAACGGCCGCCTGGGTCTGCGTACGCTGCGCCTGCGCGACCGTCGACAGCGCCTTCTGCAACCCGCCGATGCCGTCGTCGAGACTCTGGATCGCCTGCTGCGCTTGGGATCTACTGCTCGCGTAGGATGCCTTCGCCTGGGCCAGCCGGGTCTGTGCCGCGGCCTTGGCGGTGGCGTCGGGGATGAGATCGATGGCCTGCTGTGCGGTGTCGAAGGCCTGGCTGGCGGCGTTGTCGGACCCTGCGAGGAACCCGGTCAGGTCCGTCGGCGGCACCGGGGCGGCCCCCGTGGCGGCCTTGGCGTCCGCCGCCTTCGCCTGCTTGAGCCGCTGCTGCGCCGTCGGAGAGCTGATCACCATCAGCGTCTGACCCTGCTTGACGGTGGCGCCGTCGCGGACGAGGAGCTTGCCTACGCGTCCCGCGGCCGGGGAGGACATCGTGGCGGAGGCCTTGGCGGTCACGACGGCCGGCGCCTCGACGACCTCACGCACCTCGCCGCGCTGGACCCCGGCCACGACCGGCTTCTTGCCGGAGCCGGCGCCACAGCCGCTGGCGAGGAGCGCAGCGAGGACGACCCAGACCGCACGTCGGGGAACTCTACGAGCGGCGGCCATCACCGCAACATCGTAGGCAGGACGGTTCACCCGCGCGCGCCGAGCAACAAGGACCGGTCATACTGCGTCTTCAGCGGCACGGGAGATGAGCCGGTGGGTGAACGCGAAGGGCGCCGTCGCACTCTCGGCCCCGATGAAGTCCCTCACCTTGCCCGCCGGTGCCGTCGAAGCCCAGTGACCAGCAGCCGGGCCGAGTCGTGTCCCACTGGCTATGAGTTGCTGACCGATCGGTCAGCAACTCATACACGGCCCAGGAGGAAACCCCAGGAGCTGCCGGCGGCCCCTGGCAGCCGGGTCAGGAATGGCCGGAGGCCAGCTCCCGGGAACGGTCGCGAGCCGCTTCGAGCGCGGCCAGCAACGCGGCCCGTACGCCATGCTTCTCGAGCTCGTAGATCGCCGAGATCGTCGTGCCAGCAGGCGAAGTCACGGCTTCGCGCAGCTTGACCGGGTGCTCACCGGTGTCGCGGAGCATGGTCGCCGAGCCTACAGCGGTCTGCACGATCAGGTCGGCCGCGACCGCCCGCGGCAGGCCGAGCAGGATGCCCGCGTCGATCATCGCCTCGACCAGGAAGAAGAAGTAGGCAGGGCCCGAGCCGGACAGGGCGGTGACCGCGTCCTGCTGTGACTCGGGGACCCGGAGGGTGCGTCCGACCGGCCGGAGCAGCTCCTCCGTCGCGGCCAGGTGGGCCTCGGACGCACGGGCGCCGGCCGAGATCACCGACATCGCCTCGTCCACCAGCACCGGTGTGTTCGACATCACCCGTACGACGGCCACGCCGTCGGTCAGCCGGCGTTCGAGGAACGCGGTCGGGATGCCCGCAGCCATCGAGATGACCAGCGCGTCGGCCGGCACGGCGCCGGCGATCTCGTCGACCAGCACCGCCATGTCCTGCGGCTTGACGGCCAGGATCAGCGTCGACGCGGTCTTGGCGGCGGCGACGTTGTCGAGAACCTCGACGCCGTAGCGGGCGGCAAGATCCGCCGCCCGCTCGGGCCGGCGGGCGGTCACGATGAGGTCGGTCGCCGCGCGGCCGGAGCGCAACAGCCCCGACAGCAACGCCTCGCCCATCTTGCCGGCACCGAGCACGGCGACCCGCCGCTGGGATCCGGTCATGACTTCGACACCACCGATCTGAGGAAGAACAACACGTTGGCCGGCCGCTCGGCCAGCCGCCGCATGAGATAGGCGTACCAGTCCTCCCCGTACGGGAGGTAGACCCGAACGGTAGCCCCCGCGGCCGCGAGCCGGCTCTGCTCGTGCGGGCGGATGCCGTAGAGCATCTGGTACTCGAAGCTGTCCGGCCCGCGTCGCCACCGCGCCGCGAGTGCCCCGGCGATCTCGATCAGGCGCGGGTCGTGCGTCGCCACCATCGGGTAGCCCTCGCCGGCCATCAGCACCTTGAGACACCGCACGTAGGACCGGTCGACCTCGTGGATGTCTTGGTAGGCAACCGATGCGGGCTCACGATAGGCCCCCTTGCACAGCCGTACGCGGCTCCCGGCGGAGGCCAGATCGAGGCAGTCCGACTCGGTACGGCGCAGGTAGGCCTGCAGCACCGCGCCGACCGACGGGAAGTCGTCGCGCAGCTCGCGCACGGTGCCGAGGGTGAGGTCCGTCGTGGTGTGGTCCTCCATGTCGACGGTCACGGTTGTCCCGGCCGTCGCGGCCGCCTCACAGATCCGGCGCGCGTGGTCGAGGGACATCGAGGGGTCGAGCGCCTGGCCGACGGCCGACAGCTTGAGCGACACCTCGGCGCAGTCGGCAAGACCCTCGTCGCCGAGGCGGCCCAGCATGGTGACGTACGCGTCGGCGGTAGCGATCGCCTGCGCAGGCTCCACCACGTCCTCGCCGAGCCGGTCGAGGCTCACCCGCAGCCCGTCGGCCACGAGGGTCCGGACCGCGGCGACGGCCTCGTCGACCGTCTCCCCTGCCACGAACCTGCGGACGACGTGCCGCGAGATCGGGGCACGGGTGACCGTACGGCGGACCAGGTCACTGCGCGATGCTCCGAGCAGCACCTGTCGGAGCACGTCGCCTCCCGCCCTGTCGTGAGTCCATGGTCATCCCGGTCGGCCCAGGCTAGACCAGCGTCGCGCGGCAGGCCCGTCAACCGTGCCGGTGACCCAGGCCGTGCCGTTGTTCGCCTACGATCGCAGGGACGTCCAGCAGAAGGTTGCCGCTTCCTTGTCCTCCTCGTTCCCCCCGCCGCCGCCTCCGCCACCGGTCCGACCCCCGGTGGGACCCTCCTCAAACATCGTGGGCTCCGGCCGCCGCCGGCGCCGCCTGCGCGTGGTTCCGGTCACCGTGCTGACGCTGATCACGCTGCTCGTCGTCGCGTACACCGTGGGCGTGCTCATGACCCGCGGCAAGATCCCGCGCGGCACGACGATCGGCGGCATCGATGTCGGCGGAAAGACGGCGGCACAGGCGAAGACCGTGCTGCGCAACGCGCTCGGCGCCAAGGCCAGCGTCGGGATTCCGGTCACCGCCGCCGAGGTCTCCACCACGATCGACCCGGCCCAGACCGGGATGAAGGTCGACATCGACAAGTCCGTCGACGGGCTCGGGACCAGCTCGACGAGCCCCTCGTCGATCCTCGACGGCTTGCGCAAAGGCACGGCGCACCCCCTCGACGTCGAGGTCGACCACGCGGCACTGGCCAAGGCGGTCGCGGGCATCGCGGCCAAGGTCGACCGGGCCAAGAGCGAGGGCAGCATCCACTACAACGGCGTGACGCCGGTCGCGGCCATGCCGGTCATCGGCCGCACCCTCGACCAACCACAGGCCGTCTCCGCCATCGAGGCGCGATTCAGGTCCCTCACCGGTGACACCACACCGATCGCACTCACCGTGGCGCTCTCACAGCCGAAGTCCAGCCAGCAGCAGCTCGAGACGGCCCTGACGACCCTCGCGGCGCCGGCCGTCGCCGGCCCGCTGCACCTGACCTACGGCGGCAAGTCCGTCGACGTCCCCGCGGCCACGGTCGCCGGTGTTCTCACCCTGCAGGCTGGAGCGGACGGCGCCATCCAGATCACCGCCGACCAGGCCAAGGTCGCGGCCGCGTTCCTGCCGTTGCTCGGCACGATCCCGACCGTGACGCCGACCGATGCCAAGATCAGCCTCGTCAACGACAAGCCGACCATCACACCGTCGGTGAGCGCGACCACACCCGACCCGGTGGGGCTCGCCCAGGCCGTGCCCAAGGCGGTCCTCGACCCGGCGCGCCTCCTCGTGGTGCCGGGCAAGACCACCGACCCCGCGTTCACCACCCAGGATGCGCAGAAGCTCGGCATCAAGGAGATCATCGGCGCCGAGGACCCGAACGGCGGCCACACGCCGCACCCCTGCTGCAGACCGCGGGTCCACAACCTCGAGCTCATCACGGGCATCGTGAACAACGCCTTGGTCCTGCCCGGACAGACGTTCAGCCTCAACGGCTACGTGGGCGAGCGCACCGCCGCGCGGGGTTTCGTGCTGGCGCCCGAGATCTCCGGCGGCGCCGAGAAGCAGGCCGTCGGCGGCGGCGTCAGCCAGTTCGCGACGACGATGTTCAACGCCGCCTACTTCAGCGGCATGAAGATCATCGAACACCACCCGCACAGCTTCTGGATCAGCCGCTACCCACCCGGCCGCGAGGCGACCGTCTCGTGGGGCGGCCCTGACCTCAAGTGGCAGAACAACTCCCCGTACGGGATCCTGGTGCAGTCCTGGGATGACGGCACCGCGACCCATGTGCGGTTCTGGAGCACCCCCTACTGGCAGGTGGGCTGGGGCTCGTCGCCGGAGACGAACGTCACCCAGCCGGCCACCACCTACATGACGCCGAAGGAGCTGGCCGACCCGGCCAGCTGCGTGGCGACGGTCGCGGAGACCGGTTTCGACATCACCATCTGGCGGACCCTCAGCCTCAACGGCCAGCAGGTGGGGACGAAGCAGACCTGGTTCCACCGGTACGTCCCGCAGCCGCTGCACATCTGCAAGCCCAACCCGACGCTCTCGCCGTCGCCGGGAGCCAGTGGGTCTCCCACGCCGACCAAGCCAGGGACGCCGACGCCCAAGCCCGGCACGTCAGCGACGCCGACACCGACCAAGAAACCGACGGTCACCCCGACGCCCAAGCCGTAAGGCTCAAGCGGAGTGGCGTTGCTCCGCGGCGGGATCGGCCTCTTGTGCGAGGTGCCGCCGGGTGAAGGCGAGCGCCTCCACGAGGTCGGCCTCACGCTCGGCCCGGTTGGCGGCGCGGCGGGTGTTGATCTCGACCACGACGACCCCGCCGTACGAGGTGCTGCGCAGTCTTTCCAGCAACGTGGCACAAGGCTGACCGCCGCGGCCGGGCACCAGGTGCTCGTCCTTGGCGGTGCCGATCCCGTCGGCGAGGTGCACGTGGGCCAGCCGGTCGCCGAGGGCGTCGGCCATCTCGAGCGCGTCGCTGCCGGAGACCGCCGTGTGCGACAGGTCGAGGGTGACGTGCCCGTAGTCGTGCTCGACGGTCGACCAGTCCGGCGCGTACGGGACGACCTCACGACCCCGGGCCCGCAACGGGAACATGTTCTCGACCGCGAAGAGCACGTCGGTCTCGTCCGACATCTTGGCCACGCCGTTGACGAAGTCCCGTGCGTAGTCCCGCTGCCAGCGAAACGGCGGGTGCACGACCACGGTCCGCGCGCCGACCGTCTCGGCACAGCGCTGGGCCTTCTGGAGCTTGGCCCAGGGGTCGGGGCCCCAGACCCGCTGGGTGATCAGCAGACAGGGCGCGTGCACGGCGAGCACCGGCACCCCGTGATGGTCGCTGAGCCGGCGGATCGCGTTGATGTCCTGGCTGACCACGTCGGTCCAGACCATGACCTCGACGCCGTCGTAGCCCAGCCGCCCCGCCATCTCGAACGCCGTCGCCGTCGACTCCGGATAGACCGAGGCCGTCGACAGGGCGACCGGGATCCCGGACTCACCGACGCTGGTGTTCACCACCCCAAGGTAGCCCGGCTAGGCTCGACGCCATGCCTGAGGTAGATCTGGACTTTGCGCGCGAGTGGGTGGAGTTCGTCGATCCGGAGGACCCGGACGGGCTCTACCGCATCGACCTCACCTGGCTGTGCTCGACCTGGACCTGCATCTTCGGCGCCGGTTGCTGCGGCATCGTCGAGGGCCGCGACGACGACGGCTGCTGCTCCCACGGCGCCTACTTCTCGGACAAGGACGACGAGCGCCGTACGAAGGCTGCCGCCCGTGAGCTGGGCCCCGAGGACTGGCAGTACTGGCGCCAGGGAGCCAAGGGCGTCATCACCACCGTGGACGAGCTCGACGACGAAGGTGTCCGCAAGCGCAAGACGGCGGTGGTCGACGGCGCCTGCGTGTTCCTCAACCGACCCGGCTTCCCCGGCGGCGAGGGTTGCGCGCTGCACGGGCACGCGCTGCGGACAGGGCGGCACCCGCTCGAGCTCAAGCCCGATGTCTGCTGGCAGCTGCCGCTGCGCCGGGCGTTCGACTGGCGCGACCGGCCGGACGGCACCAAGGTGATGGTCACCACGATCACGGAGTACGACCGACGCGGCTGGGGCGAGGGCGGCCACGACCTGCAGTGGTACTGCACCGGCGCGACCGAGGCGCACCTCGGCAAGGAGCCGGTCTACGTCAGCAACCGCCCTGAGCTGGTCGCGATGGTCGGGCAGGCGGCCTACGACGAGATCGTCCGCTTCTGCGAGCCGCGCTGGAAGTCCCGGAACAACTGGCCCGCCCGGCACCCGGCCGACCCTGGCAAGCGCCCCCTGCTCCCCGTGATCTCGGTGACCATCGACCACTAAGCCAACAACCGCGGCGATCTTCCACTGCGCTCAGTCGTAGCGCGGGGGGACGTCGGCGGGCGACTTTGTTACCGCTCAGCGCCCGGGAACGGTAACCAACCCGCCCGTCAACGACCAGTGACGCCCAGGGCGGCCTTCAACGAGGCGGCCCCGCAGTGATCAGCGCGTAGGCCATCGCCAGCGTGTCCGTCGGCTGCAGCGCCTCGAGCCACCACGTTGCCCCCGCCTCCGCGAGCCCGGTCAGGTCGGCGGGCGTGCCGTCCTCGTGCCGGGCGTCCCGTCCGTGCAGGATCACGTCAAACGGGAGGTCGTCGTCCCGCAGGTCCCGTACGAAGGCCTGCAGCGCGGCGACATCCTCCGGCGAGTGCATGGCCTCGCCGATCGGGAAGAAGCCGTCGTAGCGGGCGGCCCGGCGCATGGGCGGTTTGTTGGGCCAGGTGCCGCCGACCCACACCGGGATCCGCGACACCGGACCGGGCACGAACCGCACGTCCTCGACCGTCAGCAAGCCGTTGTGCGAGACCCGCGCCCCCGACCACAGCCCGGTCAGGATCTCCAGTGACTCGTCGAGCAGCCGCCCCCTGGCCACCGCGTCCAGCTCCTCACCGAAGGCCGAGAGCTCGCGCCCGTTGTCGTTGCCCAGGCCGACGCCGAGCACCAGCCGCCCGCCGGAGAGGTGGTCCAGCGTCACCGTCTGCCGGGCCACGACCCACGGCCGGCGCCTGGCCAGCGGGGTGATCAGCGGCCCGATGGTCAGCCGCGTGGTCGCGCACGCCACCGCGGCGAGAACGACGAACGGGTCGCTCACCGGGAGCGAGTCGTCGACCCGTACGACGTGGTCCCAGACGAAGTAGCCGTCCCAGCCGGCAGTCTCGGCCTCGGCAGCCAGCGCCGCCTGCGTCCGCGGGTCGGCGAGCTCTCCGAACGGCGGCAGGAAGACCCCGTACCGGAGCACGCTAGGAGCGCTTGCCCTGGTTGGCGACGGCGGCTGCAGCAGTGGTCGCCGCTTCGGGGTCGAGGTAGTTGCCGCCCGGCGTCAACGGCTTGAACGACGCGTCCAGGGTGTAGAGCAGCGGGATCCCGGTCGGGATGTTGACGCCGACGATCTCGTCGTCGCTCACCTGGTCGAGATGCTTGACCAGGGCCCGCAGCGAGTTGCCATGGGCGGTGACCAGCACCGTCTTGCCGGCGGTCAGGTCGGGGACGATCGCGTCGTACCAGTACGGCAGCATCCGCACGACGACGTCCTTGAGGCACTCGGCCAACGGCAGGGCGTCGGCCGGCACCGAGGCATAGCGGGGGTCGTTGACCGGGTTCATGGTGTCCGAGGGGTCCAGGTCCGGCGGCGGCACGTCGTAGGACCGGCGCCAGAGCATGAACTGCTCCTCGCCGTAGGCCTCGAGGGTCGCCGCCTTGTCCTTGCCCTGCAGCGCGCCGTAGTGCCGCTCGTTGAGCCGCCAGCTGCGGCGCACGGGCAGCCACGACAGCTCCGCCTCCTCCAGCGCGATCTGCGAGGTGTTGATCGCCCGGCGCAGCACCGACGTGTGCAGCACGTCGGGCGCGATCCCGGCCTCACGCATCAGCCGGCCGCCCTCCCGGGCCTCCTCACGGCCTTTGTCGGACAGGTCGACGTCGACCCAGCCGGTGAACAGGTTGAGCGCGTTCCACTCGCTCTCGCCGTGGCGGAGGAGCACGAGGTTGTAGGTGTCAGAGGCCATGGCGACCAGCCTGCCAGATCGGCGGGCCCCGACGCCGACCGGGTCTCAGCTGACCGGAGCGTCCGCGGACTTGGCGGCCATGATGGCGCCGCAGACCTGGGAGAGCTGGCGCAGCCGCAGCACCTCGGCGTCGTGGAACGGTGGCCCGCCCTGCCGGCCGAGCAGCATCACGTAGGCGTCGGCCAGCACCACCGTGACCATCTCGGCGCCCATGCCGGAGGGCAACGTGAACCCCGAGGTCTCGGTCACCCGTACGGCCCGGCGCGGCACCCGGCCGTCCCAGTCGACCGACGGCGCCAGGGCGGTCTGGGCGCTCACCTCGCGCGGATCGATCCGGTAGGCGATCGCCCAGTCGGCGGCGAAGATCCGCGGGATCGCGTCGGTGAACAGGTCGACGCCGAGGTGGATGTTGTCGGCGAGCGCGAGCAGGAAGTCCAGCTCGGCGGCCGACCCGCGGGTGCGGCTGGAGCGGCGCAGGCCGAGGACGACGAAGCCCGCCTCGGTGGACAGGGCAGCGGTCAGGCCGTGCGCCTCGCCCGGCTCACACTCGAGCAGCAGGTGGTCGATCACCCCGTCCTCGCTGGAGCCGAGCACCTCGATGCCGCGGACGTCGATGCCGTGGTCGGCCACCAGCGCCGCCAGCCGGGCCAGGGCGCCGGGACGGTCGGGGACGGTCACCCGCAGGTCGAACAGCATGCCAAGCCCTCCGCTCGGTGATCCGGTCGACAACCAGGGTCTGCGTGGCCCGTGTCCGAACGATTACCTCGTGGCGACGGCTGGGTTTCGCCGTGCTTGCCGTGACCGTACAGCCGTTACAGACGCGCGGTGGCCTGGTGGTCCAGGAACCACCGGTACGTGTCGGCGAGGCCCGCGGCCAGCGGCACCTCGGGCTTCCAGCCCATCGCCGTAATCCGTGAGGTGTCGAGCAGCTTGCGCGGCGTGCCGTCCGGCTTGGAGGTGTCCTGGACGATGGTGCCGGTGAAGCCCACGACCTCGGCCACCGTCTCGGCGATCTCGCGAATGGTCACGTCCTCGCCGACACCGACGTTGATGGTCTGCGGGTCGTCGTAGTTCTCGAGCAGGAAGACCAGCGCCGCCGCGAGGTCGTCGACGTGCATGAACTCACGCCGCGGGCTGCCACTGCCCCAGAGCACCACCTCGCTGTCGCCCCGCCTGGCCGCCTCGTGGAAGCGCCGGATCAGCGACGGCAGCACGTGGGCGACCTCCTCGCGGAAGTTGTCGCCAGGGCCGTACAGGTTGGTTGGCATCGCAGAGATCCACCGGGCGCCGTACTGCCGGCGGTGCGCCTGCACCTGGATGATCCCGGCGATCTTGGCGATGGCGTAGGCGTCGTTGGTCGGCTCGAGCGCGCCGGTCATCAGGCTGCTCTCCTGGATCGGCTGCTCGGCGAACTTGGGATAGATGCACGAGGAGCCGAGGAACAGCAGCCGGTCGACGCCGAGCTCCTGCGCCGTGTCCATCACGTTGACCTGGATCCGCAGGTTGTCGGAGAGGAACTCAGCGGGATAGGAGTTGTTCGCCACGATGCCGCCGACCCGGCCGGCCACGAGGACGACCACGTCCGGGCGAACCTGCCGCAGGTACGCCGCGGTGGCGGCCCGGTCCCGCAGATCGACCTCGCTCGAGCTCGCGCCGAAGAGGTTGGTGAAGCCGGACTGCTCGAGCCGGCGCCAGACGGCGGAGCCGGCAAGACCGAGGTGGCCGGCCACGTAGACCCTGGCGTCGCGCGGGATCGGGTAGAGGGCGTCGGTCACGGTGTCTCCCATGCTCAGGTCAGCCCGTCTGCTGATCCTGTCATTGGAGACGGCCGGAGTGCCGTCAACCTTTAGAAACCGAGCACCTCGGCTCGGTGGGCCAACCAGGCGAGGGAGTCGCGCAATCCGTCCTCGAGCGACCGCTCGGCCTTCCAGCCGAGCAGCCCGGCGGCCCGGTCGCTGCGGGTGTAGCTGCCGATGACGTCGCCGGGGCGACGCGGTGCCTCGTCGGCCTGGAAGTCGCCGACGATCGCCCGAAACGCCGCGACCAGCTCCCGTACGGTGGTGCCGGTGCCTGTCCCGACGTTGATCGGCAGCGCGGAGCCCGGTTCGACGATCCGGTCCATCTCGCGGAGCGCTGCGACGTGAGCCAGCGCCAGGTCCCAGACGTGGACGTAGTCGCGGATGGCCGAGCCGTCCCGGGTCGCGTAGTCCACGCCGGTGACGTGGAACGGCGTCCCCGTCTGATAGGCCTCGAGCAGCTTGCCGACGGCGTGCGACGGCGCGGCCAGCTGCAGCCCGGTACGCAGCTGCGGGTCGGCGCCGATCGGGTTGAAGTAGCGCAGGGACAGCACCCGCAGCCCGGTCGCCACGGCGACGTCGGCGAGGAACAGCTCGACGACCATCTTGCTGCGCGCGTACGGACTGCCGGGGGCGAGCGCCGAGTCCTCGTCGACGGTCAGGTCGGCGCCGGGTGCATAGATCGAGGCCGAGGAGCTGAACAGGAACCGGGTGCAGCCCAGCCGCAGCAGGTGCCCGACCAGCGCGAAGGTCTTGGCGACGTTGTTGTCGTAGTAGGCCAGCGGGTCGGCCACCGAGTCCGGCACTACGATCTTCGCGGCGCAGTGGATGGTCGCTTCGATGTCGGGGTGCTCGGCGAAGATGCGATCGAGCACCGCGGCGTCAGCCATATCGCCTTCGTACGAGAGCCGGCCGGCCACGAACTCGGGCCGGCCGGTGCTGAAGTCGTCCAGCACGACCGGCGTGACGTCGGCCTCGAGGCAGGCGGTCGCGACGGTGCTGCCGATGAATCCGGCACCGCCGGTGATCAGGACCTTCATGCGGGCGATGGTCCCACAGCCCGTTCTTCGGTGAGGTGGGTGAACGCCGCCAGGTTGGCCGTCGACTCGCCGCGGGAGGTGCGCCAGGCCCACTCGCGGCGGATCGCGTCGGCGAAACCGAGCTCGAGGGCGCGGTCGAAGCTGCCGTCGGAGTAGGTCAGGACGCAGCCGAGCAGCCGGTCGATCTCGTCGGCGGTGATGGCCGCGAGCGGCAGCCGGCCGACCAGGTAGACGTCGCCGAGCCGGTCGATGCTGAAGGCCACCCCGTACATCGAGGCGTTGCGGTCGAGCAGGTAGGCGTGCAGGGCGGCCGGGTCGTCGTCGGGCCGGCGGAGGAAGAACGCCTCGACCAGCAGGCTGTGGTCGCCGACCACCAGCCAGCACATCGTCGCCAGCCGGTGGCTGCCCTCGAGCTTGACGAGGTAGGCGCCCGGGCGGGGGTTCTCGTACGAGAATCCGCCCTCGTCCAGGATCCGGCCGAGGTCTGCCACCGGACTAGCGTGCGACGGCGGTGAGCGCGGCGGTGAAGCGGGCCGCCTCGAGGGCCTCGCGGTAGGTCTCGAGCACCCCGGCTGCGGTGACCGACCAGCCGAACTGGCTGGCGTGGGTGACGGCGCCTTCGGCCAGGGTGTGCCGCAACGACGGCGAGCCGACGATCGTGCGTACGGCGTTCGCGTAGTCGGCCGGGTCGTGGCCGGGGATCAGCAGGCCGGACCGGCCGTCCTCGACCGCGGTGCGCAGGCCGCCGACGGCCGCGGCGATGACCGGGGTGCCGCACGCCTGGGACTCGAGCGCCACCAGGCCGAAGGACTCGTTGTGGCTGGGGACCATCGTGACCGTGGCCGCGCGGTAGACGTCGGCGAGGCGCTCCTGGTCCGCGGGCGGCTCGAACCGGACGAGGTCGCTGATGCCGAGGTGCCCGGCCAGCTTGGCCAGCGCGGCCGGCTCCTCGAGCCCGCTGCCGGAAGGGCCACCGACGACGAGGACGACCAGCCGCTCGCGCAACGCCGGGTCGCGCTCGACCAGCTCTGCTGCGGCTCGCAGGACCACGTCAGGCGCCTTGAGCGGCTGGATCCGGCCGACGAAGGCGAGTACGACGGCGTCCTGGCGCAGGCCGAGCCTGGTCCGGGCGACGACGCGCGAGCCGGGGCGGAAGCGCTCGAGGTCGACGCCGGGAGCGACAGTGACCACCTTTGCCGGGTCGGCACCGTAGAGCTCGACCAGCTCCTGGGCCTCCAGACGGGTGGAGGCGATCAGCCGGTCGGACTCGGCGACCACCTGCTCCTCACCGATGGTCCTCGCGGCCGGCTCCGGGCAGTCACCGAGGGCGAGGTTGGCGTTCTTGACCTTGGCCATCGTGTGCATCGAGTGGACGAGCGGAACGCCCCAGCGGTCCTTGGCCAGCCAGCCGATCTGACCGGAGAGCCAGTAGTGCGAATGGATCACGTCGTACCAGCCGGGCTCGCGCATCGCCTCGGCGCGCAGGACGCCGGAGGTGAAGGCGCACAGCTGGGCCGGCAGGTCGTTCTTCGACAGGCCCTCGAGCGGGCCGGCGGTGATGTGCCGGACCGTGACGCCAGGAGCCAGCTCGACGATCGGCGGGTGTTCGCTGCTGGTGGCGCGGGTGAAGATCTCGACCTCGATGCCCAGCAGCGCCAGCCGCTTGGACAGCTCGACGATGTAGACGTTCATGCCGCCGGCGTCGCCCGTACCCGGCTGGTCCAGTGGTGAGGTGTGCACGCTGATGGTGGCGATCCGTCGCGGCAGCTGGTGACGGGCCATGCGGGCGGGACTCACAGGGACGGGCACCTCCTCAGCGGCCGGTCAGGGTTCGGGACCTATCCCAGTTTGACGCATGCGCGCACCCGCGCATTCCGGGGCGGTCGGCGGGCGCGGTAGCGTGCGACCTCATGACCGACTACACCAGCGTTGACCTGCCCTTTCTCCTGGCTGATGAGGACCGGCTGAGGTTGCCTCGTTTCGACGCCGAGGCGGCCTGGAGCCTGGGCAACCAGACGATCGCGCTGGCGCGAGCGGAGGAGCTTGCGGTGACCGTCGCGGTCGCGCACGGCCAGCAGCTGATGTTCCACGCAGCCCTGCCGGGGACGGTGCCGGACCAGGCCGACTGGATCCGGCGCAAGACCGCGCTGGTCTACCGGTTCGGCCACTCCTCGTACTTCGTCGGCCGCTCCTACCGTGACCGCGGCGCCTCGTTCGAGGACGAGCCGCACCTCGACCCCTCCCTGTACGCGGCCCATGGCGGGGCGTTCCCGATCAACGTCGTGGGGGTCGGCCTGGTCGGCGTGCTCGCGGTGTCGGGCCTGCCGCAGGACCAGGACCACGCCCTCGCCGTACGAGCCCTCGAAGCGCATCTCCTAGGCTCTGTCGCATGACCTCTCGCCGGACCGCCGTCGTCACCGGAGCCAGCAGCGGGATCGGGGAGGCGACCGCCCGCCGGCTCGCCGCTGAGGGTTTCGACGTGATCGTCGCCGCCCGCCGCCGGGACCGGCTGGATGCCCTGGCGTCGGAGATCGGCGGCACTGCCCTGACGCTGGACGTGACGTCGACCTCGTCGGTTGCCGCGTTTGCCGAAGCAGTCCAGGCATGTGACGTGCTGGTCAACAATGCCGGTGGGGCAAGGGGTCTCGAGCCGGTGGCCGAGGCCGACGAGGAGAACTGGCGGTGGATGTACGACGCCAACGTGCTCGGCGTGATGCGGGTGACTCGCGCCCTGCTCCCGCTGATCATCGCCGGTGGCAACGGCCACATCGTGCTGCTCGGGTCGATCGCCGGGCGCGAGGTCTACGAGGGCGGAGCGGGCTACACCGCGGCCAAGCATGCGGCCCGGGCCGTCAACGAGACGTTGCGGCTGGAGCTGCTCGGCAAGCCGGTACGGATCACCGAGATCGCCCCCGGCATGGTGGAGACCGACTTCTCCCTGCTGCGCTTCGACGGGGACGCTGCCCGAGCTGCGAAGACGTACGAGGGGCTGACGCCGTTGACCGCTGACGACATCGCCGACTGCATCGCCTTCGCGGTGACCCGGCCCCCGCACGTCGACATCGACGTGATGATCATCAAGCCCCGCGACCAGGCGTCGGCGACGCGCGCCTTCCGGAGGTAGCGGCCCCGACCGACGACGATGGGGCCATGGACGCACCCGAGTTCCGCACGATCATCGAGCCCTTCCGCATCCACAGCGTCGAGCCGCTGCGGATGACGACGCCTGAGCAGCGCAGAGCCGCTGTCCGCAATACCGGCTACAACCTGTTCCAGGTGCACGCCCAGGACGTGATCGTCGACCTGCTCACCGACTCGGGGACGGGCGCGATGAGCCGCGACCAGTGGGCGGCTCTGCAGCACGGCGACGAGTCCTACGCGGGATCTCCGTCGTACTACATCTTCCGCGACGCGGTGCGCGCGCTGTTCCCGTTCGAGCACGTGATCCCGACGCATCAAGGGCGCGCCGCCGAGCGGATCCTGTTCAGCGTCCTGGGCGGCCCCGGGAAGGTCGTCCCGAACAACACGCACTTCGACACGACCCGAGCGAACGTCGAGTACACGGGTGCGACGGCGCTCGACCTCGTCGGCCACGCGGCCCGGGACCCCGCGTCCACCTACGCCTTCAAGGGCGACATGGACGTGGAGGCGCTCGACCGGCTGCTCCGAGAACGAGCCGACGACGTACCCCTCGTGATGGTGACGATCACCAACAACAGCGGTGGCGGCCAGCCGGTGTCCCTCGGCAACCTCCGCGCGGTGCGCGCGGTGTGCGACACGTATGGAAAGCCGCTGTTCCTCGACGCGTGCCGCTTCGCGGAGAACGCCTGGTTCATCCGCGAGCTGGAGGAGGGGCACGCCGGGCGCGAGGTGCCGGACATCGTCCGCGAGATCGCCGGGCTCGCCGACGGCATGACGATGAGCGCGAAGAAGGACCCGATGGGCAACATCGGCGGCTGGCTCGCGCTGGACGACGACGATCTCGCGCGCCGCTGCCGTGACCTGCTCATCCTCACCGAGGGGTTCCCGACCTACGGCGGGCTCGCCGGCCGCGACCTCGAGGCGGTCGCCCAGGGTCTGAGCGAAGTGGTGCACCACGACTATCTGCGTTACCGCATACGGTCGACGGCCTACCTGGGCGAGTCGCTGCAGGAGGCTGGCATCCCCGTGGTGTCACCGATCGGCGGGCACGCCGTCTACATCGACGCGCGCGCGATGCTCCCGCACATCCCGCCCCTGCAGTACCCAGGTCAGGCGCTCGCCGTCGCGCTGTACGAGGCGGGCGGGGTGCGCACGTGCGAGATCGGCACCGCGATGTTCGGGCGGCAGCCCGACGGCACCGAGCAACCAGCGGCTCGAGACCTCGTACGGTTGGCCATCCCGCGGCGCACATACACACAGAGCCACATCGACTACGTCATCGAGGCCTGCCACCACGTCGCGGCGCGCTCCGACGAGCTCACCGGCTACCGCATCGTGGAGGAGCCGCCGACCCTGCGGCACTTCACCGCCAAGTTCGAGCCGCTGGCCTGAGTCTGCTGTCCGCCGCGTTTGAGTTGCGCGCCGGGGATGCGGCGATGGGGCTCGATCGTCGGATACCGGGCATCGAGCCACATCGCCAACCATCACCGGGCGAACGTTAGGACCGTGCCACCGCTGGTCAATGTCAACGTCGTGCCGCTCAGCGCGACAGTGACCTTACCGTTGAGCGCTTTGAAGTAGTCCCCCGGCGGCAACAGCCCGGGGGCCGGTCCCGGGGCGGCGTAGGCACACATGCCGCTTGAACTCTCGGCGCCGCCGAAGGTCAGGACCCGACCGGAGGAGTCGAACGCCAGATCACTGCCCTGGCTGCTGCATCCGTCGCTGGTCTGGTAACCCCAGGTCGTCAGAGTCAACGTGGCGTGGGAGCCGGTGATCGCGTGCCAATCCACCCCGGCAGCCTTGACCGACTGAAGCTTCCACGGCGATCTGACCAGCGACAACGCCATCGGCGACAACTGGACGCCGGTGTCGCGGTGCAAGGACAAGGCGAGGTTGTCGCCCGACAGGGTCAGCCGCTGACCGTCGTCATAGACGTAGACCGCGATCGTGTGGGCGAACAAGTTGTCGTAGGCGTCCTGGATCGCGAGGGGGTCGCCAGCGCACAGTGCCATCGTCGAACCCAGGCTCTTCGTGGCCCGGACCGTCGACGCCTGGTAGGTCACCGGAGCGGAGTGGCTGTTGCAGCCATCCTCGGCAAGAACGCCGTCCGGTGAGAACTGCAGCCAAGGACCACGAGGACCGGCGCGTGCTTGCGACGTCTTCCCGCCCACGCTCCAGCTCTCCAACAGCCACTTGGGCCCGACCAGCTGGGTCTGCAGGTCCAGCCGCGGCGTCACCGAGGTCTGTGACACCGGCGTCGAGGGGACCCCCGAGGCCGGTGGCAGGTCGACGCCGAGCGGGGTTTTCGGCTTGGGTCCTGCGGTGAACTTGATGGACGTCTCGGAGTTGGAAAGCACCAGCGAGTTGCCCTGGTGCACGTACGTGATCCGCCCACTGAAGAGCGCGTCCGCCACGTGCGCCGACTTCGCCTGGACGACGTCAGCCGCCGGACACGCCATGACCGTCTGCATGAACGCCCGCATGATCAGCTTGCCGCCGGCGTAGGAAACCGCGCCGCTGTGGTCGTTGCAATCCGGGTTGATGCGGTAACCGTGCGGACCGAACACCAGCGCGGCCTGCTGCTGCTCAATGGTGGATCCAGGATCGATCCAGGTCACGCCACCGCTGGTGATCGACTGGAGTAGCCACGAGTTTCCGGTCAGCAGGGACTCGAGCTTGACGTCGGCGTCGTCCGCGACTGACGGCGTTGCTGACACCTGACCGCTGGACGCGAGCGTCAGCACCTTGGACCCGACGGTCAGCGTCAACGTGGTGCCGGCAACGATTGCCTTGGCTGGGCTCGACTCCAAGGCCTGAAACGCCTGCTGCAGCCGTTGGGAGTCAGCACCGACGCACCCGATCTCCGTCATGGAGCCAGCCCCCAGCGTCACCGTCGGCCCCTCGAGGCTGACCCGCCCGGAGATCGAGTTGCAGCTGTCGTTTCCCCTGAACGTGGTCTTGGTCAGCGTCAGCGTCCACTGCTTGCCTGCCGGCACCTGCCAGACGGCGCCGTTGTCGGTGACCGACACCAACGTCCAGGTCGGGCCGACGAGCTGGCTCTCCAGGCTGCCGCTGGGCCCCGCCACACGCGTCGCCGAGGTCTGCGAGGCCAACGCGGCGAAGACGACCACCAAAGCCACCACGACGACTGACGAGGTCGCCGCGAGGGCCTGCCGCACCCGGCGCCGGCGCCTGCGAACCGCCACCCCGCCGAACGACGGGAGCTGAGCCGGCGTCACCGCGGCGGCGTACAGCCGGACCTTGTCCCGTACGGGGTCGTCACTCATGGGGGGCCTCTCCGAGTACGTCCGCAAGGTGCGCGCGGGCACGCGACAGCCGCGACTTCACGGTGCCGGGCGAGATGCGCAATGTGGTGGCGATCTCCGCGACCGGCAGGTCGACGAGGTAGTGCATGACGACCACGATCCGTTGGTGCGCAGGCAAAGTGGCCAGCGCGGTCTCGACGGCAACCCGGTCCGGGGACGGCCCGTCGGTGTCCGAGCGAGGCTGCAGCACCGGTGCCCGACGGTGGAACAACCGGGTCCGGCGCTCGTGCGACAGGTAGAGCCGCAGCGCCACGGTGCGAACCCAGGCCTCAGGGTTGTCGTAGCGCCGCACGATGTCCCACCGCGGTACGAGGCGGGCGTACGCCTCCTGCAGCAGGTCCTCCGCGAGGGCTGGTGAAGCGCCGGCCGAAACCAGCAGGCCGACCAGCCGGCGACCGGTCGCGGCATAGAGATCCGCGACATCGGCGGCGGCTGCCTGGATCTCACCCGTGGTCACGCAGATGAGACTCCCAGGTCGGTCGACCGGTTCCATACGCACTCACACAGCGGGGGGAGTGCGGTCAGCGGCACCAATGTGCTCAAGATTGGCCCAGTTTGCCTACGCAGCAAGGACTTTCGCGGTCAAAGGGCCTTGCTCACGACGGGGCGATGAGGTAGGATTCGAACATGCGTTCGAGCCGGCGTGACGAGATGACCGACCTGGTCCCGACCGACTTCTACGGCTCCCTCGACCTCTTCGGCGCTCCGCTCACCGTCGAGGAGACCCTGCTCGAGATCACCCTGGCCGGGCCCGGGCCGGACGCTATCCGGCTGCTGGAGACCCTGCAGGACCGGGCGATGACGGCGGCCGAACGCCTGCAGGTCGCGGCCGCCTGGGAGCTGCAGTCCCGCTGGATGTCCGCCCGCCAGCAGGCGGCAAACGTCGCCTTCGTCGGCGCCAGGGTCGACAGCTCCAGGGACGGCCAACGGCGCGAGGATGCGCGGGTGTTCGAGCTGGGGCTCCAGGTCGACTGCGGCGACACGTTCCTGAAGTACAAGCTCGGCAACGCCGGGCTGCTCGCGACCACGTTGTCGGCGACAGCCGCCAAGCTCGAGTCCGGTGAGCTGAGCGACTATCGCGCCCGGCTGATCTGCGACCGGCTCGGCGGCCTCGATCCAGCGGTGGCACAGCAGATCGAGGCCAGGGTGCTCCCGACGGCGGGCGAGCTCAGGTTGTCCAGCCTGACGGCCAAGCTGCGCCGGTTGGTGCTGGCAGCCCAGGGGCCGGAGGCGGCAGAGCAGCACCTGCAGGGTACGGCCAACCGGCGCGTCACCCTGGACCGCGAGCCGGCAGAGCCCGGGTTGCTGGGGCTGCACGCCTACCTGCCGCCGGAGACGACGGTGGCGATGCGCCAGGCGCTGGAGGCCAAGGCAGCCGAGTTCGCCAAGGCAGACAGGGCTATGCGTGCGCAGGACGGGACGCCCCGGCGGACCAGGGACCAGCGGCTCGCAGATGCGCTCGCCTGGTTCGTCCTCGGGCCCGATGAGGACGAGCCCAGCCGGCCAGCCCGACCCAAGATCCTGGTCCAGGTCACCATGAGCCTGACCACTCTGCTGGCGCTGAGGGACAACGCTGCCGAGCTGCCCGGCTACGGCCCGATCCCGGCCGAGATCGCCCGAAGACTCGCTGACGACGCCGACTGGCAACGGCTCGTCCACGAGCCGGTCACCGGCTACCTGTTGGACTACGGCAACGAGCGATATCGACAACCCGACGATCTCCGTCAGTTCACCACAGCCCGGGACGTCAAAGACCGGTTCCCCGGCTCCAACAGGTCGGCCCGACTCGGCGACGGCGACCATGTCGAGGAGTACGAGGAGGGCATCGGCGGCAACACGTCGGCTGCCAACGTCGCACGGCTTTCTCGGATCGGGCACGTCGCCAAGACCCACGGCGGCTGGCGGTGCGAAGGCGACGCCAACGGGGAGCTCACCTGGACCAGCCCGCACGGCCAGGTCTACGGCACCACGCCGCACGACTACCGCGACGACGAGCCGGACCCCGCCCCCGAGATGCCCCCGCCATTTTGAGGACCGGTACGGTTGTCCGCATCGACCGTGCCGGACGGGCGTACCGGAGGTGATGCTGCGTGCAGGGTGCCAAGACGGTGCTGGTGACCGGCGGCGCCGGCTTCATCGGCTCGCACCTGTGCGAACGGCTGCTGAGCCAGGGCAACGACGTCCTCTGCGTCGACAACTTCTCCTCGTCCTCACGGGACAACATCCGGCACCTGCTCGGCCACCCCGGCTTCGAGCTGATGCGGCACGACGTCACCTGGCCGCTCTACGTCGAGGTCGACGAGATCTACCACCTGGCCTGTCCCGCCTCGCCGATCCACTACCAGCGCGACCCCGTCCAGACCACCAAGACGGCGGTGCTCGGCTCGATCAACATGCTCGGCCTGGCCAAGCGGCTCGGTGCGCGGATCCTGCTGACCTCGACGTCCGAGATCTACGGCGACCCCGAGGTCCACCCGCAGCGCGAGGACTACTGGGGCCGGGTCAACCCGATCGGCCCGCGGGCCTGCTACGACGAGGGCAAACGCGCCGCGGAGACGCTTTTCTTCGACTACTGGCGCCAGCACGACCTGGACATCCGGGTGGTCCGGTTGTTCAACACGTTCGGCCCGCGGATGCACCCGCACGACGGACGGGTGGTCTCCAACTTCGTCGTCGCCGCCCTCGCCAACGAGCCCATCACGCTGTACGGGGACGGCTCGCAGACCCGGTCGTTCTGCTACATCGACGACCTGGTCGACGGGCTGGTGCGCATGATGGCCGCCCCGCACGAGGTCACCGGCCCGATCAACCTCGGCAACCCCGGCGAGTTCACCATCCGGGAGCTGGCCGAGCTGGTCATCGAGCTGACCGGGTCGGAGTCGAAGATCACCTACGAGCCGCTGCCCACCGATGACCCGACCCGCCGGCGCCCAGACATCACCCTCGCGAACCAGACCCTCGGCTGGACCCCGACCGTCCAGCTCCGCGCAGGCCTCGTCCACACCATCGACTACTTCCGCGGTCAGCGCACCGGCGTATAGCGCACCCGCTCGCGGCCGAGGATCCACAGCGCCTCGACGCCGTCGCGCCAGGTGAGCTTCTTGCCCTCCTCGCGGCTGCGCGCCCGGTAGGAGATCGGCACCTCGTACGGCCGCACGCCCGACTTCAGCAGCCGGGCCGTGACCTGCGCTTCCATCCCGAACCCGGCGGCCTGGATGTCGAGCTGCCGGTAGAGCGACGTCGGCATCAGCTTGAAGCAGGTCTCGAGGTCGCTGATGTAGGAGTTGAACAGCACGTTGGCCGCCAGGGTCACCGCGCGGTTGCCCACCACGTACCAGTACGAGTAGGCGTTGTGCGAGCCGAAGCTGCGCGTCCCGTACACCACTTGGGCATCTCCGGCGATCACCGGCACCAGCAGCAGCGGGATCTCCTCGGGCCGGTACTCCAGGTCGGCGTCGCAGACGACCAGGTAGTCGCCGGTGGCTGCCTCGGAGGCGGTACGGATCGCTGCGCCCTTGCCCTTGTTGTGGTCGTGCGCGATGACCCGCAGCCGGGCGTCGTCGATCCCGCGCAACAGCGCGAGCGAGTTGTCCTCGCTGCCGTCGTCGACCGCGACCAGCTCGAACTCGCAGGGAAACGCCACGTCCAGCACCCGCTTGACCGCCATCAACAGCGTCGCCGACTCGTTGTAGACCGGCATCAGGACGGACAACTTCATTTGTTTCCCCGATAGCTCAGCTGGTGCATCACACTTGGCGGGGAGCCTAACGCAACCTGCGTGACGGCAGGGTGAGCGTTGGAAGGGGCCGGGTGCCGGCACGCAGCAACACCACGCAGGGTGTCATCACCCGCGGCACGACCAATCCCAATCGGCTGCGCAGGGTCGACCGCTGGCTCGCCGGCCCGTGCGCAGCGGTGCTGCTCGCCGCCGAGGACCCGTTGGTGGTCGACCTCGGGTACGGCGCATCGCCGATCACCACGCTGGAGCTCGCCGAGCGGCTGCACGCCGTACGTGCCGACGTCGAAGTCGTCGGCATCGAGATCGACCGAGCGCGCGTACGGGCTGCGCAGCCGTACGCCTCAGCCGCGGTGTCGTTCCGGCACGGCGGCTTCGAGCTGCCGCTCGAGGGGCGACGGCCGGTGCTGGTCCGGGCGATGAACGTGCTCCGGCAGTACCCCCACAGCGAGGTCCCGGCGCTCTGGTCGGGCCTGTGCGCACGGCTCGCGCCGGGCGGCCTGCTGGTCGAGGGCACGTGTGACGAGCTCGGCCGGCTGGCGACCTGGGTCACCCTCGGTACGGACGGCCCGCGGACCCTGACCCTTGCCGCCCGGCTCGGCTCGCTGCACCGACCGTCCGACCTCGCCGAGCGGTTGCCCAAGGCGCTCATTCACCGCAACGTCCCCGGCGAGCAGGTGCACGCCCTGTTCAAGGACCTCGACCGGGCGTGGGACGTCGCCGCGCCCTACGCCGCCTTCGGGCATCGTCAGCGGTGGATGCAGGCCGTCAGATCGCTTGAGGGGCAAGGACTTCCGGTCATGACGGGCCCCGTACGGCGCCGGCTCGGCGAGCTGACCGTGCCCTGGACAAGCGTCGCCTAGTCCCGGCGCCGGACCAGCGCGATGTGCACGACCAGGGCCGCCACCAGCTCGGCCAACCCGGTCCTGATCTCCGGATCGGTGATCAGGCCGTCCGGCCCGAACGACGTGCGCGGCACCGGCAGCTGGATGCACGCGGTCTCGACGATCTCGGCGTTGACATGGCCGAGGACCCGGCGCAGTGACTCGTATGCGAACTGCGCCCCGGCGAAGCTGGTCGACGGGTTGACCCACCCGACCGGCATCTCGTACATCCCGTCACCGACCGTCCAGTCCAGCAGGTTCTTGAAGGCACCCGGCAGCGCGCCGGCGTACTCCGGAGTCGAGAACAGGACGGCATCGGAGTTGTGCAGCCGGTCGCGCAGGTCAGCCACGGCCGGGTGCAGCGGCAGCCGGTCGCGGTCCGGGTCGAACCACGGGAGGCTGCGCATCCCCGCGTACACCGTGGTGAACACCCCAGGGGGCGCGACCGCCGCTGCAGTGGTGAGGACAGCGGCGTTGACCGACCCGGCGCGCAGGCTGCCACTGACCAGCAGCACACGGTAGGTGTCCATGTCGTTCAGCGTAGAACCGGGGAGACTGGAACCATGACAGAACCGCACTCCCACGTCGTGCACAACGGCAAGCGCGAGCTGACCATCGACGAGCTCGCCGAGATGCAGCCCGGCATGGACCGGTTGATGGCCGAGGTCGGACCGCGGATGCACCGCCTCTACTACGCCGCCAGCGCCGGCAACTGGCGGCTGGCCACGTACTTCTACAACTCCGTGGTCAAGCAGCTGAAGCTCTCGGCGTTCAGCCGGCCGAAGTACGAGGCGGAGATGGCGGCCTTCATCGATCAGGACTGCGAGCCGGTACGGCTGGCGCTCAGGGACCGCGACTCCTCAGGATTCGCGTCGGCGTATGCCGCCATGGTCGAGCGCGGCAACTTCTACCACGGCGTCTTCGGCAAGCCGTACATCGTCTGGAAGACACCGACCTCACCGCCGGAGGATCTCGACCTCAGCGCCGGCATGGGCGACAGCGACGCCTAGCGAGCCAGCACCGCTGCCCAGATGTCGTAGGCGTCCTGGCTGAACAGGACGAACCGCACCTCTTGTACGTGCAGCAACCCCGGCAGGCAGTCCCGTACGGTGGCCAGCGCCACCTCCGCCGCGTCCTCCTGCGGATAGCGGTAGACGCCGGTGGAGATCGCCGGGAAGGCGATCGACGTCGCGCCCAGCTCGTCGGCGACCGCCAGGCTGTTGCGGTAGCAGGCAGCGAGCAGATCGGACTGGTCGTGTGACGCAGACCACACCGGGCCGACCGTGTGCACGACCCAGCGGGCGGGCAGGTCGCCGCCGGTCGTGGCGACCGCTTCCCCCACCGGAAGTCCGTTTCCGTACCGTTCGCGTCTGATCTGCCGACATGCGGCGAGGATCGCGGGGCCGCCGCGAGCGTGGATGGCACCATCGACGCCTCCCCCACCCAGCAGCGAGGAGTTGGCGGCGTTCACCACCACGTCGACGGTTTCATGAGTGATGTCACCCGTTCTCAGCAGGATCTCAGGCATGCACGACATCATCCAATGCAACTGTGTGCACGCGTCTCCGCTACCGTGAGGTCCTGTGACCGACGTAACGCCCGACATCGGCGCGCCCGGCAACGACCACCGTCGGCGCCGGCTGCGGCTTGGGTTCATCGCGCTGACCGTCGTGTCGACCCTGATCCTGCTCACCGTCGGCGGGCTCAACTACTACGTCCACCGGACCGTCAACCAGCTGCAGTCCGCCGGCCACAACGTGGTCCTCCCGGGCGCACCGACGGTGGTCGGCAAGGGGCACCTGAAGGCCAAGCCCAAGGCCGGACAGCCGTTCACCGTCCTCATCCTCGGCACGGACACCCGCACCGGCACCACCGCGTTCGGCACCAACGCGGATGCCTGTGGCTGCAGCGACACGATCATCCTGGCCAGGGTCAACCCGCAGACCGACAAGGTCTCCCTGCTGTCGATCCCCCGTGACTCGCGGGTGTTCGTGACCGGTTACAACCGGACCACCAAGATCAACTCGGCCTTCGGCAAGGGCCCGGACAACACGGTCGCCACGATCGAGCAGGCGCTCAACATCGACATCAACCACTGGATCGTGCTGGACCTGGCCGGGTTCAAGAGCATCGTCGACGCCATCGGCGGGATCAAGATGGACTTCCCCATCCTCATCAAGGACAACAACGCGGGCCTCTACATCACCAAGACCGGCTGCCAGAAGGTCGACGGCAGCACCGCCCTGGCGATCTCCCGGGCCCGCGAGCTGAAGTATCTCGACCCGAAGACCGGCAACTACGTCTTCGACCCGTCGTACGAGTACGGCCGGGCCCGCCGGGAGCAGATCCTGATGAAGGTCATCGCGGCACACACGGTGAAGCAGAGCCTGGGCAACCCGCTCACCGCGGAGAAGGTGATCAGCACCTTCACCAGCCACAACCGGTTGGCCATCGACAACCAGGTGACGTCCTCCGAGCTGCTCAACCTGGTCGGCAGCTTCGCCGGCTTCAACGCCTCGACCATGCAGAGCTTCACCCTGCCGACCTACACCTCGCTGATCTACGACTCGGGCGCCGGCAAGAAGCTCGACTTCGAGATCCTCGAACCGGACAAGGACGTAGCCACGATCCAGGCTTGGTACAACGCGACGATGGCGACGCCGAAGGCCACCGCGACCCCCGCCCCGACCACCACGACCGGCTCCCCGTCGCCCGCCTCGACCAGCGGCCGGCCGCCGACGTCGACTCCGACCGTCCTGCCGACCACCGCTTCGGCCTCCCCCGGAGCGTCGGCCACGACGGCAGCGGCAGTCGCCAACACCCCGCAGAGCTGGGACCCGCGACCCTGCAGCTAGCCTAGATTTCTCCCGTTTTGGTTGCACTCGGGCCCGAACGGGGAGAGTCTCAGCCCTGGAGAACCGACTCTGAGGACGGGGCTGAACATGTCGGAACAGGCTGAGCCGTGCCAGGAGCTGATCGACCTGCGTGAGCAGGACTTCCCACCACCGCCCAGCCCGGTCGGCTGTGCCGATTGCCTGCGCGAGGGCACCAGGTGGGTGTCGTTGCGCGAGTGCCGTGAGTGCGGCCACATCGGCTGCTGCGACGCCTCGCCCGGCCGTCACGCCACAGCTCACCACTGGCAGACGCAGCACCCGGTGATGCGTTCGCTCGGGCCAGGGGACCACTGGAGCTACTGCTACAACCACGCCGCGACCGGTCAGTTGGTCTGACCGGTCGCGGCTGCTGGGAGCGGCCGTCAGGAGGCGGCGATGCCTTCAGCGCCGACACCGTTGACGATGCCCAGGCCGGCGACGGTGCCCAGCGAGGTCAGCGAACCGTCGGCGTTGACGTGGAACTCGTCGATCTCACCGGCGCCGTTGGCCTCCTCGTACAGGAACTGGCCGTCGCTCGTCGCGGCGATGTCGACCGAGCCGGCACCGGTCGTGGCGGTCACACCTGACGCGTCGTGCAGGGTGAGTCCACCCGCCGCGTCCTCGTTGTAGCCGGTGATGCTGGCCGAGCCCGCGTTGGCGACGTACACCCGGCCGTTCGCGACCACTGACCAGCATGCTGCGGCCTGGCCGTTCGGGACGTGCGAGGCGATGATGCTGAGGGTCGCGTCGGCGTTGACGGTGTACGACGACTCGCCACCGCTGGCCTCGGTGACCAGGAGCCGGCCCGCCTTGTCGAAGGCGAGGGCGAACGGCACCGGTGCCGCCGACGGCGTCACGACCGAGGTCGCCGACGGGAAGCCGTGCTGGTTGAGCGTGAAGCTGACCAACGTGTTGTGCTGCTTGGTCGTGACGATGACGGCTCGGCCGTCGGGGGTCACCGCGACCTGTGCCGGAGCGTCGAGGAAGTTCGGCGACGCGGGGTTGCCGAGGCCCAGGCTGCGGGTCGAGCCGAGGACGCGCTCCAGCCGTCCGCCGACGACCTTGAACCCGGTGATGGCCCCCTGGCCGGCTGCGTCGAGGACGTAGACAGTGTCCTTGCCGACGCTCACCGACACCGGCAGGTCTCCCCGGGTGTCGAGCACCTGCAGCCGGGTGAGCTTCAGACCGTCGACCTTGAAGACGGTGAGCGAGCGGCTGCCGGCGTTCACGGCGTACAGCAGGTGGTGGTTGCCGTCATAGGTCAGCCCGCCCTGCGAGGCGAGCGGGTCGACCACCGCACCGGGGAGGCTGGCACCGAGGCCGCCGGTGCTGTAGTGGCGCACCGCCTGCAGCCGGCCGTCCCTCCCTCGGGAGAAGACGCCGATGGTGTTGCCGGAAGGCTGGTTGCTCTGAAGGAACACCGCGTGCTGGTTGCTCGACTCGCCCTGGTGGGCCGGTGTGGCGGCGGCCGCCGGGAGGGCGGTGGCGACCAGGGTTGCGGCGCTGGTGGCGGTGACGGCGAGTGAGCCGACGAATGCGCGACGGGACATGGTGAACTCCTTCGTTCGGGCCGCTGCTGTCAGCAGCGCGGGTGGCCGGTGAGGAGAACCGTAGGCGGCTCGGAGGCCGTTGAGACCGCTCGTAAGGGGTTCGGAATACTCTCGTAAGGATGGTTACGGAACTCTGAACACCCTGCCTGGCAAGCACTTTGAGCCGTCCCGGGTCCCAAGCGAGGAACGGCATACGGCGCGAGTGCCGGAGGGCGCTAACTCAGCGTGACTCGCTGGGTGCCGAGTCCTTCGATCGTCGTCGTCAAGATCTCGCCCGGCCGCAGGTAACGAGGCGGAGTGCGGTGGTGACCGACTCCGCCCGGGCTGCCGGTGAAGACGAGATCGCCTGGCAGCAAAGGGAGATTTGCCGAAAGGTCGGCAAGCAGATCGGGCACCGGCATCAGCATGTCTGCCGTCGAGCCCTCCTGCACCTGCTCGTCATCGACCCAGGTGGCGATGTCCATCGGGCCCGGGTCGGCGCCGCCGGTCATCAGCAGCCAGGGCCCGGTCGGACCGAAGCCGGGGTAGGACTTCGCCATGCTGAACTGCGGCACGGGCGGGCGGAACTGCGCCGTCCGCTCCGACAGGTCCTGCCCGATCATCACGCCGGCGACGTGCCGCCAGGCCGCCTCCGCCCGTATGTGGTGTGCGCGCCGGGCGACGACGACGACCAGCTCGGCCTCCCAGTCGACCGTCTCCGTGGGCAGGACCACCTCGGCGTACGGGCCGGTCAGGCAGCTGGGGAACTTCGTGAAGATCGGCGGCAGGGCGATGTCCGGCAGGCCGCCCTCGACGGCGCGGGTGCGGTAGTTCATCCCGGCGGCGAACACCTGCCGCGGCGCCGGGACCGGCGGGCCCAGCAACGCCTCGTCGAAGGGCCCTCCCGCACCCGGATCGACTGCCCACGCGGCAAACCGGGCCCAGTCCCCGTACGGGGACATCGGGTCGGGGCCCCACCGGCCGCCGCTCGCCGTCGCCACGTCGACGGCACCGTCCCCGACGACGAGGACGAGACGGCCGGACAGGTTGGCCAGGCGCATGTCGGCTCCTCAGCCGAGCAGCAGGCGCAGGCCGACGCCCACGCCGAAGACGATGATGGAGATCCGCAGGATCCCGGGATCGAGCCGTTGAGCGAGCCGGGCGCCGCCGATCCCGCCGGCAAAGCTGGCCGGTGCGATGATCGCGGCGGCGAGCCAGTCGACCGGGCCGAACAACGCAAACCCGAGCAGGGCTACGGTGTTGACCGCCAGCTGCAGGTAGGACTTCAGCGCGTTGAGCCGGCCGAGGTCGATCGGGATGCCGAGCGCCAGCACGGCGAGCAGCACGATGCCGAGCCCACCGCCGAAGTAGGCACCGTAGACGGCGCCGGCGAATACGGCGGCCGGCAGCAACGGTGAGGTGTGATCGGGGTCGACGGGTTCGGTACGGCGCCCAGCCATCCGCCGGGAGATCGCGGGTTGGGCGGCGATCAGCCCGGTGGCCGCGAAGACCAGGTAGGGCACCAGGGCGTGGAAGACGCTCGACGGGGTGTTGAGCAGGATCACCGTCCCAGCGATGCCACCCAGACCGGCAGCTACGACCAGGCGCGTCAACTGGCGGCGGTCCTTCCACTGCCCTCGGTAGGACGCGGCGGTGCTCAGGTAGCCCGGCCAGATCGCCACGGTGTTGGTGACATTGGCGGCCACCGGGTGCAGACCGACAGCCAGCAGGGCAGGGAAGGTCAGCAAGGTGCCACCGCCCGCCACGGCGTTGATCGCCCCGGCCGCCAGTCCGGCGACCAGCAACACGGCGATGTGCCAGCCGGTCATGAGCGGATCACCTCATCCTCGGAGAGGCAGCCTTGGGCAAGGCCCCTTAGTTGTATACGACTTGCATGTTACCCCCGGTACGGCTACCTGTCCTGGACGGGCGGCGCTGAGCGCAAGCTGTAAGCGGCCTGTGCCGAGCGGACGTGAGCCACCATGAGGGCGCGCGCACTGTCGGCGTCGGACCGCTCGAGCGCGTTGATGATCAGCCGGTGCTCGGCCCAGGAGTCGGCCGCACGTCGGGGCAGCTCGACGGAGTAGACCCAGGTGATCTTGTGCTGCAGGGTGGCGATGATCTGGCTGAGGCTGCTGTTGCCCGAGGCCTCGGTGAGGACGGCGTGGAACCTCGTGTTCAGCTCGGCCAGCTGCTCGAGGTCCTCGACCGCGAGAGCGGCGTTGCCGTCGGCCAGGATCTGCCGGAGGGCATCGAGGTGGTCGTCGGTGCGCGTTTCCGCCGCCCGAGACGCCGCGAGGGGCTCGAGGACGCCACGGATCTCGAGCAGGTCGGCCGCATCCTGGGCGGTCAGCTCGGCGACGAAGGTGCCCGAGTAGGGCTTCACGCGCACGAACCCCTCGCCTTCCAGCAGCCGCAACGCCTCCCGTACGGGAATCCGCGAGACGCCGTACTGCTCGGCCAGGTCGTCCTCGGTCAGCCGGTGTCCGGGCGGGTAGAAGCCACGGATCACCCGGTCCCGGATGGCAGCCGCGAGCGCCTGCGGGGAGATCCGGCGGTCCTTGCTCGACCCCGGCGCGTGGGCTGCGGGCTCGACCACGAGGCGCCCCCTCCTCTCCGGCCGCCGCGTAACACCTCGGAAATGATCGTATGCAATCTTCCCTACGTGACGCTACTGCAAAGCGGCGCTGGAGCCGTTCCCGCCCCCCACTATCTGACTTCCGTCCCCGAAAAGCTGCTCTGGGGCCTGCTGCCCAACGCAGTCACCCCCGCCGTGCTCACCGTCGGCTCCGGCGAGGCGGTGTGCATCGACACCGTCAGCCACGAGGGCATCCTGCCCGACCAGGGCCGCGATCCGGTGGCGTTCTTCGGCTCGTACGGGATCCCGCGCGACCTCGTCCTGGATGACGCCATCGCCGTCGCCGCCGAGCTCACCCACGACCCGGCCGCCGGTCCGCACGTGGTCACCGGCCCGATCGCCGTACGCGGTGCGCGGCCCGGCGACGTGCTCGAGGTGGAGGTCCTCGCCCTGGACCGCCGGGCGCCGTACGGGATCATCAGCAACCGCCACGGCAAGGGCGCGCTACCCGGCGAGATGCCGGCCGGGGACGGTCCGGTCTCGGTGCTGGCCAGGACCGACGGCGAGCTGGGGTCGATCGACGTGGGCGACGGACGGGCCATCCGGTTCCCCTTGGCGCCGTTCCTCGGCATCATGGGGGTTGCGCCGGCGACCGCCGACGCCGTGCACTCCGTCCCCCCAGGACGGCACGGCGGCAACCACGACGTCAACCTTTTCGGCGTGGGCTCCCGGATGTTCCTGCCGGTGCAGGTGGACAGGGCGATGTTCTATGTCAGTGATCCGCACTTCTCGCAGGGCGACGGCGAAGTGGCCCTCACCGCTTTCGAGGCACCACTGCGGGCAACCGTACGGCTGACGGTGCACAGCGACCCGGCGATCCGGCGGATGGCCGCGTCGCTGACCGCGCCGTGGGGACAGACGGACGGCCAGTACGTGGTGATGGGCCTGGACCCTTCGCTCGACGCGGCGATGAGAGACGCCACCCGCAACGCGATCGCCTTCCTCGGCCTGAAGTTCGCGCTGCCGGCGCCGATCGCCCTGGCCTACCTCAGCGCCGCGGGCGACTTCGAGGTCAGCCAGGTCGTCGACGGGGTCAAGGGCATCCACTGCAGCCTGCGTCGCACGGACCTCGACCCACTCTCATGATCCTCACGAGGTTCGACAACCGGCTGTTGTGCGTACGGCAGCCGGAGCACGGCGTGCAGACCGGGCTGTTCGCGTCGGCCTGGGGCAACGACGACGTGCTGCCCCTGCCCCAGCCGGAGCTCGCCACGACCCTGGCAGCAACGCATCACGACGACGGCTGGGCCATCTGGGAGTCCCGGCCCTCGCTCGACCCGTCGACGGCGCAGCCGTACCAATTTCACTCCATCCCCCCGGTGCAGCACGTCAAGGCCTATCGGGCCGGCATCGCCCGGGCCGCCGAGCACGACCCGTGGACCGGCCTGCTGGTGAGCATGCACGGCGCGGGGCTCTACAACGACCGCTACGGCAGCTACCGGCTCGAGGAGGTCGCCGAGCAGTCGCTGACCGCCGAGGAACGCTGTCTCGTGGACGAGTTCCTCCGCGACATGGCCCTGCTGCAGATCGATCTCGCCCAGCAGGCGCTGCGTCACCCCACACCCGAGCCGTGGAACCAGCCGACCATCCGCGAGGCCTATCTGCTGCTGCAGGTCTGGGACCGGCTGTCGTTGCAGTTCGCGTTCCGGCACGCCGCCGACGGTGTCATCGCCCCGCTCCCCGGCGGCACAGCGCTGGCGTGCCGCAATGCGGGGGCTTTCCGGCTCCGGCTGGACCCGTACCCCTTTGCCGACGACGCCGTGGACTTCCCCGTACAGGCTCAGCTGGTGGACGACCGTGCCTATACCGATCCCGAGGACTTCCTCACCGCGCTCACCGCCGCGCCCCGGTTTTCCCTGGAGTGCAAGGTGATCCGATGACTCGACTGGAGTCACCGTTCGTCCCGTGGGCCGACCTGACCGCAGAGCCGCTGCCGGCCAAGGGATCTGGCGCTCTCGACGGACTGCGGCTCGCGGTCAAGGACGTGTTCGACCTCGCCGGTTACGCCACCGGCGGGGGCAACCCGACGTGGTTGGCCCAGCATCCGGGCGCGTCCCGTGACGCCGACGCCGTGGCGACTCTGCGCGAGGCGGGGGCGGTCGTCGTGGGCAAGACGCACACCGACGAGCTCGCGTACAGCCTGGCCGGAAGCAACTTCCACTACGGGGACCTGGACAACCCGATGGCACCGGGCCGGACTCCGGGCGGCTCCTCGAGCGGCTCTGCCGTGGCGGTCGCGGCGGGCCTCGCCGACATCGGGCTCGGCACGGACACCGCGGGCTCGATCCGGGTCCCGGCCGCGTGGTGCGGGCTGTACGGCCTGCGCCCGAGCTGGGGCCGGATCCGGCGAGGCGGCGTGATGGCGCTGGGACCCACGCACGACACGGTCGGCGTCCTGACGAGATCGCTGGAGCTGATGGCGACCACGGCGGGCCTGCTGCTCGATCCGGTGCCGGCTCCCGAGGTCCGGGAGTTCCTCGTACCCGATGACCTCTGGCTGCAGGCCGATCCCGACATCATCACTGCCCTGACGCCTGCGCTGGGCCGGCTCAAGGGCGTGCTGCCGGTTCAGGGCGTCAGCACGTTGCTGCAGAGCCGTCCGCCCTCGACCCTGGTCCGCACCTTCGGCATCTCGCAGGGGGCGCAGGTCTGGAAGACGTTCGGGCAGTGGCTGCGCTCTGCCGATCCGGAGCTCGGGCCGGATGTCCGGGCCCGGCTGGACGCGGCAGCCGCGCTGACGCCGACCGAGGTCGCGGTGGCACAACGGCAGTCCGGAGCCATCCGCGCCCAGCTCCTCGACGTCCTTCGGGGCCGGGTGATGGTGATCCCGACCGTACCGGTGACCGCACCGACCGCAGCGGAGGCCCGCACCGCCGATGTCCGCAACCGGCTGCTCGCGCTGACGGTCGCAGCCTCGATCGGCGGCCTGCCCGCGCTGACCGTACCGATCCCGGGGCCGGGCGGCGCGCCGGTCGGGCTGTGCCTGGTCGGCTCGCCGGGGACGGACGAGCAGCTCTTCACGGTCGCGGCCGCGCTGGCCGGCTGACCCCCGCAAATCGGGGCAGGAAGAGACTCAGCATTGCCGCGGAACGACCGACAGATACCAGGACAGCACGGACGCAGGACAGGTGGCACGGTGACGATAAGCGCTGAAAAGCCGTGGCTCCGGCGCAGGACCGCTCTGCCCGACGTGCAGGCCGGCCTGTACGAGCAGTGGGACGGCGTGCGCCGGCACGTCCTCGGCATCGGCGATGACGCCTCGATCCCGGGACGCGTGGTCGTCGTCTACGTGACGCTCGCCGACGACCCGATGTGCGGCGGGATGGCCGTCATGTCGCACACCGAGTTCTTCGCGCCGGTCGACCCGACGACCGGGCGGTCCTTCACCAAGCCCACCGAGCTCGAGCGGTCCAGGATGGTCCCGCGGCACCGCTACCTGGGCTTCAGCGGCTGAGGACGGTCGGCAGGCCGAACATCGGCACCAGCGAGGCATCGTTGAAGGCCACGATCCGGGCGACCTTGCCGTCGACGACGTCGAGGACCTGGATGCCGTGCGCCCGCATGCAGCCGTCCTGCGACTGCCCGTACGCGGCCAGCGCCGGCTGACCGTTGGCCCGTATCGGGACCAAGCGCCACCGTCCGGCACAGCCGAGCACCCGCGCGTCGAAGAAGCTGACGACCGTGTCCCGGCCCGCGAACCAGACGGGATTCGGCGGCATCTCCAGCTCGACGTCTGCGCGCAGCAGCTCGGCCAGCCCTGCCGCGTCGGCCCGTTCGAACGCCGCGACGTAACGGTCGACGACCGCGCGGGTCGCGGGGTCGTCCGGCTCGGCCAGCTCGTCCGGTGCCGGCATGACGGTGCCGAGGTGGGCCCGAGCCCTCTGCAGCGTGCTGTTGACGGCGATCGTGCTGGTGCCGAGCAGCTCGGCGACCTCTGCCGCGTGCCAGGCCAGCACGTCGCGCAGGATGAGCACCGCCCGCTGCCTCGCCGGCAGGTGCTGCAGCGCGGCGACGAACGCCAGCCGTACCCCCTCGCGGGCCACGACGACACCCGCCGGGTCCTCGGATCCCGTGCCCAGCAAAGCATCCGGCGCCGGCTGGAGCCACGCCTCCGACGGGCCGGTCACCGCCACGCCCGCCCCGGGGTCGTGCTCGGGCGGGCCCAGGCCTGACGGCAGCGGGCGCCTGGCCCGGCTCTCCAGGGCCGTCAGGCAGACGCGGGTGGCGATCGCGTACAGCCAGAGCCTGACCGAGGATCTGCCCTCGAACCGGTCATAGGCCCGCCAGGCCCGTACGTAGGTCTCCTGGACGAGGTCTTCGGCGTCGTGGATCGAGCCGATCATGCGGTAGCAGTGGGCCAGCAGCTCGCGTCGGTAGGGCTCCGTGGCCGAACCGAACTCCGCCCTGCCGGTTGTCTCGAATGCTGCCGCCGTCATCGTCGCCTCCTGAGCGTGGTCCTGCGCAGGTAGAGACCCGCCGCGGCCACCAAACTCATCGGCCGGGCGGGATACCGAGCGGACCTGAGCCGGTCAGCATGAGCTCCTGGTGGCCAAGGCTCTTCAGCGCCTCGACCACTGCCGCTCCCACCAGTTCGGGGGTCAGCAGGGGCTCGAAACCCCGGGCGTAGTCGGCGACGCTGATCCCTTGCCGGTCTGCATAGGCGGCGGCACCCACGGCGCCGACCCCGGTCAGCGGCGTGAGCTGGGGCAGCAACGTGACGAAGCGCAACCCGAGGCCGGCGCGGTCGGACTCATCGGCGGCGTACGAGGCGATGAACCGTACGGTCGCCTTCGCCCCGGCATAGCCGCCGCTCATCGGCGAGCCCCTCAACGCTGCGCCGCTCGAGATGACCACCACCAGACTTCCGGGGGCCAACGGCAGCCGGAGCGCCGCACCCACCCACTCGAAGACGTGCCGGGTGTCGGTCTCCCAGTTCTGCACGAACGACGTCCAGCTCTGCTCGTGCACCGGCGCCATCGGCGGGACGGCGCCCGCGTTGAGTACGAGCACCTCCGGCCGGTGAATCGTCACGAGGTCGGCAGCCACGACCGGATCCGCGGCATCGGCAACGACCGGCGTGAACCGGTTGCCGAGCTCGGATGCCAATGCCTGCAAGGGCTCTGCCCCACGGGCGACGCCGACCACGTCGATGCCCTCGGCCACCAGAGCCACCGCGATCCCGCGGCCGAAGCCCCGGCTGGCACCGGTCACGACGGCGTTCACATCGACTCCAGGGCCTTGGCACGGGACGGAGCCAGCGCGGCAGCGGCCAGCCCGAGCACCGGTACGAGGGCCGCGACCACCATCGCCGGCCGGAATCCGTGGATGAAGCTCGTCCGGCTGACATAGCTGCCGTTGGCGGCGAAGACTGCCGCCATGATGGCAATCCCGAACACACCGCCCAGCTCACGGAAGGCGCTGTTGGTGCCGGCGGCGATGCCGGAGTCCTCCAGCGGCACCGAGCCGACAACGGCGTTGGCGACCGTCGGGAAGCACATCGAGATGCCGATGCCCGACACGATGAGCGGGCCGATCAGCGGTCCGTAGCCCACTCCCGGCGAGACCACGGCGGCCAGCCAGCCGAGGCCGGCTCCCTGCATCGCCAGGCCGGCCATCATGAACGGCTTGTTGCCGAACCGGTCGGCCAGCGCGCCGGCGACGGGGGCCACGAGCATCGGCATCGCCATCCAGACGAGGATGCGGACGCCTGACCCGAGTGGGGAGTAGCCCAGGCCGATCTGGAACAGCTGGGTGACCATGAACAGGGAGCCGAGCAGCGAGATGAACTGGAAGAACGCCACGAAGTTGACCGACATGAAGCTGCGCCGGCGGAAATAGGCCAACGGCAGCATCGGGTAGGTGGCCCGTCGCTCCCAGACCGCAAAGCCCGCCAGCAAAGCGATCCCGGCCGCCAGGGATCCGACCACCTCGGCCGAGCCCCAGCCGAGGGCCGGGGCCTTCACAGGGGCCCAGGTCAGGGCGAGGAACGCTGTCCCGACGAGCAGCAGCCCTGGGACGTCGAGCTGCGGACGCGGCCCATGGCTCTCCCGCAGCTTGACCGCGGACAGGGCGGCCACGACCAACCCGACGGGGACGTTGAGCCAGAAGATCCAGTGCCAGGACAGCCCTTGCACGATGGCGCCGCCCACCAGGGGCCCGGCCGCCACGCCCAAGCCGCTCACGCCGCCCCAGATGCCGATGGCCGCGCCTCTCTTCTCCACCGGGAAGGCCTCGCTGATGAGGGTCAGCGTGAGCGGCATCGCGATCGCAGCACCGGCTCCCTGCGCGATCCGTGCAGCGATCAGCTCGCCGGCCGTGGTCGACAGCGCGGCCGCAGCCGAGCTGAGGGTGAACACGAGCAGGCCGGCAACGTAGCCGCGTCTGCGGCCGAAGCGGTCACCGAGTGCTGCGCCGGTCAGCAAGAGGCAGGCGAACACCAGGTTGTAGGCATTGATGGTCCATTCGAGATCGGACAAGGAGGCGTGCAGCTGAGTGCGCAATGTCGGCAGCGCGGTCGCGACGACGACCACGTCCAAGGACGTGAGGAAGGCGCCCAGCGACGCGAGCGCCAGCGTCCAGCCGGTGCTGATGGCTGGTAGTGCGACCGTCGGCGTCGGGCTGACGGTACGGGGTTCGGTGGTCATGTCTCTCCGTTCAGCGGGGTCTGCCATAGAGACCAGCGCCGCGCCGAAGAATCACCGCACGCCGGTAAGAACCTCTCGAGGCAGGCCGAAGACGGGAAACAAGGAAGTGTCCCGGAAGGCCACGATCCGCGAGATGCCGGTTCGGGTGACCGTCAGGACGTGCAGGCCGTGCGCGCGGTAGACGCCCTCCGAGTCCAGGACGTAGGCCGCTGCCGCCGGCTGCCCGTTGGCCGACGTCGGCAGGAGATGCCACCGACCGGCGTGCGTTACCACCCGGCTGGTCAGGAAGCCGGCGACATCGTCGATGCCGGCGAACCAGGTCGGCACCGGAGGCATCTCGATGGAGACGTCCTGACGCAGAAGGCCTACCAGCATGGGGATATCGGCGGTGTGGAAGGCCTCGACGTACGCCTCGATCGCGGCTCTGCACGCCGGGTCTGTCGGCTCGACGATCTCGTCCTCGTGCGGCTCCGCCTCGGCGAGACGGCCCCGCGCCCGCTGCAGTGCGCTGTTGACGGCGGCCGTCGTGGTGTCCAGCGCCTCCGCGACCTCTGCGCTGGTCAGCTTGACCACGTCGTGCAAGATGACCGCTGCCCGCTCCCTGGCCGATAGCGTCTGCAGGGCGGCGACCATCGCCAGCCGCGTACCTGATCGGTCGAGCATGATGGCCTCCGGCGTCGAGACATCCGGCAACGGCTGGATCCACGTGCTGTCAGCCCATGCAGCCTCGACGTCGAAATGCTCGTCCTCGCTGGGCGCCAGCAGGCCGGAGGGCAGGACGCGCCGCTCCCGGCTCTCGAGCGCGTTGAGGCAGGCGTTGGTGGCGATCCGGTAGAGCCAGGTGCGCATCGACGAGCGACCCTCGAACCCGGCCCAGCCGCGCCAGGCCCGCAGCAACGTCTCCTGGACCAGGTCCTCGGCGTCGTGCGGGGAGCCGAGCATGCGGTAGCAGTGCACCAGAAGCTCCCGACGGTACGGCTGAGTCAGCTCGGCGAAATCCTTCTCCGCAAGGGATTCAGCCACGGACACCAGCCGGTACGTGCTCAGCCTGCGGCTGCGGTACCGGCTTCCTGCGCCCAGGGGTGGCGAGGCCGATGGCTGCACCGAGCAGGGACATCACGGCTGCGACGGCCAGCGCTGGTGCCAACCCGCTCTCAAAGCTGCGACCCGTTGCATAGCTGCCCCGCGAGGCGAAAACTGCTGCCAGCACAGCGATCCCGAACACGCCCCCGAGCTGCCGCAGAGTGCTGAATGTGCCGGAGGCCTTGCCGATCGCCGGCGGGGGTACGGCACCGAGGACCGCGCTCTGCGCGGCCGGCATGGCCATCGTGACGCCGGTCCCGGCGACGACGAGTGCGGCCACTGAGGCGCCGTACCCGTGGTGGCCGTTGGCATTCAGGGACACCCACGCCAGCCCGGCCGATTGCAGCAGCAGGCCGGTGGACAGCAGTGTCCGCGGTCCGAACCGGTCGGTCAGGATCCCGGAGACCGGGGCCGCGACCAAGAGCGGCACGGTCCAGGGCAGCAGGCGCAGACCAGCGCCGAGTGCCCCGTAGCCGAAGACGACCTGGAGGTACTGCGACACGAAGAACAGCGCGCCCATCAGGGTCGCGTACAGCAGGAAGGCCGAGGCGTTCCCGGCAGCGAATCCGGCCGAGCGGAAGAACCGCATCGGCAGCATCGGCTCCGCGGTGTGCAGCTCCCACCGGACGAACGAGGCGAAGGCCGCACCACCGAGGATGAGGGCGGTCAGCACCTCGGCACTGTGCCACCCCGACGTGTTGCCGCGCATCAGCCCCCACACCAGTCCGAACGCCGCCGCCGTCGCCAGCACCAGTCCGCCCGCGTCGAGCCTCCGTCGCGGTCCGAAGCTCTCCTGCGTGCGGGTGAGCACGAGCGGCACCACCACCAGGCCGATGGGGACATTCAGCCAGAAGATCCACTGCCACGCCAGACCCTGGGTCACCGCGCCCCCCGCGAGCGGGCCGCCGACGACGGCCAGGCCGAGCAGCGCCGAGAACACCCCCAGCGCCTTGCCGCGCTGTTCGGGCGGGTAGGCGGCAGTGAGCATCGCCATCGCCAGCGGCATCACGCAGGCGGAGCCGGCACCCTGGACCGCCCGGGCCGCGATCAGCCAGCCCACGCCTGGCGCGAGGGCGCAGCCGACGGAGGCCAGGGTGAACAGCGACAAGCCGGCTACGAGCATCCGGCGGCGCCCCCAGCGATCGCCGAGGGCCACGGCGGTCATGAGCAGAACGGCGAAGCTGAGGCTGTACGCGTTGACGGTCCACTCGAGGGTCTCGAGCGAGGCGTGCAGGTCGCGCTGCATCGTGGTCAGCGCCGTCGACACCACCAGCTGGTCGAGAGCGACCATCAAGGCGGCTCCCGACATGAGGAACAGCACCCAGCGTTGCGCGGCACGTACGTCGGTCATGGTCATCCTCCGGTTGGCTCACCCGTACAGACCGGCGACCGCCCAAGATGTCATCGTGGGAGAGTCAGCTGACGACGAGGAGCAGGACGATGTACGTACCGCAGCATTTCCAGGCCTCCGACGAAGACCTGCATGCCCTGCTCTCCCGAGGCGCCGCTGCCGACCTCGTGACGTCGACGGCGCAGGGCATGATCGCGACGTTCCTGCCGTTCCTCTTCGATCCCGCCGCCGGCTCCCACGGGGCCCTGCTTGGTCACGTCGCGCGCAACAACCAGCAGTGGCAGCTGCCGACCCTCGGCGAGGCGCTGGTCATCGTGCACGGGCCGGACTCGTACATCTCGCCGAACTTCTACGCCACCAAGGTCGAGAACGGGCGTGTGGTCCCGACCTGGAACTACCTCACCGCCCACGTGTACGGGTCGCTGGTGGTTCATGACGACCCGGTCTGGCTGTCGTCTCTGGTCCGCCGGCTGACCGACCACCACGAGGCGTCCGAGCCGCGGCCCTGGTCGGTCGACGACGCGCCGGTGGCCTACGTGGAGGGCCAGCTGCGGGCGATCGTCGGAGTCGAGCTGGTGATCAGCCGGATCGAGGCCAAGGCCAAGCTCAGCCAAAACCGCCCTCAGGCCGACATCGAGGGCGTGGTGGCCGGACTGCTCGCGCGGGGCGACGTCAACGGCGCCGAGGCCGTACGGGCTGCCAACCCGCCGCTCTAGGTGTCGCGGCGTCGCCAGGAACTGCGCGCTGCAGGTTGATGACGGCTGAGCTGCTCGCGCGGCGACGTCACCACAACGGTCCAGGACAGGTGCAGGCTGGTGCCGTTCGACGAGGGGACGCTCCGCACCATCGCTGCTGCCTGTCCAGAAGCCGGCACCCGGATGGTCCTCCGCGACGCTGGGGGCGACGCACCACCGTCGACATCGCATCCTTGATGAGCCGGACGTGGTGGCGGAGGCCGGCGCGCGGCTCGTGCAGAACCCGATGCAACCTCACGCTCAAGAGCGGAGTGCACCGGTCGCGGCTGCCCGCCCTGTGCCGTTCGTGCTCGGCGCCGCCGATGCACCGCGAGCGGCTACTGTTGCTGGCGCTGCGGCAATCCAGCCTGCCGACCCAAGCGGGCTTCCCGGTCAGGTCGAAGCCGCAGAAAAATTCTTCAATGTTTTCAGGGGATCCGCCTTCGATACGTCGTTCGCGACCGGAAACTGTCGTACCCCTGCCCTAGTGTTCTCTTCATGGACGACGTCACCGCCACCGATTGGGCTGAGGCCCCGTGGTGGCTGGACGCTGCCGCCGAGACGGACACCGTGGGCTGCCCGGAAAAGTGGGCGCCGGTGAGCGAGCTGGGCCCGCTGTCGGTGCCGGAAACCCTGCTGGCGATCGCTGCGGCCGGCCCCGGGCCGGAGGCGGCCCGGCTGCTGGTGTCGTTGCGCGGGCAGGCGCTGACCGACGAGCAGAAACTTTCGGTGGTGCAGCTGTGGCAGCCGCAGCTGGCCTGGACGACCGCCGCGGAACAAGCCGCCCTGCTCGACCTGGTCGGCCCGGACCCGGACCCGCAGGACACCCAGGCGGCCCGGTCCGACGAGTTCACCCCGCTGGAGCTGGCCGCCGCGCTGCACGTGACGGTCGGTCACGCGGCCGGGCGGATCCGCCACGCCCGGCTGATGGGCTCCACCTTCACCGCCACCCAGCAGAGGCTCGCCCAGGGCCGGATCGACGGCTACCGGGTGTGGCTGATGCTGCAGACCCTGACCACCCTGCCCCCGGAGCTGGCCGCCCAGGTCGAGGCGGAGATCCTGCCCCAGGCGGCCGGGTTGACCGGGGCGGAGCTGCGCACCGCGCTGCGGGACGCAGCCCGGCGGGTCGACCCGGACTGGGGGGTCCGGATGTTCGCCAAGACCCGCAAAACCCGCCGGGTCGGCTTCGACCACCGCGGCACCGACGGGCTGGTGTTGCTGTACGCCTACCTCCCGCCAGTCGAAGCGGTCGCCATCCAGGAACACCTGCAGCGGGCCGCCGCGGTGCCCAGCCCGGACCCGGCCGACGACCGGAACGTCGATGAGCGGATGGCCGATGCGTTGATCGGCTGCGTGCTCGGCTCCACCCCCGGCGATGTGACCACCCCACTGACCCCGAAGGTGATCACCCGGCTGCTGATCTCGCTGCCCACCCTGCTCGGGCTGCGCCAAGACACCGGCGAGCTGGCCGGCTACGGCAAGATCCCGGCCGGGATGGCCCGCCAGCTGGCCACCGACAGCGAGTTCCAACGGATGATCTACCACCCGGTCGACGGACACCTCCTCGACTACCACACCCGCACCTACC